>NZ_JAKJSO010000008.1:0-622826 GCF_050337045.1 Photobacterium kagoshimensis | reverse complement strand
CTATTGGGTTATGGAAGGTATGGTGGCAGCAGGTGAATGAGAGTGGCATACAGCCTCTCATCAACTTCGCTAGAAAGCTCAAACCTTATCTTCACGGTATCGTGGCATCCGCTTCATATCATCTGAATACTTGTACGCTGGAGGGGATCAATAACAAGATAAAACTCATCAAGCGTATGGGATACGGATATCGAGATACGGAATATTTCTTCCTAAAGATAAAAGCGGCTTTCCCCGGAAAGCCGCGATGAACCAAAAAAAAGCCCACTAACATTGAGTGGGCGAAGCTCTATTTACACAATTAGGAGTTAAGCAGCAGTGGCATTGTGGATTGAAGAGAAGAATGCGTGTTGGCGGCCTGCTAACAGTTCATATATCGTCAATCTTAATGTCACTATATATGACTGGCGTTTATCGGCTTAGTTCAAAGAAATTACGTATTTTTATTGTTTTATATTTAACTTCATGATTTTAAATTGAATTTAAAGCTGTTTTATTTTCTGTCATTCAAAAAATGATGTAAATCAGGGTTTATCCTGTCGTGCTCTGCCACTATGCCTGCTCATATTGTTGTAAAGACAGTCTCTATGTCGTTAAAGGAGAACGCGATGACTCAGAGTTTTTCGCTGAATACGTACCTTGAGCAATTAGCACAATTGGTCAATATTGATTGTGGTAGCCACACCCCTGAGGGGATTGCGAAAGTAGCAGATGTGCTTACCCCTATGTTTGAAGCTATTGGTTTTACCGTTACTCGCCATCAACCCCACCCAGACTCTGGACCATGTTTGGCTATTACTAATAAACCCGACGCAGAGCATTATGATGTGATGCTAAGTGGCCACATGGACACGGTATTTCCCGTTGGTACTGTCGCTGATCGCCCGATGACTTTTGATCAAGAAAAAGTCTATGGTCCCGGCGCGACAGATATGAAGTCAGGCATTCTGAGCGCACTTTATGCATTACAAGCGCTAACTGACGATGAACGTTCCCGCCTTGCGATTGTAGTTGTCTTAAACTGCGATGAAGAAATTGGTTCTATTTACTCGCGTGAGTGGCTTGAAGGTTTTGCACGTAAGAGCCGCCAAGTGCTTGTTTGTGAAGCATCGCGCCCAACAGGTAACTTGATCCGTTCGCGTAAGGGCAATGCTAAGTACGAAATTGAATTCCACGGTGTCGCTTCCCATGCGGGCTCTGCATTGGCTGAAGGCGTGAATGCAATTTATGAACTGAGCCACTGGTCATTAGCGATTAAAGACATGGTTAACCTTGAAACGGGCACCACGATGAATGTGGGTGTCATTGAAGGTGGCATGGCTGTCAATGTAGTGCCAGATTACGCAAAAGCGACGGTTGACCTGCGTTTCTGGAACACTGATGAAGCAGAGACGATCCACGAGAAGCTATTAACAATGGCTGAAACGCCGTTTGAAGCTGGTGCGAGTGTGACGATCAATCGAGTTACTTTTAAGCCTTCAATGCAGCCATCAAGTGACACTGAAGCCTTGATTAAGCTTGTGAGTGAAGAAGCTGACAAGCTGAATATCGTGTATGGTTGGGAAGATGCTGGTGGCGGCTCTGACGGCAACTTTACTGCAGCTATTGGTACACCAACGCTTGATGGCTTTGGTCCTATGGGGGCAGGCTTCCATAGTGATAAAGAATATCTACTGATTGACTCCATTGCACCGCGCATTGAGTTGTTAGCAAATACATTACGCCGATTGTAAAATTGAGTCTTAGTTAATAACGAAAGCCAAAACTGAAAAGTTTTGGCTTTTTTATTGCGTTGCTGCTTGACCTTAGACTTAACTCCAAGGTTTATATTCATTGCCAGAACAACCATTCATACCGTCAGTAATGTTTATTTCGGTATGAAAGCATTAAGGAGATGCGCCATGTGTGCTCAATGTAACAGTAAGAAAACTCATATCCATACCACGAAAGCAACTACAGGCAATGCAACCACAGTTAGCGTTGAAAGTGCGGTTGTAACAGATTGTTGTGCAACTGCAGCGGATCATTCTACAAGTTGCTGCAATTCTTCTGATTCAAGTGAAGGCGATGATGGTGGTGATGTAGCCTCCTCAGGCTCCATAATCAACCAACCTTTAGCAGGTAAATCGATGGCGAAATTTAAAGCATTCACCGTAGCTGAAAAAGCGGACTCCTCCTCCGTATTGGATGCGCATTCAAGTGTGACCGAACAGCATAGTCATGCTGCTGAATTGTCACACTCTCATCAGAAAGTAACGCAACAAAGCAGTGACGCCTCTGGTTGCTGTAGTGCTGGGCAATGCTCGGTGAATGCGGATGTATTGAATGATGAAGGGGATGAAGCTGCAATCGCCAAAGACGCGGAGCATAGCCAGCGTTGGAATATTTTAGGCATGGACTGCCCAAGCTGCGCCGCCAAACTTGAAAAAGCGGTGATGAGTATTGCTGGTGTTGAGCACGCTAAAGTGATGTTCGCCACTGAAAAGTTGGTGGTAAGCAGTGCATCTCCGATGGCTGATAAAATCGAAGCAAAAGCAAAAGAAGCAGGCTTTCGTTTAATTGGATCAAAATCAGCCGCGATAGAAGAACAGCCGAGCTTTATTCAACAACATTTCCCTGTGATTGCGATTGCATTAATGATGCTTGCTTCATTTGCGATCGATAGTCAGTCTGAGTTTTACGGCCTAATTGCTTTCTCGGTTACGACGGTCTTAGGGCTGATACCTATTCTGAAAAAATCGATCAGTTTAGCGAAATCAGGCTCACCATTTTCAATTGAAACCTTAATGTCAATTGCGGCATTAGGTGCGCTTTACTTGGGCGAAACCGCAGAAGCGGCAATGGTCCTGTTACTCTTCTTGCTTGGCGAGCAGCTCGAAGGTTACGCAGCTTCTCGTGCTCGAAGTGGTGTGAAAGCGCTGATGGATCTTGTGCCTGAAGAAGCAACACTTGTAAAGCCAAACGGTGAACGATCTAAAGTCGCTGTGGATAACCTAAAGAAAGGTGATGTGATTGAAGTTGCACCAGGTGCTCGCTTACCTGCCGATGGTATTGTATTAGATATTGCAGCAAGTTTTGATGAAAGTGCATTAACAGGAGAGTCGGTTCCTGTCGAACGCGCTCCTGGTGATAAAGTGATGGCTGGTTCATTGGTTGCAGATAAAGTGGTGCAGCTAACGATTGAATCAGAACAAGGTGATAATGCTATCGACCGTATTCTTCATTTGATCGAAGATGCAGAGTCACGTAAAGCACCATTAGAGCGTTTCCTGGATAAGTTTAGCCGTTGGTATACACCAGCAATGATAGTGCTTGCGGCCTTAGTGATAGTTATTCCACCTATGTTCTTTGGTCAGTCTTGGGATGTGTGGTTGTATAAAGGCTTAACCTTGCTGCTGATTGCTTGTCCTTGTGCATTGGTTATTTCAACGCCTGCAGCTATTACCTCTGGCTTAGCGGCTGCGGCTAAACGAGGCGCATTAATTAAAGGTGGTGCAGCGCTTGAACAGCTTGGCCATATTAAAACGGTCGCGTTTGATAAAACCGGTACTTTGACCGAAGGTAAGCCAGTGATGACAGATCTGGTGAGCTGGGAAGGTGATGAATCAAGGCTATTGCGTCAAGCCGCCGCAATTGAAGCGGGATCGCTACATCCACTTGCCATGGCGGTAATTAAAGCGGCAGAGCAAAAGGGTATTGTAATCCCAGAAGCTAAGCACCGTGAAGCATTGGTGGGTAAAGGGATTCAAGGTGAAGTGGATGGCGTCATGATCTTGTTATGTGCCGCTGATCGTTTGCCAGAGAGTGTGTTACTCAGCCCTGAACAGCAACAAACAGTTGATGAGCTTGAAGCTCAGGGTAAAACGCTGGTGGTTGCGATGCGTGATAGCGTGCCTGTCGGTGTTATCGCTTGGCGTGATAATCTGCGAGATGATGCAGCCAAAGCAATCATCGCACTGAAAGAAATCGGAGTGGGTGCCGTTATGCTAACGGGAGATAACCATCGCGCCGCCAGTGCCATTGCGGCGGATATTGGGATTGATTACCGTGCAGGCTTACTTCCAGCCGATAAAGTATCTGCTGTGCGTGACATGAATGAAATTCACAATGTTGCCATGGTGGGTGATGGTATCAATGATGCACCAGCGATGAAAACGGCTTCGATTGGTATTGCGATGGGAGGCGGTACCGATGTTGCGCTAGAAACTGCAGATGCAGCTTTAACACATAACCGTGTATCTGAATTGCCGAATATGATTGTATTGTCGCGTGCAACGCTTGCGAACATTCGTCAAAACATCGTACTTGCATTGGGTTTAAAAGGCGTTTTCTTGGTCACGACTTTACTCGGAATGACAGGGTTATGGGTCGCCGTTTTAGCTGATAGTGGTGCGACTGCTTTGGTGACATTAAATGCATTAAGGCTGCTTCGTTTCAATCCTGATAAATAGTGAAGTGCATAACCAAGGTATTTTTTGGTTAAATTATCAGCGTTATTGGTCGTTCATTGACTAAAATAAACCGCAGCTTACGGAAATGTAGCTGCGGTTTTTTTGTGATCCTTGCCAACCGCAAACGATTTTAAGTGATGGTGATCACTGTTTGCTGAGAAATGAAAACAAGGCGATTTTGCTTAACGTGACAACAATCACTAAAAAGTGCGATTTGTTGGGCTATCGTAAGAACATGCTTTTGAGAGTGAAACTTGCTGAGTATGGCTCTTAACGTACCCTATGAGTAAAGTGTTCTGGCAACCCTACACAGAATGCAATAACGATAAAAAGGATATCAATATGTCTGACAATAATGTTTTCCACTTAGGTGTTAACAAAGCGGATCTTAACGGTGCTGAACTAGCGATCATCCCTGGTGATCCAGCTCGCGTTGAAAAGATTGCCAACCTAATGGATAACCCTGAGTTTCTAGCAAGCTCTCGTGAGTACACCGTATTTCGCGCGAAACTTGATGGTAAATCAGTAGTAGTTTGTTCGACAGGTATTGGTGGTCCATCTACGTCGATTGCTGTAGAAGAGCTAGCACAACTTGGCGTACGCACTTTCTTACGTGTTGGTACAACAGGTGCTATTCAGCCGCATATTAACCCTGGCGACATGATTGTGACCACAGGTTCTGTTCGTCTAGATGGTGCTAGCCTTCACTTTGCCCCAATGGAATTCCCAGCAGTTGCAGACTTTGAGGTTGCAACTGCAATGAAAGCAGCATGTGACGCTGATAACGCAACAGTGCATACAGGTGTGACTGCATCAAGCGATACTTTCTATCCTGGTCAAGAGCGTTACGATACATTCACAGGTCGTGTTGTTCGTCGTTTCCAAGGCTCTATGGATGAGTGGCAGCAAATGGGCGTGCTTAACTTTGAAATGGAATCTGCAACGCTATTAACTATGTGTGCAAGCTCAGGCCTACGTGCTGGTTGTGTTGCGGGCGTTATTATCAACCGTACTCAAAAAGAGATCCCAGATCACGCAACATTGAAAGCGACAGAAACACGTTCAATCAAAGTTGTGGTTGATGCTGCCCGTCGTATGCTTGCTGAATAATATTTCCAAAATGAAGCTTTGGCTTCTACACGTCTAAAGCCACCTTCGGGTGGTTTTTTTATGGCTGCTATTTAGTGTTTGAAAGAGTGATAGCGGGAGTGGGGTTCGAACGAAGACCTAAGTGTTAAACTTTCTGGATATTTTCACTGTGAATGTATCAAGGTGCATATTTATCTATAAAATTACGTTTTTTACACTTACTTACATTTGCTGGAAGGGGTTAATTGCACTTTATATTTACTTAAATCAAAAAAGTTGAATGTTTTTCTCTTTTTGCTGCCTTTTTCAACGTTTGGTGGATTGATCTTGCCGTGATCATCCATTAGAATTCGCCGCGCATTACAGATGCACACATTTTTTAATATTTATTACTTTTTTTGAACTACTCCTGTAGGGGAACTCAATGTCTACAAAACTAGCTAACCCAGCGCCTTTAGGTTTGATGGGCTTTGGTATGACTACCATCCTTTTAAACATCCACAATGCGGGTTTCTTCCCTGTTGATTCAATGATCCTAGCAATGGGTATCTTCTACGGCGGTCTTGGTCAAGTGCTAGTAGGCATGATGTGTTTCAAACGTGGTGATACGTTTGGTACAACAGCATTTACTTCTTACGGTCTATTCTGGCTAACACTTGTTGGTTTGATGGTTATGCCAAAAATGGGTCTAGCAGCAAGCCCTGCACCTTTCATGGGTTGGTACCTACTACTGTGGGGCATCTTCACTGGCTTCATGTTCATCGGTTCACTTTGCTACCCACGTGCTAAGCAATTCGTATTTGCTTCACTAACAGTACTATTCTTCCTGCTTGCTGCTCGTGACTTCACTGGTAGCGCGCTAATCGGCACAATCGCTGGTTTTGAAGGTATCATCTGTGGTGCAAGTGCAATCTACTTCGCTATGGCACAAGTACTGAACAACGAATTTGGTCGTACAATTCTGCCTGTTGGTGAGAAAAAAGTAGCGCAAGCAGCACCGCTTAAAGCTGCAGCTTAATCGCGCCTGATTGATGAAAAAACCTCGCTTAGGCGAGGTTTTTTTGATCGTCTAGAATAGAAGTGTCTCAGCATCATCTTCTAGACGATAAGGAATCAGTATGGCACAGCGATATGCAGCGATTATGGGGGCACTCATAGCAGACGCTGCGAGTATGGGCTCTCATTGGATCTATTCTCCCGAGCGAGTGAAATCACTTTTATCTCTTCCTAATTTCCCTTTTATTGAACCTAGCCCCGACCATTATAAAGGTGTTGATGGTTACTATGCGCATGATAAGTTGGTTGCAGGTGAATCGACGATCTATGGGGAGTGGCTTGCGCTCTACATTCGTTTACTGAGTGATCCTACGATTAGCACTCACCATATCCAGCAGCATGTCTTAGAACACTTCGGCCCAGGTGGAGAATTCATTGGCTATGTCGATAGCCCAACGAAAGCGTTAGTTTTATCATTATCTTCACTAGATCCTGATGACTGGCCTGAAGATTCAGGCAGTGATGATGACCAAAATCCTGCTTTGTGTGCCATTCCTGCATTAGTTGCCTTAAAGTACCCCTCAGAAAAGCTTGAGCAAGAAATTGAGCGGATTGTCGGTATTACTCACCAAAACGAGACGGCACTGCAATGCGCAAAAGCATTTGCCTGTGCGTTAAATGAAGCGCTGCGTTCTCGTCGTATAGACCCAGTTCTTAATATATTAAAAATCAAAGCGCCTGAAGAAATACGAGAAAAGATAGAGCAGGTGAGGGTACTTAATGATGATGTTAATGATCTGAGCCACGTACTTACCATAGTGAACCAAGCCTGCCGTTTAGCGGATAGTTTACCGCTTACCGCGTGGGTGCTTAAAAACAGTAATAGCTATACTGAAGCGGTACTGAACAATATAAAAGCATCAGGCGATAGCTGTGGCCGAGCCATAATAGTTGGGGCGATTGCTGGTGCATGTTACGGCTTTGGCGATGAGAATGGTATTCCTATCTCATGGCTGACGACCTTACAAAATGGTGAAGCGATTGCGGAAGATATAGAAGCCTTATTGGCGGCTTCTGGAAACTAAGTGATTGCTCGCTTTTATAGGTTACAACCACAGACAAAAAAGGCTACTGAATCGCAAGATTCTGTAGCCTTTCATTTATCTAATCATCTGGTTATAACCTGACGATTAACAGATAACCTTGATTGCTAGACCACCTTGAGAAGTCTCACGGTACTTAGCATTCATGTCTTTACCTGTTTCCAGCATAGTCTCGATAACTTTATCAAGTGATACGCGTGGTGCAGATGCGCGACGTAGAGCCATGCGGGTTGCGTTAATCGCTTTAACTGCAGCAATACCGTTACGCTCGATACAAGGAACTTGTACCTGACCAGCAACAGGGTCGCACGTTAGACCTAGGTTGTGCTCCATTGCGATTTCAGCAGCCATACATACTTGCTCAGGGCTACCACCCATAAGCTCTGCAAGACCAGCTGCCGCCATAGAACAAGCAACACCTACTTCACCCTGGCAACCAACTTCAGCACCAGAGATAGAAGCGTTACGCTTGTATAGACCACCGATAGCACCAGATGCCGCGAAGTAACGCGTGTAATCTTTAGGGCCAACAGATTGGATGAACTTATCGTAGTAAGCCAATACAGCAGGGATGATGCCACATGCGCCATTGGTTGGTGCTGTAACTACACGGCCACCAGCTGCGTTTTCTTCGTTAACAGCGAAAGCGTACATGTTAACCCAATCAACAACTGTCATTGGGTCATTGCTTAGCTTTTCATTTGTCATCAGTTGTTGGCGAAGCGCTGCTGCACGACGAGGTACACGTAGTGGACCAGGCAGAATACCTTCTTCGTTCATACCGCGTTCCATACATTCACGCATGGTTTTCCAGATATTAGCGAAGTAAGTGCTGATTTCGTCTTCTGCGTTCATTGCGCGCTCGTTCGCCATAACAAGCGAGCTAACAGATAAACCGTGTTCTTTACATTGATCAACTAGCTCTTCAGCTTTGGTGAACATGTAAGGTACTTTAACTGTAGACTCCGATTCTTTGCCGAAGTTTTCTTCGTCAACGATGAAGCCACCACCGATAGAGTAGTATGTCTTAGTGTACGCAACTTCTTCACCGATTAGGGCTGTGATTGTCATGCCGTTTTCGTGAAGAGGAAGGTTAGTCGTATGGAAGTTCATGCCACCGTCACGAGGGAAGTCGACAGTGTGGCAGTGCATGCCAACAGGTAGACGCTCTGTTTCTTCAACACGAGCAATAAAACCTGGGATGCTATCAATATCAACATGTTCAGGGCTGTTGCCCGCTAGACCCATGATGATAGCGATATCTGTGTGGTGACCTTTACCGGTAAGAGAAAGAGAACCATAAACGTCAACGGTAATTTTGGTTACATCACGTAATTTGCCCATTGCACGCAGGTCGTCGATGAATTCTTTACCTGCTTTCATTGGGCCGACAGTGTGTGAACTGGAAGGACCCACACCGATTTTGTAGATATCAAAAACACTGATCATGTTCATTACCTCAGCCTGTTTTAAAGCACTCTGCTTTAAATTTGACTGTATCGTTTTATTTGTCTCGCCCCTTCCTTGGCGAGATGTAGAAAAACAAAAGAGCAGTAGATGAATCATCCCTGCTCTTTAGGTTGTCTATTTTACGCTATTTCTCTGTGAAGACCATGCGTTGTAGCACATTTTCTTATCAGAAATCGGCGTTGGTAGTAAATAATACTCTAAGAGTGTTATTTAACCTTATAGTGCGCCGTAGATTACAGAAGTAATCGCAGCAACACCACATAGTGCTGTGAAAATACGTACAGGTGCTGAAGTTTTGTACTTAGCCATTGCTGGTACTTTGTACATTGCGAATACAGGCATTAGGAACAGGATACCTGCAATCATTGGTGCACCCATAGTCTCAATCATACCCAAGATGCTTGGGTTAACAATCGCTACAATCCAAGTAGTGATTACGATGAAACCAAGAGAGATTTTCTCAGCTTTCTTAGCCGGTGTTTTCTCTGATTTAACTAGACCAACAAGACCTTCGTGAGCACCAAGGAAGTGGCCAAAGTAGCTTGATGTGATTGCAGCGAAAGCAACCAGTGGACCTAGTAGAGAAATCAATGGTGATTCGTGAACGTTAGCTAGGTAAGAAAGAACACTGATGTTCTCTGCTTGTGCCATTGCTAGTTGCTCTGGAGACATTGACAGTACTACAGAGAATACGAAGAACATTACGAAGCCCATCAGCATCATCGCTGCACCACCAGTGATCATGTCAGTTTTTGCAACTGCATTGTCACCATATACACGACGTTGTTCTTTTGTGAACTGGCTAATGATTGGGCTGTGGTTAAAAGAGAAAACAATAATTGGAATTGCTAACCAAATAACAGTAGGCATTGCACTCCAGTCTGGTGCTACTTCCATCATCGAAGTGTTCCAGCCAGGAATCAGGTAAACAGAAAGTGCTAGTAGGATGAATACTAGTGGGTAAACCATTGCTGATGTTGCTTTAAGCATCAGTTCTTTACCGAACACAACACCTGCAGTCATCAGAGCGATAAGTACGCCAGATAGTAATGGACGTGGAATGGATTCCATACCCATTTGGTTTACAAGGAAAGAATCAACGGTATTAGTAATACCTACACCGTAGATAAGTACAATTGGGTAAATGGCAAAGAAGTATGCGAACGTAATAATTTTTGCGCCAGATTTACCGAAATGCTCTTCAACAGTATCAGTGATATCTGCATCAGGGTTCTTCGAAGAAAGAACGAAACGTGCTAGGCCTTTATGAGCGAACCAAGTCATTGGTGCAGCGATAAGAGCCAAAATAACAAGAGGCCAGAAGCCACCTGCACCAGCTTTGATTGGAAGGAAAAGTACACCGGCACCAACAGCGGTACCAAATAGTGATAATGCCCAAGTGAAATCTTTGTAGGTCCACTTAGCTTTTGGAGCAGTTGCTGATGCTGAACTTGTTGTAGTTTGCATAGTATAAATCCAATTTACGGAACGGGAACGTTAGGAACGAGGCGCATTTTGAGGATTTATAGAAGTAAAACTTTGATTAAGATCTCGTTATTGAATGTATACATTTTGCAATACAATTAAAAGTGATCGGTGTCACGTTTTATATTCTATTTGCATAAGTAAAAGTAATCTGTCGCGATACTATATCTCATGCCAAAGTTGAAGTGATAAAATTTTAATCATTTGTGCGGTCGCACCCCAAATTGAATATTTGCTGAATGATATGGAATAAATATCATGTAAATGGCCATTTATCGGGAATTTATGGCTTTTTATATTCAATGGGTTGATTAGGTGGTTGATTGGAACTTCGAATAAACTGTCAACTTCATTGCGATCTAATGTAGGTGTGTAGTTTGGGGAAATGGTTGATAAATATGGTGTGACGACATATCCGCTAATTGTCGGTAACGGAGGAAGTTGTCCTAAAATGTTATCACGATGACAAATAATGCCGGTTTCTTCGTAGGTTTCTCTTAACGCGGTATCAATAAGATCGGTGTCAGAATGTTCTTTTTTCCCGCCAGGAAAGGCAACTTGTCCCGGATGGTGTTTTAAGTGATAGGCACGTTGCGTTAGCACCACATTGAAGGTGTTGTTACGAGGAACCAGTGAAATTAAGACTGCTGCTGGTTTTAAGGGGGAGCGGTATTGTGGAGCAGAAAAAGCATGCGCAGCAAAATGTTGGCGCACACGTAGCTGATGACTTTCGTCATAGCTTGCGGTTGGCGCCAGCATAAATCGGCTTAGTAACTGCTGCTGTTGATTCATAAACCTTCCATGGAAAAGAGAGTTCGTTTTTTGCGTGCTCTTTTTAGTTTAGTCGTTTAGTTGCTCTAACCACTAAATGTCTCAGAATTTAGCTATCCATAGCTAAACACGGTTTGAAACACAGCGTAGATTAACCGTGTTTTCAACTTAGATTCAATCCCAATACTGTTTTATTGTTAAATTGGTCACTGATTAAGTTATCAGTTTGTAGTTATAAGATGGGCAAGATCTTACTGAGTTTGTCCAGCGTCTCTTGATATTCGCTGTTTACTTCACTGTCTGCAACAATCCCACCGCCTGCCCAGGCGTACATTTTATTTTGTTCTGCCACTAACGTACGAATAGTGATACTGGTATCCATCTTGCCGCACTGGCTAATGTAACCAATACTTCCGCAGTACATATTTCGACGGTTTGGCTCAAGTTCTTCAATGATTTCCATAGCGCGTACTTTAGGCGCCCCTGTGATAGATCCACCAGGAAAGCATGCGCGAAGTAAATCAGACGGTGAATACTGGCTAGCTAATTCACCTGTCACAGTACTAACAAGGTGGTGAACCGCAGGAAAACTTTCGATAGCAAATAGGCTAGGAACTTTTACTGAGCCCGCTTTTGCGACTCTACCAATATCATTTCGCAACAAATCGACGATCATCAGGTTTTCTGACCGATCTTTTTCCGCGCAGCGTAATGCCTCAGCACTGGCTTGATCTTGCTGTTTGTTACTAAAGCGAGGACGTGTGCCTTTGATCGGTTTAGTTTGGATATGGCTTTGCTGATGCTGCAAGAAGCGCTCTGGAGATACCGATAAAATGGCGCTCTGTGCAGTTCGGATAAAGCCTGAAAATGGCGCACCATTGGTTGCATCTAGCTTACAATATGCCGCCCACTCATTTCCTTTGTAGCCGGCCGAAAAGCGTTGAGCGAGGTTTATCTGGTAACAATCGCCAGATGTTAAATATTCCTGCACTTGATTAAACTTTTTGCAATAACTGTCAAAAGTCATATTGGCTGACCAGTCAGATGTTAATGCAAATTCATCAGGATGTTGTGAGCCATGTTTTTCGTGGTTCAATTGCGCACTGTTTTTAAGATTAATTAGCCAAGCTAACCGATCACTATTTTCTGGTGAGATTAAGAACAGCTCTTTACGTTGATGATCGGCAATTAAAGCCCAGTCATAGATCCCCACAGCCATGTCGGGTGTCATTAAATCATGCTCAGCCAGAGTGGGTAAACTTTCAACACGCCGACCTAAATCGTAACCAAAAAAGCCTAACGCCCCACCAAGAAAAGGGATATCCGTCATGGTGTTAACTGACGGTAATAAAGACGCTTGGAGCGAAGCAACAAGTGCAAAGGGATCGTCGGTGCTTGTTTTTTCATCACCATCTGACAATTTAATACGGGTTGTTTCACCTTGTGTCTCTAAAGTGGCTAAAGGATCAGCAACTAAAATATCAAAGCGATTATCTGGATGGTTGTTGGCAGCAGAGCGTAATATCATAGCCCACGGCATCTCTGAGAGTGGTGAAAACCATTCCAGTGACGCAGTTGGATGATACTTGAGCTGTTCGATCTTTAGCGAGGATTGTGATTTACAAATCATTTTCTTTTTTGTGACAGGTGTTCGATTAGCGCATAGCGCGAAGTTGTCCGCAAGAGTATCATAAAGTGAGTTTTGAATACGACGCCCAAGGAAGAACCTTTTGCCATATTTACGGTGATTTATGTCAGTAAATATAACAAGAGGGCTATGCCGCAGGATATTGGCAAAGTGATTGTAACTTTCCCTACTGACACCTATTGGTATCTCAAGGTTGCAATCATTGAAAGGACGCAAATCGGGCGCCATGGAATGATAATAATCAACGAGGGCAAATATGACTGTCATCCGTAAAGAAGACGTGATTAGTAGTGTTGCAGATGCTTTGCAATATATTTCTTACTATCACCCACTGGATTTTGTTCAAGCATTGGAAAAAGCCTATAACAAAGAACAAAGTCAGGCAGCGAAAGATGCCATCGCGCAAATTTTAATAAACTCGCGCATGTCTGCGGAAGGTCACCGCCCAATTTGTCAGGATACAGGTATTGTTACTTGTTTCGTTAAGATCGGCATGAATGTTCAATGGGACAGCGATCTGACGGTACAAGAGATGATCGATGAAGGTGTGCGTCAAGCTTACACTAATCCAGATAACCCACTACGTGCATCGGTTGTTTCTGATCCTGCCGGTAGTCGTAAAAACACCAAAGATAATGCACCAGCTGTAGTGCACATTGATATGGTGCCAGGCAATAAAGTGGATATTCAAATCGCAGCCAAAGGCGGCGGTTCAGAAAATAAAACAAAAATGGTGATGCTGAACCCGTCTGATGATATTGCAGAGTGGGTTGAGAAAACCGTACCTCTAATGGGGGCGGGCTGGTGTCCACCGGGTATGTTGGGTATAGGTATTGGTGGTACAGCAGAAAAAGCAGCGGTACTGGCAAAAGAATCCTTAATGGAATCAATTGATATCCATGATCTACAAGCGCGTGGTGCACAAAATGCAGAAGAAGAACTGCGTTTAGACATTTATGAGCGCGTAAATAAGCTCGGCATTGGTGCACAAGGTCTTGGCGGTATGACAACAGTGATTGATGTGAAAATCAAAACTGCGCCAACCCATGCAGCCTCTAAACCTGTCTGCATGATCCCGAATTGTGCGGCTACACGCCACGTTCACTTTACCTTAGACGGCCAAGGTCCTGCAGAGCTTACGCCGCCGAAACTAGAAGATTGGCCTGAAGTGACTTGGGAAGTCGGTGATAATGTTCGTCGCGTCAATGTCGATGAGATTACCAAAGCCGATGTTCAAGAGTGGAAGTCAGGCGAGACGGTACTTTTGTCTGGTAAGATCTTAACGGGTCGCGATGCTGCACATAAGCGTATTCAAGATATGCTAGCACGTGGTGAAGATTTCCCTGTTGATTTTAACAACCGCTTTATTTACTACGTAGGCCCAGTAGATGCAGTGGGTGATGAAGTTGTAGGCCCTGCTGGCCCGACAACCTCAACGCGTATGGATAAGTTTACCGATATGATGTTAGAGCAAGCTGGCTTAACAGGCATGATAGGTAAAGCTGAACGCGGGCCAATGGCTATTGAATCTATCAAGGAAAACAAAGCCGTTTACTTGATGGCAGTCGGTGGTGCAGCTTACCTTGTAGCGAAAGCAATCAAGAAAGCACGAGTGGTTGCTTTTGAAGATCTGGGTATGGAAGCAATTTACGAGTTTGAAGTTGAGGATATGCCTGTCACCGTGGCAGTTGACTCAACCGGTAATAATGCTCACCAGACCGGCCCTGATATCTGGAAAGTGAAAATTGCTGAAATGGATGTTTAATTCTGATATCGGTTAAATAAATAAAAAGGAGCTTCGGCTCCTTTTTGCTTTTCTGTTGTTATTTTATCTTGCAGCTACGGGCTCATTTCATAAAAATCACTTGGTTTGACTCTCTTTTCCCTGTCGCCTTTCATGCCATAACTTAGCTTGTTATAAGCATAAATATCCTTTCTGTTGAACTCTGTGTCTACACTGTTTAAATGCATCCACAAAATTTTCTCGGTATTAATGTGTAATTAGTCACATTCAATAAGCCAAAAAAGGGATGTTTTCAAGCGCTAGATAGATGACTGACAGGGGTGTAGATGCCGATGATGATGGATAAGTGCGTAAGTACTCAGTCGCAGAATCTCGCTAAGCAGAGCTTCACAGTAGGTAGTTTTACAAATCAGTATGTATTGGTAAAAACGAAACAAAACATAACCCGATTTTTCACTGCAGTGACAACATGTTTATCATTAGCAGCTTGTGGTGAGAAAGAACAAGTAGTGGCAGAACCTGATTCACGGCCAGTGAAATTAATGTCAGTTTCGGTAGGCAACAAGGATACGTTTCGAACGTTTCCAGCCACGGTAGAAGCCGGCGACAAAGCCATTCTTGCGTTTCGAGTTTCAGGTGAGTTAGCCAGCATTTCTGTGAATGCAGGGGATGTTGTTAAAAAAGGCAAACAGCTTGCCATGCTCAATGTCGATGAGCTGACTCAGTTGATGAAGCAGGCCCAGGCAAACTATCAATTGGCGTTAGTGCAGTTTAACCGAGATGTGGAACTGCGAAAGACCAAGGTGATCTCCGAACTCGATTACGACACGTCTAAAGCCGCGCTTAAACAAGCTAAAGCCTCTCTCGATAAAGCAAAAGTTAACCTCAAATATGCCACATTACTCGCACCGTACGACGGTAATATTTCGTTATCTTTGATTGAAAACTATGAATTTGTGAAGGCTAAACAGCCTGTTTTGCACATTCAAAGTGCAGGGCTGATCAATGTAACGTTTCAACTGCCAGACCATCTTTTCGCCCGCTTTAAAGGCTACACCAAAGCTATTAACCCAGCTGTTACTTTTGATACCGATTTAGAGAAAAGCTACCCCGCGCAATTTAAAGAAGTGGATACAGAAGCTGACCCTAAAACCTCGAGCTATAAAGTGACCTTGTATATGGATCGTCCTAAAGGAAAAAATATCCTCCCAGGTATGTCTGGGCAGGTGCGTATCAAAATTCCTAAAGGTAACGCCGGTGCAATTCCCCAACGGGCCATTATCACAGAAGGCAACACGACTTATGTCTGGCATGTTAATGGCGATGGATTAATAAAAAAAACGGCGGTCGAGTTGGATGAAAATAATCATATAACGCAAGGTCTTCAAGACGATGATTTGATTGCTACTTCGGGAGTCGATGAGTTGGAAGATGGGCAGAAAGTGCGGGCTTGGATAAAAGAGAGGGGGTTATAACATGCAGACGTTATTACTCGTATTTTGCCTCTGTGTTTTTCTGTTGGTGGGGTGTGAAAAGTCCGCGCTAGAATCTCGCGTTATCGATCAACCGATCAAAATTACCACCGTTTCATTAGCCGACGCTGCGCCTTTATTGACGTTTCCTGCAGTGGCAGCTGCCGCGGATAAGTCTAGTTTGTCGTTTCGTATTCAAGGGGAGGTGACCAAGGTATTGGTTCGCCCTGGTGATCTTGTTAAAAAAGGCCAGCTACTTGCCGAACTAGAGCCAACGGATTACCAACTGGAAGTGGATGATGCGCTTGCAAAATACAATGTGGCAGACAGCCAGTACCGCCGCTCGGCAAAATTGGTCGATAAAGGCTATTTAGCCCAATCACAATTCGATGAATTACGTGCACAGCGCAGTATTGCCAGAGCACGATTAGATTTGGCGCGGTTGCGATTAACGTTCACTAAACTACGAGCGCCATTTTCAGGGGTGATTTCGAGAGTGCCGATAGAAGAATTTGAGAACGTTCAAGTCGGTCAGCAAGTCATGAATATCCATAGTACTAAGCGGGTGGACATTCATATTCAAGCGCCTGACATGATCTTTTCGCAACGGTCAGCGGTCGAAAT
This sequence comes from Photobacterium kagoshimensis, assembly GCF_050337045.1. Lineage (NCBI taxonomy): Bacteria > Pseudomonadati > Pseudomonadota > Gammaproteobacteria > Vibrionales > Vibrionaceae > Photobacterium > Photobacterium kagoshimensis. The sequence goes on along the minus strand of NZ_JAKJSO010000008.1, from coordinate 605,973 downwards.
TGAACGGGACCGCCCGAATGCGCGTGTCATTATGCCCGATGGGATGGAGTATCGCGCCAAGCTAAAAGAGTTTACTACCGAGCTTGATCCTGATTCAGGCACATTCTTGGTGACCCTAACCATGCCAATGCCTAGCGACCGCTTCATTCTTGATGGGATGGCGGTTGAAGTGAAGGCGGATGCACAAAAGTTGAAGATCTACCAAGCGGGTGAACCTGTCGTGCCTGTTGAAGCAATCTTTAATGAAGATGGTGATGGTATTGAGCAGGCAAATAAATTCGTGTGGGTCGTCAATGCTGACAATACCGTTACTAAACGACAAATATCGACTGACAAGATAGTGCCAGAAGGGGTGCGAATTTTTTCAGGTGTGGCAGAAGGTGAGCGGATTGTCATTGCGGGTGGTAACCGCTTACGTGATGGGCAAAGTGTGATTGTTGTTGATGAAGAGGATAACCAGCCATGAAACAAGATATCGCATCCTATTTCATCGAGAATAAAGTGATCAGCTGGATGCTGACATTGATCTTTTTGATCGGCGGCACCATGGCTTTCTTTGGTCTTGGTCGTTTAGAAGATCCTGCTTTTACCATCAAAGATGCCATGGTGGTGACAGCTTACCCCGGTGCAACCCCGCTTCAAGTTGAAGAGGAAGTAACGTACCCGATTGAAAAAGCGATCCAGCAGTTGACCTATGTGGATGAGGTCAACTCTATCTCAAGCCGTGGTTTATCGCAGATCACCGTCACGATGAAAAACAACTATGGCCCAGATGACTTACCCCAAATCTGGGATGAGTTACGTCGTAAGGTAAATGATCTCAAGCCCAGCTTGCCGCCTGGTGTTGCTGACCCATCGGTAATTGATGACTTTGGTGATGTGTTTGGGATTTTGTTAGCAATAACAGGTAATGGCTATAGCTACAAAGAACTGAATGACTACGTCGACTATCTCCGACGAGAAATTGAGCTCGTCGACGGCGTTGGTAAGGTGTCAGTGACGGGAACGCAACAAGAACAGGTCTTTATTGAAATATCACTTCAGCGCTTGAATAGCCTTGGTATTTCGCCTCAGACGATTTACGGCACCCTAGCTGCGCAAAACTTAGTCAGTAGTGCGGGTGCAGTGCGAGTCGGCGATGAATATATTCGGGTACATCCGACGGGGGAGTTCAAAAACGTTGATGAGCTAGGGGATTTAATCATCACCGAGAGTGGTGCTGAAGGGCTGATTTATTTACGTGATGTCGCCACTATTCAGCGTGGTTTTAAAGAAATCCCTTCTAACCTGATTAGCTTTAATGGCAAGCAAGCATTGAACGTGGGGATCTCGTTTGTTTCTGGGGTTAATGTGGTGAAGATCGGTGATAAAGTGAAGCGCCGTCTTGCCGAACTCAAAGAGCAGCAACCCATAGGTATTAATATCAGTGCGGTCTACAGTCAACCTACAGAGGTTGATAAATCAGTCAGTGGCTTTGTGGTCAGTTTAGGCCAAGCGGTTGCGATTGTTATTATTGTTCTGTTGTTTTTTATGGGGCTACGCTCCGGTATTTTGATCGGTTTAATCTTGTTATTGACGGTTCTGGGCACCTTTGTGTTCATGAAATGGATGGCGATTGATCTGCAGCGCATCTCATTGGGGGCTTTGGTTATCGCACTTGGGATGCTGGTGGATAATGCCATCGTGGTGGTCGAAGGGGTGCTGATAGGCATGCAAAAAGGGCGGACTCGATCGCAGGCCGCTTCTGATATTGTCACGCAAACTAAATGGCCGTTATTAGGTGCTACGGTGATCGCGGTAATGGCCTTTGCCCCGATAGGTCTGTCGCAAGACTCGACCGGTGAGTATTGTCGAACTCTATTTACTGTATTGCTTGTTTCCTTGATGCTTAGTTGGTTTACCGCAATTTCACTCACGCCCTTTTTCTGTGACATGTTCTTTAAGAGTGTCAAAATCGATGAAAACGCCGAGGATAATGATCCTTACGCGGGTAAATTTTTTGTGGTGTACAAAGCGTCACTTGAATGGTGTATGCGCCGTGCATGGCTTACGGTCATTTCACTTGTCATCATGCTAGGTGTCAGCTTATATGGGTTCACCTTACTCAAGCAGTCCTTCTTTCCGTCTTCCACCACGCCTATGTTCATGGTTGATGTGTGGCTGCCAGAAGGTACCGATATACGAGCGACCAATGCGGCGTTGAAAGAGCTGGAAGGGGCGTTACAGCAGCAAGAAGGGGTCGAGTATGTTAGCTCTAGTGCGGGGAAAGGCTCTCAGCGGTTTATGCTGACTTACACGCCTGAAAAAAGTTATGCCTCATACGGTGAGCTCATTGTTCGATTAGACTCGTTTGATGCTGTGCTGCCAAACATGGCGCAATTTAGTGAATTGCTTGATAAAGAGTTTCCACAAGTCGAGTACAAGCTTAAACAAATTATGCTTGGTCCATCCTCAGGGGCTAAAATTGAGGCGCGTCTTGTCGGCCCCGATCCAACGGTTTTGCGTAATTTAGGTAAACAGGTGGTGGATATTATGCATGCCGATCCTGGTGCGTTTAATATTCGTCATGATTGGCGTGAGCGCACTAAAGTTATTGAACCTATTTTCAATGAAAGCCAAGCACGTCGCTACGGTATTACCAAAGAAGAAGTTGATGACTTACTGCAAATGGCGTTTTCAGGCTTAACCATCGGTATTTACCGTGATGGGACTAACTTAATGCCTATTGTGGCGCGTTTGCCTGAAAAAGAGCGGGTTGATGTCTCTACCATCGAAGGCATGAAAATATGGAGCCCAGTTAACCAAGGTTATGTCCCCCTTCAGCAAGTAATGCTCGGCGTGAATATACGGTGGGAAGATCCCCTTATTGTACGGAAAGACCGTAAACGTATGCTCACAGTGATGGCTGATCCTAATCCACTTGGTGATGAAACCGCAGCGACAGTACAAGCACGGATTCAACCTATTATTGAAGGTTTAGAATACCCGCCAGGTTATTCACTGGAGTGGGGGGGAGAGTATGAATCGTCGGCTGATGCACAAGCCTCGCTATTCTCAACCATGCCTATGGGTTACCTTGTGATGTTCTTGATCACCATTTTCTTATTCAAGAAGGTTAAAGAAGCCTTGATTGTGTGGGCGACAGTACCACTGGCGGTCATCGGTGTGACTACAGGCTTATTAGCGCTGAATACGCCATTTGGTTTTATGGCGTTACTTGGCTTTTTAAGTCTATCGGGCATGCTGGTCAAAAATGGTATTGTCTTGATCGATCAGATAGAGATTGAGGTGGCCAGCGGAAAAGATATGTATAGCGCCGTAGTGGATGCGGCGGTAAGTCGGGTACGACCTGTGTGTATGGCGGCGATAACAACCGTGCTCGGGATGTTACCTTTATTACCCGATGTATTCTTTAAGCCAATGGCAGTAACTATTATGTTTGGTTTGAGCTTTGCGACTGTGCTGACTTTGATTGTGGTGCCTGTGCTTTATCGTTTGTTCCACAAAGTACCTGTTCCTGATCGTTCTGAAGCCAAGTTAGTAACGCAGAATTAATGATCTGAAGATAAAAGACGGCAATGAAAAAGGCTCCGCTTATATTCAAGCGGAGCCTTTTAATTTTTTAGTGTCAGTTTGAACTAAAAACGCTTAGCACACTTTCCATTGCATTTCTTCACCAGCCAGAATTGGCACAACTACATCGTCACCAAAGGTCATGGTCTCAGGCACTGCCCATGCTTCTTTTTGTAGTGTAATGGTATCGGTGTTACGCGGCAGGTTATAGAAGTCAGGGCCATTGAAGCTGGCAAATCCTTCGAGTTTATCCAGTGCATCGGCTTCTTCAAATACACTTGCGTAAAGCTCGATAGCAGCGTGCGCTGTGTACGAACCCGCACAGCCACAAGCTGATTCTTTACGGCCTTTAGCGTGCGGTGCTGAGTCCGTACCTAAGAAGAACTTCTTGCTGCCACTGGTTGCCGCTTCAATCAAGGCTTGCTGATGGGTGTTGCGTTTTAGAATTGGCAAGCAAAAGAAGTGAGGGCGAATACCGCCAACCAACATGTGGTTACGGTTAAACATCAGGTGGTGAGCAGTAATGGTAGCCGCAACGTTCGGGCCTGCATTTTTTACAAATTCTACTGCGTCAGCTGTAGTGATGTGCTCAAGAACAATTTTCAGTTCTGGTAGCATCTCAACGATTGGGCCTAATACGTTATCTAGGAAGGCTTTCTCACGGTCAAAAATGTCGACATCGTGCGTTGTTACTTCGCCGTGGATCAACAATGGCATGCCCACTTCTTGCATTGCTTTGAATGTTGGCAGCAGTTTTTCTACTGAAGTCACACCTGAATCTGAATTGGTTGTTGCACCAGCAGGGTAAAGTTTAGCAGCGTAAACATGGCCAGTGGCTTTTGCTTTGCGGATTTCTTCAGGAGTGGTGTTGTCGGTTAGGTAGATAACCATAAGAGGGGAGAAATTGCCTTGAGGACCTTCAGCAAGAATACGTTCACGGTAAGATAATGCTGCATCGGTGTCCGTTACTGGTGGGATCAAATTTGGCATTATGATCGCGCGTCCCATATAACGGCTGATGTCGCGAACAGTATCTTTTAGTACGTCGCCATCGCGTAAATGCACATGCCAATCATCGGGGCGTGTGATAGTCAAAGTCGTCATAGTCGCTTACCTCCCAAAAAATTTGCCCGATTCTAAAAGTATAACTTAATGATGTAAAGGTGAATTCTTCGTCAAATTGGGCAACTGCTGAATTAAAGCGCAATCGTTTGCTGTCAAGGGCTGAAAAAGGCCAGTGTATTCACTGGCCTAAAGATAACGCCTTAATCTATTTACCTAATCCGCATTACACCTTAAAGCGATGCACCAAACTATTTTGCTGGTGGGCCAACTGATCGAGCTTACTGCTTGCTTCTGCGACTTCTTCCATTGACGCGAAGTTAGCATCAGCAATATGACTGATATCTTCAAGGCTGCGGGCGATACTGCCTGTGGTGCTACGTTGCTCTTGTGCGGCGTGGGCAATGTGTTCACTCATTTCGCTGATATCTAAAATAATGGCTTGGATTTCTTCCATTGCACCATTGGCGTCTGAAGCTTGGCTGATACTGTTGTCCATCTCAGTCACACAGCTCTGCATCATGGTAACGGCTTGGCCTGAACTGCTTTGTAGGCTCTGAATCATAGATTCAATTTCCGCGGTAGAGTCTGTAGTACGTTTTGCTAGAACGCGTACTTCATCGGCAACCACGGCAAACCCACGACCTTGATCGCCTGCACGTGCAGCTTCAATTGCAGCATTCAAGGCGAGTAGGTTAGTTTGATCGGCGATGTTGCGAATAACATCCAAAATCGAGCCTATATTGCTGCTCATTTCTTGCAGTTTTCCAACTGCACTTACCGATTCATCTAAGCGCGATGAAAGTTGGTGAGCCGTGTTGATGTTACGGCTCATCACTTCACGGCCAGTATCGGCCGCTTTACTGACTTCAATTACCCGTTCCATCGAACTTTGCGCACTGCGTGATACATCCGCCACGGACTGCTCCATTTCTGTCATTGCAGTTGCAACAGAGCCTGTTTGCTGGCGTTGCTCATTAAGACGGTTTTTCGCTGAGGCGGTTGTTGTTTGATTTTCTGTTGCAACGTTAGTGAGATCTTCTGATGCTGTACCTATCTCACCGAGAATTTCCTGTAAGTTACCCGCGAGGGTATTGATATGGCTGCTGAGCTTTTGGAACTCAATAAAGTGATTATCTTCAATGCGTTGAGTCATATCGCCATCGGTTAATGCTTCCAATGTTTTTAGGGTTGAACGCAGCGGTTTCCGCACACTTTGTGCTAATACCCAGCCGATAAAGATAGCAAATGCGGTGGCACATAAACCGATAAGCACTGCGTTACGTAGGCCTTGGTTATAGGCTGTTTCCGCTTTAGCGATCGCACCATCCATCATGCTATCGGCTTGTGTTTGGAAGGTATTGAGCAAGTTGACGGCGTCATCTATTTCAGTTGCTAGCACTAAAATGTTGTCGTAGAGACGTTTTTTTGCATCTACATAGTCATGGTGAGTAGCGAGGATACCGCCACTTTGACCAATATCGCGGGTATATTGCGCGATGGCTTCGTCAAAATTTTGTTTTAGTGCGGGTAATTGTGTTGATAGGCCACGGTATGCATCGTTTAAATGGCTGATGTGACGTCTATTTTGTTTCATTGCTTTACTGATGGCGTCAATATCTTCTACCGCAAGTGCGTCAGAGGTGATGGTCTCTGTTTGTTCTAATTTGATGAAATAGCTCTTGGCCATCATCTTAATAGTAAAGCTATCTTGATCGTCAATGTACTCCTTCATCTTTACGCTGAGTTGCGGGTAAAGTTGCTGGAATCGACGTGCCATGCGCTGACGCTCTGCTTGAGCAACAAGTTGAGCGCGATAGTTCGCCATCGCTTTATTCGCTTCGGTGAAGTAGCGTTGCTCTAAATTCAGTAGTTGGTCAGTTTGCTCACGGAGCCTTGGGTGCTTTTGCACTTCATTAATCAGTGATGTTTGCGTTGCCAAATAGGTATTGTGTGCTTCGGTGAAGCTTGCTTGATAGGTTGCCATGCGATCAAGGTTTTGACTGGTGAGATAGTCTTTGAAAATTTTGTCTGCAGCGAGTAAGCGAACGCTCGCTTGGCTAGCGGTGGAAACAAGCGGTAAAGATTCTGAAGTTACAGCTTCTAGTTGGGCATGGATGCGGTTAGTCCCTTGTAGCATCAATGTCACAGTTACAATAAATAGCACCACCATTACAGCAAATCCCGCATACATTCGGCGTATGACAGAGGTTTGTCTTTTATTCTTCATAATATCCCTAAAATAGTCACTCAAAGCATACTTTGGTGAAATTGTATGCAATATAAGAAATGCGTTTGACTGCTGAGTCTGACTTCTTTTTTAACTGGTGTATCGACAATCGAAATAGCTAAGTGTTTGTTATGTACTATGTTTGACTGTAACACCTGTATCGGAGTCTTAATGTTAAGCTTGATACTAATTGAGTTCTTAATACACATACTTTGAACTGCGCTGCAAAAAAAGAGTCACAGAATGCAATATTCACTGGAAATGATGTTTAAAACGGTGTTCAATATTGCTCTGGACGCTGGAGTCGAGCATACTCCCTGTGATGTAATCTTTTGAAATGGAGCATGACATGGCCGAAGAAACGATCTTCAGTAAAATTATTCGCAAGGAAATCCCTGCAGATGTCCTTTATCAAGACGAGATGGTGACAGCTTTTCGTGACATTAACCCGCGCGCGCCAAGTCATATTCTGATTATTCCGAATAAGCTGCTACCAACAGTGAATGATGTAGAAGCTGATGATGAAGCAATGATGGGGCGTTTATTTACCGTTGCACGTAAATTAGCGGAAGATGAAGGCATCGCCGAGAACGGTTACCGTTTGATTGTTAACTGTAACCCACATGGCGGCCAAGAGGTTTACCATATCCACATGCATTTGGTCGGTGGTCGTCCACTTGGTCCTATGCTTGTTGGCTAATTGAAACCAGAGGAGTGACGATGTGCAAGCACGGGTCGCTCCTCGCTATTACTATGTTGTTGGTAGTTTGCCAGCTTAATGGATGAAGGTTTATAAATTTCATGCTGAAAAAAGTCGCAACGGTATTGTTATCTTTGACATTAGCGGCCTGCGCTAACTTATCTGCTCAGGGATTGTTTAGCCATTACAGCGCTGCTATGAACCCAAGCCATACGGCTTTAGAGCAGGGGCAATACGAAGCTGCGATTGAATCATTGCCAACCGCGCCAGCAGGCCCAATTCTTGATGGCATGGAGCAAGGGCGTACCCGCTTTGTTGCTCAACAATTCCCTGCTAGTTTTTCTGCTTTTCAGAGCACAGATGCTGCCGTAAAAGAACAACAAAGTAAGGCTATTATTCAAGTTTCTGAAGGCTTTAACCAAGCAGGGGCAATATTAACAAACGATAATATGATCACCTACCAGCCGACTGATTATGAGTTGGGATTTTTGCATCTTTACCTTGCGCTTAACTATGTTCAACAGCGTAAGTTAGAAGGCGCTTTGGTTGAAGTTCGTCGTGCCAATATGGTGCAAGAGACAGCGCGTAAAATACGAGAGAAAGAGCTTGCGAGTGCTGAAAAAGCGGTTAAACAGAAAGGCATCAGTGACAATATTGGCGCAGTATTAGCGCGCTATCCTGATGCGGGCACAACGTTAAGTGCGGTACAAAATGGTTACTTATTTTTCTTATCGGGTGTGCTGTACGAAGCAGATGGCGATTTAAATGGCGCATATATCGACTTCAAACGTGCATTAGCGGTTGCGCCAGATAATATTTACGTTGCACAAACGGTACTCCGTTTGGCGACACGCTTACAGATGCGTGATGATCTTCAAACACTCGAAGCGCGCTATGGTAAATATCAACGACCCGCTGCTAGCGAAGGACGCGTCATTATTTTTGACGAACAAGGTGTTGTTGCTGCGCGGGATAACTGGCGCTTACCGCTTTACCTTTATGATAGTCGTGGTCAAGGGGCTATCTATAACCTAGCACTGCCATACTATCGCAATGTGACTATACCAAGGTTATCACCACTTAAATTGGCTAATAAGCCTTTGAATAGTGAACAAGTTGCTAATGTTAATAGTATGGCGCAACAGAGTTTATCGGAAAGTTTACCTGCGATTGTGGTTCGTCAAGCATTGCGCGTAGTAGCAAAAGATGAAGTAAGACGTACAGCGGCAAAAAATGGTGATGATGTCGGCAACGTACTGGCTAATATTTTTAATACACTCACAGAGCAACCCGATACGCGCAGTTGGCAGACCTTGCCTGCTGCCATCAATATTTATCAAGATGACGTCAAAGCGGGAACGCAGACGTTAAGTTGGAATGGGCAACAGTTGGATGTTGAAGTGAAAGCAGGACGCACAACCATGGTTTGGGTGTCACGCCAAGGCAATCAAGTCAGCTGGTGGTCGGTATTACTAGGAGCGAATTAATGAGAGCACTATCCGTATTGTTATTTGCCTTGATGCTGTCGGCGTGTGCGCCACGAACATCTGGGATTAGTATAGAAAGTAGTAATCAAAATGTGGTGATTGGTAATTCATCGTTAGCCAGCAAACTAACGATTGAAAAAGCGATGATCACTAATGTTAATGGGCTGATGAAAGCAGCAGTACCTGTGACCAGTCAGTCAGAAAATGATCTCCAACTTCAATATCGTATCTATTGGTATGATGCACAAGGCCTTGAGCTGGAGGGCAGTGATGCACCTTGGCGCCAATTTGTGATTCATGGTAAAGACTCGATGACACTCCAAGCGGTAGCAACTAATGCTAACGCGAAGCAGTACCGAATTTATATTCGCCGCGCTAATTATTAATTGATTATTTAAAAGGTAAGAAGATGAAAAAAGGCCTAATCGCTGTACTAAGTTTAGCTGTGTTGCTTGGCGGCTGTGCTCAAAAAGTTAGTTACGGTGACGCTCAAGAAGCGGAAACAACCACGATTGAATTTGGTTCTACGGATCTACAGAAAATTGCGGTAGAAATGACAGATAGCATGTTAGCGTCTGGCTCTGTTGCTTACATTACTGCGAATGGTAAGCGTCCTATCATTGTGGTTGATAGCGTTAAAAATAAAACCAGTGAGCACATTGATACTGAGTCTGTAACGGATTCAATCAGCACGCGTCTACTTAATTCTGGTAAGTTCCGTTTTGTTGACATGACACGTGTTGAAGCGGTGCGTAAGCAACTTAACTTCCAAAATAACGACGAGCTTGTAAATCAAAGCACTGCAATTCAATTCGGCCAAATGGTTGGTGCGCAATACATGCTTTATGGCAACCTAGCAAGCATCGTTAAGCAAAACGGTAGTGACAAAGACGTTTACTACAAAATGACGATGCGTTTGATGGACCTTAAAACCGGCCTGATTGAGTGGGCGGATGAAACTGAAATTCGTAAGCAAGAAGCAAAAACACTCTTTGGCATGTAATTAGCTCGGCTAATTTTTGATCCAATAAATAACGCCAATGAACTTTCATTGGCGTTTTTTTTGAAAAATATACGACGAGACTGCGCTCGAGAGGGGGGATGTCATTTATGTTCATCTTGAATATGACGTTTCTGATTACGGCTGAAGTGTCGTTATGAGTCGACATAATGAATAAATATGACACGCTAATAGCAAGTACAACGCAAGAGATGATAGAGCACCATCTAGGTGAAAAAATAGTCCGTGTAATGCCGTTGCAAGGTGGATTAAGTAACCGTTGTATGTTGCTAGAGTTTGTGACTTTTTCTGCAGTTTGGCGCCCTGTTGCAAAAGCATCAGAGGCATTTGCGGTTTCTCGGCTACACGAGTCGCAAGTGTTAAGACAATTAAGGCAACAAGCGTTTGCACCTAATGTGCTGTTACTCTCTGATGAGGGGCTACTTGTTGAGTGGTTGGCGGGTGAGGTGCACCAGACACCAGCTGAACTTCATGCCATCATGGCATTACAAGCGAAGATCCACCAATGTGCAGCGCCCTTGCATACTTTGGACATCCATGACAAAGCACTGCAGTACTGGAACGCCATAGCCCCTGTTGATAAGCAAGCTGACTTAACGATGCTATTTGATGGTTTTCAACAAACGCCATTGCCTTATTCTTTTGCTCTCACTTGCTGCCATTTTGATTTGGGCTATTACAACATTATTCGTTGTGACGATCAGATGGATGCCGTTATTGATTGGGAGTATGCCGCAGCAGGTGATCCGTCGTTAGATTTGGCGATGACCATCCAAGCGAATGGCTATGAGTGTGAGGAAGCGGTTAGGGCATATTGTCTTGCGCGTGGCGATGAAAATATCGAGCAATGGCAAAATGCCGTTATTGCGTGGCAGCCTTGGTGTGATTATCTGACAATGCTGTGGTACTTTGCAGGCGCGCAGGTATGGCAAGATGAGAGTTACCGTAGCCAAGGTAAAAAGCTATTAAATCAATTGCTTTTATTAAGGTAGAAGCACCATAGATGAATGAAGTTACAAGGAATGTAATTTCTATTGATGCTAGCGGTCTATATTGATCATTAAAGGTGCGACATACGTACCTTCAATATTGAGTAAAAAACTGACGCCAAGGATTAGCGAGGTTAGTATTGAAGCCTATTTTATCGACCTTATTCTCGAGTGCTGTTGAATCAGCAGAGAAAGCAAAGCAAACCGCCTTATTAAGTGTGTGTCTACGATGTATAAGTGTGAGTATCGCTGCCATTTTGTTAACTGGGTGCGTACTTCGTCTTGGTTATAATACGCTTAATTTTTGGATCCCTTATTATGTGTCGGATTATGTCAGTCTTGATTCGGCACAAGAGCGCGCTTTTGAAGCTAATTTAGATAAGGCACTTGAAGAGCATCGTCAAAAAGAACTCCCCAAAATCCACCGCTTAATTTCATCACTGCAAGTCGATCTTGAACAGCCTCTTAGTTTTCATCAAATTAGCCAATATCACGATAAATTTACTGCGATAGGGCAAGAATCGGCAACTATTTTCGTGCCGACATTTTCCTCCATGCTTCGGTCTTTGAATGATCAGCAACGTCAGCAGTTTAATAAAAAAATTGCAGGTGATATTGAAAAGTTACGCCAAGAGCGGGCTGTATTGACGACCAAGCAGAAGATCAAAAAGCGCAGTACAGGACTACAAAAAACGGCAAAACAATGGTTAGGCACGCTAACGAACAAACAGCGCGCGCTGTTAACGGAGCTCGCAGGTTATCAAGTAGAAATGGAACCAACGTTCTTCTCGGTACGTGAGAACTTTTTATCCGATTGGAAAACGCTCATGGCAGAACCACAATCAGGTGCTTTTCAGCAGCAATTGACAGTGACAGTGCATCAGCTGTTAGCCTTTGAAAACCCCGCCGCAGAGAAAGAGCTGCTTTTTTACCTTAATAGACGCTTTGATGTGATGCGTCGCTTGAATCATAGTTTAACGGATGATCAGCGGGATCACTTACAAGGCTTATTGACTGGGTTACGTAAAGATATTGCTAAATTGATTTATCAGTAATAGTTAATACTAACTTGGATAGCGATAGGGCTCACATCGGTGAGCCCTTTGGTCAGCTTGGTGTTAATTATTAGGGTTGAAGATCTGCCTTTATTTGATCAACTTGATTGGCAAGGGAGGTCTGTTGGAAATATTCCTGTTGGCTCTTGCCACTGTATAGTGCTTTATTGTTAACCAATTTATCGAGCTTATCTTTTTCAACAGTACCTGATGCGAGCTTATTGCTTAGTTCGTTAGCAATAGCTGAGTCTTTAGCGACCACATCTCCGTGCGTATCGTAGAAACGCGTTTTACCAATCTTAGGGTCAAATGGGTCACAGTAGGCTGTATCTAAGTTACCACTGCTAACGATTTGCTTGAATTTTGCTTCACTAATAGCTGTTTCTTTATTGTCTGCATATTCACTGCCTCGAATACACCAACTGACTTGGGTGCCGACACCAGGGAAGTGAGCAGAGATTAAGTTAATAGCATAAAATTTTGTAGGATCACTCGCATTTGCTTTTCCGTAATGATCGATAAGTTTGCCGCCTACAATTTGTGCTGTTACTTCGTTATTATCATATTCTTCGAAGAAGTAGCTGTGTTTAAACATATCGTTGGCAGAGACGAAATCAACGGCGCGGCCAGTATCCCAGCGGTAGCTCTTAAGGCGATCTTTAGATTGAATGTCGCCGGTGGTGAAGGTAGTCACTAAGCCTGTTACATCCTTAGAAACTGTGTCTTCTTGCCACGCGGTATAGTTATCGTGAGTTTGCAATGGCGTGTTTTGACTTGCTTCAACCGTGTATTTAAGGCGCAATTCTGTAATGCCGTTATTACCTTTGGTGATACTGTCGTGGCCACGTTCGCGTGCTATACACTCTTGAAAGTTTGCGGTGTAATAGAAGTAGCTAATCCAGTCTTTAGCTGCGACAGGCTTGGCGCTATGAGGCGAGAATTCCACCCGTCCCTCAGCAAGATGGATACCGTAAAAGCCAGTTAGCGTTTGGATTTGATCTGAGGTTAGCCCTTTTTTGAACATCTCATCCCAGCCCACACTATAAATATTGGCAAGGTTCATTGCTCCAGTGCAGTCGACAGTATTAATTTTATCAAATGACGTCGTCGCACTGCGCGTTGCATGACTTGCTGAGTATTTTGCAGTCGTTGACGTTGCTGGGTTTGCCACGCTTCCTTTAATTGCAGAGACAGTTAGTTGAGGTACAGCAACTTTCGGTTGGGATGGAGGAGGTGCTTGATCGCCACCACCACATGCCGTAAGAAGTGCTGTTGTAACTGAAATTGCTAAAAGTTTTACTTTCATTGTATTGCCTTCATTTTGCGTTCTTGGCTTTTCCACCTGAGCCTTTTGTAACTGAGTACGGGCTACTACCTATTACGTGTCGGCGGTTTAATTCCTGTTGTAAGTTAAGCTAGGCACTCGCGGCTCTATACTTGGAAATGCCAATTGAGCACTGTTTTAAATTCGGAAGGACAATAGCAATAAACTGCAGTCTTTACTACCCTGTAGCTTGGAGTAAGCACTATTGTTAGCAAAGCATTATATTTTTATATGATTACATGATGAGGTTATAGTGCGAATTATTTTTCATAGCAGTTTGTTTTAGATAGGAACTTTATTTCGCGCTTCGATTTCGAACGAAAAGTGATTTATAAGAGGGAAATTCGCTCTAATTGAGGTGGCGTTAGGCTGTATTGTCGCCAAGTCATTGAGTATTGATGATAGGAGACAAAAATGATGCATGAAAAGAACTGTGGAGTATTCCTCGGTTTTGCATACAAATTCCGACAATTGACTTTTAAACCTCAAGAAACGTGTTAGATTAATTTTGCAAGATATATAAACCGAGGGAGAAAAGGATGATCATTTATCTGCATGGCTTTGATTCAACAAGCCCAGGTAACCACGAGAAGGTTTTACAACTACAGTTTATCGATCCCGATGTACGGTTTGTTAACTACAGCACGCGCCATCCTAAACACGATATGCAACACCTACTAAAGGAAGTGCATAAGCTGATTGATGAGTCGAGTGATAAAGCTCCGATCATATGTGGTGTTGGTCTCGGTGGTTTCTGGTCTGAGAGAATCGGTTTTTTATGTGGCATAAGACAGGTTATTTTTAACCCGAACTTACAGCCAGAAAATAACATGGAAGGCAGAATTGACCGACCTGAAGAGTATTTAGACATAGCGACGAAATGTGTTGCAGAATTTAGAGAAAAAAATGCAGGTAATTGCCTGTGCATACTTTCAACTCAGGATGAAGTGTTAGATAATCGTCACACAAGTGATGTTCTCGGTGATTATTACAAGATCATCTGGGATGAGACGCAAACCCATAAATTTAAAAAACTGTCTCAGCATCTACAAACTATAAAAGCGTTTAAAGAAACAATCTAAGCCTCCTACGCCCTTGAAGGACTGATCTGAAATCGGTCCTTCTATCTATTTGCCCTCTGAAATCGTGAGATTTCATGGTCAGTTTGTCTTAGTGTTTACTGTTGTCAGCCAGAGCTAAGGCGAACTATTCAAGACAAAAATTCGATAAATCAAAGAGGAAGTAATCGTGACACGAATTATCGTTGTTGGCGGTGGTGCCGGTGGGCTTGAGCTTGCTACAAAATTAGGCCGCACATTAGGCCGTAAAGGTCGTGCAGAAGTAACGCTTGTTGATCGTAAAGCAAGCCACTTATGGAAGCCGCTTTTACATGAAGTCGCAACAGGTTCGATGGACGCAGGTGTCGATGCACTCAGCTATCGCGCACATGCAAAAAACCATCACTTCGACTTCCAAATGGGAAGTCTACAAGAGATTAATCGTGACGCTAAAACGATTATTTTATCTGAATTGCACAATGATCAAGGTGAACTGTTAATGCCTGAGCGTGAGCTTGCGTATGACATCCTTGTTATGGCAATTGGCTCAACATCTAATGACTTCAATACTCAAGGTGTACGTGATAACTGTATTTTCCTTGATAGCCCTGAACAGGCACACCGTTTCCGTACCGAAATGAACGATCAGTTCTTAAAGCTTCATGCGAATAAAGAACAGAAGACCGTTGATATTGCTATTGTGGGGGCGGGCGCTACGGGGGTAGAGCTTTCTGCCGAATTACACAATGCGGTTAAAGAGCTACAAAACTACGGTTTTGGCGATCTAGATAGCTCACGTTTGAATGTGAATTTGGTTGAAGCGGGTGAGCGTATTTTACCTGCCTTACCACCACGCATTTCATCTGCTGCGCACAGCGAATTAACCAAGCTGGGTGTGAATGTACGTACTGCAACTATGGTGACTAAAGCAGATGCGTCTGGTTTAACAACCAAAGACGGTGAACACATTCCTGCGCAAATCATGGTGTGGGCGGCGGGTATTAAAGCACCAGACTTCATGAAAGACATTGCAGGGCTTGAAACTAATCGCATTAACCAATTGGTTGTTAAGCCTACATTGCAAACAACGCGTGATGATGACATTTACGCAATTGGTGATTTAGCCTCTTGCGTGCAAGCCGATGGTAGCTTTGTGCCACCGCGTGCACAAGCTGCACACCAGATGGCGAGTCGTTGTTTTTCGAATATTGTTGCAAAGATCACTGATCGAGAGCAAAAGCCTTATGTATACAGTGACCATGGTTCACTTGTTTCTTTAAGTCGCTTCTCGACGGTAGGTAGTTTGATGGGTAACCTGACCAAAGGTTCTATGATGGTCGAAGGTCGTATTGCTCGCATCGTGTATATTTCACTTTACCGAATGCATCAGATTGCTTTGCATGGTGTATTCAAGACGGGCTTGATGATGCTGGTTGGTCGAATTAACCGTGTATTACGACCAAACCTGAAATTGCACTAATGACGCTAAGTGGATAAGCAGGGGGCTGATCAAAAAACATGCTCAACATATAAGTGACGACCTTGTTTTTCACCATCGATAGTTAATGAAAAAAGACCGCCAAATTTGGCGGTCTTTTTTTGTTTGGTAGCTCACTAATCAAATGAATACGACTAGTTAATTTTGATGAGCTCTACATCAAAAATAAGCACTGAGCCTGGAGGAATGCTACCAATTGCTCGGTTACCATAAGCTAGATTGGCAGGAATAAAGAAGCGGGTTTTTTCGCCTTCAACCATGAGTTGAACACCTTCCGTCCAGCCTGCGATTACCTGGTTTAACCCAAAATCAATTGGCTGACCACGATCGACTGAGCTATCAAAGACAGAACCATCTAATAAAGTGCCATGGTAGTGCACTGTTACTTTGTCTGATGCTTTCGGATGAACATTACCAGTGCCTGCTTGAAGCACCTGATATTGCAAACCAGATGCAGTGGTATGCACATCTTCATTTTGTTTGTTTTCGCTAAGAAAGACTTCGCCAGCTTGGATATTTACAGCGGCTGCTTTTTTGTTGCTTTGAGAGCGATACATGAAAAAAATCACGAAGCCAATAATGGCAATGGTTACGATAATCTTGAACACATGCTGTCCTTTAAGTGTTTGAGTTAAAATTATAATACGCGAGTAACGTTATACTAATCTTAGCTTAGTGCTAAGCAATTTTTCCTGCGCAATGCTGTGATCATTTACTCATTCAAGTTGGTATCACTCGGTATGATTGAATACAGGTTGGCATCAAGTGGTTGCCCATACATCATTATTTTATTTCGTAGTAACCCTTCAAATTTTGCCCCAGAAGATAACGCTGTCCGCTGGCTCGCAATGTTATCGGGGTGGGTGACAATATCAAGGCGGGTTAATCCAAGCGAAATAAAAGCTAAGCGACAAATGACATACAGCGCTTCAGACGCGATCCCTTTTCGGTGTTGACTCGAGCGGATCCAGTAGCCTACATTTGCGGAATTAGAGTTACATAGCACATCATAGAGTGAAATGCTGCCAACAAAGGTGTCGCTACATCGGTCAAAAATTGCGAGTTCGTAACATACGTCAGAGCGCCAATTTACTCGGCTGGTGGCTATCCACTCATTGGCATCGTGCTGATTATAGCTGTCACCGCACCATTCCAACCAAGGTGTGAGTTCAGGCAGTGATTCATGCACCGCCTCAAGATGAGGCAGTAGATCCGCACTTTTGTAAGGGCGTAGAGTAAGACGAGGAGTATGGTAGATATAATCTAAATTCATTGTTGTCTAATGCGGGTTTGGATAGAAAAAACCTCGCTAAAGCGAGGTTTTAAAACTTAAGCACCAACACGGCGAACTTGAATGATCATGCCCATCAATGGGTGATCTAAGTAGTGTGTTTCGCTGCTCTTCATTCTTCGTGTTTGCTTGAAACGAAAGTCTTTAAGGAACTCTTCAACTTCAACACGTTTTTTTACTTCCTGGAGGTGGCCAACTTGAACATTAGCTTCTCCCCCTAAGGTGTCTATCTCAAGTGGCTCTGTACCAACAATCACTTCACGTCGCCCAGGTTCACGCAAATCTAAATCAGCGTCAACAAACAGATAATGCTGTACATAGACTTGTAGCTTACCATCAAGTTCAAACAATGGTTTATTGATTGCTGGTTGGTTGATGTTATTGATGCTAGCGCTTGTTACATCATTGTCAGTTGTTACAACCATACCGCTGTCAGTATTTGGTGCAGCATCAGTGCTTATATCTTGAGGTGCTGATAACGATACAGCATCACGAGAGGTTCCGTCAGCAAAGTAACGGTCAGAGAAATCTTTACCTGCCGTTAGGTGGATTCGTGGTGCAGCCCCTTTACCTTGATCACCCTGGCGCCAAGCAATATGCGCGAGAGGCGTAAACCCCGCATGATTTTTTAGCTTGTTATATTCACTGTTTAGTTGGTACTGACTTGGTGATAAAACACGCACCCCTTTTGCTGAAAGGCGGTCTTTATCACTAAATGCAATCGTGCCACGTAAGTCGATGGCTTGTTGGGTATCAGGCCATGACTCATTGACTTGTTCTGGGTTTATGTTGCGTTTAAACAAAATGACTTCGATATCAAATTGTCGTGCCGCAAAACTTGGCCAACTTACTACTAAAAGCAGTAAATAGATAAACTTTTTCAAGATAATACTCCGCACGTTAGTGCATTCAATTATAAGCGGTTTTCAACAAACTGTGTTAAGACATCGTCAACAAACTTGATGCGGTCTTTGTTATTGCTTAGCGGTGTAGCTAATTTCAACTTTGTTGGCCCTTCCATACGGTATTTTTGAGGCTGTGATTGCAACAGACCAACAAGGAAAGTCGGGTTAATATTGGCATCAGGATTAAATTCAAGATACCCACCTTTTTCACCTGCTTCAATACGCTTAATGCCAATACCTGCCGCTTTCAGTTTGATTTTGTTCAATGCTAACAGGTTCGTTGTCGCTTCGGGTAGTAGGCCGAAGCGATCTATTAGCTCAACTTTCATTTCATTGATCGCATTTTCATCACTGGTGCTTGCAATACGTTTGTATAGTGACAAGCGGGTATTGATATCTGGGATGAAATCATCAGGGATCAATGCGGGTACGCGCAGCTCAACTTCAGTTTGTTGCTTTAATAAATCATCCAATGATGGTTCTTTGCCTTCTTTTAAGGCTTCGACAGCTTGCTCTAGCATTTCCATAAAGAGGGTAAAGCCAACCGATTGGATTTGACCACTTTGGTCATCACCGAGTAACTCTCCTGCACCTCGAATTTCTAAATCGTGAGTGGCAAGGGTAAAGCCTGCACCGAGATCTTCTAATGAGGCGATAGCTTCTAAACGTTTCACCGCATCTTTGGTCATGCGTTTAGGGTGTGGGGTCAGTAAATAAGCATAAGCTTGGTGGTGCGAACGCCCCACACGACCACGCAATTGGTGCAACTGAGCCAAACCAAGGTTATCGGCACGGTTCATAATGATGGTATTGGCGGTCGGTACATCAATACCTGTTTCAATAATGGTGGTACAAACCAAGACATTAAAACGCTGGTGATAGAAGTCACTCATGATGCGTTCAAGCTCACGCTCAGGCATCTGACCATGGGCAAATGTAATACGCGCTTCTGGCACTAGCTTGGTGAGCTCTTCGACTGTTTTTTCGATGCTATCGACTTCATTGTGAAGGAAGTATGTCTGACCACCCCGCATGATCTCACGCAAGATTGCCTCACGTACCACGACATCATCTCGCTCACGTACAAAGGTTTTGATTGCAAGGCGACGCGCTGGAGGGGTCGCAATAATGGATAAATCACGCATGCCGCTCATCGCCATATTTAGCGTACGCGGAATAGGAGTTGCAGTAAGCGTTAAGATATCGACATCGGCCCGTAGCGATTTGATCTTCTCTTTCTGACGCACCCCAAAACGGTGTTCCTCATCGACGATCAATAAGCCAAGGTCGTGATATTTGATAGAGGCATTGAGTAGTTTGTGGGTACCGATCAGGATATCGATTTTCCCTTCTTCTACGTCTGCCATGATTTGCTTTTGTTCTTTCGCCGTTTTAAAGCGAGAGAGTACTTCCACTCGAATTGGCGTATTGGCAAAGCGGTCACGGAAGTTTTCAAAGTGTTGTTGAGCAAGCAGTGTGGTTGGAACTAAGACACTCACTTGTTTATTGTTATCAACAGAGACAAATGCTGCGCGCATGGCCACTTCTGTCTTACCAAAACCAACGTCACCACAGACTAGACGATCCATGGCTTTTGCTTGGCACATATCAGATAGCACAGCGTTAATCGCTAAGGCTTGGTCATGGGTTTCTTCAAACGGGAAACCGGCACTGAAATCAGCGTAGCCTTCGCGGTCTAGGATGAATTTATGACCCGGTTTTAGCTCTCGTTTGGCATAGACATCAAGCAATTCTGCGGCGACATCTCGGACTTTTTCTGCTGCACGTTTGCGTGCTTTGGTCCAAGCTTCACCACCTAGCTTATGCAGCGGTGCTGTTTCTTCAGCGCCACCAGAATATCGACCAATTAAGTGTAAAGAGGCAACAGGCACATAAAGTTTGGCACCGCCTTGATATTCTAACGTTACGTATTCTGTTTTTAACCCGCCCGCTTCAAGCGTTTGCAGCCCTTTAAAGCGGCCAATACCGTGATCTATGTGTACAACAGGTTGGTCTACTTGAAGCTCGGCCAAGTTGCGGATGATGGTATCAGCATTAATGGTTTTCTTTTCTTCACGGCGACGACGTTGGATAACGCGCTCACCCAACAGATCGCTTTCACAAATAAGCGCGATGTTGGCATCTGCCAAGATAAAACCGTTTTCAGCGGCACCGATAATCAGCGTGTGTTCGCTTGGAGCTTGCAGGGCTTCGGTTAAGTTTTGGCACACCATAGGGCGAAGCTTAATGCGTGCCAGTAAATCTAATAGGGCTTCGCGGCGGCCTTCAGAGGCAACAGAAAAGATCACTTTACCGTTGAACTGCTCAATGAAACGGCGTAATTCAGCGAACGGTTCTTTGAGCTGATGGTTGATTGTAAGTTCAGGTACAGCCTCTAATGCTGGATTGTATCGGCCTGCTTTTTCGGGCTCGGCTTCATGGCGAAGGCGCACTTGTGGCAAAGGCTTAAAGCCCGCAAACATTTCATCTTTGCCTAGCCATAATTCGGCAGGCGGTAATAGAGGGCGTAGCGGATCGACTCGGCGTTGATCGTAACGGTACTCAGCATCAGCTAAAAATTGGTCGACAGGCGATTCTAGTTCGCCCACTGTCACTAATAGGCTGCTGTCTGGCAGGTAATCGAAGAGGGTTTCTGTTTGCTCAAAAAACAATGGTTGCCAGTATTCGATGCCTGCAGGCCAAGTGCGTTTACTGACTTGCTGGTAGATGGACTCTGGCTCGCGGCGGGCTTCAAAGCGTTCACGCCAGCGCATACGAAAGTTTTCGACTGCAATTTCATCGGTTGGGAATTCATGTGCTGGCAGTAGGTGGATTTCGTTAATTTCGCCGGTTGAACGCTGATTTTCAGGATCAAACTGGCGAATGGAGTCCACTTCATCATCAAAGAAGTCGATGCGGTATGGGTGGTTGCTACCCATAGGATATAAATCAACCAGCGATCCTCGGCTAGCGTATTCACCATGTTCCATTACTTGATCGACATGGCGATAGCCTGATGCTTCAAGTTGAATACGGAGCTTTTCAAGCGATAAGCGATCGCCATTGCTGACTAATAGCGCATGCTGGTGCAAAAACGATTGTGGCGTTAAGCGCTGCAGCAGTGTGCTAACAGGGATGAGTAACACGCCTGAGTTTTGAGTCGGTAACTTATATAAGCATGCCAAACGATCGGAAATAATATCTTGGTGTGGCGAGAAATTATCGTATGGCAAGGTTTCCCAATCGGGGAAAACACTGACGTCATGTGTGGTGAATTGGCTGACTTCGGGTTGCAAGCGCAATGCAGATTGGGAGTCTGCCACTACAACCAATAGTGGGCCTTGATGTTCGTTAGCAAGCTCAGCGATAGAGAGGGCAAGTGCCGCCCCAGAAAGGTTGCCTACGAATCGTTTGTCACCCGCTTTTTGTGGATGAGGTATAGCAAGAATAGATTCTGTTTTCATGGGGCTCTAATTATCTATCTGAACGTTGTTGTGCGCGTTCGCGCAGCAGTTTTTGTTGAACATGCAAAGCGGCGCGGATCAGTAAATCACGATCACTTTCAAGTAGCTGGGTATAACGTAGGTGGATTTCGTAGCTGTTGTTATCGCCGCTGTTGTCGCTATCATCTCCGCTTTGATTGTTATATGGCTGACAATCAATGACTTCGCCATAGCAATATATCGCAGCTGGTGGATCGTTTAAGAACAGTTTCATCCGCACAGTGCGGCCAGTGGCAAGTGGTGTCGATGATATAAAACTTAAGCGACTGGCACCAAAAGTACGGGTAGTAAAACGTACTGTAGGATCATCTTGCTGTGATAGCACATAAGAGAGCAGCAGGTTTATCTTGGTATTTTGTGCGCCAAGATAACCAATAAGCGCTTTACTGTCGTCACTGCCAAAATTAGACAATAAACGCTCAGTACTTTCTTCTAGTTCGCTACATTCACTGGCAACACGAAATAGTGGGGGAATTTCTAAACGAAAGGCCTCGTCATCAGGGCATGCAGCACTGTCGTCTAGCGGCTCGACATTGATGGTCAGCCCTGCATGGACTGAAAAATATTCATCCTGAATCATTGGGTGCTCTGTTTTTAAATTCAATTTAAGGATTATCACGCACCTTTGGCTATCGAGCAAGTTAAGCGGGTTAACTGCTCATTATTTGTCTATTTTTAGCCATTGTTTTTTCATTACTTTTACGCCGTTAATTGGTAATCATTCACGGCAAGGGTTATGCTTGCAGGCAGTTATTTATTGATGGTTTTTGAGCGAGTTTATGTTTCATCCCGTCTCACTTTTTATAGGGTTACGTTACTTACGTGGCCGTTCAGGCGATCGGTTTAGCCGTTTTGTCTCTTATATGTCGACCGCTGGCATTACGATAGGTGTGCTTTCTTTAGTGACAGTGCTGTCGGTGATGAACGGTTTTGAGCAACAACTTAAGCAGCGTATTTTAGGGGTAATGCCGCAAGCTGTAGTTAGTGAATCTGCAAACGTCACTTTACTAGAAGATCAAGCGCCAGCATGGTTGGCTGAATTACCGCATACCACACAAGTCACCCCTATCGTGCGTGGTGAGGCGATTTTACAGAGTGCGCAATCATTGTCTGCGGGTATGTTAATGGGGGTAGACCCCTCAGCCCAAGAGCCTATTGCGCAGCAGATGACCCTCGGTAACCTTTCTGATCTCACTGCGGGTAGTTATCACGTAGTACTGGGCCAGGCATTGGCAGCACAATTGAGTGTACAAGTCGGCGATAAAGTTCGCTTAATGGTGACGAGTGCGAGCCAATACACACCGTTAGGGCGCATCCCAAGTCAGCGTAATTTTACGGTTTCAGGTTTGTTTGATACGGGTTCTGACGTGGATAAACAGCTGATTGTCGTGAATATTCATGATGCAGGTAGGCTGCTACGTTTAAAGAGAGATGAGATATCTGGTTGGCGTTTATTCCTCGATGATCCTTTTGCTGTGACCGAACTGGCAAATTTATCACTGCCTGAACCGTGGCAATGGTCTGATTGGCGTGAGCAACGTGGCGAGCTGTTCCAAGCCGTGAAGATGGAAAAAAACATGATGGGATTGATGTTGGGTCTTATCATCGGTGTCGCTGCTTTTAATATTATTTCAGCATTGATCATGGTGGTGATGGAGAAACAAGCTGAAGTTGCTATTTTAAAAACGCAGGGTATGAGTAACTTCCAAGTCTTGATGGTGTTTATTGTACAGGGTGCAAGTAGCGGTGTAATTGGTGCTTTAGCGGGTGGATTGCTTGGTGTCTTGTTGGCTCTTAACCTTAATTCTGTGATGACAGTATTGGGTGTGCAGCTGATTACTGTGGGTGGTTCATTACCTGTGGTGATCTTACCGCTTCAAATTTTGTTTGTGATTGTCGGCGCGATAGCGTTAAGCCTATTGGCCACTGTTTTTCCTTCTTATCGTGCAGCTACTGTTCGTCCTGCTGAGGCACTTCGTTATGAGTAATTCGTTATTAGTTTGTCATGGTCTACGTAAAATTTACCGCGAAGCTCAGATGGAAACCGAGGTATTAAAAGGCGTTGGTTTTAGTATCGATAACGGTGAACTCGTGGGTATTGTCGGTTCATCGGGTTCAGGTAAAAGCACCTTGCTACATCTACTTGGTGCGCTGGATGAACCAACGGCGGGTGAAGTCTTTTTCAAAGGCAATAACCTGAGTGTCATGAGTACCAATAAGCAGGCGAAATTACGTAACCAAGAGATTGGTTTTGTGTATCAGTTTCATCACTTATTAGCTGACTTTAGCGCGTTAGAAAATGTGGCTATGCCTTTGTTGATCGGTGGCGTATCCATTGATGAGGCTAAGTTGCGAGCGCAAGAGTTGCTGGCAATGGTGGGTTTAAGCCATCGAGTTGAGCACCGTCCATCAGAGTTAAGTGGTGGTGAGCGCCAGCGCGTGGCAATTGCGCGTGCATTAGTGAACAAACCGTCTTTGGTTTTGGCTGATGAGCCAACGGGTAACTTAGATCATAAAACAGCATTGGATATTTACGATCTAATGCGTCGTTTAAATAAAGATTTTGGTACAGCATTTTTGGTTGTCACGCATGATAAAGAGTTAGCGGCAAAGCTGGATCGCTGTATGCACATGCAAGACGGCGAATTGGTACAGGTTGAGGTGGCTTAATGTTTCGACCTTTATCCCTGTATATCGGTAGCCGTTTTAGCCGTGCTAAACAACGTAACAAGATGGTGTCGTTTATTTCGATGTCGTCAACCCTAGGAATCGCTATCGGCGTTGCTGTGATCATTATTGGTTTATCTGCGATGAATGGCTTTGAACGCGAGTTACAAAACCGCGTGTTATCGGTTATTCCTCATGGCGAACTACAAGCAGTAAAACCGCCGTTTACCGACTGGCAATCGGTGATTGAGACAGCAGAGAAACATCCTCATGTGACGGGGGCTGCACCATATATAATGTTCACGGCCTTGCTCGAAAAAGGCACTAACCTCAAAGCGGTTGAAGTACGTGGGGTTGATCCTAGCCAAGAAGAGAAAGTCAGCGCAATTCCACAATTCATCAAAGATGGAGCGTGGCAGCAGTTTAAAGCAGGTAATAAGCAGGTGATCCTCGGGCAAGGTGTCGCGGATAAGCTGGGTATTGAAGTGGGTGATTGGATCACAGCTATGATTCCAAACCCCGATCCTGCACTGAAGCTACGTGCGCCGCATAGGGTTCGTTTGCAAGTTTCTGGCTTATTAGCGCTCGGTGGACAGATAGATCATAACTTTGCCTTGGTGCCGTTAGCGGATGCACAAGACTATTTATCAATGGGAGAGGGCGTGAGTGGGGTCTCTTTGCAAGTTGATAATGTGTTAGATGCGATGTCGATTGTACGTGAGGTCGGTTACACCCTACCTGTCTATGTGTACTTGAAAAGTTGGACGCAAAAGTACGGTTATTTATACCGAGATATCCAGATGGTTCGCACTATCATGTACTTAGTTATGGTATTAGTGATTGGGGTCGCGTGTTTTAATATCGTTTCTACACTGATGATGTCAGTAAAAGACAGATCACCTGACATTGCGATTCTTCGTACTATGGGAGCCAGTGATGGCTTAATTAAATCCATCTTTATCTGGCATGGCGTGCTGTCTGGCGTACTTGGTAGCTTAGTAGGGTCTGCGATAGGTTGCTTGGTTGCATTAAATCTGACTTCCATCATTAAAGGGTTAGAGCATGTAATCGGCCACCAGTTTTTATCTGGCGATATCTATTTTGTTGACTTTTTACCGACCGAATTAGCCATGCAAGATGTCGCGTTAGTGACGGTTACTGCGGTTATTCTGAGCTTGCTAGCAACCTGGTATCCTGCTCGCCGTGCAAGTGCGCTACACCCTGCACAGGTGCTAAGTGCCAAATAACTTGAATATTAAGTAACGAGTGATGCTTGTAGTGTCTCGAAAGCAGCGATCTATCGCTGCTTTTTTATTGGTTATAAATGGCGAATCGAAACGCGTGTTTCGTAGTAATAGGATGTAATTGTAGTGATTTGTTAGTGAAGTTATCTTAGTGGTCGTTCGCAGCTTTGTTGGCTGGACTCAGAATGAAGAGCTTATTTGGTATAATTTTGATATTAAAAAACCTCGTTAGCCATTGTTTGGTGGATAACGAGGTTTTTGTATTTTTGCAATCGAGAGGGGCTATACCCCTTTGCTAAATGGCTTTCTAAATCGACGCTTATTCCAGCTTCTTACGACAGAGTATCGCCACAAGCCTTGAATACCGAAGTAGCCAATAAGGCCACAAGCTACGCTGCAAATAAAGCAGCCAAGTAAGAATGGAGGGCCAATCTGACTCATCTGATGCAGCAAGAAATCCCACGACAGTTCAAAGTGGAAAGCTTGATGCGGAGTGTGCATCAGCCAAGCCCCGATTTTATACGCGCCGTAGAAAAGTACAGGCATGGTAATCGGGTTACTTATCCAAACTAACGCAACAGAAAGCGGTAAATTAACACCGAAACAAACAGCCAAACCCGCCGCCATGATCATCTGACTGGGTAGCGGAACAAAAGCCATAAAAAGGCCAACAGCGAATGCACCCGAAGCAGAACGGCGGTTTAGACACCATAAATTCGGGTTATAGAGAGTGTTTCCGAAAATTTTTAAAGCCTTTTGGCGCTTGATGACCTCATGGCTTGGCAAGAAACGTTTTATAAGTTGTTTAGGCATCTTTATTTCATACTAATCAAGTAACTAAAATGGTTATCCAAGCAGCTATTGGTTTTTCTATCGGATTATTGTCTCTTCACTGCTGGCCCTATGTGCTCGCAGATCATGAGATGACCATTATTACCCTGCTTGGTGGGGGTGTTGCTTTATTCCTACGCTACTATTTATGCCACTATGCCTTGGCAAATGTATTGATATGGCTCCTTGCTGGTGGTTTGTTTGTCTATATTTCAACCAGTAATTATATCTATACAGTGAAACAGATCCCTCCGATGGGAGCGAATATTACCATAGTTGGCATAGTTGATAGCATACAAAATGTGAATATTCCGTCTGATAACTTTGATTTCATTATCAAGGGTTGGCAAGCGCAGCCTGAAACATCCATAAGGGAGATGAAAGTCCGTCTTTATTGGGATAAGGCGAATACCCTTAAACAAGGCGAGGCTCATCAGCTTCAGGTTGTGTTGCGACGGCCTTATGGTCGAGTCAATCAGGCGGGTTACGATGCTGAAAAGTGGTATGTAGGCCACGGCTTTCATGGCCGAGGAAATGTGATTTCAACAGCACTTACTCCTGTCACTGAACAAGTAACACTACCCCCATATCTTATCCAGCAGGGCACGCTTTCTCTTCGACAAAGGTTATTTGACACTGTTGTTGAACAAGTAATTGATTTGCCGAACCATGGCCTATTATTAGCATTAAGTTTTGGTGTAAAAGACGCACTCACCGCAGACGATTGGGTGTGGCTGCGTGATAGTGGCTTGGCGCACTTAATGGCTATTTCGGGTTTACATATTGGTCTCGCCGTGGCTTTGGGCTGGTGGGGAGGGCTGCGATTACGTGGCGTCTTGCCTGAAACGCCATACTTTACGTGGTTGCCGATGTGGATTGGCTTGTTAGTGGCACTTTGCTATGCATGGTTAGCTGGTTTTAGTGTGCCGACACAGCGTGCGTTATTAATGGCAAGTATTGTGATGCTGTTGGTACGTTTTTTGGTGGTGTCGCCGGCATGGTTTATTTTGCTGCTAACGTTCGTGCTTTGCTTAATGATTGATCCCCTAGCAAGCTACACCATGGGTTTTTGGTTCTCATTCACAGCGGTGTTGGTATTGTTGGTTTTACGCTCAAGTCAGCGGATAACAAGCAGTCAAGATGATACGGACAGTCAATTCGAACCAGACTCAAACCACCCCGCTGCGCTTGGTGCTGATAGTGGTTGGGTTGCTGCTTTATCGTCACTACTCACAACGGCAAGCGTGATATCCGTGCGCGTTTATCAAGGCGCGAAGCAGCTGTTGATTTTACAGTTCTATTTATTGGCTTTAATGTTGCCATTACAGTGGTATTTTTTCGGTGGATTTTCTGTATTCGCACCAGCCATTAATTTTGTTGCTTTACCTCTTATTAGTTTTATTACTGTCCCTCTGATTTTTGCCGCACTGTTGGTGATGAAAGTCCCTGATGTTGCCTTCTTTTTGTGGCAATTAGCCGATTGGAGTTTGCAGCCTGTGGTCTGGCTCGGGAAACGCTCTGTCGGTGCTTGGCTTGAGTTTTCGGCTCAGTGGCTACCTCTTATTGTGGTATTCGCTGCTGGGTTATTGAGCGTGCGGCTACTACCACTTCGTCATTTTCCTGCGTTATACCTTAGCCTTACGGTTATTTTCTGTAGCTGGCAATGGCAACAGCATGCTCCTGTCTTTAAGGCTTATTTAGAACCGGCACTGGCAATAGATAGTATCGCAATGCCGAGTGAGCAGGGCGAGATAAAGAGAGAGGAGAGAGAAGCCACACATGGGGCAGTCTCACACTCATGGGGGGTAGAAATGCTAGATGTCGGCCACGGTTTGTCAGTTATCGTGACACGTAATGGACGCGCTGTATTGTACGACACAGGAAACGTTTGGCTGCAAGGTAGCATCGCTTCGTCAGTTGTTGAACCCGTGTTGAAAGACCAAGGCATTTATACATTAGATGGTTTGATCCTGAGCCATGCAGATAGTGATCATGCAGGTGGCGCAAGTTATTTAAGTGCGCGGTATGCGCCTAGCTGGAAAAGGAGTAGTGATTATCGTATGGGGTATTTACCCTGTATAAAAGGTCAATCATGGCAATGGCAGTCGTTAACGTTTACCGTGATTTGGCCGCCTAAACGGGTAAAACGCGCTGCTAATCCACATTCTTGCGTGATTACAATCAGTGATAAATTGCTAGCACGTCAATATGGCTTCCAAGCAACTGAAGTTTTGCTGACTGGTGATATCGACGCGATCTCTGAGTTATTAATCGCCAGAGCATACCCGCAACTATCTCCTGATGTGTTTTTTGTCCCTCACCACGGCAGCAAGACGTCATCGAGCGTAACTTGGTTAGAGCGGATAACGCCGCAGTTAGCATTAGTCTCGGTCGGACGCTATAACCCTTGGCAACTTCCAGCACCCTCTGTGAAAGCGCGTTATCTGCAGCGTAATATTCCATGGTTGAGTACCGCAGAATTAGGCCAAGTTTCCGTTGTGATTGGGCAAGGAGAGGTACAATATCAAGCGGCAAGAACAAACTTTCGACAGGCATGGTATCGAGATGCTTTTTCTGCTTTGTAGTTAGAAAAGGTAAAGCGACATAGCTAATTTGAAGCTATAGATAACAAGATGATAAATGGCTGTTGACGGTCACTAGTTAGCCCACCTTCAGGTATAAGGTGGGCATTTAATGAACTTGAGGCTAAAACTATCGCCTCAGCATCATTGTTACGTTCAGGTTATGGGTTAAACAATCTTAAACTGTCTAATCACATCCTGCATATTAACGGCCAGTTGACTAAGCTGCATACACGCCTGAGCCGTTTGAGATGAACCTGTCGCAACCTCCCCTGAGAATTGATTGATATGCTCAACATTACGTTGTAGTTCTTCAGATACAGAGCTTTGTTCACTACAAGCGCTTGCAATTTGAATGCTCATGGCCGCCATATCATTAATTGAAGCAGTAATTTGACCTATGGTATTTCCTGTTTGCTCTGTTTGCTCCACACAGCGAAGAATTAACTCACAGCTATTACTTGTTCCTTGTACTGCTGTTTTTGAACGAGATTGGAGCTTATCGATAATTGAAACGATCTCTTCTGTTGAAGATTGTGTTCGCCCAGCCAAGGTTCTTACTTCGTCAGCAACCACCGCAAAGCCACGCCCTTGTTCACCTGCACGTGCAGCTTCAATTGCTGCATTGAGTGCGAGTAAATTTGTTTGTTCTGCAATGCTTTGGATAACATCTACAACCATACTGATGTTAGAACTATCTTGTTCTAGCTGCTCAACCATCTCGCCCGTTTGTTGGATCACTCTCTGGGCTTTTTGGATGTTTTCGATGCTTAGTTGCACCACGGTTCGACCTTCTTCTGCATCTGAGGTTGCATTGCGAGCTGACTGAGAGGCTTCTTCAGTATTGTTTGCGACATCATTAACTGTGGCCTGCATTTGATTCATGGCCGTTGCGATCAAATTAAGCTGATTTTGCTGTTCGTTCATGCCTTGCGAGGTTTGTTCTGAAATAGCGCTCACTTCTTCAATCGAGGCACTTAGTTGAGTGGCGGTACTTGAAATTTGTTCTATTAGAGCTAGCAATTTGTCCTGCATTTGCTGAAAACTATCAGCGAGCTGACCCATTTCGTCATTGCCAATTTTGTCTCGTGCAATCCGATGTGTTAAATCACCAGACGAAATTTTATGTGCTAATTCCATAACCAATTCAAGGGGGTTACACACTTGACGGCTGAGCAGCGATCCCATTCCGATCATAAAGCCTAGTAGTAAAATTACCCCCACAAACGCATACAAGCGAGTGTCTTCCACCCTTTGGTTACTTGTGGCTTTATCTGAGGTCATATAAGACTGATTTAATTTTTCAAGATTAGATAAAGCAGCTTGTAGTTTTTGAAAGCTACTTAAGCTAGAGAGAACAATGTGATTGGCCTTATCGATATCACGTCGCTTTAATGCCGGAATAAACTCTTGAGATTGATTAAGGTAGTGCTGCCAAGCTTGTGTTACTTGCGTATAGGCTTGCTTATCGTTGTCATCCCATAAACCACTTTCATACTCACTTAGATAGGTATTAATGCGCTTTTCTGAGTCTACAATACCTTGAATCCAATTAATGAGTTGCGGGTGATCTATGTTTGGTAAAAGAGAAAACTGATCTTTACGCAGCGTTATGACTTCATTTTGTGTGTTTTTGACTAAAACAACACTGGGTACTGTGGTTTCGGCGAACTCGACCAAGGAGTCATTCACGTGATTGAGTTGGTTCATTATAAAAAAGATTAGGAAAATAATCGCAGCAGAGATACTGGCGAAAACAGCAAACATTTTTTTTCTGATACTTAAATCGGATATTCTCATAGGATAAATACTTAAAATTGATCTACATAGAGACTGCTGAGGAGTTCTAGCTCTATCAGTATCATCGTTGAAAGCGACTACTTGTTATGGCAATGCCTCAGCAGGATGGTAACGTCATGTTGATTAAGCGGCTAATGTCATGGCGGAATGAAATTATAGAGTGATTACTCAACTGTATTTATGCGCTAAATCACAGCAATAGCCCGATGTTTTATACGAATTGTGTGTTTGCTGACCTTTATGGTCACTTTAACAAGGAAAGAAAGTGCGGATTGTCGATGTTAGGCTGTTCGTTTTTTTACTTATCATTGATGGATTCTTGCAACCAATTAAGTCGTGCTTCAACAAATGTTGGGCTTAACTTGAGGCGGTTTATTGATGGCTTAATTGTATAAAAAGGGAACAGTACGAGTGTGTTAGCGGTAACATATTTGGAGCACAGCCCAGATTGAGAGTAGAATAGGTGAATAGTTTAAAAAAATGATGGTCTTTCATGAATAAGCAGCAACAAGAAACTGAAGCGACGGTATTAGATACTTTCAAGCTACTGTGGCCGTATATCAGTATTTATAAAGCCGGCTTAGTTGTCGCTATTGTCGCATTAATCGTTAACGCATTAGGCGATGCAGTACTTATCTCCATGATAAAGCCTTTAATGGATGAGAGTTTTGGTGGGTTAGGTTCGATTGAATCTGACTTTTTGGCAATGATGCCATGGTTTGTCCTTGGCTTAATGATAGTTCGAAGCTTAAGTAGTTTCGTGTCGACCTATTGTCTTGCTTGGGTTTCTGGCAATGTTGTGATGAATATTCGTCGTAAGATGTTTAATCATTTTATGGCAATGCCTGTGAGCTTTTTCGATAAAGAATCTTCGGGTAGCTTATTGTCTCGAATCACCTACGATTCAGAGCAGGTTGCCAATGCAACAAGTTCAGCATTGATTAACATAGTGCGTGAATGTACGACCATTATTTCGCTTGTTGCCTTGATGTTTTGGAACAGCTGGCAGTTATCTGCAATCTTGATCATTATTGCGCCAGTTGTGGCGATTGGTATCAAGATGATCTCTTCGCGTTTCCGTAAAGTGTCTCGTGGCATGCAAGACGCAATGGGTTCGGTGACAGCACAGACAGAACAAATGTTAAAAGGTCACAAAGTGGTACTTAACTTTGGTGGTCAAGAGAAAGAACAAGCGCGTTTTGAAGACGTAAGTAATCAAATGCGTCAACAATCAATGAAGTTAACCGCAGCGAATGCTATCTCGACGCCTGCCATTCAAATGGTTGCTTCGTTAGCACTTGTTTTTGTTCTGTTCTTAGCGGGCTCTGAATCACTACGCTCAGAATTGACACCTGGTACGTTCGCGGTTGTGTTTGGTTCTATGTTTGGTTTAATGCGCCCAATCCGTGGTCTAACAAACGTGAACTCACAATTCCAACGTGGTATGGCGGCGTGTGGTACTTTGTTTGCTCTGCTTGATCTTGAGACAGAGAAAGACAATGGTAAACATGAAGTTGAGCGTGTATCGGGCGCAGTAAAAGTAGACGATGTTACTTTTACTTACCCAACGAAAGACTCACCAGCACTGCGTAATGTTAGTTTTGATTTAGAAGCGGGCAAGACGTTAGCACTGGTAGGTCGTTCAGGTTCGGGTAAGAGTACGATTGCCAACCTGCTTACACGTTTTTACGACATTGATAGTGGCTCTATCAGTATTGATGGTCACGAAGTCAAAGATTACACCTTGAAGAACCTGCGTGAACAAGTCGCGGTTGTCTCTCAGAACGTTCATTTGTTTAACGACACCTTAGCAAACAATATTGCTTATGCGTGTGGTGACAAATATAGCCGAGCTGATATTGAAAAAGCGGCAGAGTTAGCGTCTGCAATGGACTTTATCCGCGACCTAGATAAAGGTTTAGATACGGAAATTGGCGAAAATGGTGTCAGCCTATCAGGCGGTCAACGTCAACGTATTGCGATTGCTCGTGCACTATTACGTAATGCACCAATTCTTATTCTTGATGAAGCAACATCAGCACTGGATACCGAATCTGAGCGTGCTATTCAATCTGCATTGGATGAGCTACAAAAAGACCGTACTGTACTGGTGATTGCTCACCGTCTATCAACCATTGAAAAAGCCGATCAAATTTTGGTTGTTGATGAAGGTGAAGTGATTGAGCGCGGTAGCCATAGCGAGTTAATTGCAAAAGAAGATGGCGCTTACGCCCAACTTCATCGTATTCAATTCGGCCAATAATGAGCACCTTGATCGAGAAAATCTGGTTTCAGCGCCATCCCGTCGGGATAGCGCTGATGCCTGTGTTATGGCCGTTAAGTCAAATCTTCAAAGCGATTAGCCAGCACCGCCGTAAGCAGTTTGAATCAGGTGCCAAAGCGTCTTATCGCGCACCAGTGCCTGTTGTGATTGTTGGTAACATCACTGCTGGTGGTAACGGTAAAACGCCAGTTGTGGTTTGGTTGGTAGAGCAGTTATTGGCACAAGGCTTAAAGCCGGGTGTTGTCTCTCGTGGCTATGGCGGTAAAGCACCGCATTACCCGTATCAAGTTGACATTAATAGCCCAACTGCTTTTGTCGGCGATGAACCTGTACTCATTCATCGCCGTACAGGTGTACCCGTAGCGGTTTCACCTGTACGTGCTGAAGCTGTTCAATTACTTCTTGCTGAAAAAGATGCATCGAAGCGTGTGGATGTCATTATTACCGATGACGGTTTACAGCATTACGCCCTTCAGCGTGATATCGAGATCGTTGTTATTGATGGCCAGCGCCGTTTTGGTAATCAGCATTTGATCCCTATGGGACCATTGCGGGAGCCTTGCGAGCGACTTGATGAGGTCGATTTTCAGATCTGTAATGGTGGTGAAGCGCAGCAGGGTGAAATTCCGATGCGGTTATCACCTTCAGCCTTGATTAATCTCAAGACGGGTGAGCGATGCGATGTGACAGCATTGAATGACATAGTCGCAATGGCAGGCATAGGTCATCCGCCACGCTTTTTCGATACATTGCGTGAGCTTGGTATTGAACCTAAACATTGTCAGCCGTTTGCTGATCACCAAGCGTTTAAACAACAAGAATTAACCGTGTTGGCTGCTAAAGGCCAGCACTTAGTCATGACAGAGAAAGATGCGGTGAAGTGCCACGCTTTCGCTGAGTCAAATTGGTGGTATCTGCCCGTCGATGCTGAGTTACCAGCAGAACAGGCACAAGATATCATCAGTCAGATAATAAAGATAAAGGAACAATATGGATCACCGTCTGCTTGAAATCGTTGCATGCCCAGTGTGTAAAGGGAAATTGAACTACGATAAAGAAAAGAACGAACTTATCTGCAAATTTGATCGTCTGGCTTACTCTATTAATGATGGCATTCCAGTGTTGCTTGAGCCAGAAGCTCGCACGCTGAGCGCAGAAGAGGTTAAATAAAGCATGGCTTTTACTGTCGTTATACCAGCCCGTTATCAATCATCCCGCCTACCGGGTAAACCATTAGCTGACATTGGCGGTAAACCAATGGTGCAATGGGTATATGAACAAGCAAGTAAGTCTGGTGCAGATAAAGTTATCGTAGCGACAGATGATCAACGCATTGTTGATGCCGTGAAAGCGTTTGGTGGTGAAGTTTGCCTAACGCGTAGCGATCATGAATCAGGTACTGAACGTTTGGCTGAAGTGGTTGAAAAATACCAACTTGCTGATGACCACATTGTCGTTAATGTGCAAGGCGATGAGCCTCTAGTTCCTGAAAGTATTATTCGCCAAGTCGCGGATAATATTGCACGCTGCGACGCACCGATGGCGACGCTAGCGGTGCAAATTGATCACGCTGATGAAGTATTTAATCCAAATGCAGTAAAGGTTGTCACTGACGCGAATGGATATGCACTGTACTTTAGCCGTGCATCGATTCCATGGGATCGCGATAACTTTGCGAAACGTCCGCAAGAGATCCACCAGAGCTTGCTGCGTCATATTGGGATTTATGCGTACCGTGCAGGTTTCATCAATACTTATATTAACTGGGAACCGAGTGCGCTTGAGAAGATTGAATCTTTAGAGCAACTTCGTGTGCTTTGGTACGGTGAGAAGATCCACGTTGATGTGGCAATTGATACCCCACCAGCTGGGGTTGATACACCTGAAGATTTAGAAAAAGTGCGTCAGCTTATTGGTTAGATTCTTGAGTTTAAGAATCAACTCAACTATAGCTAACAATAAGTGATAAACAATGAATACAAAAATGCCACCTTAGCGATAAGGTGGCATTTTTATTTGTGGCGATAGCTGATCTGTTTAGCAGTCAGGATTCCTGACTGCATATTATGTGTATTAGGCTTTTGCTGTTTCCACTTCACCATCTTGTTGGAAGATAGAGTCATCAGCCTGACCTAAGAGGCGAGAGGTGATTGTTCCTGCAGTCATAGAGCCACTCACGTTAATTGCGGTACGGCCCATATCAATCAAAGGTTCAATAGAAATAAGCAGACCAGCGAGCGCTACAGGCATATCAAGTGCTGAGAGAACAATCAGAGCTGCAAACGTTGCTCCGCCACCCACACCCGCAATACCGAATGAACTGATGGTAACAATAGCAACCAGTGTCAGGATAAAGCTGATATCCATAGGGTTAATACCTACAGTTGGCGCAATCATCACAGCTAACATTGCAGGGTATAAGCCAGCACAGCCGTTTTGACCCATAGTGGCCCCGAATGATGCCGAGAAGTTTGAAACGCCTTCACCATTACCTAGCTGCTTCACTTGCGCATCAATGTTCAATGGAATTGTGCCTGCGCTTGAGCGAGAAGTGAATGCAAAGGTAAGTACTGGCAGAACCTTTTTTAGGAAGCGAATCGGGTTAACGCCAACCAGCGATACCAGAACAAGGTGCATAACCAGAATGATACCTAAACCAACGTACGATGCCATTACAAAGTTAATGAGGCTAAGAATGTCGTCAAGGTTTGAGCCCGCAACCACTTTGGTCATGAGTGCAAGCACACCGTATGGCGTTAGGCTTAGCACCATGCGTACTAGCGTTCGAACAATTTCTTGAGCAACTTGGACAAACTTCTCAAAGCTTGCACCAAGTTCTGGTTGAGTGCGAATAACACTGACACCCGCAACACCAATGAAAGCAGAGAAAATAACAACAGCGATGGTTGAAGTTGCACGGCTGCCCGCTAAATCTGCGAAAGGGTTGCCAGGGAAGAAAGAAATTACCATATCGGCAAAAGAAATCGCTTCCACGGTTGAAAGGCGAGTCTCTAGCATTTCACCGCGAGCTATTTCACGCGCACCTTGCACAATACCTTCCGCTGATAGGCCAAACAGATGGCTGACAAACAAGCCAATCACAGCCGATGCCGCGGTCGTCGCAAGCAAGATACCGATTGTTAAACCTGAAATTTTACCCAGCGAACCTGAGTCTTTTACTTTAACGATAGCGCCAATGATAGATACCATGATTAACGGCATAATGATCATTTTCAGTAGGCTCACGTAACCAGAACCCACAATGTTTACGTATTCTAACGTGCTACCAATGACGGCATTGCCACCACCGTAAACCGCTTGTAGAGCACCACCAAATAGCACACCAAGACCAAGGCCAGTGAATACGCGTTTAGAGAGAGTTTGATCTGTTTTTTGCTGTTTCGCTAATAATGCGATGAGTAGGGCGAATATCGCCAAGTTAATAATCTGATACATAGTCTCTAGCCACCTAACTGCTTGATATGTGATTCTTGTAATGGCTGAAATAATAAAGAGGTGTGATACAAAACGGCAGTAGTTTTTATAATGATGACTATATGAATTTGGCACATGATATAACAAAAATTGCTATTGGCGCAGGGTGTGGTTGTTTTGCGCTCATATAATGCAAAAAGCCAGCTAAATTAGCTGGCTTAGAGGTTTATGCTGAGTGGGAGTTAATTATTGCTTTTACTGACTATTAAGAAAATGCATCAGTATGGCTGATAACAACGGCGGTTGTTGGTGGCTCTTTTTTAATCAAGTGCTCGTTATTACCGATAATATTACGTAACTTTTGCCACCACTGCCCCAAGGTTTCGTGCCAGTAGCGTTCAGTTTGTTCCAAGTACTTCGCTTGCGGCGTGTATTTGGCCCAAGCTTGTTCAATATTGCGGTGGGCTAAAAAGTTAGTGGGTGCGGGAGTGGGTTGTAAACCCGCCTCATTGAATTCAAATAAAGCGCGTTCCATATGGCTTGCCGATGTCACCAACACCAGGTTTTTACTGCCAACCACAGATGAAGCCTGAAAAGCTTCTTCCCATGTGTCCTTGGCGGTTTCTAGGAGTAAGATGTCTGTCTTATTGACGCCGAGTGCGAGCGCAACTTTTGCCATCATTCGAGCTTGGCTGATTTCAGTGCCGCCACCGTAACCTGACAGGATCATTTTAGCGCTTGGGTATAAACGGTGAATTCGAATACCCTCTGATAGGCGCATTAATGCCGTACGCGACAGTTCAGACGTGACAGGGATATTTTTATCAATAACGTGGCCACTGCCTAACACCATGATGTAATCAACAGGCTTGTTGCTGGGTATAAAACCCGTATATTGACGTTCAAGCGGGTAGAGTAACTTTGTCGAGATGGGTTGGAATGCAAATAAGAATATTCCTAATAATGAAGTGGTCAATAGAAGAGAGGCAAGCCCTTTTCGTTTGGTGAACCACAATACCAATAAGCCGAACAGGCCTAAAATCAGCATCGCAGGGAGTGGCATAAGTAATGCCGATATCAATTTTTTTAGTTCAAACATACAATCTAGCCCGAAAAATCAGCAGTTGAGCTTAAAAAGACATCACAAGCCTTTATTCCTATAGAGCTTGTGAGAAAATAAACACCATTTTAGAACCGCTATCATAACGTAAAGCAGCCGTGATCAAAGATCGAAATTTTGACGACCTAGCGCAAAAATTTGCCAAAAACATTTACGGCACTGCCAAAGGGCAGATCCGACAGACTGTTGTATGGCAAGATTTGCAG
Source organism: Photobacterium kagoshimensis (assembly GCF_050337045.1). Classification (NCBI taxonomy): domain Bacteria; kingdom Pseudomonadati; phylum Pseudomonadota; class Gammaproteobacteria; order Vibrionales; family Vibrionaceae; genus Photobacterium; species Photobacterium kagoshimensis. The sequence continues at coordinate 568,108 of NZ_JAKJSO010000008.1, read as the reverse complement.
CAAATATTAGCAGCATTGCCAGATGACAAACCGTTATCTGTGCTGGATGCGGGAGGCGGTGTCGGTCAACTGTCACAAAAGTTAGCTGAATTAGGCCATAAAATCACATTGTGTGATCTCTCTGGTGAAATGCTGAAATTAGCCGAGCAAGACATTGCCAAAAATGGCTTGCTTGAGCAGTATCGATTGGTTCACAGTGCTGTGCAGGATATTGGTGAACATTTAGCACAGAAACCAGATTTGATTTTATTCCATGCTGTCATGGAGTGGTTAGCTGATCCGCAACAGGCTTTAGATAGTTTACTTGAGCAAGTTAAGCCTGGCGGCATTATCTCGGTGATGTTCTACAACTATAACGGCTTACTATTTAAGAATTTAATTTGTGGCAACCTGACGCATGTTGAAGAAGGGATGCCGCATCGTAAACGCTTCAAGCTTCAGCCTTATCAAGGCCTCAAACCTGATGATGTTTATCAGTGGCTTGAAGAAGGCGGTTTTCAGATCCTCGGTAAAACAGGCGTGCGCACATTTCATGACTATATGCGCGATACCATGGTTGGGGATTACAGTTTTGAACAAGTTCTTGAGATGGAGCAGAAGCTTTGTCGTCAAGAGCCTTATTTGTCGCTAGGGCGTTACATTCACGTGTACGCACAAAAGCCAGTTACGGCAGAGGCAAATACTATTAACAGCAAAAAGGACAACGGATGAGTGAAGTTACCCAGACCGCTCCTGAGTTGGTAACTTGGGTTAAGCAGCATGATTTCTCGCTTAACTTACCAACTGAGCGGCTGGCGTTCTTGTTGGCGATTGCTGTTTTAAGTAGCGATCGCTTTGAAGAAGAGTTAGGAGAAGGTGAGCTGATTGACGCATTTCGCATAGTAAGCGACTTGTTTGAACAATCAAAAGAAACGCTCGCATTTCGTGCCAATAACGCCATCAATGAGTTGGTTCGCCAACGTCTTATTTCTCGTTTTACCAGTGAAGTGAATGACGGAGCGAGTATTTATCGCCTAAGTCCGTTGGCTTTGGGTATCACTGATTATTACGCGCGTCAGCGTGAATATTCGACACTGAAATTATCGATTCAGCTTGCCATGGTGGCAGATGAAATCAATAAAGCTGCTGTTGCCGCCAAAGAAGGTGGTGATGAGAAGCACTGGCGCAGCAATGTTTACGCAGTATTAAAATATTCTGTAGCGGATATTTTCGACCGTATCGATTTAAATCAGCGCACTATGGATGAGCAACAACAGCAAGTGAAACACGATATTGCTGAGCTGCTTAATCAAGATTGGCAAGCGGCAATCTCTAGCTGTGAAAGCTTATTGAATGAAACATCAAGTACCCTGCGTGAGTTGCAAGACACCTTGCAAGCCGCGGGCGATCAGCTGCAAACACAGTTACTTGATATTCAAGAAGCAACTCAAGGCCATGCTGAGTTAGATTTTGTTGATGGTATGATTTTCGTTTTGCAGATGAAACTAGACCGCATTATTAGCTGGGGCCAGCAAGCGATTGACTTATGGATTGGTTACGACCGCCATGTACACAAATTTATTCGTACTGCGATTGATATGGATAAAAACCGTGCCTTCAGTCAGCGCCTGCGTCAGTCAGTGACCGATTACTTTGATAATCCATGGTTACTCACTTATGCCGATGCCGATCGTTTACTCGACATGCGTGATGAAACCCTCGTATTGCGTGACGATGAAGTGACAGGCCTAGTGCCAGAAGAAATGGAATTTGAAGAGCTCAGCCTAGTCAATGATCAACTTGCTGAACAAGTTGCTGCTATGCTGCAAGCTCATAAAGCCACAGGCGCTGCTATTAACCTTAGTGCGCTACTGAAAGACTATCTTGCTCAGCAACCTCATGCTCAGCATTTTGATTTATCGCGGATCGTTATCGATCAGGCTGTTCGATTGGGTTACTCCGAATCGGACTTCAATGCCATTCAGCCCGATTGGGAAGCGATTAACGACTACGGAGCTAAGGTACAAGCCAATGTCATCGATAAATATTGAAGAATTTATGCCGGAGAAGTTGGCTAAAGCAATTGCTAACCCACTTTTCCCTGCACTTGATAATGCGCTGCGTTCAGGTCGCCATATTTCGAGTGAAGATTTAGACAACCACGCACTACTGATTGATGCAGAGCGTGAATTACACATGTTCTACAAACGCTATAACGCAGAATTGGTACGTGCGCCAGAAGGCTTCTTCTACTTGCGTCCGCGTTCCACATCACTCATTAGCCGCTCTGTATTGGCAGAAGTTGATATGTTAGTGGGTAAAGTATTGTGTTTCCTTTACTTGAGCCCAGAGCGTTTGGCCCATGAAGGTATTTTTACTAACCAAGAGCTGTTTGACGAGCTAATGACCTTAGCCGATGAACCTAAGTTGATGAAGTTAGTGACGAACCGTGCATCAGGTTCAGATTTAGACCGTGAAAAACTGTACGACAAAGTGAAAACATCACTGCGTCGTCTTCGCCGTTTAGGCATGATCATTCCTGTGGGTGAAAACGGTAAATTCCGCATTAGCGAATCGGTATTCCGTTTTGGTGCCGATGTACGTAGCGGTGATGATGTGCGTGAAGCGCAACTTCGCTTGATCCGTGATGGTGAAGCAGTGGTTCACCACCAAGAACCAAGCCAGTCAAGCCTACTTGACGAGCAAGATGCTCATGAAGAACACGAAGAACAACTAGAGCTCCCAACGGAGCCAGAACAAGAAGGTGAAGTGTGATGGAACGCGGTAAGTATCAATCGCTCACCATGGTTAACTGGAACGGCTTTTTTGCCCGTACCTTTGACATTGATAACCTAGTAACAACCCTATCGGGCGGTAACGGTGCGGGTAAGTCGACCACAATGGCGGCGTTTATTACCTCATTGATCCCCGATCAAAGCCTACTGCACTTTCGTAACACCACGGAAGCGGGCAGTTCAGCGTCTTCCCGTGACAAAGGTTTACACGGTAAGTTAAAACCAGGCGCCTGTTACTCAGCGCTCGATGTGGTTAACTCGAAAAACCAACGTATTATCTTTGCGGTACGCCTACAACAAGTGGCGGGTCGTGATAAGAAAGTCGATATTAAGCCTTTTATTATTCAAGGTTTACCGTCACACATTAAGCCAACTGAAATTTTGGTTGAGACGGTATCGGAAACACAAGCGCGTGTTCGCCAATTGAACGAAGTAAAAGACGGTATTGCAGAGATTGAAGGTGTGGTATTCAAAGCCTTTAACTCAGTAACCGATTACCACGCGCAGATGTTTGAATTTGGTGTACTGCCGAAGAAACTGCGTAACAGTACCGACCGCTCTAAGTTCTATCGTCTGATTGAAGCCTCGCTGTACGGTGGTATTTCTAGTGCGATCACCCGTTCTTTGCGTGATTACCTATTGCCGCAAAACACAGGTGTGAAAAAAGCCTTCCAAGACATGGAAGCAGCACTGCGTGAAAACCGCATGACGCTAGAAGCGATCAAGCTAACCCAAAGCGATCGTGATTTATTTAAGCACTTGATCTCAGAAGCAACGAACTATGTTGCGGCTGATTACATGCGTCACGCCAACGATCGTCAACAGCGCCTAGATAAGACATTACGCTTACGTGGTGAACTACTGGGTTCGCGCCAAAGCTTGATGGATCAGCAATCAACTTTGACCAATCACAGTGCTGAGCTTGATGAACTGACCGAACGTGAATCATCGTTAGAGCAAGATCACCAAGCGGCATCGGATCACCTACAACTTGTGCAAACAGCGGTTCGCCAGCAAGAAAAGATCGAGCGCTACAAAGAAGATCTTGAAGAGCTGACCGAGCGCTTAGAAGAACAAGTGATGGTGGTTGAAGAAGCTGCTGAACAACTTGCGATGGCTGAAGAGCAAGCGCTATTAACGGAAGAAGAAGTTGATAGCCTGAAAACACAGCTTGCCGATTACCAACAAGCGTTGGATATGCAGCAAACGCGTGCGCTTCAATATCAACAAGCGGTTCAAGCACTGGAAAAAGCACGTCAGCTTTCAGGTGATGAGCAACTTTTGGCAGATAGTGCACCTGCTTATTTAGCACAGCTAAAGCAAGCGGAAGAGCAGAAAACAACGGCGCTACTGGCACTCAAGCACAAACTGGACATGTCGTCGGCGGCTATCCAGCAGTTTGAAAAAGGTTTGCAGATTGTTACTACCATTGCGGGTGCGGTAGACCGTGCGCAAGCTGGTACGAAAGCTCAAGAGTTAATTGCCCATGCACGTCAACTTCGCCATGTGGCAGAGCGTGGTGAGCAGCTTAAAGCACAGTATCGCGATTTAGAGCGTAGCGTTCGTCAGCAACGTCAAGCCAAAGAGTTAGCGGAAGCCTACAGCAAACGCTTTGCCACTCAAATTGACGGTGACCTTGCATTGGCAGAAGAGCAAGCTCGCCATGAAGCAACGCTGGAGTCGTTAGAGCAAACGCAAGAAAGCTTGGTCGAACAGCGTAGTGAGCTACGTAGTCAAGAACAGCAACTTGCGGTGCAAATTAAGCAGCATGAAGCGAAAGCGCCAGCTTGGATTGCGGCAAGTGATGCTCTTGAAAAACTGGCTGAACAATCGCAACTAGAGTTGTTCGATAGCAACGCTGTAATGAATGCTATGCAGCAAACACTGGATAGCGAACGTCAAGTTTCAGCAATGCGCGATCAGTTAGCGCAGCGTAAGAGCCAGTTAGAAAAAGACATCGAGCGTCTTGCACAGCCTGGTGGTAGCGACGATTCAGAGCTACGTTCACTGGCCGATACGCTAGGCGGCACCATGCTGTCTGAGATCTATGACGATATCACGCTAGCAGATGCGCCGTATTTCAGTGCGATGTACGGCCCTGCGCGTCACGCGATTGTGGTGCCTGATCTTAAAGGCATTAAAGACAAGCTGATTGCGCTAGAAGATTGTCCTGACGATCTTTACATCATTGAAGGGGATGCTGATTCATTTGATGACAGCGGCTTTGATGTGGACGAGCTAGAGCAAGCGGTTTGTGTTCACTTAAACGATCGTCAACTTCGTTACTCACGTTTTCCGAAAGTACCATTGTTTGGTCGTGCGGCGCGTGAACAACGTTTAGAGCATTTACGTGAAGAGCGCGATCAAGTTGTTGAAGATCACGCAAAAGCGGCGTTTGATTCGCAAAAACTACAGCGTTTGTACCAAAGCTTTAATAGCTTTGTTGCGACCCACATGTCGGTTGCATTCCAGCCTGATCCAGAAGCGGAACTGAAAACAGCACGTGATAAGCGTAACCAATTGGTTCGTCAGCTGTCTGAAATGGATGCGCAAGAGCAGCAACAACGTAGCCAGCTAACGGCTGCGCGTGAAGGTTTAACACTACTGGGCAAACTAAGCCCAATGGTTAACTTGTTAGAAGACGAAACGGTTGTTGAGCGTTTTGCAGAAATTGAACAACAGCTTTCCCAACTTGATGAAGCACGTAACTACCTTGACCGCCACGGTAAGGCAATTTCTGAGCTTGAAGGTATCGCCTCTGCGCTAGATGTTGACCCGCAGCAATTTGATGCGCTAAATATCCAGCACCAAGATGCAGACCAAACACTGCAAGCATTGAAGAAAGAAATCTTTGCTGTTGCAGATTTAGCAGAGCGTCGTCACCACTTTGGTTACGCTGATTCTGTTGAATTGCTTGGCAAGAGTTCAGAGCTTAATGAACAGCTTAAAGCCAAATTGGTTGCCGCTGAGCGTGAGCGTAACCGTTGCCGTGATGCGTTGAAACAAGCGCGTGCACAAGCGAACCAATATAACCAGCTAATGGCATCGTTGAAGAGTTCGCATCAAGCGAAACTGGAAACAGTGCAAGAATTTGAGCGCGAGCTACAAGAGCTAGGTGTGCGTGCTGATGTGGAAGCGGAAGAGCGTGCGCGCTTACGCCGTGACGAATTGAATGAACGTTTACAAAGTTCACGTACTCGTCGTAGCCAGCTTGAAAAAGCGATCACCTCGATTGAGCTTGAAATGAAAGGCTTGGCGAAACGTCTGCGTAAAGTGGGTAAAGAATACCAAGATTTACGTAAGCTGGTGGTGAATGCCAAAGCAGGCTGGTGTGCCGTATTGCGTTTAGCACGTGAAAACGATGTTGAACGTCGTCTACACCGTCGCGAAATGGCCTACATGTCTGCTGATGAGTTACGTTCACTGTCGGATAAATCGCTGGGTGCCTTGCGTCTAGCGGTTGCTGATAATGAAGACTTACGTGATTCGCTACGTGCATCGGAAGATATTTCACGTCCAGAACGTAAAGTCTTGTTCTATATTGCGGTGTACCAACACCTGCGTGAGCGTATTCGCCACGATATCATTCACACCGATGATCCGGTTGAAGCGATTGAAGAAATGGAAGTGGAGTTAGCCCGTCTAACGGAAGAGCTAACAGCACGTGAGCAACGCCTAGCAATCAGTTCGGACTCTGTTGCAAACATCATTCGTAAAACGATTCAGCGTGAGCAGAACCGTATTCGTATGCTAAACCAAGGCCTGATGAACATTGGTTTTGGTCAGGTGAAAGGCGTGCGTCTAAACGTCAAAGTACGTGAAACGCATGAATCATTATTGGCAGGTTTGGCAGAGCAGCAAGACCAACACCAAGATTTGTTTGGTAACAACCGTCTGACCTTCTCTGAAGCGATGGCGAAGTTGTTCCAACGTTTGAACCCACATATCGATATGGGTCAACGTTCGCCACAAATCTTGGGTGAAGAGCTGCTGGATTACCGTAATTACCTAGAGCTAAGCATTGAAGTGAACCGTGGTACAGACGGTTGGCTACAAGCGGAGTCGGGTGCACTATCAACGGGTGAAGCGATTGGTACAGGTCAGGCAATTTTGCTGATGGTTATCCAAAGCTGGGAAGAAGAATCTCGCCGCTTACGTGGTAAAGATATTATTCCTTGTCGCTTACTGTTCTTGGATGAGGCCGCACGTCTGGATGCGAAATCTATCTCGACCTTGTTCGAGCTCTGTGACCGCTTAGACATGCAATTATTGATTGCCGCGCCTGAAAACATCAGCCCCGAGAAAGGGACGACCTATAAGTTGGTGCGTAAGATCTTTAAAGATCGTGAACACGTACACGTGGTGGGCTTACGTGGTTTTGGTCAAGAGCCTAAGCCACAGGCGAACATTCAAGACATGTTGGATTTAAAACCCGCAAGTGTTGAGTAGCAACATGAGTAAGCACCGATAAACACCTTCAAAGGTCAGCATTTGCTGGCCTTTGTTATTTCTGCTTGTCGTGGAATCCCTTCTTTATCTTCATTTACCCCATTGACTCGAAATTGCACATTTTGTCTTGTAGGTAAGAAGTTTTTCTCAATCGTTGAGAACACCCCAGATAACGTTTTTCCTTCTCGTATAGCACCTAAAATTTCATTACCAATCTGATTAATTCCGTTCGCAGCCGTGTTCATCATATTGGTCTGTTGGCTGAATGCCATTATTCAGCGCAGCGATAAAATCGAATAAAAACGTAGCAGCAAGATAACAGTGGTGACAACACCACAACAGTAGCGGCCTATTTTCATTTGTCGTAGGGGTGATGACATGAAAAATATAATAGTGATAGTGCTCACCATGTTTGTGGTGGTTGGGTGTGGTGGTTCTGATGGTGACTCTGATAGTAGTGGAGCCGCAGCGAGCTCGGGTGGGGGAACAGCATCAGCTCAAGTGCCTATTTCAGCTGATGTTGCCGAGTCGCCAGCACCAGAAACACCAACAGATAAAGATGTCTCTAAAGTGTGTGTCGCAATAGATGGCATGACCTTCATAAATAACTTAGGTGATGTTGTTAATTGGACGCCTGAGTCGTTTGAGCAGACTGCAAGTTCAGAAGATTGTGTACCAGTAGACGGTGACATTCCTGTTGATGGTGACGGGAATCCAATGTTTGTTGTTCTGAACCTAACGGATTTAACTGGCGTTGATCTCGTTCGTCTATTAGAAGATAAACTCATGCTGGCTGGTGATTATGTTTCGGTGGCCCTATCAACCATTGACCAAGGTGGCTATGGCGATATTTTAGATACACCTTACTCACATGTACGCGATATTTTTGGCGACTTAAAACCACTCAAAATTGCCGATGAATTAACCTTTGAAGGGTTAAATTTAAATTTTGATGTGCCACAAACCATTACGTTAGCGTTTGATTTACGCAATATGCTCCAGCTTAAACAAGACGCGTATGAAATGAAGGACAGAGGACTTCGTATAGTTAACAATAATGAAGCAGGGAACATCATAGGGAATATCAACCCATCAGCGTGTGCCTCTTCCATGGTTGATGCGTACATTTATTTGTATGAGATACATGGCGAGACAGGTGGTGAGTCAAGCTATGGGGATATGGGGTCAGAAGATGCGCCAATGCTGACAGCGAAAGTGAGTAAAGAAAATACTTACGAGTTCAAACATATCCCATCGGGCGACTATGACCTGACTTTGGTATGTAACGGTTTGTTTGACTTACCTGATGTTGTTAACGATGTACTGAATGTCGACTCAAGCCAAAAAGGGTACTCGGTAGGCAAAGATGTACTGAGCATTGATTTTTAATATCGCTCATGCGGGTTAAGCAATAGTGACGAGAAATGATAACGCCAGCATATTTGCTGGCGTTAATATATTCAGCGTAAATTCAGCAGCAGAGCGTAAAATAGTCATTTATGTGCGATCTACCTCTCATTACTAGCACTTTATTTCCTTTCCTGTTTCGGTAATAACTTACTGACCACGCAAGTATAACTCTATATTGCCTTCATAACTGTACAAGCAAGTCTATATTATATTGGTTGTTTTTTAATCACTCGACCGTTAAATTCGTTGCCAAGATTTAGAGTGAAGCAACTTGAGAGAACGTTTTATGCCAGCAGTTATGACTTTAAAAAATGTTGTTATCGGTGCGATGTTTGGTTTAGCCGCAACAGGATATGGGATCACATCAGCACATGCTTCTGTAACAACAGCGCCAGACAACCATTTATTATCCACTCTTAAGTATGTTGAACTTGAAGCTGAGCAAGGCGATAAAAATATGCAGCTGTTTCTTGGTCGTGCATATATTGAAGGCAGCAACGGTCTAAAAGCCGATCCACTGAAAGGTATGTACTGGCTTAAGAAGGCAGCAGCAGATACACCTGAAGTTCAAGCAATGATTGGTGATTTATTCAAGAATGGTCGTGGTCTACCGCGTGATAATCAACAAGCGGTTGAATGGTATACTAAAGCTGCAAATGAAGGTTCGGTACAAGCCATGGTTGAGCTAGGGCACTACTATGCATCAGGTGGTGGTACAGGTAAAACAGATTGTGGTAATGCCATTAAATGGTTTAACGATGCCTCAAATGCAGGTTCGATGGACTCTAAGCGTAACCTAGTTTGGTTATACGCGACCTGTTCTGATGAAAAGCAACGAGATGGCGAGCGTGCACTTAAACTGGCGAAGCAAATCATTAAGCGTACAGCATCAAATGATGCGAGTGATTACGATAACCTAGCAGCAGCATATGCAGCATGTGGTGAATTTAATGATGCAGTGAAAGCACAACAGGTCGCACTGAGTAAGCTTGAAAGTAAAGATAATCAGCGCATCGCAAAATTCTCGCAACGTTTAAAGCTTTATAAGCAAAATCAAACCATCTATAGCGCATCGTTGTAAATATACGCTGACAATTCTTCTCAAAGCCATCGTTATACGGTGGCTTTTTTATATCCCGCGGTTCAATTCTTCCTACCCAGTGCAGGCAAATATTCGCTGTTAATGTGATGAGACCAGAATTATTTACGTGCTACTCAGTTGTTTAGAATTCCTTAACTATACTTTCGTAGATAGGCCACCTCTCTATTACATCTAAAGAGGTAGGTGAATAAAAAAAGGATGTGAGCATGAGCAATCAAGAACCGCTTAAAGAAGAAGAACGTGGTAAGTATGAATGGCGATCATTTATTTTTATAACCGTCTTTCTTTTTCCTATCTTAGCTATCGCCCTCGTGGGTGGATACGGCTTTATTGTTTGGATGTTACAAGTCTTTTTCCTTGGCCCCCCAGGTCACGGCTAACTTTCCCATTCACAGTAAACGACAAGGTAGGTCATTATGATGAGTTTGATTAAAAAACTGTGGATGACGTTTTGGCGTCCAGCAGTTCATATTAGCCTCGGTGTATTAACACTCGGTGGCTTTATTGCGGGTGTGATTTTCTGGGGCGGGTTTAACACTGCCCTTGAGCACACCAACACAGAAGAGTTTTGTATTGGCTGTCATGAAATGCGTGACAATGTATACGTAGAATTACAGTCAACAGTTCACTGGTCGAATCATTCAGGGGTACGGGCAACGTGTCCTGATTGCCACGTTCCACATAACTGGACAGATAAAATTGCACGTAAAATGCAGGCCAGTAAAGAGGTCTTTGGGGCCATTTTTGGCACGATAGATACGCGCGAAAAGTTCTTAGAAAAACGCCTTGAATTAGCAAACCATGAATGGAAACGGTTTGCAGCGAATGGATCGATGGAGTGTAAAAGCTGTCATAACTACGACAGCATGGACTGGGACCTGATGTCTGATCGGGCACGTTCACAAATGAAGCAAGCGGCTGAACGTGACCAAAGTTGTCTTGATTGTCATAAAGGCATTGCCCACCAATTACCGGGCAACATGGAAGCCTCTGGCGGCATGGTGGATCAATTGGTTGCCAAAGCGCAGAACACCCAATACACCGAAGGTAATAATTACTTTAGTGTCCGCTTCCTACCTATGTTTGAAGATGAAGCCATGACCAAAGATGGTGGTCAATTAAACCCAGCATCTGAGGTTAAAGTGGTGGCTGTGACAGATAAAGCCATTCAAGTCGAAATTAATGGCTGGCGTAAAACAAAAGGTTTTGGCCGAGTGATTAATGAAGACTTTGGTATGAATATCCCAACAGCGGCGCTAAGCAAAGAAGCGGCATTGAGCGATAGCTTGGTCGAGAAATTTGAAGAAAAAGAAGATGATCTAACGGGTCTACCTTGGCAGCGTGTATCAGTGAAATTGTGGATGCCTAAAGAGTCTATGCTACCCAATGTTGATGAAATCTGGAGTGAAACAAAATCAGCATACAACACCAACTGTAGTGTTTGTCATACCCAGCCAGAAGAAGCGCATTTCGATGCCAATACATGGCCAGGCATGTTTAACGGTATGCTGGCGTTTGTGAACCTCGATCATGATAGTGAAGCCTTGGTTCTGAAATATCTTCAAAAACACTCATCAGATTTTGCTGATGGTAATCACTAATGCACAGAGGGATTAAGCTATGTCTCTAAGTCGACGTAATTTTTTGAAAGGGCTCGCGACGACCTCAGCTGCGTCAGTGATTGGGCCAAGTTTATTGATGCAAGCCGCTCAGGCGGCTGAAGAGGTTTCCCCGTATGCTGCTGATGGTGTATGGAAAGTATCGGGCTCTCACTGGGGAGCATTTCGCGCCAAAATATATAACGGTAAAGTACAAGAACTGAAAGCGCTGGAATTTGATAAATACCCAACGGATATGCTCAAAGGCATTAAAGGGATTATCTATAGTCCATCGCGAGTACGTTACCCTATGGTGCGACTTGATTGGCTAAAAAAACATAAGTACAGCGGTGATACCCGTGGTAATAACCGCTTCATTCGCGTGACATGGGACGAAGCGTTAGATTTGTTCTATCAAGAACTTGAACGAGTCCAAAAAGACTATGGTCCGTGGGCATTGTTAGCAGGGCAAACTGGTTGGCGACAAACAGGGCAGTTCCATAGTTGCACTACGCACATGCAACGCGCCGTAGGTATGCACGGTAACTTCATTAAGAAGGTGGGTGATTACTCAACAGGGGCTGGGCAAACTATTTTGCCTTATGTACTGGGTTCAACCGAGGTTTATGCCCAAGGGACATCGTGGCCAGAGATCTTAGAGAATACTGATGTCGTGGTTTTGTGGGCCAATGATCCGATCAAGAATACTCAAGTTGGTTGGCAGTGTGAGACGCATGGTTCGTATGGCTATTATGAGCAGCTAAAAGAGAAAGTAGCCAAAGGTGAGATCAAAGTGATCTCAGTCGATCCTGTTAAATCGAAAAGCCAGAACTACTTTAATAGCGATCAGATCTACGTGAATCCGCAATCGGATGTCGCCTTCATGCTGGCGATAGCCCACACCCTGTATAAAGAAGATCTGTACGATAAAAAATTCATCGAAACTTATGCGTTAGGTTTTGATGAGTTTATTCCGTATGTCGAAGGTAAAACCAAAGACAAAGTGGAGAAAACGCCTGAGTGGGCCGAGCCAATTTGTGGTGTTAAAGCCGATGATATTCGTGAGTTTTCCCGCCTATTGGTGAAAGGGCGTACCCAACTGATCTTTGGTTGGGCGATCCAGCGCCAGCAGCACGGTGAGCAACCCTACTGGATGGGGGCGGTATTGGCGGCGATGATCGGACAAATTGGGTTACCGGGTGGTGGGATTTCCTACTCTCATCACTACAGTGGAGTCGGTATTCCACCAACAGGCGCATCTGGTCCTGGTGGCTTCCCTCGTAATGTCGATGAAGGCCAAAAACCTAAGTGGGATAGCACCGACTTTAAAGGGTATAGCAGTACCATCCCTGTCGCACGCTGGATCGATTGTATTTTAGAGCCGGGTAAAGAGATCAAATATAACGGCTCGAAAGTGACCTTCCCCGATCCTAAAATGGTCGTTGTTAGTGGGTGTAACCCATGGCATCACCACCAAGATCGTAATCGAATGAAAACCGCGTTCCAAAAATTGCAAACTGTTGTCACTATCGAATTTGCGTGGACAGCAACCTGTCGTTTCTCAGACATTGTTTTACCTGCGTGTACCCAGTTTGAACGTAACGATATTGACTTATATGGGGCGTATTCAGCCTCTGGCGTGTTGGCGATGCATAAGCTGGTGGATCCGCTTTATCAATCGAAAACAGATTTCCAAATCTTCACCGAGTTGTGCGAACGCTTTGGCCGAGCCAAAGAATATACCCGTGGCATGAACGAAATGGAGTGGTTACATCAGCTCTATAATGAATGCCGTGAAGCCAACAAAGCCAAGCATAAAATGCCTGAATTCGATGAGTTCTGGAAGGAAGGCCTGGTTGAGTTTGGTGAAGGCACCAATTTTGTTCGCCATGCTGCTTTCCGTGAAGATCCTGAGATTAACCCATTGGGTACGCCTTCTGGCTTTATTGAGATCTTTAGCCGTAAGATCGATCGCTACGGTTACGAATACTGCCAAGGGCATCCAATGTGGTTTGAAAAATCAGAGCGCTCACACGGTGGACCAAGTTCTGATAAGTACCCTATTTGGTTGCAATCGTGCCACCCTGATCAGCGTTTACACTCACAAATGTGTGAATCAGAAAAATACCGTGAGACCTACACAGTACAAGGGCGTGAACCGGTTTATATTAACCCTGAAGATGCCAAAGAACGTGGTATTAGCGATGGCGATATAGTACGGGTGTATAACGACCGCGGCCAGTTACTGGCGGGGGCGCGCGTGTCTGATAACTATCCGCGAGGAGTGATTCGTATTCATGAAGGGGCATGGTATGGCCCTGTGAACGAGAAAGTAGGGTCGCTCGATACCTATGGCGATCCGAATACGCTGACACAAGATATTGGTTCGTCACAATTAGCCCAAGCGACCAGTGCCAATACTGTTGTTGTCGAGTTTGAGAAATTCAAAGGTGAAGCGCCACCAGTAACCTCCTTTGGTGGGCCAATATACGTAAGCTGATACTCTCAATTATCAATAATAAAAAGGAGCGTACGAACGCTCCTTTTTGATTCTTAACGTTTTAGCTTATTCTTCTATCGCCTTGATCCTAAAGAACATGGCATAGAAGAGTGGGATCACAACTAAAGTTAGGATTGTCGCAAACAACAAACCAAACATAATGGTGACCGCCATACTCTTAAAGAAAGGGTCAACCAGCAAAGGAGCAACCCCTAGAATCGTGGTTAATGCGCCCAGCAATACTGGTCGAGCACGACTTAGCGAAGCATCAATAATGGCATGATAAGGTAATTTACCTTCGCGGATTTCAGCGTCTGCTTGGTCTACCAATACAATGGCATTTTTCACCATCATGCCGATCAAGCTCAAGAAACCGAGTATCGCCATAAACTCAAACGGTGTTTGGAACACAATTAAGCCCACGGTCACACCAATAATCGCCAACGGTGCTGTTAACCAAATAACCAAGGGTTGGCGAATGGCATTAAACATGAAAATTACAGACAAGATCATTGCTGCAAACCCATAAGGGGCAGAAATCACGAGTCCTTCATTCGCATCTTTAGACGCTTTGTATTCCCCATACCAAATCAACTCATAACCTGCTGGCAGTTCAATCGCTTCGATGTGTGGACGAAGCTGATTAAATGCGTCTGCTGTTAATACGCCGGGTGCGGGATCGGCTTGTACCAAAATGGTCGGCATTCTATTAATACGGCGTAAAATCGCATCTTCCCAAACTACATTGGTCGATTCAATCAACTGGCTGACTGAAATAAAGCCGCCAGCCGTATGGCTATAGACCTCGGTGTTTTCAATTGCTCGTTGTTGATTACGCTCTGCTTCTGGTGATCGAGCTACAATCGGAATTAAATCATTACCTTCGCGGTAAACACCGACATGACGGCCAGATAACGTTTGTGCAATGGCTTGGTTTATCTCTTGAGTGGTTAATCCAAACTGTTGTGCTTTCTGTTCGGAGTAACTCGGGCGCAGCACTGGCACTTGTTGACGCCAATCATCTTGTACCGCGATTAGTTGATCGTCATTGAGCATAATGGCTTTCGCTTGTTCTGCTAGCTGACGTAATACCGCGCTATCAGGGCCTTTAAAACCAGCCTCAATCTTTTTACCGCCGCCGCGACCTAGCATGAACTTCCATACTTTGATTGACGCATCCGTGTATTTTTCAGCAAGCTCATCTTGTAGCTCAACCAATAAGGGCGCGATGTTTTGATAGTCATCAATATCAATTAACAGTTGGCCATAGCTCGGGTTACGCGCTTCGGGGGCGTAGGTCAACATAAAGCGTAAACCGCCACCACCGACAAAACTGGTGATGTTAGTAATGCCAGCTTTTTGCTTAACGTCTTGTTCAATCTCTGCGATGGTTTGCTCAGTACGTTTAATGTCAGAGCCTTGTGGCAAATACACATCAACCACAAACTGCGCACGTTGCGATTCCGGCATAAAGCCCGGTGGAATGTAACGCACGCCATAAACGGCAGTAAACAGCACCACTAACAATAAGCTCAAGCTAACCAACCTATGCTTAATCACCCATGTTAGTAATTGACGGTAGCCACGACTGATCCGCCCAACAGGCGCTTCGGCATCCACGGGTTTGACTTTCAAAAAGTCATAACACAGCATCGGGGTAATCGTGACAGCAAATACCCAGCTTAAAAGCATAGAGTAGAGGATCACCCAAAACAGTGAACCTGCGTATTCACCCATATCTGACGGTGACAAGCCAATCGCACTGAATGCACAAATTCCCACAACCGTACCGCCTAACAGTGGCCATTTGGTGGCGTTAACCACATCGGACACTATTTCATCACGGCTGTCATTAGGTGTTGTTTGCAGGCGTACTAAAATGCCATCAGTGACAACAATCGCATTATCAACCAACATCCCCAGTGCAATGATCAGTGCGCCAAGTGAGATCCGCTGCATGGCAATGTCTTCAATCAGCATGATGCACAAAGTGCCTGCAACTGTAAGTAGCAGAACAAAACCTATGATGATCCCTGAGCGCACACCCATAAACAGCAGTAGTACAATAAAGACAATCACAACCGCAGCGATTAAGTTATCGATGAAGTTTGTCACTGAATCACGCACCGAGTCCGACTGCATAGAGATGACATTTAGCTCTATACCCAATGGACGTTGGTTTTCTAACTCAGCGATGCGGGCTTTAACGGCGTCCCCCATATCAACTACGTTACCGCCTGTTACGTTAGAAATACCAAACCCAACAGCGCGCTGACCATTGTATCGAACCATCATGGTTTGTGGTTCTTGGTAGCCACGGGTAACCGTAGCAATATCGCCTAAACGTAGCACTGCGTTATTGTCACCTAGACCCACCTGCATATTAATCAGATCAGTAAATGAGTTGACGTTTGAGCTTGGGATCACAGGAATGCGCATAGCATCAGTTTCAATGCTGCCCGCAACCGTTACCATGTTTTGTTTTTGCAGCACTTGGTAAACTTTTTCAGCTGAAACACCAAATTTAGCCATGCGTTCGCCAGACATTTCAACAAAGATGGTCTCTTGGCGTTCGCCTAACGTCGCGGTCTTAGCTACGCCGGGTACTAACACTAATTCACGGCGTAACTCATCCACATAATCTTGTAACTGCTTGTCAGTAAAACCTTCTCCTGTTACCGCAAAAAAGAGTGCGTACACATCAGAGAAGTCGTCATTCACTATCGACGCACCTGCGCCTGGTGGTAGCTGGCGCTGTACATCACTGATTTTACGACGAAGTTTATCCCACACTTGTTGGAGCGCGGCTTGGCTATTGGCAAACTCTAATTTGATTTCAACCGTGACTTCAGACATGCCTTGTTTAGAGACAGACTTTACTTCTTTGAGTTCTTGAAGCGATTGAACTGCACCTTCAATCACATCGGTGACTTCGTCAGACACTTCTTGAGCTGTTGCGCCAGAGTAGGGCGTATTAATGACGGCTTGTCGAATAACAAATTCAGGATCTTCAAAGCGGCCCAGCTTTAAATAACTGAGGTATCCACCCAATAAGATTAAAGTAATAAGCACCCAAACCGAGGTACGTTTGGCGATGGTGTAACGTGCGATATCCATGCTTTAGCCCTCAACGTTCGCAGCGAGTTTGTCAGTGTAAGGTTTCACTTTCATGCCTTCTTTTAAGCTTGAAACACCGGCAATAACGATGCGCTCACCTGCGTGTAAACCTGCTTTAATTACAATTCGGTTTGCGTTGAGTGTGCCAGCAGTTACGGGTCTTTGGTGGACTTGATTATCTTGGTCGACAACCCATACAAACTGCCCACCTTGGTTATCTGGAACCACTGCAGTCAGTGGTACAGTGATCAGTGCTGCGGCTTGTGCTTGATCTGTAGGGTAAACTGGCACAACTTTAACAGCCATGCCCGGTAATACATTAAAACCACGCAGGTCTTCAAAGGTCAGCACCACGGGATAAGTCTGAGTCACAGGATCGGCTTGGGTTCCATAAGTACTTAATACTAATGGAAAGGTTTCATTACGCAGCGCACTAATTTGAGCTAATGCTTTTGATCCTTTTAAATCACCCAGCATGACACTGTCTGGGATATTAATCAGGACTTCTAAATCATTAATATTATGTACTGTTAATACAGGGCTGTTTGCTTGAATTTGTACATGATTATCAACCATCTTACGGCCAATAATGCCATCGAAAGGCGCTAGTAATTGGGTATATTCCAACTGACGTTTTGCATCGGTTAAGCGATTTTTTGCGACATTATATCGGGTGCGTAATGTGTCTAGATCACTTTTAGCGATAGCTTGGCTTTTGTCGTAAATTGCTTTTCCACGCGTGTACTCTGCTTCACTGTTTTTAAATTCAAAATGCGCAGAGTCGAGTGCAGTTTTAGCATCTCGAGGATCTAATTGTGCTAATAACTGCCCTTTTTTGACTTGCTGCCCTTCATGCACAAGTACGTCGATCACTCGTCCGCTTAATCGAAACGCAAGATCAGCACGTTGAGTTGAACGTACCACACCGTTAAAGGTCAATTTCGCATTGGTACTGTGCGAAATGACTTCAGTAAGCGCAGGTCTTACTGTGATGGTCGTTACCGCATCTTGCGGAGCTTCATTCGAATCACAACCAGAAATTAGTGTGGAACCAATAGCGATACTTACCGCAATGGCCGTTTGTTTAATTAACAGTAATGTCGAAGCTGTCGAGCGCATTAACTCAGTCCTCATGAAAGAGCGATTAATAGAAAAACAAAGTGTTTACTGTTCAAGAGATAGCTCGCCAAGAAGTAAACTCTGGAGTTTATTTTATACATAAACACCTCAAAGTAAACTCAATAGTGTACTTTTGTGTTGCAGACTGTAAACTAGCGTGATTGATTCGGGGGGGATATGGAAAAAAAACTAACAAGATCACAGCAAAAGCATCTTGATATTATTAATGCTGCGAAGGCTGAATTTATTGAGCATGGCTTCCTTGCAGCTAATATGGACAGAATTACAGCGTCAGCTGAGGTGTCTAAACGAACGCTATACCGTCACTTTGAAAGTAAAGAAATACTGTTTGAGTCTGTGCTTACCATCATTAACGATACGGTCAACGAGAGTGTTTGTTACCAATTTGAGCCCGATAAAACCACAGAAGAACAACTCAAATCATTGGCTTACAAAGAGATAGATGTGCTCTACAAATCCTATGGGATTTCATTAGCCCGCACCATAGTGATTGAGTTTTTACGTCAACCTGAAATGGCCAAAAATCTAATCAGTAATATTTATAGTATTCGTGCGATCACCCAATGGTTTAGTGCGGCAGTAGAAGCAGGACGATTGAAAAATGAAGACCCTAAACTGATGACGGATGTCTATGTTAGTTTGTTTCAAGGCTTATTCTTTTGGCCGCAAATAATGAATTTGGATGCCGAGCTAAAGGGTGAAGCATTGCATCAAAAAGTAGATACGCTGACGACCGTTTTTATTCAGTCTTATGGCATAGAGTAAGTTGGTTTATTTCGTTGCCTTCTGAAAATAAAAAAGGATGGTGTGGTCACCATCCTTTTTATTTTTTATGTTGTTCTGGGCGCGATAGGCTTAGCTGTGATTATTGTGCTTCAGCCTGCACCACTTGAACTGTGGGTTGTTCTTCTACCATGCGGTCAGCTTGGTTTAGCGATTTGATGTATTGGTTGTACTTCCACCAAGCAAAGCCAAGGAAGATAACAATGCCGCCAACGTTGTAGAAGATGATAGTCATGATGTCTGCACCTGTTGGGAAGGTTGAAGCCAGGAAGCCAACAGTGAAGATGCCGATAAGCACGGATACCACAACAATTCCAGTCATGCGTGAACCCATCTTGAAGTCGCGCTCGAGGTGATCCAATTTCAAGCGTAAGTTCAGGTAAGCAATCATGATGAATAGCGGTGGTAGCATAGAGGCCGCAGCGGTCATATTGATGACGGTATTCATCAGGTCTTGTGCAGTGTTCGATCCCATTGTCGGGATGATCATCAATGGAATAACAATGAGGAATTGAATCCAAGCGGCACGTGCTGGAACGCCGTTTTCGTTTAGCTCTACCGTTTTCTTGCCGAAGATACCCGCTGGGATTTCAGAGAAGAAAATTTTAACTGGCGTTGCTGTCCACATCAGCAGTGAACCGAACATTGCCGTAAATGATACTAAGCCAACAAAGCGGTTCATCATGATTTCTGGCAGACCAAAGTATGTGGCTAAGCCTTCAAATACTTGTACAGAACCACCTGTGTATTTTAGCGTTTCACTTGGTACGAATACGTTGATCAGTACAGATGCAACTGAGTAAAGCACACCAATGAAAATACCCGCGACTATGATGACTTTGACGAAAGATTTAGAGCCGCCTTTCACATCGTTAACGTAAACTGCGACCGATTCCGCACCGCCAGCTGCCATGAAAATCCATGTCGTTATGCCAAGGAATGCCCAGCTAAATTCAGGCACCATGGCTTCAACTGTAATAGGGTCAGCAGGTTGCACACCGCCTAGCAGTGCAGCACCAGAAAGTAGAATGTAAGACATGGTTAGTAACAACATTAACGATGAGGTCACTGAGGTGATTGGCCCCAGCATTTTTGCACCGTTGGTTGAGACATAGGTTGCGAATGCGAATAGCACCATACTGAGCGCCGTGGTGGTAAATGGCGTCAGTATGTATTCATAACCTAAGAAGGCGTATGACGCATAGGCAATAACGCGTGGCAGTAAAGAGGTAAAGAAGAACAGGTTAACGAACCAGTAGGTATAGGCTGAAATAAATGCCCAGCGACCGCCTAGTGAACTTTTTACCCACGCGTATACGCCCGCTTCTGAATCTTTATTCAGAGAAACAAACTCTGCAATAATCAAACAGAAAGGAATGAAGTAAAAAATCGTTGCCAAGAAAAACATTGGCGCAGAGGATAAACCGATTTCGATGTTATTGTTAATCACATTATTGAAGCTGAATACAGCCGCAAATGTGAGAGAGAGCAAGCCGAATTTGCCTATCGTATTACGTTTAGTATCAGACATCTGATATCTCCGATGAATCACGTTGATTGTAGGTGAGGAGGGGCTTACAGTGCTGTGACTGCAGTCCCTCTCTTGTTGTTTATTTCCGGATATTTATTCCGATTTTTATTATTTATTTAAGAAGTAACCGTCTTCGATAGTGACTTTCAGCACCACTTTGCGTACGAGCTTTTCGGCTTGGTTATCGCCATGAAAGCGGTAGGCTTTGCTGTTATCAAAAATGACGATTTGACCTTGGTGCAGCTCTCGAATTTCGCCTCGACCTTGAAGGTATTCACGGTCGGTTTCATCGCTATAAGCTGTGATTTGAGTTAATACAGACTTGTCTGCAAATTCGATAGTTTCACTGCCTTCAAGGTAGTAGTGCACATCGAAATAACGACGGTTGCCTTCGAAGTACTCTGTGTTTAAAGCTGGGGTTGTAGCGGATGTATGGCTTTGGATCATGTACACCAGAGAATCCCCAATTGAGTGCATGACGCCATCTTTGATATTGCCGATGTTCTCGATGGCTTCGACACAACGATTCCATTTACGACCTGCGCGATATACCGTTTTGAATTGTTCTAAGCTCTCTAACACGATCATGGTTTAGGCCTCGTTGCTGTTAGTAGAAGAAAGAGAGGTTTGGCTGAAAAAATCATTACCAAAGTCATGCTGTGCCATTGCATGTGCGTTGCAATCGCCTGCTTGAAGTGGCAATAACGTTAGGCCGTAGCGGAAGCGATCCATGTAAACGCGGTATGAATCGAGCACTTCGCTTCCCCAAGAGTTAGAACCTAAGCCCATGACTTGATGATCGAGGTTTAACGTAATGTAGCCACTCTTTTCTAATTCAGTCGTATGCTGCGCTTGGTGTAGGTTTTGATTAGTGTAGAACCATGCACTGAGGTTGATGTCTTGCTGAGGTTTTACCAAGATGCCTGCACCGCTACTGTTGGTAAGCGCAGCCCAACGCACGTGCTGACGATTGCCGTTATTTTGTGGGAACGGGTAGTTCTCGAACATGTCAGCAACGGTTGATTGATAAACATCAATCATGTTGGCTTGCTTGCTGTCTTGGTAGTTTTCTTCTGGGCCGCGACCGTAGTAGTTCACTTGATCGAACTGGTCGTTAATGCCCAAATCTAAACCGATAACAGGAATAACATGCGGGTAATCACCATAGCGTTCACCACTTAGCTCAACATTTAGTTGACCTTCTGCATTAATTTGGTAGCAGTAAGTACAGCGCATCCCAAAGTCGAATACCGGCGGCGCGATAATGCTGGTGGTTGTGATTTCAATCTTGCCGTTAACTTTCGTGACTTCTAGGCTGCGAAAATGTTCCTGCATGATTTGTAGGTGAGCGGGCTCCCAGAGTCCTTCGTGTTCTTGCTTGTGGTTATCAACCATTGGCTTAAAGAAGTTCAGCTTAGGTGCGGAGGCGATCAGCTCTTCACCATTAACCAGCCAAGAGATCAGCTTGCCGTTGATTTTTGATAAGTTCAGCGTGAAGTTGTGCCCTGTGATGGTGTAATTCAAGCGGCTTTCTTTAATCTCTAGCTCGGTCGCATTGAGGCAGGTATACGCAGGTAACTGAGCGGTATTTTCTTTGACTGGATATTGGTAAACCGCGATGTCGTGGTTTGCCTCGCTATATAGCGTGCGAGTGTCTTTGTGCACCGTAAAGTTAACGAAGACTTCACGCTCATCAAGCTCTGGCAGTGTAATGTGAATGTCACGCTCAGAGTTTGCTGCCAAGCCTTCTAGTTTTATCTTGATGCTCGTCAGTGTTTCTCCTTCAGCGCGAATATCAGCGGTGATGGTGTAGTCATCGAGGTTGCTGAACCAAAGTTTATTCTCAACAATGAACTGACCATCTGCAGCGTTAACCGCTCGGATTTTCACAGGCGCAATCACTTGTTTGTATTCTTTTAAGCCCGGCCCTGGTGTTTGATCTGAGTAGATCAGTCCATCCATACAGAAGTTGTAGTTATTCGGGTAATCGCCGTAATCACCGCCGTACTTGTAGAATTCAGTTCCTTGTTCATCACGCGCTAAAATGCCGTGATCACACCATTCCCACACATAGTGGCCTTGAATACTGTCGTGTTTGTAGAACACGTTTTGATATTCAGTTAAACCACCAGGACCGTTACCCATAGCATGGGCGTATTCGCAGATAATGCGTGGTTTTTCATGTGGGTACTCACCAAAGTGGTTCATCAGCTGAGCACGCGAGTACATGGTCGAAATCACATCAACCACTTCGGCATCACGGTCTTCTTCATAGTGTACTAAGCGGGTGTCATCAATTGCCTTGGTAGCAGCGTACATTGAACGGATATTGCAACCGTAGCCAGATTCATTACCCATAGACCACATGATGATAGAAGGGTGGTTCTTCTGCGCGTGTACGTGGCGAACAGCGCGGTCGACAAAGACAGTTTCCCATTCAGGATCATTGGTAATGCGGCTCAGATCGCCAACATTGGCAAAGCCATGGGTTTCAACATCGGTCTCCGCCATCACGAATAAACCGTAGATGTCACAGAGTTCGTAGAAACGCGGATCGTTAGGGTAGTGCGCCGTTCGTACTGAGTTGATATTGTGTTGCTTCATCAGCACGATATCTTTTTCAACGCGCTCCATACCGACAGCGCGACCTTTAAGATGGTCGTTATCGTGGCGGTTGACACCGTGTAGCATCAAGTACTGGTTGTTGACGTAGAACAGGCCATCGCGCACTTTAATATCGCGGAAGCCGACACGCTGCGGAATAATTTCAAGTACTTTCCCTGTGCTGTCTTTAAGCGTAAGGACAAGTTGATATAGATAAGGGTTTTCCGCGGTCCAATGGATTGGGTTAACCATGTCGATGGCAAATTGCACCTTGGAGGCGGCATCAATCGCTAGGTTGTTGAGTGCGCCGTCTGCGATAACTTGCCCTTGTTCATACAGTGCATATTCAAGTGCAAAGCCAGATGCTTGTTGGCTTGTTAGGTTTTCAATATCAACCGCACAAGACAGGGTTGCGCTTTGGTAATCATCTGAAAAGTCAGTGCGAACTGTTAAATCTTGAATATGAACTTGCTCTTTACCGATAAGGTAAACATCACGGAAAATACCCGCCGTCCACCACATGTCTTGGTCTTCAATGTAAGTCGAATCTGCCCACTGCATCACACGTACCGACAACAAGTTTTCACCTTGGTGTACGTGTTGTGAAATATCAAATTCAGCGGTTAAGCGGCTGCCTTTGCTAAAACCGACGTATTCACCGTTCACATACACTTCAAAGTAAGTTTCCACCCCATCAAATTTGATAATGGCTTGTTTATCGCACCAGTTTTTACCTAGGGTGAAAGTGCGTTGATAGGCACCTGTTGGGTTGTCGGAAGGAACAAAAGGTACATCGATAGGGAAAGGGAAGCCTTCATCGGTGTATTGTAAATCACCGTAGCCTTCCATTTGCCACATATTGGGCACTGTAATTTGGTTCCACTCAGCCATTAATTGTGAGTAGAACGTATCAGGCACCAATAATGGGTTAGTGAAGTAGTTAAAGTTCCATTGACCGCTAAGCTGCATAAAGTGGCTGCTTAATTCACGTTGGAATGTTCGCGCACTTTTCACTGAGTTGTAAGAGAAAAAGTAGGCACGTGGTGCCATACGGTTCTCATGTAGGTGAAGGAAGTTTTCCCAGTTGTTCACGTGTTGCCTCCCGGTTTATATACCGATGTACTTTTCAAATGCCTTAGAAGGAAAGCTTCAAAGGATGAAAAAGTGAGCTTCAAAATGAGTGGAGCGCTCTTGCTCCTTAACTGGAAAAGATATTAGTAAAACTTTTACTAAAATAAATTGGTGAAAACGTTTTACTTTAACTGGGTCACTAAAATTGAGCCGATTTCAGCGCGCGATGTGATCTAGCTAAAGAAAACGATTGCATTGCTTTGGGGTATATTTTGATGTCGAGAAGGGATTTTTATGGGCGTTTAAACAGGTTTGCCATGAGAAACGGCTAACTTAAGATATTTGAGCTATACAGATGCTACGTTTGCTCGTAATAAATAAAAAGGCACTATAATCAGCGCCTTGAGGTCTTATTTAACTGTTTTTATTACCGCTATTTGGTTGTTCCGCGGAGTTTCAATTTACTGGGTACATAGACTTTAAGCGGCAGGGCGCGGCCATCTCTCACTTTTTCGACTAAGAGGTTAACCCCTTGGCTCCCCATCATTTCTGAGTGAATACGCACCGTCGATAGTGGCGGAAAGGTAAAGCGTGCCGTCGGAATGTCATTCACACTGATCAATGAAATATCATTCGGAATATGTAAGCCATGCTCGTGCAAGGCTCGAACAACGCCAATTGCAATGGAATCAGACGCAATGAATAACGCGCGAGGGTGATCGGGTTTTGCCAGCATTTCTAACGCAAGTTCATAGCCAGAAGAGCTCGAGAAGTCGCCGCGATAGATATCTTGCTCGAAAACGACTTGCTGTAATTGGCCGTATTCAGCAAAAGCAATTTCACGAATATCCGCCTTACCTGGTTGGTCTTGGCCGCCAATAAAACCAATGCGGTTAAAATCTTGAGCAATGAAAAAGTCGATCACTTCTTTACTGATTTTGGCTAAGTCGATATCAACGGAATCAAACTGTGACTTGTTATCGCTAAAGTCGAGATAACAAATGTTGTCTGTCATGTTTACAGCCATGTTCAGTACGGTTTGAGTTGTTTTTCCAACCATTAAAATGCCAGATATAGCATTGATACTATTGTCTATTTTACCTTCGTAGCAATTGGTTAGTGTGATACCTAGTTTTTCACATTGGGTTTCAATGCCATGACGGATAGAAAGGTAGTAAGGATCGTTGATTTCGGCTTCTTGTTTGTAGTTATAAACAGCAAGAAAGTGGTGATTTGGTACGGCGGCGATTTGGTTTTTTTTTGCACTGCTGGTTTTGTATTCCAGCTTTGCTGCAATTTCTAAGATGCGATGTTTAGTTTCTTCTTTAACGCTCAGCGTCGGGTCGTCGTTGAGTACCCGTGAAACTGTAGCCAGAGATACGCCAGCCTCGGTTGCTATGTCTTTTAGTGTTGCCATTGTATTTTTCCTTGGAGGCGATGGTCGTCAATATTTATCTTTAGAAGGTCTATTTTAAATCAAGTGACAGTACCTGCACGTCTTTTTAGTAAAAAAATATTAATTTTAAGATATGGCTAACATATCGCGATAAAGCATTAACTCATTGATAAATAATGAGGTGGTTAAAATCCATTCTTATCGGTATTAAATTTTACTGTGTTTGTCACCCTATAAAGTAGGTCAAAATGTGCAATTCGTGGAAACGTTTACACAAGTGTGTAATTGATCACGGAATCGTACGACCAATGATTGGTAGACTCTCGCTCAGACAAAATAGCGACCTGAATAAGGTTGGACAAAAAGAGAGGCGGATTGTGAAAGTATTGGTAACTGGCGGGATGGGCTACATAGGCTCCCATACTTGTGTGCAAATGATTGAAGCAGGTATCGAGCCTGTCATTATCGATAACTTATCCAATGCGAAGTCAGAAGTTCTTCAGCGTATTGAAGCAATTACAGGCACTAAACCTGTTTTTCATCAAGGTGATATTCGTGATGAAGCTTTTCTTGATTCCATTTTTATCCAGCATGATATTCAAGCAGTTATTCACTTTGCAGGCTTAAAAGCCGTGGGTGAATCGGTGGAAAAGCCATTGGAATATTTTGATAACAACGTCAATGGCTCGTTAGTGCTTGCCCGCTCTATGCGTAAAGCGGGTGTGAAAAGCATCGTATTTAGCTCATCGGCAACGGTATACGGTGACCCTCAAATCGTGCCTATTACAGAAGATTCACCGACAGGCGCGACAACTAACCCATATGGGCGTAGTAAGTATATGGTCGAGCAATGCTTATCAGATTTATTTACCGCCGAAAATGATTGGAGCATTACGCTACTTCGCTATTTTAACCCAGTCGGTGCTCACCCTTCAGGCACCATGGGGGAAGACCCGCAAGGCATTCCTAATAACCTCATGCCGTTTATCGCTCAAGTTGCTGTCGGTCGTCGTGAGCAACTGTCAGTTTTTGGTGACGATTACAGCACGCCCGATGGTACTGGTGTTCGTGATTATATCCACGTGATGGATTTAGCCGATGGTCATATTGCGGCACTAAAAGCGGTAGGTGAAAAATCAGGTTTACACATCTACAACCTAGGTACAGGGAAAGGTACCAGCGTATTAGAGATGGTGAGCGCATTTGCTGATGCCAGCCAAAAAGCCGTTCCTTATCAAATTTGTCCTCGCCGTGCGGGTGATATTGCTGAATGTTGGGCGGATACCCAAAAAGCACAACAAGACTTGAATTGGCAAGCAACACGTACCGTCGCAGAAATGACAGCCGACACATGGCGCTGGCAATCAAACAATCCTCAAGGCTATTAAGAGGTTATTAAGAGTGAGTAAAACAATGTCGAACAATGAATTTAATCCAGTTGATCACCCTCACCGTCGTTATAACCCGCTCACAGGGCAATGGATTTTAGTGTCACCGCATCGTGCGAAACGCCCATGGAGTGGGCAAGATGAGAAGCCATCAACCGTACAGCTACCAAGCTTTGATGGTGAGTGTTTCTTGTGTCCAACTAATACGCGTATTTCTGGCGATAAAAACCCTGATTATCAAGGGACTTATGTGTTTGGAAATGATTTTGCTGCCTTAATGCCTGATTCCCCAGACGCGCCAGAATCGGATAGCCCATTATTTAAAACGCAAGGTGTGCGGGGCCTTAGCCGTGTGATTTGTTTCTCGCCTGATCATAGTAAAACGCTACCAGAATTATCCGTTGGTAAAATTCGCGGAGTGATAGATACCTGGAATGATCAGATTGAAGAACTAGGTAAAGAGTACCTTTGGGTACAAGCATTTGAAAATAAGGGTGAGACCATGGGGTGTTCACAGCCTCACCCACATGGACAAGTGTGGGCAAATAGCTTCTTACCCAATGAAATTGAACGTAAAGATAAACATTTAAGAGAATATTACGAAGAGCAGGGTAGCAATTTGCTGGTGGATTATGTGCAAGCTGAAATGAAAGATGGCTCACGCACTGTGGTGGAAACCGCGCACTGGATTGCGGTTGTTCCCTATTGGGCTGCTTGGCCGTTTGAAACCATGTTGTTGCCAAAAACACATATTCGTCGTATGAGCGAATTGAGCGATGAGCAGCGTGATGATTTAGCGATCGCTATTAAAAAACTGACGAGTCGCTATGACAATTTGTTCCAGTGTTCTTTCCCTTATTCGATGGGGTGGCATTACGCGCCATTTTTTGAAGCGGGTGAAGAGATTGAACATTGGCAATTACATGCGCTGTTTTATCCGCCTCTGCTCCGTAGTGCCAGTGTGCGTAAGTTCATGGTGGGTTATGAAATGCTGGCGGAAAGTCAGCGAGATCTGACCGCAGAACAAGCTGCTCAGCGGTTACGTGACCTAAGCGATGTCCACTATAAAGAGCAATGCTAGCCGCTTGCCCCATAAAGTCTACTAAGTCGGCCGCTTGTCATGATAGAGCGGCTGAACGAATAAATTATATTATTTGAGAGTTAAGTTATGACCGATTTAATCCGCAACGTAAAAGCATCTTTCGAGCAAGTATTAGGCTATTCGCCGAGCCATATTATTCAAGCACCAGGTCGCGTTAACTTGATTGGTGAGCATACCGATTATAACGACGGCTTTGTACTGCCTTGCGCGATTAATTACCAAACAGTGGTCGCTGCCGCTAAGCGTGAAGATAGTTTAGTACGTGTGGTATCGGTTGATTACGACAACGTTGTGGATGAATTTGATCTAAACCAAGACATTACTTTCCAACAAGACAAGATGTGGGCGAACTATATCCGTGGTGTGGTGAAGTGTTTAAAGGAACGTGGGTTTACGTTTTCAGGTGCTGACATTTCAGTGAGTGGCAATGTACCGCAAGGTGCAGGACTAAGCTCATCAGCAGCACTGGAAGTGGTGATTGGTCAAACATTCAAAGTGCTTTATAACCTAGAGATCAGTCAAGCAGAAGTGGCTTTGAATGGCCAGCAAGCGGAAAACGAATTTGTGGGTTGTAACTGCGGCATCATGGATCAGCTTATCTCGGCTGAAGGCCGTGAGAATCACGCGTTGCTAATTGATTGCCGCAGTTTAGAAACTGTGCCTGTTTCTATGCCAGAAGATATGTCTGTTGTCATCATCAACTCGAATAAAAAGCGCGGCTTAGTGGATAGTGAATACAATACGCGTCGAGCGCAGTGTGAAGAAGCGGCGCGCATTTTTGGTGTACCTGCATTGCGTGATGTCACCATTGAGCAATTTGAAGCAAAAGCCGCTGAGCTTGATGAAATGGTGGCTAAGCGTGCGCGTCATGTGATCACTGAAAACGACCGAACTGAGCGTGCAGCAAGAGCCTTGATTGCTCACGATATGAAATTGATGGGTGAGTTGATGGCGCAATCTCATGCCTCTATGCGTGATGATTTTGAAATCACCGTATTTGAAATCGATACCTTGGTAGAAATGGTTAAAAACGTAATAGGTGATCAAGGCGGCGTGCGGATGACGGGTGGTGGCTTTGGTGGTTGTATTGTCGCGCTTGTGCCGCCAGCGTTGGTGGATGAAGTGACAGCGACAATTGAAGCTAATTATGAAGCAAAAACAGACTTGAAAGCCTCGATTTATGTTTGTCAGGCGAAAGATGGTGCAAGCCTCGTTGAGTATCTGTAATGAAAGCAGATAACCAAAAGCATGCAGATGGAAGTGAGTTAGTCGAAGCTGACATAGTGAAAACTGACGTAGTAAAAACAATGAGTTCGCAGAACGCCTTTGATGGGCAGCCTGCATATTTGGTGGAATTAACCAATCAAGCTGGTATGCGTGTAACCCTAATGGATATCGGCGCGACATGGTTAAGTTGTCGCTTACCATTGGCAAGCGGTGAGCTGAGGGAAGTGCTCCTTGGTATGGGGACCATGGAAGACTTTATGCGTCAAACCAGTTACATGGGTGTAACGGTAGGTCGCTACGCAAACCGTATTGCCAATGGATCTTTTTCCATTGTTAATAAAAAATACCGAGTTTCTACGAATCAGGCAGGAAACTGTTTGCACGGCGGGGCTGCTGGGTTAGATAAAGTTCGTTGGAACATTGTCGAGCAAAGTCAGCAGCATGTGGTCTTCTCAACGGTTTCATCAGATGGTGACCAAGGCTTCCCCGGCGAACTAACCGTTAGTGTGACTTATACTCTGACTGAGCAGCACGGCGTTACCATAAGCTATGAGGCAACAACCACCCATGCGACGCCTTGTAACTTGACTAACCATGCTTACTTTAATTTAGCAGGGGCTGCCGCTAGAACGGATTGCCATCAGCACTGGGTGAAAATTGCAGCCAATCAATATTTACCCACAACAGATGAAGGCATACCGTTAGGCAAGCTTGCTTCTGTTGACGAGACTGGTTTTGATTTTCGTGAAGGAAAAGTCATTGCAAAGGATTGGATGAAAGACGAACAGCAGCAGATGGCGAAAGGCTACGATCATAGTTTTTTGTTTCCAACTGAGCGCGAAATCTATTTACCTGTTGCGGAAGTTATCAGCCCTGATAATAAAGTTCGATTGAATGTCATCACTAACAAACCGGCAATACAGTTGTATACAGGAAACTGGCTAGCGGGTACGCCGAAACGAGAAGGGGGTGAGTACCAGGATTATGCGGGGTTAGCACTAGAAACCCAGTTTTTACCTGACTCGCCAAATCATCCTGAATGGCCTCAGCCAGCCTGTATTTTAAGGCCGAAAGAAACCTATCAGTACTTCACCACTTACCAGTTTGATTGCTAAACCTGTTAAGACTGATTCTGTATTGTTTAGCTTTTTTTAAAACACGTTCCCTTTAGTAAAAAGCTCAGTTTGAATTCATCAAGCTGAGCTTTTCTTTTTCACGCCTGTATTCTTCAAGCTTTAGACTCGTTCGACGGAATTTCGCCTTACAAGGGTAGGAGAGAAAATGATGTTTTCTGGTTCTACTTCTCTTTTTTTTGCAAGTTCAAGTGCCAGATGTGCCGCTTTTTCTGCCATCATTTGAATCGGATAGCGCACTGTCGTTAGGCGAGGTTGGACATATTTAGCAATTAAACCATCATCAAAGCCTATCATCGAAACTTGACGAGGAACATTAATGCCATTCTCATCAAGGACTGATAATGCTCCTGCCGCCATGTAGTCGTTGTAAGCAACGACGCCAGTAATGTCGAGTGACTTACTTAGCAGGTTAGTCATCGCAATTTCACCGCCATCGCTGTTAGGTTCACCATGCTCGATATAACTCTTTGGCAGTGTGATCTGGTTATCAGCCAATGCGGCAAGGTAGCCATTTACGCGTTGTTCGGCATCTTCGATGTTGTGGTTAGATGCAAGACAAGCGACTTTCGTGTGGCCCTGACGGATAAGGAACTCGGTGGCTAAGTACGCACCTTTATAGTTGTCTAGCGAAATACAGCGATCGGCTAATTCTGGAATATGGCGATTAATGATCACCATGCTTTTTACTTCTAGGGCATACGTAATCAATTCTTGATCGGATAGCCCTTTCGCATGAATAACTAACGCATCACAGCGGCTGTTGATCAGTAAATCTAATGCGCGACGTTCTTTATCGGCGTTGTGATAGCCATTGCCAATCAAAATATGTTTATTATCTTGATGCGCTACTGTGTCTACCGCTTTGACTAAGGTACCAAAGAAGGGATCTGAAACATCACCGACGAGCACGCCAACAGTATTGGTACTTTGACTAACAAGCGCTTTAGCTGCAGCGTTAGGACGGTAGCCGAGTTTTGCCATCGCTTTTGTCACGGATTCGACCGATGCTTTACTGGCTTTCGGTGATTTGTTGATGACGCGAGAAACAGTAGCGATAGAGACTTTTGCTTCTTTTGCGACATCTTTAATGGTAGCCATGTATTACCTCTTTTCTTAACTATCAGCTATTTAACACTTGATGTGAAAATAACGCAATCAAGACTATGATCGGTTACTCAAAATGCGATCTTTACCATTTGTATTATATACGATTACTGATAGTGTAAACGTTATCTTTTACTAAAATTTTACTGGGGTTTTTAAGATGGAAACGATAGCTTACTCCGACTTTGCAAAATTAGAGATTCGCACAGGTAAAATTCTTGATGTGACACGTCACGAAAATGCAGACAAGCTGTACATTGTACAAATTGATGTTGGTGGTAATACGCTCCAGACCGTGACAAGTCTAGTACCGTATTACACTGAAGAAGAATTGATGGGTAAGGACGTGGTGGTACTGTGTAATTTAGCAAAAGCAAAAATGCGCGGTGAAACGTCTGAGTGCATGTTGTTGTGTGCAGAAACAGATGATGAATCTGAAAGTGTACTGTTAACAGCTGAAAGAGCGATGGTAGCAGGCGTGCGCATTGTTTAATGCTAGTTATTATTTAGCGGTATGGTGACAATTAAAAACGCAGTGTTAATTATTAACACTGCGTTTCAGCTAACGTGTCAGTTTTTATTTTTCTGTCTCGGCTTTATTCTTTTTCATTCGACGAACTGCGCCTAAGCCTAGCAAGCCAGCACCGAGAATTGCAAAGGGTGCGGGCTCAGGGACTTCATTAATATCTTCAAAAGCTGTTATTTTTGCAATAATAATAGCTTGGTTATCAACTTTTTCTTTCGTTAAGAACCCATCTACAAAGTTACCACCAACGGTGAATCCTCGAATATCAACAGTATAATCAACCCCACTAATTGAAAAAACATCGGTAAATGCATTGGTATTTGTAGTGACTCTATCGGCACAGCCATTGATGTTTACACCGGTTTGGCCTGCAGGCCCATAAGCACAAGGATTGGCATTATTTGGTGTTTCTTCATGAGTAAAGCTAAATAGGAAATCAACATTTTCAGCAGGGAGAGCACCCGCTTGTACAGTCGTTGATAGTTTTAAATCAACACTGAGTAAACTAGAACCGTTAGAAAAAATAGGGTTATTTAAGTGGGTGAAAGTACCGAGTTCAAAAGTATCACTCATTCCCATTACAACATCAAATTCGGTGCTAAAGGGTGATTCTTAATCAAAATTGTAACCACTCTGTCCATTTGCTGTTGCTGCAGTACCCCAGCGGATTGTTGGGTTGGTACCGGCAGCAGAAGCGACGGGTTGATTTGCCCCTGGTTTAGCGACAGGGTTTAACCATTCTGCGGTAAATGCTCCGAAGTTAACTGGAATGGCGTGTGCGTTAAATGCGGTAATAAGTGTGATACCTGCAGCTAATAGTTTAAGTTTCATCTTCGTTCCCTCATTGATATAAATTATGTTTGGCTGTTATTCAGTAATAGGTATATCAAGTGGTATGCCAGTTTCGAGACAAAAAAGTGTGTAAAGGATATTGACAAATAACCGTATCAATTGAGCAATAAAGGGGAAAATTTGAATAATAGGCAGTATCAAAAGTGAGACGTTTATTGTTGCTTTGCAAATTGTGACGAGAATTTAAAAAATTCGCAAGTTGCAATGCTCGTGAATATGAAATTATCAAAGACCACAGTGTCAGTTTTTTTTACAATGTAAAAGTAATTCTTATTTAATGTATTGATAAGTAGGCATATAAATATTGGTGTGAAGATTGCTCTTTACCTAATGAATCAATATATAGATGGGGAAGAGTCATGCGATTATTAAATAAGATGTTAGTAGTAGCTGTATTTGTGATACCAACTTATTCACAGGCTGCTTCCATAGCATGTGATGCTGCCATTGCAAATAAAGTGACTGTAAATATGGGTTGTGAAGTTGGCTCGCAAAAGAATGATAAGTTGAATCCAACGCTTGCTGTTAATGATGACTCGATGTTTGGCATTACGAATTGGGAGTTTTTCGGCAAGATTTTTGAAGGGGGGTCAGGAGATAATTCTCTAGCGATCAATTTTGTCGGAGATAGCTACACTTTTAGTGCTACAGGTGATCTCCAGATGGGGACATGGACAATGTCGAGTGATATCTGGGATTCATTTGATGACATCATGCTTGTCTTTAAAGGCGGTAATTCTAACTTTACTGGCTACCATATTAGTACAGGTGTAACGTCAGGTAATTACATGACGCCGCAACTTAAAGACGGTAAGCCTCAGGATATTTCTCATATTACTTTTTACGGTGTGAAAGGTGATGGTGTCGTGTGTCAAGCAACACCATGTGCTCCAATCCCGCCAGTACCAGAGCCATCAACCATCGCATTATTTATGCTAGGTATTACGGGTCTAGGCTTTGCTTCACGTCGTCGCTCAAAAAGTAATGGTTAAGATCTAAGAACGATAAATTAAACATTGATAAGAAGAGAGTGAATAGGCAATTCACTCTCTTTATTAAATTTCATGCAACTAGCTCATGCTCTTCCGTCGTTGCCCATGCGATGCACTCATCGGCTAGAATTTCTAACGAATCTAAACATACATTTGGTCGGTTTTTTGCTTCGTCTTCAAGTGCGACGGGGATTTCTGTGCAGCCAAAAATAACAGCATCAGCGCCGCGAGCCAGCATGGCATTGAAAATGGGCAGCATTAATTGCGTACCTTCTGCGACGTTACCAGCCTTTACTGCATATATTCCTGCCATTACTTGCTGCTGTTCTTGCTCTGTTGTTTCAATGGCATCAATTCCTTTTTCGGCAAGTCGGCCTTGATACATGTTAGTCATCATGGTCGCTGTGGTAGCTAAGATGCCAACGCGTTGGTATTGTCGATAATTCGCTTCGGCGACGACACTGTCGATGATGCTAATTGTGTGAATGTTACTTATTGCCTGCAAACGAGAATACCAAAAGTGTGCAGTATTGCATGGGATGACAATGCAGCCAGCCCCTGAGTTTTGTAGTTGTTCAAAGCCCTGTTTGAGAATAGGGAATGGATCTGGGCCTTTATTTAGAATACATGCGGTGCGATCGGGTATTTGTGGAACGTTACTGACTAGCATTGGTATGTGTTCTTGATCGTTATGCGCAGGTGTACGGGCAATAATTTTTTGCATAAAGGTAACGGTTGCAAGTGGCCCCATACCACCTAAAATTCCTAGTGTTTTAAGCATAACCTTGTTCCTAGCATGTTGTTGTTAATACTCACTATATGCAGGTGCTAAAGGCTTTAGAAATGCTAAAGCTGACGCTACGATGCCGAATCGGTATAGCGCTTTAACTTGACGACGGTCACGCTGTCATTTAGCAAATGAACAGCACTAAAACCTATAAAAATTGGCACGATTATGCGTTAAAAGTCAGTAGTGTGAGCTGGGTTTGCGGTTAGTTAAGGTTGATTAACATCTTGTTTGGTAAAATTATTTTCTTTTTCTGAGCTTGTTATGAATATTGAAAGTAAATGGCTCGAAGATTTTCTCGCCTTGGCTGAATTACGCAACTTTTCTCACGCTGCTGAACAACGTAATGTCACTCAACCTGCGTTTAGTCGTCGAATTAAGGCATTAGAAAACGCGGTGGGGGCTGAGTTGGTTGATCGAACCAAAACGCCGATAGCCTTAACGCCGAGTGGTAAATTGTTTCGAGTTTCTGCTCGAACATTAATGAATCAAATGGTTGATGGAATTGGGCAGTTGTCAGATCTTTCTAAACTGGGTGGCAATGTTGTTCGCGTTGCTGCTGCGCATTCACTCGCAACCAGCTTAGTTCCTAATATTCAGCCACTGTTGAGTAGTGGGCACCATAATCCTTTGTTGAGTGTTGAAGCGATCGACGTTGACCAAGCAACAGAAGAGCTACATGAAGGCAGTTGTGATTTGTTACTTGCATTTGATGATGAGCGTCTGCGGTTGCCTCCGTATCAATCTTTGCGTATTGGTGAAGCTGAGCTACTTCCTGTATGTGCCTGTGATGAAAAGGGAAAACCGCTGTTTACTCTCGATTCAGCTGAACCCACCCCATGGTTAGCGTATAGCCCAAGCTCTTATATGGGACGTCAAATTGAAGCAATTAGGCATCAGGTCAATCTTAATGCTGTTTTTTCTTCATCGATGACGGATTTATTGAAAGCCTTGGTATTGAAGGGGCAGGGTGTTGCATGGTTACCAGATTATGCGATAAAAACGGAACTTGAATTGGGACAAGTTGCTTTGGTGGGTGAACCATACTTGCGCTTACCCATTGCTTATTATGCCTATCGTTACCAAGCAAGGCTTCACCCTGCAGGCGAGCAAGTGTGGAGTACGCTCTGCCAGTTAACTAAATAGTGCTTTAGCTGCTGATTGCAAATATTTAGCGTAAAGTAAAGGCCCGACTAACTACATTAGTCGGGCCTTTTCGTTATGTTGTGTCGAATGAAAGGTGCGTTACATGATCATAGGTGCAAGCACAAAACCGCAAAGGGTTGAGATGATGACGCCACAAAGCCCTGGTAACAAGAATGGATGGTCAAAAATATTCTTACCCATTCTTGTGGTACCTGTTGAATCAAATTCGATCGCAGCCAAAGAGGTTGGATAAGTCGGTAGAACAAATACGCCAGTGACTGCAACAAATGAAGCCAAGATAGCCCAATGTGGTACTTGAAGACTAAGAGCGAGTGGAATAATAAGCGGAGTGGTTGCGCCCTGAGAAAGCAGTAGCGTACAAGTGCCGAATAAGACCACAGAAAGTAACATAGGGTACGCTTGCAGTAGGGTACCTGCGGTGGCTTTAATTTCAGGTAAGTAAGCATTTACCATGGTGGAGCCCATAGTCACAATACCTAGAATGACGGCGACTGAGCTCATGCCTGAGCGGAAAGTCGTAGTGCGGATTATTTTATCAGGGTTCACCTTACAGAACGGCACCATTAAACAAGCCACGGCAAACATGCTGACGATAATAATATCGCGAGTAGACATCATAGCGCCGTCAGCGAATTGTGGACGTAACGGTGGGAATGCCGCATAGATAACAATCACGATAGTCGCGAGCAGGAAAAGCAGTACTGAATATTTGGCTTTTGGGTCTAACTCTGTATTCGTGAGTGTTTGAGTCTTATTTTTTTGTTCGTGTTCGGCTTGAATACGTTCCAGATAAATAGGATCTTCTTCTAGTTCACAGCCTTGGCGAGAAGCGACAAAGGCAGCGACCATAGCGGCAATGAATGAGGCTGGTAAACAGACAGCCATAATTTGTAAAAAGCTGACGCCAATAGGTTCCATTATTGAAATCATAGCAGCCATTGCCGCAGAGATAGGTGAACCAGAAATAGCTACCTGTGAAGCGACGACAGCTGCTGACAGAGGGCGTGATGGACGCACTCCAATTTCTTTTGCGACTTCAGATATAACAGGTAAGGTTGAAAAAACGGTATAGCCTGTTCCCGCCATTATCGTCATAAGCCAAGTGATCATTGGTGCAAGAAAGTTAATATAGCGAGGGTTTCTACGCATTAAGTTTCCAGCGTAGTGAACCAGCCAATCCATGCCGCCAGCAGCTTGCATCGTAGAGGCGGCCGTAACGACGGCCATAATAATTAAAATCACATTAACGGCGGGTTGGCTTGGTTCTAAACCAAAACCTAACGTTAAGATTGCCAGTCCTAATCCTCCTGCAAGGCCAACGCCTAACCCTCCCATCTTTAAGCCCCAATATATGCAACCTAAGACAATAACTAGTTGGATGATAACGATCATAATTTTTCTCACTAAGTGACAGATTGGTTGGTTTTACGCTGGTGGCCTAAAACCTGAATTTGGTGGTTATCTCATTACTTTCTATGGGGTTTATGTTGGATGATTCGCAAATGTCTGTTAAATGCTGAAAAACGTTTCACGATAACAAATCGGCATAGCGCTAGGGATGAAATTGGGAGCCAGTTAACGGTATTTGGAAAATAAGATGATTTGGCGCCTTTGCCGTTAGCTTAAAGTGCGACTAAATACTCACATGATTTCATAGCTGTTTTATACGTGTATTGTGATGTCTATCGGGTGATAGTTAAGCCGATAAACTTCGTCCTATTCCAACTTGGAATGAGTCTGTGTCGTAGCTTTCCTTTTTTATCTTATCAATAAGGGGGTACTCTCTGTTTCAGCTTGTTGGTTTGAATTTGTTATCCAAAGGAATATAAATGGCGTTTTCGTACGAGATTATTACCATTCTCTTTGCTGTTGCGGCATTAGCAGGGTTTATTGATGCAATTGCGGGTGGTGGGGGGCTACTTACTGTACCCGCCTTACTGTCTGTGGGTATTCCCCCAGCTCAAGCATTGGCGACCAATAAGTTGCAAAGCTCATTTGGAAGCTTTTCGGCCAGTTTGTATTTTGTGCGTAATGGACTCGTTAATTTAAAAACAATGCGGTTAGCGATTGCGTGTACCTTTGTTGGCTCAGCAATTGGTGCGGAATTGGTACAGTTCATTGATGCGGGCGTGTTAACCAGCATTATTCCATTGTTATTGTTAAGTATTTCGATGTATTTCTTGTTCGCCCCACAAGCGGGTGTGGGCGGGGGAGAAGCAAAACTGTCTGAAACGGCATTTGCTTTTTCAGTTGGGTTTGGTATTGGTTTTTACGATGGCTTCTTTGGGCCGGGCACGGGTTCTTTATTTACCATTTGTTTTGTCGCCATTGCCCAGCTCACGATGATAGAGGCAACAGCACGAACAAAAGTACTTAACTTTACGTCGAATATCGCCGCACTTCTGTTTTTTATTATGGCTGGGTTACCTGTTTGGGAAATTGGATTAACCATGGCAGTGGGTGGTTTTATCGGCGCTCGTTTTGGTGCCAAAGTGGCTATTACTAAAGGGCGCAAACTTATACGCCCTATGGTGGTGGTTATTTCTATGATTATGGCAATAAAGTTGCTGTTGGAACAAAATCTGCAATGGTTTCAATAAGCAGTTTAACGCGTTTAGCTTGATAACTTTTTCGGCGATAGCAAAGGTGAACAGGTCGCGTTAGGGCATCAAGAAAATCAAAGTGGTGACAATGCTGCGTTTCAATATTCAGTGTTTTTACAACCGACATTGGAATTAACGCGGGGGCGACACCACCAAGTGCCAGTTTTGCTGCTGCAGTATAAGAATCCATTTCCATCATAGGCTTGATGCCCATTTTTTGTAGGGTAGCCGCTTGGTAGGTATTGGCACTGTTTTTCAGGTCATTGGTCAGCAACATAGTGGGTGTGGAATCAAGCGGGGTCGCACTCACAATAGTGAATTGTTCATCGATGAGATGACGAGCAACAATACCGTGCTGAGGTGGTAAATGGCCAGCACAGAAACCTATGGTGGCGTCGCCTGATGACACACTCTCGATAATAAAAGGTGTTTGCTGAGTAAACACGGATAGGTGAGGATCTTTTTGGATATAAGACCCCAGAATGTCACTCAAATAACCAGCAACTAAGGTTTCAGAGCAAGCAAGCGTAATGAGAGAGGTATCTTGAATATCTTGCTGTTCAAAGATCAGCCCTTTCATCTCGCGATAGCTAGGTTCAACGCTATCAATGAGCTGCTTAGCTGTTGCTGTAAGCTGAATATGCCGGCCTGCGGGTTCAATGAGCTTCTTGCCTAAACGCTTTTCAAGATTAGCAATACGCTTACTGACCGCCGACTGACTAATGTACAGGCGTGTACCTGCCTTACTCATGGTGCCTTCTTTTGCCAGTACGAGTAGGGTTTCAATTCCGTCGAGTAACACACAGAGTCCATTTATGAAAATACGGAATAGGTATGGTAGCGCAGTGTAGTGAAGATTAAAGAGGAAAAGAGATTAGGTAATAGAGAACGTGCAGAGCGTCACGTTCTCTATCCATTAGCAGGGCTTACAATAGCGGCAGTACATGCAGTGTTATAAGTTGCTGGCTTCTTCAGTTTTGGTAATGCTACCTACTGCTAAAACAGGTGCGACATCTAAATGCTCTGCATTCATCATTGATGAAATGCGCTGAACCGATGAAAGCAGTAAAGATTGCTCCCACTCCTCAAGTTCATGGTATTGAGAAATGAAACTGTCTTGTAGTGGCAATGGTGCTTTGTTTAGCACTTCAACACCTTGAGGGGTTAAATGTGCGTGCACTTTTCGTTTGTCTAACTGGCTGCGCTGGCGCACAACAAGCTCTCGCTTTTCAAGGCGGTCAAGAATTGTTGTTGCCGTGGCTTGGCTCATGTTTGTGTTGTTCGACAATTGGCGAATAGTGACTTCACCAGAATCACGGATAGCGCGCATTAATACCAATTGTGGCCCAGTTAACCCAGCGTCTTTATTCAGTTTTCTTGAATGTAAGTCAATTGCTCGGATAATTTGTCGCAGGGCAATAAGGACTTCTTCGTGCTTGTCCATTTTTCTCTCCAAGATTTAACGCCGCGAAACTACATCAAACGGAGGCAACATGAAAGAAATAGTTATTAATTTTGAGGGAAGATAGAATTAATGTTAGACGTAAAAACATTAGAGTTCTAACTATTCTTGAAATTGATGACTATAATAGGGTGGTTAAAGAATCTACCAATCGCGGTATGATTCCACAATTATTCTTAATAAATGGAGCTATTTTGCCATTTTCTTTCATAAACCCCTCCTTTTTTGGTAGTATTTTGCCTTCTTTAGCTTAATGAAAGATATTATGAGTTCTGATAATTTAACTGTAAAAGAGATTGTAGAAGATCTTCAGATTCTTCGTGTTCGTTATGAGTTGCCAGACTCATCAGCGTTTGTACGCTATGAACCTCGTTTTGATGACAGCCAACCAGAAGAACTAACTGTTCACTCTTCGTGGGGTGTTCCATCTGTTGGGGCAGATAAAACGGGTAAATTTACATTACCTACGCTAGTGAACGAACTACAGTATGCTTATATTTTGGCGCACATGTTCCCAAATATGCAGGCAATGGAGTATTTCCTTGCCGGCTTTGACACAAGTTTGTCTCAGTTAGAATTCATTGGCGGCAACTACGATTTTGACCGTATGTGGATTTCAAGCGGAGTGAGCAATCTGGGCATTCCGATGGCTATTTTCCTAGGCCAACGCAATGCCGTGAATGGTCAACCTTCAGTAACCCTTGTCGATCACCGTAAACAAGCTACAGGCCAAGTGGTTTATCGTGCCGTTCGTGGCGCGGGTGAGCATGTTGGTGAAGATTTTTACTCGGAAGAGTAAGGAGGCAACATGAGAGCAAAATCAGGTTTACTGAAAGGACTCAATCCACCGATGGCATTAACGGCCATGACGGTGATTGCGCTCTTCCTTCTATTTGGTGCTTTTGACCCAGAACTGGCGGCATCGTGGTTTACGGGGGCAAAAGACTCCATTATTGCTGGCTTTAAGTGGTATTACATTCTTGTAGTGGCACTGTTCTTCTTCTTTGCTGTATTTCTTATTTTTAGTCGCTATGGTGACATTAAATTAGGGGATGATGATACCGAGCCCGAATTTAGCTACTTTGCGTGGTTCTCTATGCTATTTGGCGCGGGTATGGGTATCGGTCTTATCTTCTGGAGTATCGCTGAACCGATATTCCACCTGCAAAGTAACCCGTTCATCACCGAGGGTGGTACAGCAGAAGCTGCGCAAGTTGCAATGCGATTAACCTTCTTCCACTGGGGTCTACACCCATGGGCGATTTATGTGATCGTGGGCTTATCACTGGCTTTCTTCTCTTACCGTCGCAAACTTCCTCTAGCGATTCGTTCTGCGTTGTACCCTATTTTAGGTGATCGCATTTACGGGTTCTGGGGTCACTCTGCTGATGTATTAGCGGTATTTGGTACTGTATTTGGTGTCGCGACTTCGCTTGGTTTAGGCGTGGCTCAGATGAACACAGGTCTAAGCCAGCTACTAGGTATAGAAGTATCAATTACTAACCAGTTAATCTTAATTGCTGTTGTATCGTGTATTGCGACCTTATCTGTTGTGTCAGGCGTGGGTAAAGGTGTGAAAATTTTATCAGAACTTAACTTATGGCTAAGTATTCTG
This sequence comes from Photobacterium kagoshimensis, assembly GCF_050337045.1. NCBI lineage: Bacteria > Pseudomonadati > Pseudomonadota > Gammaproteobacteria > Vibrionales > Vibrionaceae > Photobacterium > Photobacterium kagoshimensis. Next base: position 526,672 of record NZ_JAKJSO010000008.1, on the reverse strand, counting down.
ATCCTCATTTTCTTTGTGGCGTTTGGCCCAACAATTTACATCTTAAATAGCTTTGTACAAAACATTGGTGACTACCTCTCGAATGTCGTGGCACTTAGCTTCTGGACCAACTCGGAAGCCAATGGTACTTCTGCTTGGCAATCAGGCTGGACTGCATTCTATTGGGGCTGGTGGATTTCATGGGCACCATTCGTTGGCATGTTTATCGCCCGCATTTCGAAAGGTCGTACTATCCGTGAATTCTCGATCGGTGTACTGATTGTTCCTTCGTTATTAGGTATGTTCTGGCTGACTGCGTTTGGCGGCACGGCACTTCACATCGAATTGTTCGATGGTGGTGGTGTTATCGATGCTGTTAATAAAGACCTTACGCTTGCGCTATACGAAACGATTGGTCTAATGAATACAGGTTGGATCGAGCCAATTGCCAAAGGCGTTGTAACGCTACTGATTTGTACGTACTTCATTACATCATCGGATAGTGGCACTTTGGTTGTGACGACTTTGCTATCTGTTGGCGATCAAGAGCCACCGCTACGCCACCGTATTTTTTGGGGTTTAGGCGAAGGCTTAGTGGCTGCCATTCTATTGTTAACGGGTGGTCTCGCGGCATTACAAGCGGCTTCGATTACTGCAGGCTTACCTTTCTCTGTCATTATGCTGATGATGTGTTACTCATTGGTCATTGGCTTGAGAAAAGAGAAAGAGCGTCAGGTTGAAGATCGAATTCGACTGAAAGCACAAGATGGTTCACCACATATGACATTCATGGACCGTATTGGTCCGGGCAATTAAATGTCCTGTTGAATGTTAACTATGTGTTGTACATCAACTGCTTAGTTTAAAAGTGCGCAGCCAGCAGGCTGCGCATTTTTTTATTTTTTCCAACGGTTGTCAGAACTGCCACATTAAGGATGGGCGAGGTCATCCCCCCGAAGAAGGGGCAACCAATGCGGTGTCTATGTTGGTCCGATTAAGTATCCCTGCCATGGCGCCGGAGCAGAAAAAAGCCCTGATCACCAATGGGGTGATCCCCGATCCTATGTATGGCGAGCAGTTACCAATAATAAGTGGGTTGTTGGTTCGGGTTCAGGCAAGATGTTAACTGTCTCGCAGCATGGTCAAAATGCAGCCAGTCGTAGTCCTGTTCTATGGGATAATTATTGGAGTGTTTTGGCTTAAGTTTAAGAATTGATACACCTTGAAAAGTGACGGATTACTAAAATTACTCCCTGTGGTGAATGCGTTTGCCATACTTACATTATGTCAGTGAGGGAGTTCCAATGGCCATGAGAAAACAATGCAGTTTATCCGTCGCATTAGTACTCGCTCTTAGTGGGCAAGTGTGGGCTATTGCAGATGATAATACCGTGCCTATTCACTCCCAGAGTACTGCGCCGACAGAAGGCCTTGTTTCAAGCCCGCCAACGCCACCTGCATCCCCCCAAGTGCCGGGGGCGGTGTCTATAAAGTCCTCACCATTAGAAATGCAAAAAGCGAGATCTTGGGTTTCTGAAGTATCACGTAACGTTCGCGATTTACAGTATGTCGACAAACTAGCACAAATTTATTATGCCGTTGGTTATACTCCGCTTTGGCAAGATTCTTTTGTTGCCAATGAATTTGAAGATCAAATTCGAATTCTGGCATTAGCGGAGATTGAACCTGAGTTTGCCCGTCGCTACGCCATGCTTCAGCACTTTAAACAAGGCAATGATTGGCGGCAGTATGATTTATTGGCAACAGATACCTTGTTAAGCTATATGAGCTACGTAGAAAGCTTGCCTCAGTATGGTAAGCAATGGTTGTTTGGGAGTGGGTTAGCCATGCCATTACCACTGCCGTCTGAACCGTCGATAGCACGTATATTGAATGCGGTTGAAACAAACAGGCTGCGTTATTTTATTACTTCACTAAAACCACTTGATGAAAGTTATACTCGTATGGTCTTAGCGATTAATGATTTACAGCAGTTAGAATCAACGGCGTGGCCAACGTTTTATCAAAGAGGCATTATTCGGATTGGTGCGCCTTTAAAGCAACCTGAAGCTTTAATTACAGTATTACACCAACTTGGCGATTTAACGGATTATCAAGCTGACTCACTTCGAGCATCAAACATTCGTCACTACAATATTGATTTGGTGCAAGGTGTTAAAAGTTTCCAGCAACGGCACGGATTAAAAGTCGATGGTGTGATTGGCCCTAAAACGCGCTATTGGTTAGCTTTATCACCCAAGCAACGTGTGCGTGTACTGGCGTTAAATAGCCAGCGTGTACGCTTATGGCCAATGGACGTCTCCTCGGTATTGATAGTGAATATTCCCGGCTATGAGATGAACTTGTGGCTGGATAATAAGCATGTCATGGACAGTCGAGTGATTGTCGGGCGTCCTGATCGTCGAACACCGTTAATGAGCTCAAGTATTAACTCTGTGGTTTTTAACCCTTATTGGAATGTTCCTGTTTCAATTATGCAGAAAGATATTCTGCCGAAAGCCAAATACGACAGTAGCTATATAACGCGCAAAAATTTTGCTGTCATTCGTAGTTGGACAAGCTCAGAGCAAATCCCCGTATCAGCCATTGACTGGCATAATGTATCCATTAAATCCTTCCCGTACCGACTGCGCCAAAAGCCAGGTGCACGTAATGCATTAGGCCGTTATAAATTTAATATTCCCAACAAAAACGCTATTTATTTGCATGATACACCCGCAAAAAGTTTGTTTAACGAAGACGGCCGTGCATTCAGTTCGGGTTGTGTTCGGGTTGAGCATGCTGATGATCTTGCCATGGTCTTGTTGAACTACTCGGGCGTTTCGGAGCAAAGAGTGAATACCTTGAGTGCGCGCACTGGCACTAAAACGGTTGGATTAAAGAATAAGGTGCAAGTACACCTCATTTATCAGACTGCATGGGTGGATGACGAAGGCTTAGTTAATTTTCGTGATGACGTCTATCTCTACGATAAAATGAGTTACGCTTCGCAAACTGAACAGAAACTTACAACTGTTTACAAAGACTAAAATTGCTTAATTCTCAATAATTAGACACCGTTTCAGCAATGAAGCGGTGTTTTATTCCATCTATCCCATTTGACTGTGTAAAAATTGAACGTTAATTTAATCGGCGTTCGGGCAACATCGCGTTGTGTTTTTTTGTTTTAGATGGGTTTTAGGGATGTCTGAAATTGATTACAAGCGCCGCCAGATTCTGATTGCTGGTGGTATTACATTAGGTGCAAGCTTGTTTCCACAGCTTGCGATAGCAAGCCCATTTAAGTCGAGTAACCCACGCCAAATGTCTATGTGTAATATTCACACTGGTGAAGACATAGACACGCAATATTTTGATGGTGAAGATTATTTGCCTGAAGAGCTGCAACGTATTTATCAGATTTGTCGTGATTTCCGCCAAAACGAGGTCGCGAAGATGGATAAAAGACTGTTTGATGGTATTGCTAAAATTCAAGCCAATTTAGGCCACAAAGGGCAAGTGCGCATTATCTCGGGCTATCGTTCTGCAAAAACCAATAAGATGTTGCAAAAAAATGGTGGGGTAGCGAAAAAAAGTTACCATATGAAAGGGCAAGCTATCGACTTTAATTTAGAGGGAGTGCCTTTATCTAAAGTCCATAAAGCGGCCAAAGAATTGCGCTTAGGCGGTGTTGGGTATTACCCGAAAAGTGATTTTGTTCACATTGATACTGGCCCGGTGAGAAGCTGGCGTGGTTAACCTTTGAACGAGACAACAAAGCCGACAAATCATGTCGGCTTTGTTGTTTTTAGAAAGAAAATGGTACTCTTGCATCAGTTTAATTCTAAGGAAACCTTTCAGTATGAGCCTTCAATTTGAAATTGTACCTGTAACACCGTATCAACAAAATTGTTCGATTGTATGGTGTGATGAAACCAAAGCGGCAGTGGTTGTCGATCCAGGTGGTGATATTCACTTACTGAAAGCTAAAATTGACGAGCTTGGTTTGAATGTCGTTAAGCTAGTATTAACGCACGGCCACCTCGATCATGTTGGCGGCACAACAGCGTTAGCCGCTGACTTGGGCGTGCCTGTATGGGGACCTCACAAAGAAGATGCTTTCTGGTTACAAGGCCTAGCGCGTCAAAGTGAGATGTTTGGCTTCCCATTAACAGAAGCCTTTGATCCTGATCGCTGGCTAGACGAAGGTGATGACATCCCAGTGGGTAACCAAGTACTGCATGTATTGCATACGCCTGGTCATACACCGGGTCATGTGATTTTGCATAATACAGACGCTAAAATTGCTTTTGTCGGTGATGTATTGTTTAACGGTGGTATCGGTCGTACAGATTTCCCTAAAGGGGACTATCAGACACTGATTAACTCAATCAAGGGTAAACTGTGGCCGTTAGGCAACGACGTTACTTTTGTACCGGGTCATGGTCCCCTTTCAACCTTCGGTAACGAACGTGCTTCGAATCCATTCGTTGCTGACGAAATGCCGCTTTACTGATTTTTCAGCAAGCTTCTGAATAAAGAGCCGTACCTATTATAGGTACGGTTTTTTTTGCATTCTGTTTCGTCAATTAACCTGACTGGTATTAGCTTGAGCAAGATAGCGTCTTGCTAGTCCAACAAACTCACCTAAAGGTCGATCAAATAAATCTTCAGCAATAAAGAAATCAAACCCTAATAGCTCACGGTTATAACGCATGCGGTTTGCGAGCATCGCAATTAATCCCTTCAGTACAACGCCATTCTGGGTGGTGTAAGGGGTATCATCAAATAACATGTCTTCAATCGCGTGTGGGCTGTTTGGCGTGCGTTTAAAAGCAAGAAACAGTAAGCCTCTTTGTTCAATTAGCATTTTAGTTGCTACTCGTGGACAAATAGATGTTAAAAATTCGTCGTAATTTTTTAGTTTTACTCCCATCCAAGGCAGTGTTTGGTACCAACCTTCTGCTGTTGGCAACTCTGCTAACCCAAGTTGCTGAATACATTGCCAACGAAGCGACCAACCGCCTTCTGCGCTGTGATACTGCAAGTGCATAAAACTCAGTGTGAATGTCAGAACCGGGGTGTTCATTTGTTTAAACGCCATGATCGAAAAAGTAATGGCAAACAATAATAAGATTGATAAACCGACATTATTGATTGTCGGTATCAGAAAACTTGTGATGCCTATGGCCAAAATAGCAGCGAGACTGAACGCAAACCAGTAAACGCTGGGTTGGCTATTCATGGGTTTGATGTACCGAGTTTCCATGGTTGGTGTCTCGATAACAGATGTTGTGTTCACGGGTTCATGCATAAGCACTTGGTATCTAAATGAGCGATTTATGGGGTATTTCTTTGCTGTTTTAAAACCTTATACGTAGGGTTATGATAATTAGCGCACATTGGTAGAACCAAATAATGCACTATGTTTAATAATATTATGCCTGATATGCACTTCTCGCAATTTTGCTTTTTTAGGGAGTGTTTATGACCAAAATTGAACTAAATATACATAATTTTGAGTGAAATCATGTTTTGTTGTGGGTTAAATAACCGTTTGCTGGCATTTCTCTGACATCCTTGGTATAAAACGCGCTTACTTTTTCCCGCTGGATCAGTGGCGACTGAAAGTAGTGCAACGGAGTAGGAAATTTAATGAGAATCTCTCACAAACGTAAAGTTCAGCTTAAGCTGCAAAAGCGTGTATTAGCAAATGTAGCAGTAGCAAAACCAGCAGCGAAGAAAGACGCTGTGAAAAAAGCACCAACTGCAGAAACAGTAAAAGCTGCACCAGCGGCGAAGCCTGTAGAAGAAAAAAAGACAGTGAAAGCAGCACCAGCTGCAAAAGTGTCTTTGACTCCTAAGCAGCAACAAGTGCTTGATATTGTAGTAAGCAACGCTGAAGGCCTTAACCCTAAAGGTATTGGTCTTCAAGCGGGCCAAGAAGATGCGAAAGCGGCTTCTTGGGCGACTGGCGCGCTTAAAAAACTGGCTGAAGAAGGCCTAGTTGAGCGTATCCAGCTAGCGGGTAACAAAGTGCTTTATAAAGCAGCTTAATCCTCGCTCCCCGCCTCTTATCGTTAGAGGCGGGTGTTCCTTTCTTTTTCATACCAAGTCTTACCTTTCCCCATATTCATCCTATTTTTATTCTCATTTTTGTTAACAACATCTCATTAATCTGACGATATTCTAAGTCTCTGCTATAACTTATTTATAACGGATTTAAATATTCAGGGACTTAATACCAATAAATAACTGAGCTTATCCATCAAGGAAGTGATGCCAATGGTATAAGTGGTTTTGGTATCTACACTCGGAGGCAAGATTTATGACGATGATAAGTGCTAGAGAGTTTTCTGACTGGCTTCGTAATCGCTTTGCTGAAGAAGAACAAGGTGTATGCTTGACGCGTGACGATATTAATCAGCTAACGGGCAGACAGAGCTTTTCTCTGGGATTTGTGCACGACATTCATTATGAGCTAATGCAGCATGGCATGGCTTTTGTGACAGATACATCAAGAGAAAAATTTTATTTGGTACCGATATCAAATAAGCCTTGGCGAGATCAATTAGAGCGTCAATATGAAAGGGAATTGTTCTGTAATGTACTACCGTTGGACAAGTCGGGCTGAAGCTTAGCGGCGAGTGCATCAGTGATGTTGCGAATAACAAAGAGAAATAAAAAAGAGGGGGCATACTTGCCCCCTCACTTATAACTCTAACCTCTGCTACTTAGCTGTTAACTGAGCTTAAAGCACAGCAGCAATACCTTTACATAGCGGCAGCATGTTATTTTTGGTCATGCCGGCAACGCTGATGCGGCCAGAGCCCACGATGTAAATGGCAAATTCGTCTTTTAGGCGCTTAACTTGTTCTTTAGTTAAGCCAGAGAACGAGAACATACCGTTTTGGCGTTCGATAAAGCTAAAGTCGGCATCTACACCTAACTCTTTTAGTGTATTTACAAACAGAGTGCGCATCTCTTGAATACGGTCACGCATTTCAGCGACTTCTTGTTCCCACTCAGCGCGTAGCGCTGCATCGTTTAAAATTTCAGTTACGATAGCTGCGCCGTGAGCCGGTGGGTTAGAGTAAATAACACGCGCAATGCTTTTTACTTGGCTAAAGGCGGTGTTTGCAAGTTCAGCGGTTTCCGCGACTAGCGTGAAAGCACCAACACGTTCGTTGTACAGGCCAAAGTTTTTCGAGAATGAACTCGCAATCAATAGCTCTTTACATTGTGCCGCGAAAATACGCAGACCCAGTGCATCTTCTTCAACGCCTGCAGCAAAACCTTGGTAAGCAAAGTCAAACATTGGCAGTAAGTCTTTCTCAACACACAGTGCTGCTAGCTGTTCCCATTGTGTCGAGTCTGGGTCGATACCTGTTGGGTTATGACAGCAACCGTGTAGCAGTACAATGTCACCCGCATTAGCTTGTGATAGGTCTTTAAGCATAGCTGCAAAGTCCATATCTTTCGTTTCTGCGTTGTAATAACCATACTGCGCAGTTTCTAGATTTGCCGCAGCAAATACGCCATTGTGGTTAGCCCATGTTGGATTACTGATCCATACTTTTACATCACCAAGTTGGCGTTTAATAAATTCAGCCGCAACGCGTAGTGCACCGGTACCACCTGGCGCTTGCGCTGTTTGTGCGCGTTTGTTTGCGATAATCGTAGCGTCATTACCAAAAAGTAGCTGTTGAACAGCGAGGCCGTATTCCGCAGTCCCTGGAATGCTTAAGTATGACTTAGTGGTTTCTTTTTCTAATAAGATGGCTTCTGCTTTTTTAACAGTCGCAAGTACAGGTGTATTACCTGTTTCATCTTTATAAATACCAACACCAAGGTTAATTTTTTCTGCGCGAGCATCATTTTTGAATTCTTCAGTGAGGCCAAGAATAGGGTCGGCAGGTGCAGCTACGATTTTTTCAAACATTGTGGTGGTCATCCATGCTGAGAGTAATAAAGGGCGATACTTCTCTTTATACCCTTTGAGAGTGCCTATTTACAACAAAATGCAACAATTTAACTCGAATTATTTTCACACTAGACATTTTTTGCATCTTATTGATAACCACCCGATAAAAATAACGATAAATTAGCCGCCTTATGGTTATTAAATAACGTTATTTATTGAGTTTGTTGGCTGTTTTGTGAACCAAATCGAAGGTTTTTTGTGGTGGCGATCAAATTTGATGTAATTTTACGAGATTGTGGTGTGATGTAACATTGTGATGTGAAACTGATCACGGTTGGTACGGATGGCTCTAACGTAGGATTACTCCCCGAAGGATAACGCTCTAATATGATGATTTAATATGGCTTTTAAATATAAAATACCACAAAAAGCCATTTAGATAGCTAAAAGCAACTAAGCGTTGTTTTTAACTGATTTTCATCAGCCCTGAGCATGGAAAATTCCGGTTTCATTTATTTGTTGAGCATTTATCGAACAGCAACAATAAATGTCACCGCTGGCGTTTAATCGGGGAATAAAATGGAAAAGCCACGCCTGTCTTTTTGGCAAATATGGAACATGAGTTTTGGATTTTTAGGCATTCAATTTGGTTTCGGCTTACAAAATGCCAATGTAAGCCGAATTTTTGAAACGCTGGGAGCGAGCATAGATCAAATTCCGATTTTGTGGATTGCCGCACCACTAACGGGTTTACTGGTTCAGCCCATTATAGGTTACTTCAGTGACCGAACATGGACCGTATTAGGTCGTCGTCGCCCGTATTTTTTATGTGGCGCAATCGCATCGTCCTTTGCACTGCTTGTCATGCCATATTCTCCATACCTGTGGGTTGCTGCGGGCATGCTTTGGATTTTAGATGCTTCTATTAATGTGTCGATGGAACCCTTCCGAGCGCTCGTTGCGGATAACTTACCATCCGATCAGCGTACTCAAGGCTTTGCCGTTCAAACCTTTTTTATCGGCGTTGGTTCTGTTGTTGCTTCAGCAATGCCATATATCTTGAGTAATGTGTTTGATGTGGCAAATACAGCGCCTTCTGGTGAAGTACCACCGTCAGTGAAAATTTCATTTCTTTGTGGTGCACTTGTTTTCTTGGCATCGATATTATGGACAGTATTTAAAACCAAAGAATACTCACCACAAGAAATGGATAAATTCCATGCCGCGGAGTTGGCAGATAATCTTGTTCAAGAAAAAGCTGAAGATAAAGAAGAGAAAGCCAGCTTAAAAGAAATTATGGATGATCTACGCGCCATGCCTAAAACCATGATGCAGCTTGCGGTTGTCCAATTTTTCTCATGGTTTGCCTTGTTTGCAATGTGGATTTACACCACTTCGGCTGTAACATCGCACATTTTTGGTACCTCAGATACGAGTTCGGCGCTATATAACGAGGGTGCAGACTGGGTAGGCTTGTGTTTTGCAGCCTATAACGGTATTTCTGCCTTAGCCGCATTTGCACTGCCTTGGCTTGCTAATCGTACCAGCCGTAAGTTTGTACATTCGCTAGCGTTAGTGATTGGTGGTGTGAGTTTGGCATCTATCACTATGATTGAAAATCCACAAATGCTGATGCTTAACATGGTCGGTATTGGCATAGCTTGGGCAAGTATTTTATGTATGCCTTACGCGATTCTAGCGGGGGCGCTGCCAAGCCGTAAAATGGGCTTCTACATGGGGGTATTTAACTTCTTTATCGTGCTCCCTCAGATTCTGGCAGCAGGTATCTTAGGCTTCTTCACTCGCTGGGCATTTGATGGCAACACTATGATGGCCTTAGTGCTAGGTGGCTGCGCTATGATAGTGGCAGGCTTCTTCGTTACGTTTGTTCAAGATGAAGATGAGCCAAACAACATCGAGGAACAAGACGGAAAAGCAGTCAAAACCAAGGCCGCTATAGCGTAATTATTCGCTCTATTTGTTCTGCATTTAAAGCCAGCATACCCATGCTGGCTTTTTTGTATTTCTAGTCTGGCGATTAAAATTGGCTAAAATTAGCGGGGCGTTTTTCAAGGAAGGCAGTAATGGCTTCTCGTGCTTCTGGTTGTGTTAACAAATGAAATAGCTGTTTGTTTTCAGCATCGACACAGGTGACTAAATCGTTAAGCTCAAAATCCACCAACATGGTTTTACTGATCTGTAATGCAGATGGAGGAAGCAATGTGAGCTGTTCTAAACAAGTATTGGCATCTTCCATCGGATTATGGCTTAGCCCACTCACAAAACCTAATTCGAGCGCTTCCTCTGCAGTCATTGTTTCACCGAGCATCAGCATAGCTTTTGCCTTTCTAATACCAATTATACGGGACAAATACTGACTCGATGCAAATTCAGGACATAGGCCTAATTGAGCAAACGGGGTTTTGAAAAAAGCATGGTGTGAGATGAAGACAAAATCACAAAATTGTAAAAGGGTAGTACCTATGCCGATTGCAGGCCCTTCTACTACGGCCACCACAGGCTTTTTATTTCGAATGAGTGCTTTGATAAAGCGCCCAGCATGATTGTCCTGTGCCCCGTTGGAGATAGCAAGGAAGTCTTGCATGTCATTGCCACTGGTAAAAACGTTTCCTTGAGCATGGAGTAAAATCGCACGTACGTCTTTGTTGTCTTGGCATTTCTCAAGTGTGTCAGCTAGCGCTTGGTACATACGTTGGTTAATGGCGTTTTTGGCTGACGGGCGGTCAATTTCAATCGACAGAATGTGATTTTGGTGAGTGACATTTATCTCGTGCATTGCGTTCTCCTTCCCTGTGAACGGTATTGGTACAATTAGGTTAGTTCAAGTTAGAGTTATTACGCTATAAAGATTCGAGGTAAAGGTTATTAGAGGGAGTGTGTGAAATGATAGGCGGAGTAATAGAAAACTGAAACTTGCGAAAATGATGTGTTGAAACGAGGGGGGGTTATTAAGAGCCAGCGTTACTAGCTCTTATTTATGCTGAGTATGAATGCTCAGAATTACTTCTGAACCATATCAATATAAAGTGCTTCAACTTTAGTGCGTGCCCACTCTGTTTTACGTAAGAATTTAAGGCTCGATTTGATGCTTGGGTCTTGGTTGAAACAGCGGATGTCGATACGGTAACCGAGCTCATCCCAGCCGTAATGTTCAACCAATTCAGTAAGAAGTTTTTCGAGGGTAATGCCGTGTAGTGGATTGTTTGCTTGTGTCATAGTGTTCTATCTCGTTTAAGAACCGCAACTATAGCAGGTAAGTAAAGAAATAATATCGCTTTAGGAATAAAGTTGCGCTGATGTCTGGTAAAATACGGCAAAATTTCGCAGTGAGTCATCTCGACTGGGCTGTAATAAACTTAGGACATACTTGTGGTCAACAACGATATCTTACGCCGTATTCGCTACACTTTTGATTTTAATGATGCAGAGATGATTACTATCTTTGCTGCTGCAGAGCATGAAGTCACTAGAGAGCAAGTTAGCGATTGGTTGAAGAAAGACGATGATGACGCTTTCAAAAAATGTACAGACCGTGAACTGGCAATTTTTCTAAATGGTTTAATCAACCATAAACGTGGTAAGAAAGAAGGCGAGCAACCAGAGCCTGAAACACGTTTAACCAACAACATGATCTTCATGAAGTTACGCATCGCACTGAATTACCGTGCTGAAGACGTGTTAGAAATCATGGAAAGCATCGACTTTAATTTAAGTAAGCATGAGCTTAGCGCGTTTTTCCGTAAGCCTGAAAACAAGCACTACCGTGAGTGTAAAGATCAGATCTTACGTAACTTCTTATTAGGTGTTCAACGGAAAGAGCGCCCAGAAGTAGAATCTGAATAATACGAAATAACGTATTGATTGTAAGAAGTATAATCAGTATTTTGTTCAGATATAGATAAATAAAAGGCTACCTTCGGGTAGCCTTTGTTGTATCTGGGACTTGCTCGTTAATTAGCTGTCCTATTGATTTAGCATTATTTCGCCGTCATGCTCAGTCAACAGCATTTTTTGGATATTGAAACCGCAAAGCATAAGGATTAGGCACCAATTTAAGAAAGGTAGCGTTCCTTTTTCTAAGCTTGTTGCAATCTGAGTCGGCTTCCACTGAAAAGTGTCACAAAGGCTCTCTACGGTAATGCCAGTAAAGGTGTTATCGCCAATAATGCGCTTAAATTCTTTTTCGCTAGGCATTTCAAAAGCGTTTTTATTTTTAAACGCAGTTGGTTTGAATGCACGCATGACTTTTCTTGCATCCACATCAATCGGCTGACCATTGTTTTGAATGTTTGGTCGACCGACTAGAGCGGCGAGAAAACACCAGCAAGGGTAAGGGATCTCAGAAATATTATCGGGTTCGCGCTTATAGCGTGACATCCAATCAGAGATTTTTTTCTCTTGTAGACCAGTTAAATCGGCAAGGGTTGCTGAATCATAACCATACTCTTTTAATTGGTTAATAACTTCAGCGACTTCAGAAACGAAGGGTTTAGCCCATAGGTTTACTGGCGCTAGGGTATTTTCTCTGATCATAATGGACTCATATGGTTTAGCGTTGCTGCTTACTGAAATAAGCGGATAGGCGTTAGCTTATTCTAACCCTGCAACCAAGTCTATGACGAGAGTTCACCAGCTATATATTTCGCGCTAGCTGTTGGTAAATCGGTCAGTTTGCAGTGACATGATAGTGTTAAGAAAAAGGCTGGGTCATTATTTCGGATGATCCAGCCTTTTTGATATTTAAGTCATTGCTTGGAATGAATTATAGCGAAGCGGTTTTAAAGCCTGCGCCTTTCCACGCAAAAATACCACCAGGGTAACGATAGACATTGGTGTAACCGAGTTTTACCGCCCAAGCTGCCGCGTTATGGCTACGGCTGCATTTCACGAAACCGCAGTAAAAGACCAAGGTTTTATCCTTGTCTTCACCAAGCAGCTGAGTGAAATCCTCAACTGACTTTTGGTCGGTTAATGCAGAATCCCACTCTGGCATGTTAGGGATAGGGAACTCGAATTGCTTAGCGCTTGGGATGTGCTCTTTTTTATAACTGTCTTTGAACGGCATAGCATCGACAATCATCACATCACTGTCTTGCTCGGTGAGTGCTTTGAGCCCGTTAGTGTCGATGAGTTGATAGTTGCCAGCAAGGGTTTCATTATGAAGTTTGATAGCCACTTGCTCTGTTTCTACTTCGGCTTTGAATTTACCGCCAAACAGGCCTGCACTGGCACTGAACGGTAGGGTTAACAATGCACTGGCAAGAATAAGCATCTTGAGTGAAAAACTGCGTTCGATACGCAGGAAAGAAAACGAATGCAAAGGTGCCGTGTGTTGTCTCATGATTGTATCCTTATTAAAGTAGGCTCGTTCCGTCACATCACACGCTGGGTGTCATCGCACGGTGGTTTGCCAAGTTATTGAAATAATAAAGTGCTGCTGAAACACTCAGGACTAGTAGCAAGGTGATAAATTGGGGCTGAAGTGTGCTGTAGACTTCTGATTGAAGCGATCCCGATAGGTAGCAGCCACAATCAAAATGTAAGCCTTGGTAAAGCGCAAGTCCCTGCAAGGCAATGTGGATGCAGAAGGCCGCAACAACAGGCAATAAGGTTGTAATGCCAAACAAGGCGGTGAGTACACTAATGCCAAGCATGAGTGGTATGACAAAAGCGATGGGGTCGGCAAACCTAATAGGGACGATACCAGTATCACTAAGCAGTAATCTGGTGTGATCAGCGAAGAAAAATCCTTTTACCGTGAGTGCAGCTGCGCACATCAGTACAAAAGAGGTAACAATAAGATGGAAATACCCTTTAGTTTTCATAAATTGATCGCTTCCTTTTGTATTGCCCGATTCTTGAGTGAGCGAATGAACAGCCAAAGATCTAATCTGACAAATCGGTTTAGTTTTAATCCCTTAAGTTAGACATGGTTTTACGTTCTTGACGTTGGTCGGGTAATCACAAGTGGGATTTAACTAACTAATTGAACAGAGCGTTATCATAACGTACCCGCGTTAAGTGAACCTTGATGCAGGTAGCGAAAATGCGCCTCTAAATTAATATTGAGAGTGCGAACTTGTTGAAAAATAGAAAATATTCAAGGGGTAAGGGGATTGTTAATAGGGGGGATATCAGCCATAAAAAAGGCCACCCGAAGGTAGCCTTTTATAATGCTATTGAGCGAACTTCTAATTAGAAGTTTGCAGAGCGTGGTGCACGTGGGAACGGGATTACGTCGCGGATGTTTTGCATACCCGTTACGTAAGTCACTAGACGTTCAAAACCAAGACCGAAGCCAGAGTGAGGAACTGTACCGTAACGACGTAGGTCGCGGTACCAGTCTAGGTGAGTTGGGTCGATACCCATTTCGTCGATACGCTTGTCTAGAAGCTCTAGACGTTCTTCACGTTGAGAACCACCGATGATTTCACCGATACCCGGTGCTAGAACGTCCATTGCCGCTACTGTTTTACCGTCATCGTTCATACGCATGTAGAATGCTTTGATGTCTTTCGGGTAGTTTTTAACAACAACAGGTGCTTTGAAGTGTTCTTCTGCAAGGTAACGCTCGTGCTCAGAAGACATGTCGATGCCCCACTCAACATCGAATTCAAATTCGCGGCCAGAATCTTTTAGGATTTGGATTGCGTCAGTGTAATCAACTTGTGCGAAGTCAGAATCAACGAAGCTCTCTAGACGAGAAATTGCGTCTTTGTTGATGCGCTGTGCAAAGAACTCAAGATCGTCACGACGCTCTTCAAGTACCGCTTTGAACACATACTTCAGCATGTCTTCTGCTAGTTTTGCTACATCGTTAAGATCAGCAAAAGCAACTTCAGGCTCAACCATCCAGAATTCAGCTAGGTGACGACTTGTGTTTGAGTTTTCCGCACGGAAAGTCGGGCCGAATGTGTACACTTTACTTAGTGCACAAGCATACGTTTCAGCATTTAGCTGGCCAGATACCGTTAGGAAAGTTTCTTTACCGAAGAAGTCTTTATCGAAATCGACTTCACCAGCGTCAGTCATAGGTGTGTTCACAAGATCAAGTGTTGATACACGGAACATTTCACCCGCACCTTCACAGTCAGACGCTGTGATAAGTGGTGCAGACATCCAGAAGTAACCTTGCTCGTGGTAGAAGCGGTGAATAGCTTGCGATAGACAGTTACGAACACGCGCTACAGCACCAATCATGTTAGTACGAGGACGAAGGTGAGCCACTTCACGAAGGTATTCGATTGAGTGACGAGTTTTCGCCATTGGGTATGTGTCTGGGTCTTCAACTAAACCAACAACTTTTACGTTTGTTGCAGCTAGTTCAAAATCTTGACCTTTAGCAGGAGACTCAACAATCTTACCAGTGACCTCAACAGAGCAACCAGTTGTTAGTTTAAGTACTTCTTCCTGGTAATTATTTAACTCATTTGGGACCACGGCCTGAATCGGGTCGAAACAAGAGCCGTCATAAATGGCAAGAAAAGAGATCCCAGCTTTGGAATCACGACGTGAGCGGATCCAACCGCGGACAGTGACTTCAGTGTCTACTGCCAGCTTACCGCTTAATACGTCTGTTACAGGCGCGTAAGTCATGTTTAAATTATTCTCCGTTAAGGCACTTTGGTCGTAATTGACAATTTGTGCTTTAAGATACATTCCGAACCATCAATATTACCTGTCTCACGTCAAGCATCAAGCATTGTTATCACTTGAAAGCGTAAATTGATGAAGTAATCGCTCTAATTGCGCTGCTAACTGCTCAAGATTTGCACTAATCTCTCTTGATTGCGCTGCATGAGAAGAAGTTTCACCTGAAGTGGCGAGTAATGGTTTCAATTTTGGCATTCACCGAATCTGCCTGTTCGGCACTTTGTTGCGAAATGCCAGTGGTGTGATCAATAACTACCTGAATATGATTACTAATGTCAGATCAAGCTTATGATGATAGGAATGTTGAGATCGTTTGTATCTGTTGTATCGCGCCAAAACGTGGTTGTTAAGGCGCGATATTGGATGTGATAGTGTAACCGATGACTTGTCGGTAATTTATGTCGCTTACGGCGAGATGTATTCACATGCTCTACCATCATCGAGGATTGTACCGTTGGCGACACCTGGTGGACGCGGTTGTGGCTGTCCCTCTGGAACCACGGGTGGCAGGATCGTTGTCACGTTAGGTACGTCATTGGCACTGATAAAGGTAATGGTATCGCTCCACACCTCGCCCTCATCCGCAGCAAATTGCAAACCTGCTTGCCATCGTGTTTGGTGATTAAACGCTTTAATCGTGAAACGTAAACCGTCGGATTCTGTCATGGTGATACGTTCGTTTAGCGAACCGTCCACGGCTTGGTAAAATAAGCTACCGTCTTCATCTATTTTCCAATGAATATCGATATTGAAACCACAACCTGCTGAATCGATATATTTACCCCGGAAGAAGTCGCCATCAAATTCGTCACTCAGTTTAAGAAAACGTGAGCTGTCACTGGCAAATTTCAGTGCTTTGTCATCATTGGCAATGCCTGTTTCACCTATTAGCATCGCTTCATTGAAGCGCACCATTTTGTTGTCCCAACCAACCATACAAGCCGCAGTTTCATTCTGATATTGGGCTTGGGTTGATTTGGTTAAGGGTGCTACGGTCGTCATATCCCAACCAGAATCACCAGTGGTACACGCGGTGAGTTCAAACGGTGAATATTCTTTGTTGATAGACGAAAAGATAGAATTGATGACAGGGCCAAAAGGATCAAAGCGCGAGAAGAACACTTTATAAGCGTAGAGGTTAGTATTGCGATCTCGGCTGGTAACCGCCATTAAATCAAAATCTTGTTCTTGGGCTGGATCCCAGTTGATCTTGAGGTAACCTTCAGAAGTATGCGTCCATGTACGATCATTAAACTGGCGATCACCGTTGATGTAATATTCCCATGTGTTGTCGGGTTTTAAGATCACAGTGTCGATATCACCACTTTCTGTTAACTGAACGAGGTGTTGGTTGATCAGCCCACTAATATCTTCTGCGGTAAAACGTTCATCTCCGCCACATTCAATGATGGCATTGAGGTATTTATCGGTTGTTGCTGTTGAGGTATCGCCAAAGGTACAGCGACCAAAGGGCGGTAGGTTACTGCGACTGGCGGCGGCAAAGATCTGCTCCTTAGCATTGTTATCGAACCCCGCGAAATGAAACGGTTCGAATTTCAATAAGGTTTCACCAATATTGACGAAGTTACGGTCTTCCACCAAAAAGAGGTTGTTGGTGGTGAAGCGGTAACTATCATCAAGCTGTTTGACAATATCTGGTACCACAAATTGAATAAACTCGGTATTACCTAATGTGACAGGGGCGAAGGTACCTTCTGTGAACACATCCCAGTTATCGCCAGCAACATTGAACCAGTAATAAGCGGTATAGAAGCCTTCTTCTTGAACAAACTCGACCACGAATTTATCCGATAAGTTAAAGCCTTTTGTTTCCAACACTTGGCTAGCGCGTACGTCACTTATGACATCTTCAAGTGCTGTGATATGAACACTAGGTTGAGCGGGTGGACTCACTCGACAAGCATCGTTGTTGTCACGGGTGTCGCACAATAAATACTGCTCTTTTTGCGGTTGCCATGTGAAATAAAAACCGTAGGTATCTTCCGTAAATTCTGTCTCGGCTGGAATATATTTACTGATGTGATGATTGTCTTTAGAGGACAAGAAATAACGGATCTTCTTACCGGTGAGTGGGTAAACCTTAACGCTGAGATTATTGCCCAACTCTTCATTGCCTTGTAGGGCCGAGTTTGTCATTAAGGCTGTTTTTTTGGTGGTTAATACTACCTTGTCATAGTCAAATAAGCCCTGCCAGCCACCTCCTGTAAACACTTGTTTAGAAATGTCATTGGATGAAAAGCGTGTACTTTCACTGAAATAAGTAAAGTAAGTGGAGAAGGTGATATCGGTGCTGCCGTCTTTTCGCCAACCTGTATCCGTCTGACGGGTTTCTGTACCATCGTAGGCATATTGATTTGCGTTGATGCCGCTACCTTGATTCGAATCAAAACTATTTAAGCGCCAATAGCCGTCAGTTAGTATCGCTTCAATGTTACCTTCAGCGCCGAGTTGCTCTGAGTAAGTGCGATCAATAATGCCATCGGTAACATCTCTGACTTTGGTGAGTATCAAAATATTTTGCAGTGTCATGCCCAGTGTGCCTAATTGCGGGCGTAAGGCAGATTCGATCTCGCTATTAATTTGTGTCATGTAGGCTGTTGATTCACGGAGTTTGCGTACGCTAGGTTCAACAACGGTCTCGAGGAAGACACCCCAATCACCTTTTTCGATTACACGTTTGGTAATGGCTTGGTAGGCGAGGGTACTGTTTAGCGAGACAACAACCTCACTGCTTGTTAATGGCGCCATATAGAGGTGCTTAGGCAGTGGATCACCTATGATAACGTCGGGTTCATTGAAGAGGTCGATCAGCAGTATTGCATTAACACGCTTGAGTGTATCTGCGTCAAATTGATAGCCTCCATTGCCGAGCTTTTGCCAGCCCGATAGGGTCGAAGTGCGGTAAATTTTTCCCTGACCGTCAATCAGTACAACTTTGAAATTCTTTTCTTGCAGGCTAGATAAGATATCAGCGTAAGCGGGGCTAATAACATTGATTGATAGCGGCGACTTAGATTGGGGCAATGGTGATTGATAAGCTGTCGCCAGTCCTTCTGGGACATCGACGGTTACCGTAAATCGACTAGAAATTTCAACAACTTCCTGTGGTACGACAGCAGGGTCATCACTGCCGCCACCTCCGCAGGCTGTTAATGTTCCACCAAGCATGGCTACAGCCATGATGCGAATGAAAGCACGCATAGCAACTCCCCTGTTAAAATGAAATTCGTGTCAAAGCACGAAGGTTATGCTTGTATGCATTTCTCATCATTTATAGCTGTGGTGCTATTTAGTTCGCGTGAGAAATGTCGATCTATTTGGGGTGAGTATAGGAAGTTGGAGAGGGGGCTTGTGTGAAACTATGCGACCGATCTTGAAGATGGAGCTGGGGTCTAAAAAATAAGAAAGTGTAAAGAGCGTGACGGTTGGAAGGAGATGGAGTGATTAAGCTCAGCATCGGTTGGAAAGATACTGAGCTTAACGATTAATCACAATTATTTGAGATAAATCGTGAGCGCTTAGGCAATAGCGAGGTATTTGTGTGTTTGAATCGACAAGCGCCAATTACGTTTCACACAGGTTTCGATGCAAAGTTCTGTTGCGCGTGGTTTTTGGCTGATTGGTTGAAGCGCAATCGTGACATCACTACGCAAGACTTTGCCTTCAAGCAACGCATCTAGCTGATCAACATCTTTTTGGGTGCCGACTGGGTGCTTAATTTCATTGGCGCGCTCTAATGCACTAGTGAGCACTGGAAGTTTGGCTTTCATGTTAATTTTAGGCGAAACAGTCACCCAAGTTGCTGCCGTTGCCATGACATCAGATGTGCCGCTGGTTTCAATTTGGCACTGGAAGCCTGTGTTTTCTAATGCTTGCGTCAGGGGCATTAAATCATAGATGCATGGTTCGCCACCTGTGATAACCACGTGTTTTGCGGTGTAGCCTTGATCAATCAGTAACTGTACAACGCTGTCAGCGTCGAGTTCAGTCCATAATGGAGAGTCTTCTTTTTTCGCCATAATGGTATCAAGGTCGGTCAAATCATTGGGTTCTGCACTCCAAGTTTGCTTAGTATCACACCAAGAACAGCCAACAGGGCATACCTGCAATCGAACAAAAATGGCTGGAACACCAGTGAAAACCCCTTCACCTTGAATTGTTTCAAAGACTTCGTTTAATTTGTACACCGTAAACCTCAGTGGAGAATGCTAATTTCATTCAACGAAAAAATTACGCTAAATATTGCTTAGTGGCATGTGTTTTAGTGCCATGTAGCGTAGGAATAATGCGCTAATTTGTAATTCATCGTGATGAGTATCACGTACTGGGAAGATTCGACTTCACAATTACTTCGCAAAGTAAAAAAATTCACCAGAACGTTTTTTTCTTATCAGGAGTATTGGCAATGTATGTCGCTCAGCCTGGACATATCGATCATATAAAACGAAACAATGCCGGCAGCGTCTATAAGCTTATTGACCAGTTTGGACCTATCTCTCGTATCGAACTATCGAAGCGAAGTCAGTTAGCACCAGCCAGTATTACCAAAATAACCCGTGAATTAATTGATGCGCATCTTATCAAAGAAACCCCGTATCAGGAATCAACAAGTCGTGGTCGCCCTGCGATTGGCTTAGTACCCGCCAATGAAGGCTGGCAATTCATGTCACTGCGCTTGGGGCGAGGTTATTTAACCATTGCTCTGCATGAGCTAGGTGGCGATATTTTGGTGGAAGAGCGCCAGAATATTCAAGAGCTCGAGCAAGACGAAGTACTCAATAAACTGCTGGAAGAGATCAATACCTTTTTTGCTAATCATGTTAATGAAGTTGATCGTATTACGGCGATTGCAGTGTCGTTGCCAGGTGTGGTGAATGCGCATGACGGTGTGGTGGTACAAATGCCGCATTATAATGTGGAGAACCTCGCATTAGGCCCTGCTTTACACGAAGAAACGGGGTTACCTGTTTTTATCGGTAATGACACGCGTTCATGGACATTGGCTGAAAAGCTATTTGGTAATTCTCGCGGTGTCGCCAACTCAATTTTGGTGTCAGTTCATCACGGTGTAGGTGCGGGGATTGTACTGGATAATACCGTACTGCAAGGGCGTATTGGCAACGTGGGCGAACTGGGGCATATCCAAATTAAACCCTATGGCAAGCGTTGCTTCTGTGGTAATCATGGCTGTCTTGAAACCGTCGCTAGCCTACCTGCTGTGATTGAGCAAGTTGAAACACGCTTACGTGAAGGTCATCCATCATCACTGCATGGCCGTAAGGTGACGATTGAAACTATTTGTGAAGCAGCATTAAATAATGACACCTTAGCGCGTCAAGTCATCATTGAATTAGGGCATCATCTTGGCCAAGCCATCGCGATTATGGTCAACTTGTTTAACCCAGAAAAAATCTTAATTGGTGGTGAGTTAAACCATGCCAAGAAAATTCTTTATCCGGCCATTATGGAATGCATTCGTACCCAATCTTTACCGGTTTACAATAAAGACTTAGAGATTGATGAAAGTTGTTTTTACACGCAAGCAACCATGCCGGGTGCCGCTTTGGTAAAACAGGCGCTTTATGATGGCCACTTATTGATGAAGCTGATCAACGAAGGGTGAAAGCTTCGTTTGCTAGGTCTAGCAGTTGAACCCGAGTTATAAACTCGCTTGAAATGGAAAAGCAGCCGAGTGGCTGCTTTTTTTATATGTCTAGATTAGGGTGGTTAAGTTATTCATGGTTAATCCCAGCTTAATACCGTCCAGTTGGGTTGATCGGCATGCGCTCGAAGGCGAGGGCAAGGGTTAACCAAATAGGCAAAATCTGCATGCTCACACAAAGCCAAATCATTGATTGAATCTGTATAGAAGTGTACTTCGTTGTAGTCTTTTTCTTGCGCGGCAAGCCACTGATTAAGGCGCGTTACTTTGCCTTCTCGATAACTTGGCACACCTGAAATTTGGCTGGTATAACGGTTATTCGATTCGACTAAATCAATCCCTAACGCAACGGGAATCCCCAAGCGGCGGCCGACAGCTTGAACTAGGAATGTCACTGACGCTGAGATGATCACCATGTCGATATTGTCACGCTTCAATTGCGCAATCAGTGTCTTAGACTGATTAAACTGCTGGGCTAAGATATGTGATTCTACGCATTCAGCCACCAGCGCATCGACGTCTGCTTTAGGCATAGCAGTAAGGGGAGCCATCGAGAAGTTGAGGTAATCCTCCATATCTAGCTTCCCTTCAGCATACAGTCCCATCAAGCGTTGATCTTCTGCAATAAAGCCAGGATCTGTGACTATGCCTTTCTCAACTAAAAAAGCATTCCAGATCATCGCACAATCAGCATTGATCAGGGTTTCATCCATATCAAAAACATAAAGAGGAGTTGGCATGTTACGCGCTCACGGGTTGAATTTCGTTAAGGTTAAACAATAGCTCTAATTGGCTGCCCGCTGCGAGTAATCTTTCTGATGAACGATTGAGTAAATCGACCGTTAGCTCACAATTATTAACATCCACTTGGTATCGGATGACGTTACCCAATAGCTGGTGGTTTTTAATGGTGCCTGTTTGTGGTGCTGAAATGTGGCTACCGTATTGACGGCCCGCTTCTTTTACATAGATAGATTCAGGTCGAATGGCCACTTTCCAGTTTGTTTCAATATCAAAAAGCTGCTTGGCTTTATCCGCATTAACAAGGTTGTAGTGGCCCATGAACCCTGCCACAAACTCGTTAGCAGGTTGGGTGTAGATCTCTTCTGGTGATCCTGCTTGCACGATTTTCCCTTTGTCCATTAAGAAGATCCGATCTGACATGATCATGGCTTCTTCTTGATCGTGGGTGACAAAGATAGTCGTTAGATCCATCTCTTTTTGAATGTCGCGGATCTGTTGGCGTAAGTGCTTACGGATCTTCGCATCCAGTGCTGACAGCGGTTCATCCAATAACAGGATACGTGGCTTAACAACCAGTGCACGAGCTAAGGCTACACGCTGGCGCTGACCGCCTGAAAGTTGGTGTGGATAGCGTTTTTCACGGCCACCCAGCTCAACCAAAGCGATAACTTTTGCTACTTCACGTTCGATATCGCTTGCTGCCATCTTTTTCATTTTCAGGCCAAACGCGATGTTTTCTTCGACCGTCATATTGGGAAAAAGCGCGTATGATTGAAAGACCATACCAATCCCGCGCTGCTGTGGGGTTTGCTGTGTAATGTTCTCACCGTTAACCCAAACCTCGCCACCATTGAGTGGATCCAACCCTGTCAGGCTGCGTAACAGGGTCGATTTACCGCAGCCGCTTGGGCCAAGTAGCGTGATAAATTCGCCTTTTTCTATGGTGAAATCGACATTTTCAAAAACAGTATTATCACCAAAACGCTTGGTTAGGTTTTTCGCAGTTACATAACTCATTAGTTCGCTCCTCGGCTGAAACGACTTGCCAGCCAAGTCAGTACAAAAATAAATAGGAAGTAGGTCATGACCAGTGCTGATGTAAAGTGACCACTGGTATTACGCATGTTGTATAAATACATTTGTAAGGTTTCATAGCGGGTGCCGACCAAAATATTGGCAAAGACAAACTCACCCAGTAAGAAAGAGAAAGACAAGAATAACGATGCCATTAAGCCTTTTTTCAAATTCGGTAAAATAATCAGTAAGAAGGCTTTCGATGTGCTGGCACCTAACAAGTGTGCGGCATCCATCAAATCTTGCAGATTAATAGCATCGAAGCTGTTGGCAATAGCGCGGTACATAAACGGTAGGGCAATGGTGAAATAGGTACCGATCAAAATCCAAGGTGTGCCGATAAGCGTAATTTCACTGTCGGCGTATAGCTGGAGCAAACCAACCGACGACACCACAGGTGGCACGGCGAAAGGCAACAAAATCAGCATATTCATGACTTTGTGAAGTTTAGGGAAGTAATAGAACACCACAAAAATCGTGGGAAGAATCAAGATTACGCTTAGTGTTAATGCTGCAATACAGATAAACAGCGAGCGGCCAAAGGCATCCAGAAAACGGCTATCAGTCAGTAAGTTAATATACCAATCAAAGGTAAAACCATCGGGTAATACCGTTGCTCCCCAGCGTGAAGAGATTGAATATATAAAGGTTGCCAATATAGGAATCAGCATGATGCTGACAATCGAGTACACCACGGTTTTGTGGAAAGCTGTATTCACGTTTTGCATTAGTTTTTCTTCCCTGCGTAGCTTTTGGCGATAAGCCACTGGTTAACAACAGTGATGAAAGCCAGCATAGCCATAAGGATGACCGAAATCGCAGCGGCTAAATTAGGTTCTAGGAATAAATCACCTGAGACTAAACTCGCGATACGCACGGTAATGATGTTGTAGTTACCGGATGTGAGTGCGAACACGCTCGCATACGCACCTATCGCGTTGGCAATCAAAATAATCAAGGTGCCAAACAATGCAGGTGATAAAACAGGTAAGGCTACCTTTAACCAGTAATGCCAGGTTTTTGCGCCTAACAGTGCAGCGGCAGCTTGCCAATCATCGTTTAACGCATCAAAAGCGGGGTAAAGCAGCAATACTGCGAGTGGAATTTGAAAGTAGATATACAGGACGAGTAAGCCCCATTTACCGTACAAGTCGAAATCACCTAATAGGCCGTATTGCTTGAGCAGCAAGGTGATCGCGCCATTGGTACCTAAAATAATGATGAAGGCAAAGGCGAGAGGCACGCCAGAAAAGTTACTGCTCATGTTAGTGAAAGCGACTACACCATCGCGGATTTTAGAATCCACGCGGCGCAGCGATGAAACTAGAAGGGTAGCGATGGCGAGGCCAATAATGCTGGACCATATGGATAACCATAAACTGTTACTGAATGCTTGCATCATGAAAGCGGAATCAAAGATCTCGCTGTAGTTATCAAGTGCAAATTCGTCGTCGTAGATGAAGCTGTTCACTAACACCCAAATCATCGGGGCGAGTTGGAATAGATAGAAAAAAACAGCAAAAGGCGCCAACCAAAGCGCGGGCTTTAATTTGCTTAATCGACTTTTAATGGATGAAGAAGACGTAGGTGATGCCTGCTGCGTTAGAGTCGAACTACTCATAAGGCCAATAATTCCTGAGTATAAGGTTTGTTGTGGTCAAGGTTCATCAGTTGGCAAACCAAGCCACAGATCTCTGTTTGTTTGATGCTTTTAGAGATGTCTTGCTGGTGGGTGAATTTGTCACCAATCACAAAGAAGGGCACTTCACGCTCTTCAGGCAAAATCCCGCCATGTGATAAATCGTTGTTCATCCCGTGATCACTGGTCACGATCACTTGATAATCATCAGCAAGCCATTGCTCGATATAGTTCGACAAATAGATGTCTGCACCGCGTGCGCTGTTGCGATATTGGCGCGAATCTAATCCAAATTTATGACCGATATCGTCAATGTTCATCGGGTGGATCAACAAAAAATCTGGGTTATATGTACGGCGTAAATGCTCAGCATCTAAAAACAACGCCTCATCTGGGTAGTGATCCCAGTGATAGAAACAGCCATGTTGGATATTCATGGTTTCATCATGCGTTATGCGATCACGCACGGCATTGTAAGGCGCACGGTTATACAGCTCACTTACCCAATGGTATGCCGCTGCCGCCGTGACTTTGCCCTGAGATTTCGCCAAACTGAAAATGGAATCGTTATGGGATAAACGTGCAATGTCGTTGTTCACTATGCCGCTTTCGACAGGACGAATACCCGTTAAAATACATTCGTACAGTGGGCGAGACATAGACGGTAGCTCGCACTGTATTGGGTATAAGGTTGCTCGTTGCTGCTCAATCAGACCATTTAAGTAGCCCATACAATCACGGGCTACTTGGTAATTGAGGCCATCAAGCACAACTAAAATGACCTTGTTTTTCATCGTAATAATCTCTGTATCAGTCTTTGGAACGCGTCGTTATTTCAAGTTAGTCTTAACGATTACTGCTGGTGAATAAGAACACTTTCTTGCCATTGACGTGGCAGCTTACGTGCTGATTTTTCCCATGCTTTAAAGTCAGTGACTGGCTGTACATTGGTGTAAAGGTCGTTTGATAACAGCTTATCTTGGACTGATTTAGGCAGGGTGACATTGCTACGAATAGGGCGAGCATAACCTTCAGCAAGGTTAATTTGGCCTTGGTCGCTAAAGATATACTCACGAGCAAGTTTTGCCGCATTTGGGTTCTGAGCGTATTTGTTGATGATGGTGGTATAGCCTGAGATGACCGACCCGTCTTGCGGAATAGTGACAGTGAAGCGGTCACGATCGATTTTGTCGCGGTAATTTAGGGCATTGAAATCCCACATGACAGCTACTTCAACTTCGCCTTTTTCAAGGTTCGCCATGTTCGGATCCGTGAAAGATAAACGGCCTTGTTTTGCTAGCTTAGAGAAGAATTTAAGCGCAGGTTTAAGGTTCGATTCGTCACCACCTTTGGCAAACGCGGCGGCTAAAATGGCATTGTTGGCTTGGGCTGCAACACCGACATTACCAACAGTGACCTTGTAATCACCGTCTAGTAAATCATCCCAGCTTTTCGGTGCATTCTTTACTTGGTTGTTGTTGGTAATAAAAGAAATCGTGCCAGTGTAAGCTAGCGCCCAATGACCGTCTTCGTCTTTAGCCCAATCAGGAATGCTATCCCATGTGGTTGGCTTGTATGCTTGTGTAACGCCTTTTTTGACTGCTACACGAGCGAAGGCAAAACCGATATCGCCGATATCGGCGGTGGCACTTTTTTTCTCAGCTTCAAATTTTGCAATTTCTTGCGCCGAACTCATGTCAGTATCTTGGTGTTTCAAACCGTAGTTAGCTTGTAGATCAGCCCAAGTTCCTTTCCAGTTAGCCCAACTGTCTGGCATCCCGACGCTGTACACCGCGCCTTCTTTTTGGGCGGCTTGAATAAGTGTGTCTAGGTTTGCGTCTTTCGCTGCTACCGATGCCGAAAAACTGGTTGCAATCAGGGTTGCAGAAAGTGCGGTGGAACGGCGAAGCAAAGTCTTCATTGTTTCTATCCTTCAGGGCTAGGTCAGTAAGTTCGATAGGTATGCTAGGGAAGGAATGTGACGCTTTGAATGGAGTTTTTTTACAGTTTTAATGCGGTTATATGTAGGGAATATTTCAATAATCCAATACGGAGGAGTGATGTGCGTTGTCATGAGTTATTTGTTGAAAACGGCTTAAAAGCGCCATTCTTTCCCCATGTATTGGCAGAAGATCTGACACTGTCATTGCTGGGGCTCTACCAAGGAAAAGACGGTCATGAAACGCAGCGTTCACGGTTTGAGGTGATTGATTGTGAATTTGAATACTGGCGACCTGATGCCATGATGATTCAGATCGACAGTGAAGGTTAGCTCATTATTACGGTATTAAAAGCCGATATTAAAAACGCTCTTTAATCCCCATATAGCGTTCACGAATGTGTTCAATTAATGCCTGAATACGTTTAGATGGCTTCTTGGTGTAAGGGTACACAGCATAAATACCAACCACTTTACCTGAGTGTTTCGGTAACACTTCAACCAGATCTCCACGTTGTAATTCATCGTAAATTAAGCAGGTTGGTAAGTAGGCTATCCCGTTACCTTTGAGTGCGGCTTTTTTTAATGCTGCGGCATTGTCTGAGGCAAAATTACCCGACAATTTTAAGGTATAGGTTTCGTTGCTATTGCGGATAAATAACCAATCGAAAGGCCCAGTACTTTGTTGGGTGTACCCTAAGCAATTGTGGTGCAGTAAGCCTTTCGGTGTTGTCGGCTCACCAAACTGCTCTATGTATTTTGGAGAAGTACAAATCATCCAGCGTGAATTGAAAATATGGCGAGCAATTAGGCTAGAGTCTTCCAAATACCCAGTGCGAATTACCAGATCAAAGTTATCTGCGACTAAATCAACAAAGTGGTTGTCCATCGACATTTCGACGGTGAGCCCTGGGTGGCTTTGACAAAAATCAGATAGGGCTTCAGCAAGCAGTAATTCACCTGAAATAGTGGGCACTGATACCCGAATATTACCTGATAGCGCTTCGCTATAACCAGTTACGGCATCAAAAGCGGATTGCGCGACTTGTTTAATTTCTTTGGCGCGGTGAAACAGTACAGAGCCTGGTTCTGTCAGCGTTAGTTTTCGCGTTGTACGGTAAATCAATTGCACCCCGAGTTCATTCTCTAGTTTACTGATGCGTTTACTGACAACCGATTTGGTGATTTTATTTATTTCAGCGACCTTGCTGAAAGAGCCATGTTCAATCACTTGGGTAAATAACACTAAGTCGTCGATTTGCGCCATAAGAGAGCTCGTTATTGGTGATAGTGATAAATCAGATATGTAGAAAAGTAGTATAAAGCTAAAAAGGCTATGCTCCAATGAAGCATAGCCTTGATCGCTTGATTAACGGTTTGGACTTATAGGTCGTCGATAATCACGTAAGTTGCGTAAACTGGGCCATGCACACCAACCACTTTGATTAATTCAATATCGGCTGTCGAACTTGGACCAGAAATAAAGTTAACGCACGATGGCATGCGCTCACCATTCTTGGCTTTTTCATGTAGCTTGGCGGTCGCTTGGGTTAAGCGCGCTACCAGTGTACTTTTAGGCACAACAAACACAGAAGCTTCAGGTAGCAAACTAATTGCTCGGCCTTGTGCTGGGCTGCTGTATAGCACCATGGTGCCTGATTCTGCTAAGGCTTGTTCGGCAAATACCACACCTACTTTTGCACGCTCGGCCACTTCAATATTAGGTGCGTAACCTAATTCAGGGTTCCATACATGTACGTGGTGGGTGTCTGTCTTAAGCTGGTCTACGTTGATTAAATTTAACAAACGAGGATCAGCAGTCAGCACGGTTTCTTCCACTTTCGCAGGGGTATCCGCGTCTTGTGTTTCGTCTGTGCAGTACTTTTCACACACCATTGCTAGCGTATTGGTGAGTTCAGCTTGTGTTGTTTCAACAGCATGTGCACCAAGTGCGGTATGGGTGTAATCAATCAGTGCTGTTTTTAGCTCATCTAAGCTGTAGTCAGCCATGACTTCTTGGTGACAGGTATACTTAAGAGCAGGGCGCTCAACCGCTTCGATTTGGCGAGGGCGGCCTAGTTTTTCTGCAATGTTATCTAAGAAACTGTCGCGATTATGAATTTGACTCATGATTGCCACTCCTCGTTATTTTCTGTTTTTGAACCAGCTACGGAAAGATTGACCGTCTGGTTTTGGTAGATCGCGCGCTTCAGTCCATTCACTAATCGCACCCATATTGACGGGTAGTTTACCGTTGCGGATTAAGCCGCTTGCCATAGTTGCACCTACGCGTACTGTGGTATCCCATAAAATTGGGCGAGCATTAATAAAGTTAAATACCCCTACAGATGCACGCTCAGTAAATGGCGTGACTTTTTCTTCACCCATTTTCTGGCGGTGTTTCAGTAGTAAATCTGATAGTGGAATTTTTACTGGGCAGACGTCATGACAAGACTTACACAAGCTACATGCATAAGGCAGGTCTTTGAAATCATCGTAACCACCTAATAATGGTGATAGAACGGCACCAATAGGGCCAGAATAGATAGAGCCGTAAGATTGACCACCAATGTGACGGTAAGCAGGGCAAGTGTTGACACACGCTGCACAGCGAACACAGCGTAAGATATCGCGAAATTCTGATCCTAAAATATCAGAGCGGCCATTATCGATAATTACTAAGTGGAATTCTTCAGGACCGTCTGTTTGACCTTCTTCTCGTGGGCCTGTTAATGCAGTGACATAGCCTGTTAGCGGTAAACCAACAGCACTACGACACAATAGGCTGATCACAATATCCAGTTCTTCAAAGGTTGGAACAATACGCTCCATGCCCATGACGGCGATGTGTGTTTTTGGCAGGCTGGTGGCTAGACGAGCATTCCCTTCGTTAGTCACTAATGTCACAGTGCCAGATTCTGCAACAGCAAAGTTACAACCTGTGATACCAATGTCTGCTTCAAGGAAGTCATGACGAATGTAATCACGGACATAACGCGTTAACTCTTCAGGATCTTCGCTACCTTGATAGCCAATTTTCTCTTGGAAGATATCGCGAATTTGGTAACGATTTTTGTGCAGCGCTGGTACAACGATGTGCGACGGTGGATCGCAGTCATCGACTTGTAGAATGTATTCACCTAAATCGGTTTCAACCACTTCACAGCCGTTACGTTCAATCACATGGTTTAGGTTAATCTCTTCCGTCACCATAGATTTAGATTTAACGACTTTCTTGGCATTTTTCGCTTGGATAATGCTTTCAACGTAGCTGGTTGCTTCTTCTGCCGTACGGGCAAAGAAAACCTGACCACCATTTTTTTCAACGCTTTCGCTCAGTTGATGTAGGTAGTAATCCAAGTTTTCAAGCACATGGTTACGAATGTCCATGCCCATTTCACGCCACTCTTCCCAGTTACCGAGTTTATCGGCTGCCTTTTGACGGTTGGCATACATGCGGGTTTGGGCATTGGCGACAGACTGACGCATAAAGTCATCTTTCATTTGGACTTTAATACGGTCTTTAAAGTTTACATTGCTGGTTTTCATCGACATGTGTGATCTCCTTAGCGGCTCATCAGCACATCAACAATGTGCATTACTTTAACGGGTTTACCTTCACGGTTAATACGACCGCCAATGTTGATCAGGCAGCTAATGTCGGCACCAATTAGGTAATCAGGTTCTACCGCTGAGATGTGGTGGACTTTTTCTTTTACCATCTCACCAGAAATTTCAGCCATTTTCACAGAGAAGGTACCGCCAAACCCACAGCAGGTTTCTTGGTTTTCAATTGGCAGCATCTCTAGCCCTTCAACGTTAGCAAGCAGTTTCAAAGGCTCTTCACGTACGTTGAGCTTACGGATCAAGCTACAAGATGGGTGATAAACAGCGCGGCCTTCAAGGCGAGCACCAACGTTTTCAACGCCTAGGGTATTGACGACAAATTGGGTTAACTCAAACAGGCGGTCAGCGACTTTTTGCGCGCGTTCTGCCCATTCAGGTTCGTCTGCTAGGTATTCTGGGTAACGCTTTACCGATGCAGCGCATGAGCCCGCAGGGGTTACAATGGGTAAGTCGTTACATTCGAACGCACGGATCAGGTTCTTCATTGCAGGCTTGCTGCTATCAATGTAACCACTATTAAGAGAAGGTTGACCACAGCAACCCTGCTGGTCTGGGAAAATAACGTCACAACCAAGTTGCTCGAGTAACATGACTGTTTTCTTAGCGACTTCAGCTTTAACTGTGTCGCATAGACAGGTGACAAAGAAGTTAACCTTCATACATTGCTCCAGTCGGTAGCATGACTACCGTATAGTGATTCTGGCAACGCGTGTAGCGCTGTCGTTTATAACCATCTCGATACTTACCTATTACTACAGTATAAGAACGTATCGAGATGGACTAAAAGTCGGCCCCTGATGCGAGGCCGTTTATTGTGTGTTTCTAATCAGTGTTGCTGGTGTATCTTGTTATTATTATGGGTACGGATTGGTTCCTAATCGCTCCGAATGTTGCTTTTGTGGTGAATGTTTATCAGATAAACACACTTACAACCGCAACAATTGCACCATAAAGCACCATTGGAATAACGGTACGCTTAATGATGTAACCTTCTTTATTGGCAATACCTAAAATAGTCGATACTGCGATAATATTGTTAATACACACCATGTTACCCATAGAACCACCAACCGACTGTAGGGCTAGAATCGTCGTTTCAGGTAAGCCAACGGTGTGGGCAATGGTTTGTTGAATACCACCAAACGTTAGGTTTGAAACTGTAGCTGAGCCAGAGAAAAACGCACCCAGCGCCCCAAGGTAAGAGGCGAAGAACTGCCAGTTGGTGCCGGTTAAATCCGAAAACGCGCGGCCTGTTGTCATGATTGGTGAATTATCACCCCCCATCATCATGAATTTCACCATGATAAGTGCACCAATAAGGGCAATAAATGGCATCTTGATACGGCTAGCTGTTTCGCTAAACACTTGCTTAACAACCGAGCTTGGCAGCTTGAAGACAGGGATAGAGATCAGCACCACTAAGAAGAACGGGATCAGTGCTGGTACATAAAGTGTTTTGTATGCCCATGCCGTTTCAGTGCCCAGA
The DNA here is from genome assembly GCF_050337045.1 of Photobacterium kagoshimensis. Classification (NCBI taxonomy): domain Bacteria; kingdom Pseudomonadati; phylum Pseudomonadota; class Gammaproteobacteria; order Vibrionales; family Vibrionaceae; genus Photobacterium; species Photobacterium kagoshimensis. Next base: position 494,903 of record NZ_JAKJSO010000008.1, on the reverse strand, counting down.
ATATTGCTTAGTTTGATGATCAATGCTTGGCTAATTGATAAGTCACCAAAGAAACCTAAGTTAAGGTTAAGCATTGGTGTTGAATCGGTCAGCATGCCTTTAATGCCGAGTTGCTGAATACGCGTCACAATCAAAATAGCAATCAGCATGAGTGTCGGGCTCATTGCCTTTACAACTTGACCAAATGGGATGTGCTTTGCTTTTTGTTGAGCATCCGCTTCTGGTTCTTCTAGGCCAACTTTATAGCGAGCCAGAACAATCGATACTGCCATACCAATGGCGCCACCAATCAGTGATGGGAACTCGTAGTTCCACTGTGCAAATAGAATATAAGGCACAGTACAAGCGAGAATACTTAGCTGGATAAACAGCATATTGCGGCGGATTTGCTGCCAGCTAACTACAAAGCGTAATGCTAATACAGGAATCACAAAGGCAGCGATAGCATGCATTAATGCCGAGTTACGACCGACTTCAAGTAGCCCCGCATCATTTAGGCCTAAATTGCCAAAACCAAACCATGTTGGTGTGCCAACAGCACCAAATGAAACAGGTACCGAGTTCATCACCAGCGCAAGCATGGCGACTTTTAAAGGATTAAAGCCGAGGCCAACAAGAATTGGTGCTGCAATTGCGGCTGGCGTACCAAAGCCTGAAGCGCCTTCAATCATGAAAGCAAAGGCCCAACCAATGATCATTAACTGGGCAACTTGGTTGCGGCTGATGGTTTCGAGCCATTGGCGAATGACATCTTCAGCACCTGAAAGGGCTATAGTGCGGTTTAATAAAATGGCACCCGCAATAATAGAAATTGGAGTGATGGCAGATAACATCCCCGCGACAATATTAGCGCTAAGTAGGGTGAGGTCTGAACCAAAATAAAAAAGTTGTAGGGCGCCAATTAATAATGCTGTCACCGGCAACGCAATGTGTGATGGTAATGCATTCTTTTTGGTCATCATCCATATCAGTAGCAAGATAGGGACTACTGAAATAACAAGGTTTAACATGTTGTATTCCACTTTATCGTGACTATCCATGCTGAGTGTTGTGTGCACCAAGGCGGTAGTCGATTTTGTAATTATTAATGTTGTAACTTTCTATACGTTTTCTTTGCGTTTCGATTTCTACGACGTCGTGGGAAGAATATTGTAAGTATCAATACAGAGTTCGCTATGCTTTTTATTTACTGATTTCATCAGACAAATCACCAATGTGTGATTGGTAATGAAATGTTAAATTCCAATTTATTCTTTGAGTCTTTTAAAATCAGTTGGTTATGGTTTTTGGTTGGAATGGTGGGGAAACATATTGGGTCACTATTGGAAACAATGATTTTGTATGAATGACCTAATGAAATTGCCGTATTTATAGTGTGGGTTTAGTAGAATCGTGCTTTTGTGTGTCACACAGAAACCAAGTTGAAATTCTATGTTGTAATAAAACTACATTTTAGGCGTTTTAATGTATTTTTGAATTTTTATTACAAGATGAAAAACTGGATAATCTGATTAAATAACCTGTGTGAAAGGGGCTAAAAATGAAAACACCGAGCAATATTTAAATCGCTCGATGTTTTTGAGTCGTCTAGTTAGGTTTTGACTTGAATTGGTTTAGTAAATGACTTTTCCAATCCCGTTCAATAGTTGGCTAATACCTTGCGTAAAGTGTTGCGGTGCATTCGAAACGGTATAACACAAACAGCCTTCTTTAGTTTCTGGTGCGTGATGATTAGATGCATCCAGCCAGATAAAATCGCCTGCGTGGTAGGTGCCATTTTCATCGCTGAACTCACCTGCGATTAACAAGGTTAACTCATAGCCTTTGTGAGTATGGGCCGGAATGCTGCCATGCTTATCAATATGAAGCAGGCTTGCTCGCACTTCTTGCTCTTCCAGTGGCAATCGGGCCCGAGTAATTTTACCTAACCCATGCCAGTTTAAACTATCGAAGCTGCGCAGCGCTCGAGGAAGTGGGTAGCGTGTCCCTTTGCATTCAACACTGGTGACTTCAACAGGTTTGTGCACGACAGGTTCTGCGGTTTCATTTTCTACAATGTCAGCAAACATGGCATCAAAGTTGGCTTGCAGGTCAAAATCAGCTTCCGTAGCGGTGCTTCTCGGCTCAGTCTGAACCTCGGTGTCACGCCAAGAGCGCATTGCTGTTTGTGCGGTAAGTTTGTCTGCTTGCTGTTGGCAACACGGGCAAAGCTCTATATGGGCAGAGACAGCAATCGATAGTGATAGCGGTAGCTTACCTTCCACGTAGTCTTTCATTAACGCTGCCTGCGGGTGATGTTTAATCATCGCTATTCTCCAATTGGCCACGTAACTTTTGTAACCCAAGCCGTAACCGTGACTTAATGGTTCCCACTGGCACGCCTAGCTGATCGGCGACATCTTGATGAGATCGCTGATTTAAATAAATTTCTTTAACTACAATTTGTTGGGCATCGGGCAAGCTATCAATATAAACCAGTAATTCGTCACTCAAGGTGGCATTGGCTTGTTCATCCGTTTGGCTTGCTAGCCGCTCTTCAAAAATAGGCCACAAATCGTCACTGTAGTTATCTTCCTTGCTTGATTGCTGCTTTCGGAGCATGTCAAAACAAAGGTTCCGCATGATGGTGTAAATCCATGTTGATGCTGCGCCTTTCGAGCCGTCAAACATGTGTGCTTTACGCCATACCTTCATCATTGTTTCTTGTACAAGTTCCATAGCAACCGCTTCTTGCTTTAAGTACTTCAGTCCATAAATACGAATTTTAGGGCTGAAATGCGAAAAAATGACAGCGAAAGAAGACTTATCACGATGTAACGCGATATTGGCAAGTAACTCTTTTTGTTTCTCAATACTCAAATCATCCATTGACGCTCTAGCCTGAGGTTGAGGTAGCTTAGACTGAGTATGATAGTAATTTGTTAATGGCATAATCTCAATAATGCCTCTGTTAAGAAACACTTCCACGAACATGTATTGAGATTTACGTAGCGGAATTAGAAATGGATCATTATTTTTTTAATTCTTCGTCTATGACTGAGTGGAGAAATGACAGTGCCGCTTTGTGATCACTACGGCTCATAAACCACTGCTTTTGCTCTGTACCTAGCGGCAATATTTCTAACCAACGCTGACATACCCACGCCATATCCTCAAAATCTGGCTGCGGATAATGTGCGGCGTGCTCAGGGTATTCTTCAAACAACATTTGTAGTCCACTTGATAAATCGCGGTCAATAAATTTAATTTCAGTGGGGGTCCAATTGGGGATGATAGAGGTTGTCGCCATGATCAGCCCGTCATCTTCTGTCCAATGTTGGTCAATTACAAATTTGTCGATGGCGCGTACTGTAATACCCAATAAACCATCGGGCATTTGGTCAAAATCGGTAATAACAACACGAGAACCAAAGTGACAAAGGTGGTCATCGGTTTGCATGCAAAGTCCAAAACCTTCGTTTGAAGCCATCGCCATTTTTATTAACCTGACATACTTAGGTTCAAATATGCGAAGTGTGCTTATCCCACCAGGCAGTAGGTATAGCTTGAGGGGGAATAGGGGTAACTGCATCATATAACCCTTACTGACGTTAATTATGCCTGCCAATAGGTAGCGGCATATATCGCGAGAGCAGTCACTTACCTAGCAAGTTGTTATTGACGTGTCCGTGTGCTTTGTAGGGCTAGGTTGAATCACTGACTCTCAAAGAGAACGCATATACGCTCTAGTACGAATTATTATTATTTAACGATCAACGTGTAGCATTGGGTTTAGTATAAGCAGACAAATGTAGGAATTTGTCTGCTTTTCGATAATGGCGTTATTCTGCTGCTGAAAGCACACTAAAAATAGCAGAAGTGAGTTTACTAAGTTGCTCTGGCGTAATAATAAAGGGTGGCATGATGTACACAAGCTTCCCGAAAGGACGAATCCATACCCCCGCGTCGACAAATGCTTGTTGAATGCTCGCCATATCAACAGCGTGATGCAATTCAACTACGCCAATAGCGCCCAGCCAGCGTACAGTTTTCACGGCGCTAAGATGACTAATTTCCGTTAATTCGACCGCAAGTTGTTTTTCAATCTGAGCGACTTGTTGTTGCCACTTTCCATCTTGTAGCAAGCCCAAACTGGCATTGGCGACCGCACAAGCTAATGGATTCCCCATAAAGGTTGGCCCGTGCATGAAGCACCCCGCATCGCCTCCACAGACAGTATCGGCAACATGTTTCGTTGCCAGCGTCGCTGATAGTGTCATGTAGCCGCCTGTTAAGGCTTTACCGACACACATAATATCTGGGCTGATGTTTGCATGTTCACACGCAAATAATTTTCCGGTTCGGCCAAACCCTGTTGCGATTTCATCGGCAATTAAGAGTATGCCAAATTCGTCACACAGCTCGCGCACGCGTTTGAGGAAAGTGGGGTGGTAAAGGCGCATGCCGCCAGCACCTTGTACGATAGGTTCAAGGATCACAGCGGCAAGTTCGGTTTGGTGCGCAATGATTTGCTGACGAAAATCACTAATATCGTCTTCGTACCATTCATCAAAAAAGCCACACTCGGGTGAGTCGGCAAAGATATGCTCAGGTAAGAAACCTTTATATAAACTGTGCATTGAGTTGTCAGGATCCGTTACTGACATGGCAGCAAAAGTATCCCCATGGTAGCCATGGCGCACCGTTAGAAATTTAGGGCGGCGTTCTTGTTTCGTGTGCCAATATTGCAGTGCCATTTTTAGCGCGACTTCCACAGCAACAGAACCTGAATCGGCAAGGAAAACATGTTGGAGTGGAGTGGGGGTCATAGTAATTAGCTTTTGGCAAAGATCCACCGCTGGCTGGTGGGTGATCCCGCCAAACATCACATGTGACATTTTATCAATTTGTGCTTTTGCCGCTTCGTTAAGTACCGGATGGTTATAGCCGTGAATGGTGGACCACCACGAAGACATACCATCAATCACCTTTCTGCCGCCTTCTAATTCCAAGTAAACACCACTTGCACTTGTGACAGGGTAACAAGGTAAAGGGTTTAGTGTGGAGGTATATGGATGCCAGATGTGCTGTTGATCAAATTCTAAATCAATTTTATTGTTTAATTTTTGCACAGATGTAAACCTTGGTGTTTGTTGTTAGTTGACAGTCTACTAAGTCTACGTAGACTAGCCAAGCATTACAGTAAGTAAAATTATTCAAAGAAATACATTTACTGGCGCGTTTGTTAAACCCACCAATCGGTGAGTTATCACAATAATAACAAACAGTTAAGCATGTCGATTTATGCAATTAGTCATGCAAGATGTGTACTTAATTGCGAAAGAAAGAGGTTATACACGTGGAAGTAAGACACGACTGGACAGTCGCGGAAGTTCAAGCCTTATTTGATAAGCCCTTTATGGATTTGGTGTTTGAAGCACAGCAGATCCATCGCCAATATCACGAGCCTAACAAGGTTCAGGTGAGTACCTTGTTGTCTATTAAAACAGGAGCTTGTCCAGAAGATTGTAAATACTGCCCGCAAAGTGCGCATTATCGTACTGATGTTGAGCGTGAGCGTCTACTTGAAGTAGAACAAGTGCTTGATGCTGCCAATAAAGCAAAAGTATCTGGTGCAACTCGCTTCTGTATGGGGGCTGCGTGGAAAAACCCGAAAGAGCGCGATATGCCTTACCTGTTGGATATGATCCGCGGGGTAAAAGAAATGGGTTTAGAAACCTGTATGACACTAGGTATGATCACAGGCGATCAAGCTAATGTGTTAGCGGATGCTGGTTTAGATTATTACAACCATAATCTAGATACCTCACCGGAATATTACGGCAGCATTATCACCACGCGTACTTACCAAGATCGCCTCGATACACTGAGCCATGTACGTGATTCAGGTATGAAAATTTGCTCGGGCGGTATTATTGGCATGGGTGAAAGTTCACGTGACCGTGCAGCTCTGCTGGTTGAATTAGCGAACTTGCCAACGCACCCTGAAAGTGTACCAATTAACATGCTGGTGAAAGTGAAGGGTACGCCACTAGAAAATGTGGATGACGTTGACCCATTCGATTTTGTTCGTATTGTTGCTGTGGCTCGTATCATTATGCCCGAATCTGCTGTTCGACTTTCGGCTGGGCGTGAAGACATGAATGAGCAAATGCAAACACTGTGCTTTATGGCGGGTGCCAATTCAGTTTTTTACGGTTGTAAGCTGCTGACGACACCAAATCCAGGTGAAGATAAAGACATGCAGCTGTTTGCTAAATTAGGTATTAATAGCCAAGAACATGCCGCTAAGCCTGATGAGATTCAAGAGCATGAGTTGCTTGATCGTGTGGCGGAACGTGTTGCTGCTCGTCCAGGTAAAGACGACTTGTTTTATGATGCGACTGTTTAGCATTGCATCGGTTTAACAAGGCTTTTTACCATGTCTCGGTTTAACGAACACATCATACAAGCACTGGCGGAACGCCATCAACAAGGGCTATACCGACAGCGTGTGTGCCTTGAACGTACAGCGCAGCACGTTAATCATCATGGTAAGTCGCTACTAAACTTCTCCTCAAATGATTACCTTGGTTTAGCGCAAGAGCCGCAACTGCTTCAAGCGTGGCAACAAGGTTTGCAACGCTTTGGAGCAGGTAGCGGGGCATCACCACTCGTCACGGGTTTTAATCAACCTCATAGGCAGTTAGAACAACAGCTTGCAGAGTGGCTAGGCTACGACCGCGCATTACTGTTCAACAGTGGCTTTAGCGCGAATCAAGCGGTGTTGTTTAGTTTACTAAATAAAACGCACTGCCTGCTGCAAGATAAACTGAACCATGCCTCACTCATGGAAGCGGGCATGTTATCACCCGCATCCATGAAACGCTTTAAGCACAATGATACAGCTCATCTCCAGCGACTACTTAGCCAACAAGCGAACCAAGCCTCTTTGGTGGTTACTGAAGGTGTCTTCAGTATGGATGGCGATCTCGCGCCATTAGCTGAAATCTCCAACATGACGCAAGCCGCCGATGCTTGGTTGATGGTAGACGATGCACATGGCTGCGGTGTCCTAGGAGAAAAAGGACGAGGCAGTTGCGACTTAGCCAAGATAAAAGCCGATATTCTGGTTGTTACTTTTGGCAAAGCGTTTGGTTTACAAGGCGCAGCCGTGCTGTGTAGCGAAGAGACTGCTGAATATTTGGTGCAATTTGCTCGTCACTTTATCTATTCGACCGCCATCCCCCCTGCGCAAGCCTTTGCTCTTTCTAAAGCGTGCGCACTGATTCAACAAGATGATTGGCGTCGTGAAAAACTGGCGCACCTAAGCCACGAATTCGAACAGGCCTTAGATAGTGCTATTGAGTTTACCAATACGCCTTCGCCTATTAAACCGTTACTGGTGGGCTGTAGTGATAAAGCAATGCAGCTATCTCACGCGATAAACCAGCGTGGGTGCTGGGTAAGTGCAATACGCCCGCCTACAGTACCTGTTAATAGTGCCAGATTGCGCATTACATTAACGGCTAGCCATAGCATCGAAGATGTTAAATATCTCGCAACAACAATCAATGAGGTGATGTATGACTGATGTTGCTAAAAAGGTGTCGAACCTAAATCGTACCGAACTAACAGAACCTAACTCATGCGCAGATAAAAGTGCAATTGCAGCCGCCTTTGGTAAGGCTGCGGCTAACTATGATAAATCTGCCGCTTTTCAACGCTTAGTTGGCCATCAACTTATGGAGAAGTTGCCAGCACTTGTTCCTGTGGGCAGCAAGCTACTCGATTTAGGCTGTGGTACGGGATATTTTTCGCAGCAACTTGCTAACCGTGGATTTGATGTTTGCGCGACAGACTTATCATCTGAAATGTTGGAGCAGGCGAAATTACGTTGTGGTAACCAAGTCACTTATCAACAAGGTGATGCAGAAGATCTGCCTTTTGCGGATAATAGCTTTGATATTGCATATACCACTTTAGCGCTACAGTGGTGCTCTGATTTATCTGTACCCTTGAAAGAGTTACGACGTGTGGTCAAACCAGGTGGTTGTATTTTATTCACCACATTGGCAGAAAATTCACTCCATGAGCTTCGTTATGCGTGGCTGCAGGTTGATCAATATCAACATGTGAACCATTTTCTTTCGCAAAAGGCGGTAAAACTTGCGCTGGCGCAAGCGGGGGGAGAAATCGATACCCTAAAATTCCTCCCGATTACAGTGAAATACAATACGGCAGTTGAACTCATGAAAGACCTGAAAGGGATAGGGGCGACGCATCTGCAGCGGGAACGCAAAGCAGGCTTAGCTAGTCGCAAGACAATTCAGGCTTTAGAACGCGCTTACGATGAGTTTAGAGATGAGAAAGGCCAACTGCCAGCAACCTATCAAGTCTGTTTTGGAGTAATAATAAATGACTAACGCTTTCTTTGTGACAGGAACCGATACCGAAGTAGGTAAAACGGTTGCCTCGCGCGCAATTCTACAAGCTGCGGCTAGCGCGAATATCAAGATGGCAGGTTATAAGCCAGTAGCGTCAGACAGTGTAAAAACAGATGAAGGCATGCGTAATTCCGATGCGTTGTACATTCAAGAAGCCTCTGTTGTTGAACTAGCGTACGACGAAGTTAACCCTTATGCATTTGAAGCTGCGGTGTCACCACACCTAGCAGCAGAACAAGAAAATCGTGTTATTGAGTTTCCAGTGATTTCTGAAGGCCTTGCAGCGCTGAAAGAAAAATCGGAAGCGGTATTAGTTGAAGGTGCAGGCGGTTGGCGTGTTCCTGTTTCTCGTACCGACTACCTATCAAGCTGGGTGAAGCAAGAGAAGCTACCTGTTATCTTAGTTATCGGCGTAAAACTTGGCTGTATGAGCCATGCGATTCTAACGGCAGAAGCGATCCGTAACGACGGCTTAGAGCTTGTAGGTTGGGTTGCAAACCGAATTAACCCAGGTACAGAAAATTACGCAGAAATTATTCGCATGATGGAAGACAACCTAGGAGCCCCAAAACTAGGTGAAATCCCATACATGCCGAGTATTAAAAAGCGTGACTTGTCTAAGTACATCAACTTAGCACCGCTAGGGCTATAATTGACCAAATAACATTGGGTTAACTGTGAACGCGATTTACAGTATAAGACACACAGTAAAAAGCCGACTTTTGCGTCGGCTTTTTTGTGCGTGCTCTAAATCAACCACACTGAATGTGTTACTGCGCTAATTAGATATCGGTAGCGGGTTGGGGAGTCTTCATATCATACACCTTATCTACATACGCATTTACTTCAGACAGTTCACGAAAGTAGCCATACTTAGCTATGCTAGTGATCTCATCATCGGTGCAGTATTGAGGATCTTTGACCATAGCTTCAACGATATGAGTACTTGAAAGCAACGTAAATGAAGGGCAATCAACGAAACCATGTTCACGCGCGATGCTCTTTTGTCTTTGGTGTTCGATAATTTGACCTGGAATAGAAATGGCTAGTGCTGCAAGTGTTGTGACAGCAGTCAGTTTAACAGCGATACCTAAACTTTCTTTTCCAAAAAGTTGGAGCTTAAAAACACACCACACATAGGGAGGAATAAATAAAAATGTTCCATAGAAAACTAGATAGGTTGGATCTATATACACTATGGCGTAGTTATTGCTGATTTGCTTTGCCAATGTCTTAAATTCATAATAATTGATTAATTCGTTAGCGAAAAAGTAAAGGAATAGTATAGATAGAATTAAAACTGAGCTTAGAGCTAAAACCTTTTTCATCTAAAAGTAGGTTCCAAATGAACTGCTGTTCAACTGGAACACTGTACTTTGAATGTTTGTTTTTTGCATTGGCAGACAGTTCCCCGAAATTATTAGCACCGCATTCTAAAGAACAACTGGGGTTAGTGCTTTTTCAATTCAGGGAACTGCGTATGATATCTCAGTGCAGTGAAACTGATGGTTTAATGTGTTACTTAAATCAATCGAGTCACAGCGTGATGAAACACCGGGTGGTGTAAGAAGAAAGTGTGAAAGTGCGGTGAATGGGTTAGTAAAGGTTTTAGTAACCATAAGAAAAATGGTTGTAAACGACTACTCGTGAAACTCGGGCGACTTTGCGCTGCACAATGCGGGCATCCATTCCCTGCAAGGTGATTAAAAGGTAACTGCTCAAAGGTACCGTGAACTGCACAAGTGATTTTGCCTTTAGTGCGAGCGTTAACATAGACGAAATTTTCGTAGCTATAACGTTTATTATGCAGGGCTAAGGCTTGGCTAACAAAATCAGAGGTGGTTTTGGTACGATTACTCTTGGCACAGGCAGGACAACCCGCCCCGCGCAAGTGCGTGTCTGGTCGTTGCTCAAACGGGCCGTGTAGCGGGCAAGTAATGGTGGCTTTGGTTAATGCTCCTGCATAAACGAAGCGATCATAAAAGTATTTACCATGGTGGATAGCATAAGCGCGTTCAATGAATTGTTCTTGCGTCAAAGGGGTGGAGCGAGAACAACCCGGACAACCTTTTCCTGAGAGGTGCGAGTTAGGGCGTTGCTCAAATTCGCCATGGTGTGGACAAATGATGATACTTTTCTCGAGCGATCCACGATAAACAAACTTACTGTAGTCGTATTTGTCTTCATGCACCTTCTTCGCCTTTATCACAAACTCTTTTATTGTTTGTTTTTCTTTTCCTGCACACTTCGGGCAGCCACGGCCAGCAAGGTGGGCATCTGCTCGTTGTTCAAAGTCGCCATGGATAGGGCAAGTGACTAGACTTTTGGCTTTGGCGTTGGTGTACACGAAATTTTCATAACCGTATTTTCCGTTATGAAAAGCCCGTGCTTGTTCAACGAACATTGCTTTGGTTTTTCTCATTTCTACATCTTCGTCTCTATTGGCCTACCAGCTAATTAACTATAAATAGGTAGGCAAGATTATTGTCTTAAAGGAACATATTGATTTTTAAAAGGTTATTTTCGTTCCTTGTAGGTCTTGGTAGCATAACTATTCAGACCATATATGCATATTCCTACTAACTGATAACACAATCAACCACCAAAAATGAAAATCAATGATTGCAAAAATTGAGATTCCAATCACGTTTGGCGAGGCGTAGATTCAATGCCCTCTTCAAACCGTAATTTTATTTAAAATATCATTTTAATAAGAAATAAAAATAGCTTTTAATTAAAATCTCTCATCATATAAATTGTAAGATAATATATGTGTGGATGATTTAAATTGGAATGTGTTTTATGGTTGGAAATATAGAAAAATTAAAAATTACTTTATTTTTGTGTGACATTTAAAATCTATGTGTTAGTTTAAAAAAACACTTTGGGTTTTATTTTTATTACATCAGGTGTTTTATTTCTGATGATGTTTGGGAGGTGGTTTGATAAATAATTATTAACGTAAGAGGATATATCTATGGAAAGTTATTCCCCAGGGTCAGATATTATTTCTGTTGTAAAATCATTATTACTTGCACAATCAATTGTTGGTGCTCTTGTGATTTTATACCAAATAGTATTAGGAGACGCCCTGAGTGTTGAGTCAGCATTAATTGGCGTAGCTGTTGCTGTTGTTCCCTCTTTATTAGGTTTGCTTGCTGTTGCAGTAAAAGTTAAGCGTAATAACAGAAGTCATATCAGTGAACTGGCGTGGTTTAATGAGTCAATTAAATTGATATACACAGCAGTATTGATGCTTTTGGTTTCTAGGTTTATAGAAATCAATGAGATAGCTATGCTTGTGGCGTATTCCCTGACTTATATGGGAAGCTGTTTAACCCCTATACTTAACAAACCTCAATTTAGGATGACGTAAGGTGGAAATAGTTACTTCTGCTCATGAATATATTGAGCACCATCTGACATTTCTCACCGCAGGCGAAGGATTTTGGAGTATTAACTTAGACTCCATGTTCATGGTTTGGGTGTTAGGTTTAACTTTTATTGGTGTGTTTAGGTATGTTGCAACAAAAGGGACAAGTGGTGTTCCTGGTCGGTTGCAATGTTTTATTGAAATCACATTTGAATTTGTTAATAACCTAGTTAAGGAAATATTTAAAACAGAAGATAAATTAATAGGCCCTCTTTCATTAACGATATTCGTATGGGTGTTTTTAATGAATTCGATTGACTTGCTCCCTGTGGATTATGTGCCAATGATTGCGCGTACTCTTGGCTTTGAGCACTTTAGGGACCTACCATCAGCTGATATAAATGTTCCAATGTCGATGGCGATTGGTGTATTCATTCTTATTATTGGATATACACTCAAAAATAAAGGTTTAGTTGGATTTATTAAAGAATTAACCACCCAACCTTTTACTCATCCATTGTTGTATCCAGTGAACTTTATTTTGGAATTAGTAACACTGATCTCCAAGCCAATTTCACTTGGTCTACGACTATTCGGGAATATGTATGCAGGTGAGATGATTTTTATTCTTATCGCATTGATGCCTTGGTGGATGCAATGGGCACTGAGTGTGCCGTGGGCACTGTTCCACATCTTGATAGTGTTCTTACAAGCTTTCATTTTCATGGTACTGACAATTGTCTACCTAGGAATGGCAGTAGAAGAACAACATTGATTTTATTTTTTAAGTTACGTTTTTTCATAATTAGATTCGGAGTTATTCATGGATATTGTTAGTGCGGTTCTTTACGTTGCGGGTGCGCTGCTTATTGGTTTAGGTGCTGCAGGTGCAGCGAGCGGTATCGGTAACTTGGCCGGTAAATATCTTGAAGGTGTTGCACGTCAACCTGATTTGACCCCAATGCTACGTACTCAATTCTTCATCATGATGGGTCTGGTTGATGCGGTACCAATGATTGGCGTAGGTATCGGTCTGTACATTATCTTTGCTGTGGCATAAGTCATTCAACCACTCTTTTAAACAACATTGGGTTACCAAAAAGTGAGGATGGAATGAACTTAAATGCCACCATGCTAGGACAGGCACTGTCTTTCGTGATTTTTGTCTGGCTTTGTATGAAATATGTTTGGCCTCCTTTGACTGCATTGCTTGATGAGCGCCAGCGAACTATCGCTGAAGGTCTATCTCATACCGAGTATGCGGCGAAAGAGTTACAAATGGCGAAAGCCAATGGTGCAAAACTGATTGAAGATGCCAAACAGCAAGTAAGCAGCTTGGTTGAGCAGGGTAACAAGCGTCGTTCACAGATCATTGAAGACGCCAAGCTCGAAGCTGAGCAAGAAAAAGCCCGCATTATTGCGGCAGGGCAAACGGAGTTGGAAAGTGAGCGTAATCGTATTCGTGAAGAACTACGCCACGAAATGACGGCCTTGGTGATTGAGAGCGCTGAGAAATTGATTGACCGTCAACTAGACACGGACGCCAACCGAGCATTGGTTAATAAGATCATCACAGATCTGTAATAAGGGGTTAAGAATGTCCGATTCACAAACCATTGCTTACCCCTATGCAAAAGCGGCGTTTGATTATGCTCGCGATGCAGCCCAGCTTGAAGCTTGGGAAAATATGCTGGTAGTGATGAAAGAAGTCGCACAAGCGCCGTCTGTCGCCAGCCAAATCGAAGCACTTGATATGCTCGGCCCAGATGCGCATGAGGAATTTACTCAGTCTTTTCTGGCTATTTGTGAAGGCCTGCTAGATGAGTACGGACAGAATCTACTCAAGCTAATGGCAGAGAATGGCCGACTCGGTGTGTTGCCTCAGGTCGCAGAGCTTTATCAGACGTTCAAATCTGATTTTGAACGCACAGTTGAGGCTTGTGTAACAACAGCTGAGCCGCTGGATGAGCAGCAAAAAGATAGCTTAAGCCAAGCTCTGGAGCGGAAGTTGAACCGCACCGTTTCTCTGACTTGCCAGATCGATAAGACGCTGGTTGGAGGAATTAAGATCACTGCTGGTGAACTTGTGATTGATGGGTCGCTAAAAAGCGCTATTAATCGACTTGCGAGCCGCCTAGAGGTGTAATTAGGTACTAGACATGCAATTAAATTCAAATGAAATCAGCGATCTAATAAGACAACGGATCGCCTCCTTTAACGTAGCTAGCCAAGCACGTAATGAAGGCACAATTATCTCCGTAAGTGACGGTATCATCACCATTAACGGCCTTGCGGATGTAATGCAAGGCGAGATGATCGAACTTCCTGGCAACCGCTATGCACTTGCATTGAACCTTGAGCGCCATTCAGTCGGTGCTGTTGTTATGGGCCCTTATGCTGACCTTGCCGAAGGCATGACAGTAAAAGGGACTGGCCGTATTCTTGAAGTACCAGTAGGCAAAGGCTTACTCGGCCGTGTCGTTAATACGCTCGGTCAGCCACTAGATGGCAAAGGTGCGGTTGAAAATGATGGTTTTGCACCTGTCGAAATTATTGCCCCAGGGGTTATCGATCGTAAGTCGGTTGATCAACCGATTCAGACTGGTTACAAAGCCGTGGACTCCATGGTGCCAATTGGCCGTGGTCAGCGTGAATTGATCATCGGTGACCGCCAAACGGGTAAAACAGCGATGGCGATAGATGCCATCATCAACCAAAAAGAATCCGGTATTTACTCTGTTTACGTGGCAATTGGCCAGAAAGCCTCAACCATTGCTAACGTTGTACGCAAGCTAGAAGAAAATGGCGCCCTACAAAATACGATTGTGGTTGTAGCGTCTGCCTCTGAAGCGGCTGCACTGCAATATCTTGCGCCGTATGCTGGTTGTACTATGGGTGAGTATTTCCGCGACCGTGGTGAAGACGCACTGATTGTTTACGATGACTTGTCTAAACAAGCTGTTGCTTACCGCCAAATTTCGCTGCTTCTTAAACGCCCACCGGGTCGTGAAGCCTTCCCTGGTGACGTGTTCTATCTTCACTCCCGTTTGCTAGAACGTGCAGCGCGTGTCAACGAAGATTATGTCGCGAGTTTCACCAATGGTGAAGTAACAGGTAAGACGGGTTCACTCACCGCACTACCTATTATCGAAACGCAAGCTGGTGACGTATCTGCCTTCGTTCCGACCAACGTTATTTCTATCACAGATGGTCAGATCTTCTTACAGACTCACTTGTTCAATGCGGGCTTACGCCCAGCGGTTGACCCAGGTATTTCGGTCTCTCGTGTTGGTGGTGCTGCTCAGACCAAGATCATTAAGAAACTGTCTGGTGGTATTCGTACTGCATTGGCGCAATACCGTGAGTTAGCCGCGTTTGCTCAGTTCTCATCTGACCTAGATGACGCAACACGCAAACAGTTAGACCACGGTGAAAAAGTGACTGAGCTAATGAAGCAGAAACAGTATTCACCTATGTCTGTTGCTGAACAGGCGATTGCTATTTTTGCGGCTGAAAAAGGCTACCTCAACGAGATCCCATTAGCGAGTATCGGTGAATTTGAAGCTGAGTTAATGGCTTTTGCTAAGAGCTCACAAGCTGAATTGCTATCGTCAATCAATGCATCGGGTAATTACAACGATGAGATTGAAACTAATCTGCACAACCTGTTGAAGACCTTCATGGACACCCAGTCGTTTTAATTGTCAGGGTAAGCCGCTCAGCGGCATAGCAACGAGGTAGACAGGAGCGAAAAATGGCAAACGCAAAAGAAATTCGCACCAAGATCAGTAGTGTTCAGAACACCCAGAAGATCACCAGTGCGATGGAAATGGTTGCCGCGAGCAAGATGCGTAAGGTGCAAGACAACATGGTGCTGACACGCCCTTATGCAGACAACATGCGTAAGGTGATCAGTCACGTTGTTTCAGGCTCGTTGGAATATAAGCATCCATATCTTGAAGAACGCGAAGTTAAACGGGTTGCGTACATCATTATTTCTTCTGACCGAGGATTGTGTGGTGGCTTGAATAACAACCTGTTCAAGAAAGTGCTGGGTGAGATGCAGCAATGGCGTGAGAAAGGGGTAGAGGTTGATACTTCTTTGATTGGCTCTAAAGCCATCTCTTTCTTTCACCGTATCGGTAATGTTGTTGCTCAGACCTCTGGTCTGGGTGACAAACCTAAGTTGGAAGATGTGCTTGGCCCGGTGAAAGCCATGCTAGAGCATTACGACGAGGGCCGAATTGATCGCTTACATCTGGTGTATAACGAATTTGTTAACACCATGGTGCAAAAGCCACAAGTGGTGCAGTTACTACCACGGCCAGAGTTGGCACAAGTTGATGATGCTAACAGTAAAAAAACGTCAGGCCGTTGGGACTACATCTATGAGCAAGACCCGAAGGCACTACTGGATGAATTAATGCTGCGATATATCGAATCGCAGGTTTATCAGGGAACGGTTGAGAGCTGTGCATGTGAGCAAGCCGCACGAATGGTGGCAATGAAAGCAGCAACCGATAATGCAGGCAACCTGATAAATGATCTCCAGTTGGTTTACAACAAAGCCCGACAGGCCGCCATCACTCAAGAGTTGAGTGAAATTGTAGCTGGTGCCCAAGCTGTGTAATACCAAGCTAACAATGAATTTCCGAGGATAACAAATGAGTACGGGTAAAATTGTCAAAGTCATCGGCGCAGTCGTTGATGTGGAATTTGACCAGAATAGTGTGCCACGCGTATACGATGCACTGAATATTATTGATGATGGTCATGCTTCATTAGTGCTGGAAGTCCAGCAGCAAATTGGTAGTGGTGTCGTTCGTTGTATTGCAATGGGTTCATCAGATGGTTTACGCCGTGGCCTGAATGTTCATAACACAGGCTCACCAATCTCTGTACCAGTAGGTGAAGCAACCCTGGGCCGTATCATGGATGTGCTAGGCACACCGATTGATGAATGTGGTGAAATTGGTGAAGAAATGACTTATGCCATTCACCGTGAAGCCCCTTCTTACGAAGAGCAAGCCAACAGTGCTGAGCTGCTTGAAACTGGCGTGAAAGTGATCGACTTGATCTGTCCGTTTGCCAAAGGCGGCAAGATCGGTTTATTCGGTGGTGCAGGTGTAGGTAAAACCGTCAACATGATGGAACTTATCAACAATATCGCAAAAGCACACTCAGGTTTGTCAGTGTTCACTGGTGTTGGGGAACGTACCCGTGAAGGTAACGACTTCTATTACGAGATGAAAGAAGCGGGTGTACTCGACAAAGTTGCCATGGTGTACGGGCAAATGAATGAGCCCCCAGGTAACCGTCTACGTGTTGCTTTAACAGGTTTGACTATCGCTGAACGTTTCCGTGATGAAGGCCGTGATGTGTTGTTATTCATCGATAACATTTACCGTTATACCTTAGCTGGTACAGAAGTATCAGCACTTCTTGGCCGTATGCCATCAGCGGTAGGTTACCAACCTACATTGGCTGAAGAGATGGGTGTATTACAAGAGCGTATTACATCAACCAAGAAAGGTTCGATCACCTCGATCCAAGCAGTATATGTCCCTGCGGATGACTTAACGGATCCGTCTCCAGCAACAACGTTCGCGCACTTAGATGCAACGGTTGTACTGTCACGTAACATTGCCGCGCTAGGTTTATATCCTGCGATTGATCCACTTGATTCAACGTCACGTCAGCTTGATCCGCTGATTGTTGGTCAGGAGCACTACCAAGTCGCTCGTGGTGTACAAACTGTATTGCAACGTTACAAAGAACTGAAAGATATCATCGCGATTTTGGGTATGGATGAGCTGTCAGAAGAAGATAAGCAAACCGTTTCCCGCGCTCGTAAGATTGAACGTTTTTTAACTCAGCCTTACCACGTTGCAGAAGTGTTTACAGGTCAGACTGGTGTGTTTGTTTCACTGAAAGAAACCATCGAAGGCTTTAAAGGGCTGCTAAATGGCGAGTATGACGATATCCCAGAGCAGGCATTCCTGTACTGCGGCAGTATCGATGAAGTAATTGAAAAAGCGAAGCAGATGTAAAGGGGTAAATTATGGCAATTGGCGTTACTGAAAATACGTTCCAGCTCAACATTGTGAGTGCCGAAGGCCCACTGTTTTCTGGTCCGGCCCATGCGCTGGCGATTGCAGGGTTCGATGGTGAATTAGGTATTCGCCCGGGCCACTCTCCTTTGCTCAGTGGGATAAAACCAGGTGTGGCGAGTTTCGTTACCGGTCTAAAGGATCCTGAAGAAATCCTTTATATCTCGGGTGGGATTGTTGAAGTACAACCTTCAGTAGTAACCGTGCTGGCTGATACAGCTATGCACGGGAAGGACATCGACAAAGCCCGCGCGGACGAGGCACGCCGTGCAGCGGAAGAGAACATTGTTAAGCATGCTAACGATGTGAACTTCGCTCAGGCGCAAATGGATTTGGCAAAAGCAATGGCGCAACTTCGTGCCGTTGAGTTAAGCCAGAAACAGATGCGCCGATAGACCGATATTGCAGTCTGGACACGGCTTACCGACCGCTTGTCCAGATTGAAATACGGTTTCAGAAAAGCTAATTAAATTTCATTTCCAGAGTTGTCTTTGCCCCGAACAGTACTGAGTTCGGGGCTTTTTTTTATCTGAAATTTATTAAACGATGATCGAAACAGGCTTAATCGCGTACATTAGGGTAAATACATTCACTGTACTGAAGGTCGTAATGATTAAGCTCACGGTATTTTATGATGGAACATGTCCGCTTTGTTCAAAAGAAATGTCAGCGCTGGCAGCAAAAGATCACCAGCGTGTTATTCAAATCGTGGACATCTACAGTGACGCTTTTAGTGCATACCCTCAAATTGATGCGAACGCAGCTAATACTGTGCTGCATGCATTAGATGATAAAGGGCAGTTATTACTGGGATTAGACGTCACGCATCGTGCATGGCAGTTAGTTGGGCGAGGCTGGTTATACGCACCCTTGCGTTGGCCCCTGATCAAACCCTTTGTCGATTGTTTTTACCTATTCTTTGCTAAAAATAGATACCGTTTTTCATTTTGGTTAACCGGTAAATCGCGTTGTGACAGTGGAACATGCGTAAAATAGTACATAAGTCTGCTCACGATATTACCCCATCTATATCTTACTCATTGCCGCTCGATAAGCCGTCGGAGTGACCTGCTTATACGCTTTAAACTGACGGTTAAAGTTGGCTTGGTTATCGTATCCTACCTTTTGGATAATAATATTTATCGGTAAGCGGGTATTCATCAGTAAATCGCAGGCAACATTCAGTCGGATCTTCTTTAAATGTTGGCTGAAGCTTTCGTTATAGTGCTTTTGATATAGCCTCCGAACGCTACTCTCACTGATATACAAATGATTAGCCAGATCGTTAAGGCTAATATCATTTGCAAAGTTTTTCATTAAAAACGCCTCAGATTTACCAATACGTTCATTGGCTAATTCATCATCAATGTTTGTTGTAACAATACTCATCAATTGCTGCGCTTGTTTATCTTTAAGTAGCAGTGAAAACAATGAAAATAGCGTGGTGAGTTGCTGGTGAGGTGGCATATCAATCACACCAGCTAATAATTGCGCTGCGCGCTCTGCTGTATCGGTAGAGAACTGTATGCCATGGCTCGCGTTTGAGAGTAGCCGTTTTAGGGGTTCTAACTCGTGGCAACAGGCGATGAGTTGCTGAACCCAATCTTTACGAAACCAAATGACATGTGTTTCACACTGAGTGTGTTGGCCGTCAGTATTGGAAAACATGGCATGGGGTAGGTCAGGGCCGATAAGTACCATATGATTATGCTGAATATTGCTCTGGTGGTGGCCAACAAAACAACAACCTTGAAAGTGACGATGAATGGCGAGTTCATACTCCTTGTGTCGGTGCCAGCCATAGCTTTTACTGCCTTCAACGATCTTTCGGTATCGCCAAGAAGCGCCAATGCGCTGAGGTACTTTTTCAAGGTGTCCCTTCATTATTTTGCCTTCATTCTTTATTTCCACCGATGGTTACGGGTGGTTTTTAGGTATTGAAATTATACTGAAAACAGCCTTGTTATGTTTATATTGCGCGAAAAGTACTGCAATCTGCTTGTCTGATACTCATGTGGTTAGCTGAGGTCAATATACTTTCAATGTCCACTACATTGGAGAATTAAGATGACATCACTTAAACAAAAAATAGAACAGCTTATCGCTATTAATCGTCAACAATGGCTTGCAGAGTGTGTTTATCGGTACGGATTAAAAAGTGCAGATATGTGGCGGTTATATGGCTACGCTTCCAATGATGATTACAGGAAGGATTTAGCGCGGAGCTTACAGCAAAAGTAATATCGATATTTCCCCCACAAATGATAAGCAGGGGGGCTTTTATCGACTTCGTTGGTTGCAACATCTTTGTGACTTCAGGGGGAGAGAAGTTCGCAAAAGCCGTTAGCTACGATAAGTACGGTACACAGAGAGTGGTTAATTCTGTTGGTGTGTGAATAATGAAGTCTGGCTGGGTAGCCCAGTGCTTAGGTAGTGCACCGCTGTAGGTGACAGCAACAGAAATAACGGTTGTATTATCACCCAATGCTGCATTCATGTTTTTAGCAAAAAGAACATCCGCTTCATGATCGCCAATGTACATAATGGTTTTGTTTTCAGGGCTATCAAATAACTGGTTAAAACATAACAAGCCGCTCTCTGGTGATGGCTTTTGCCCTGAGCTAGCAACATCATCGTAGCCTATAATCGCTTTAAAATAGGGATCAACGTGTGCATCCGTTAATACATTTAAAATGTTTTGTGAGGCATTTTGTGAGCAAATACCATGAGGGATCGAGGATAGATCTCTGATAGTGCAGTCTATACCTGTAAACAGTTGGACGGGGGTTGTATTTGTTAATTGATGTTCAGCCCATAATGAACCTGCAATTAACATTTCTGATTCTGTCATACCGTAATAGCGTACATAAAGATCTTGCCAATTTTTGGCCGCATGGTTTACCTGATGATAGGCCGCTTCACTTTGTAGGCATTCAGGTAGGTTGTCGCCTGTGAGGTGGGGGGCAACGATGGATAAAATATGCTTCGTAATATCGATGTTTTTGGGGACTGAGTTAACGAGTGTTCCATCATAGTCCCAAAGGATCGCATCTAATTTCATTTATTTTCTCGTACTTTGATACCCAGTCGGGGCAAACGACTAGGTGTTATTATTAGTTGTGTTGGTATGAATATATCGGAAAATATAAGCCGAAACAGGCTTAAAACGTCCACGTAAGGAAACAATGAGTTGATTGCTTATTGAGGATATAAGCGAAAAAGCGTTGAGCTTGTTAGAGGGGGATTCACACCATGACACTTTCGAAATGATGTGAATAGCCAGAATAGTTAGCGCCGATTTCTTAAGATAAACATTTGATAACCAAATTGACCAAGGTAGCGGGTGTAGATATTGGCCTCTTTGTTTATATCTTGCAGGGCTGTAGACGCTGGCATGCCAGCCTCAAGTTCTTTCACTCGCGATTTGAGTGGCTCGTAATAGTTTTGCCATGCTTCCTCATTGAGTGTGAAGTGCTCAATGACGTCAAAACCTGCGGCCTTGATTTGTGCTAAACGTGTCGCAACAGTCTGAATATCAGGGTACTCCTGTTTCCAAAATTCAATTGCTTCATCATCTGGTGCGTCGGTCAACCATACAAGGTCACTGAGCATCATAATACCGTCGTCAGTCAGCAAAGGCTTCCATGTGGATAGGGCCTTGGTGACCCCCATGATGTAAGCGCTCCCTTCAGCCCAAATCAAATCAAAACTATTGTGGGGAAAGGGCATATCCGTCATGCTGGCACACACAGTTGTAAGCCTATGAGCTAAGTGATTGGCTATGAATCGCTCGTTGAGTCGTTGCAGGGCTGACTCTTCGTTATCCACCGCTGTGATTGATGCATCGGTGTGGTTTGCTAATAAGTGAGTTGCTAGCCCCTTACCACAGCCCACTTCGAGAATAGTGCTCGGTGTATGTGGAACTAAGGAGAGTGCTTTTAACGTTTCGCTTTCAGAACCAGGCGCCCAACGTTCAAGTGTTTCAAAGACCTTCATAAAGTCGGCCATGTAAGTGTCGTGTTCGTTCATGTCTTTTGATAACCATTTTAAGTGCAAAGCTTCTTTTTCCGTAAAGCCTTGCTTTATTAACCAGTCTAAATGTGCATCTGGCGCGACTTTATCAACGCTCTCATGCCATGCTTTAAGGTCACCTTCACCCAGTAATGCAGCAAGCAATTGACGAGATTGCTGCTTTTTCGCAATTTCTTCATCCAAGGTTACTAAACGGTTTGCCAGTAACTGGCGATCCACTTTTGCTTCTAAGCACGCTTTACACTCTTTGAGTGTTAATCCACCAGATTGCAGTTGTTGAATAAGGCGAATGCGCTGTAAATCTTTATCACTGTATACGCGGTAGCCGTTGTCGAGACGATGACCTTTAATGAGTTGTTGTTTCTCGTAATAGAGCAAAGCCGTGCGTGATAAGCCCACTTGCTCTGCAAGTTCTGATATTCGATACACTGTTTGTCTCCACACGATTGTTTGAACCAAGGCACTGTAAACTGTAAAGCTGTAGACAGGTCAATATTAATAATCATCTAATTTATAGCTTATCAAGCGACAAGCAAAGTAAGGATGGGTTTGCTGATAGGCCAAGAGGAAACCCACATCATCACTAAAGCGTGAT
The DNA here is from genome assembly GCF_050337045.1 of Photobacterium kagoshimensis. Taxonomy (NCBI): domain Bacteria; kingdom Pseudomonadati; phylum Pseudomonadota; class Gammaproteobacteria; order Vibrionales; family Vibrionaceae; genus Photobacterium; species Photobacterium kagoshimensis. Next base: position 472,367 of record NZ_JAKJSO010000008.1, on the reverse strand, counting down.
GATGTGAGTTGGATGTGAGAGGTGAGGTAAACGTTATGTTTTAACGCAATGTGTGTTGAGCAAGGAAATCAGCTTTGGTCATACCGTAATGCAAGAGGTCATCAAAGCCATTTTCAACTTTATAGTAATCCTTTTGGCAACCTTCACGGTTAAATCCGCATTTTTCTAATGTCTTGTACGAACCTGCATTACTGGCGTAACAATCGGCAGTTACCTTATGCGCACCAAGTTCGTTAAACGCAAGTGCTGTTAGGTATTGTGCGGCTTGTGTTGCAATGCCTTGTCCCCATGCGTGCTCTGCCAGCTGATAGCCAAGTTCGAAGTTGCCTTCTAAGAACATTACCGATGGTAGACCAGCCATTCCCATGTAGGTGCCACTTGTGTCTCGAATCACGATAGTAAGATGCTCTGGCCATTCACCTGTAGCGATTGCATTTTGTGTCTCTTCAATAATTGGGCCAAAAAAACCTTCGTAAACGTCAATGGGCGCTGGTGCAAAAAAAAGGAATTCATTCACCGCAGGGTTACCCAGCATGTCGATGATGTCTGGCAAGTCGTTTTGAGCAATTAATGAAATATTCAGCGTTGGTGTTAACGCAACAGGTAGGCCTGTTTTCAGAGAGAGAGTAGACAATGTTGTTAACCTTATAATTGGAATTACAAGGTTATGATAGTGAATAACGCGCGAGACAGATTGAACATTTCCGACACTTTCTGTCATGCGCTGAAATGAACCCAGCAGAGAGCATATCGAGTTGCTAGAATGGCTAAGCCTTAGGAATGCAAATACAAAAATCCCCCGCTAATGGCAGGGGATTCACCTGAGCAAGTTATAACGCTGAAATACAGAGCTTGATTAGTCTTGTGTTAAACCAATCAGCGCTTCTTGCGTTGAAGACAACTGCGGTTTGCCCGACTGATCTAAACCAAGTTCTTTGTGTGCTTCATCTGCTGTCATGCCCAGATGACAGCGAAGGATATCAATTGCAACTTGGTAATTCTCTTGGTCTGCCATTTTTCCTCCTTGATAGATATGACATTCGCTTAATACATAGCGACAATAGCTAACTAGTATGATCTATGCAATACGACTAAGGTCTTATACTAATAAAAAAACACTTTGTTTAGTGTTTAACCAAAAGTAATGGTTAATTTGTAACTTAGTCTTAATATGTGTTGTTGTACAGAAAACTCTTTCTATACAATGAGCTATTCCTCAATGGTCATATCAAAAATGTATACTAGCTAACGAAAAGTAACAATTTGAGACTTTCCCTTGTAATCACTTTGATCGACCATACTATATAGATAAATCGTTAAATGCTTTTTACGCATACGCAATTGGCGCGTAGCAGGAAGGCGTTATGGCATTTAACAATAAAGCTGTTGAAGCTTCTTTTATTGGAGAAAACTAAAAATATGAAGCGAATTGCATTGTTTTTGGCAACCAACCTTGCCGTTATGTTGGTATTCAGTGTCGTCTTGAACATTGTTTATGCTGTCACAGGTATGCAGCCAGGTAGCCTTTCAGGTTTGCTTGTTATGGCGGCATTGTTTGGTTTTGGTGGCTCGCTATTCTCTCTATTCATGTCGAAGAAGATGGCGTTGCGCTCTGTGGGTGGTTCAGTTATTGAACATCCGCGTAATGAGACAGAGCATTGGCTAATGGAAACTGTATCTCGTCAAGCACAACAAGCGGGCATTGGTATGCCAACAGTGGCGATTTATGACTCCGCTGACATTAATGCTTTTGCGACAGGTGCTAAGCGTGATGATTCATTAGTAGCGGTATCTACTGGCCTGATGCACAACATGACACGTGATGAAGCTGAAGCTGTGCTTGCTCACGAGATCAGCCATATCGCCAATGGTGACATGGTGACAATGACGTTAATGCAAGGTGTCGTGAATACCTTTGTTATTTTCGTCTCTCGTTTAGTTGCTGGCGTGATCAGTGGCGTTAATAGTAATGATGAAGAGGGTGAAGGTGGTAGCTACATGACCTACTTTATCGTGTCTTCTATCATGGAAGTACTGTTTGGCTTCTTGGCGAGCATCTTGACCATGTGGTACAGCCGTCATCGTGAATTTAAAGCGGATGCGGGCTCTGCTCACCTAGTGGGTAAGCAGAAGATGATTTCTGCCCTAGAGCGCTTGAAAATGAGCCAAGAGCCACAGCTTGAAGGTTCGATGATGGCGTTTGGTATTAACGGTAAAAAGTCACTGTCTGAGTTATTCATGACACACCCACCGCTAGAAAAACGTATCGATGCACTACGTCGTGGTGAGCACCTTTAATCGCTAGCCATGTTGTAGTGTGATTACTCGTACTAGAAACGAGTTAGCATAAAAATCAAAATGCCAGTCAGTTTTGCTGACTGGCATTTTTTATGGGTGGAGTCGGCTCGTCTAGGGGTTAAGGTAGTCTAGGAGCTAAGGTTGCCTAAGCGCGATGAATAGCGTTATTACTTGTTTTTACCCTACCGCAGGTGCTGGCGACCTTGTGTTGGTGTTTACGAAATAGCGCGTTTCTGTAATCCAATCTATTGATGCTGAAATCAACGGATACTGAAATACAGTAAGACTGAAAAAGAATGATGTAGCTTGTGCCAGTTTTTGGCGGGAAGAGAGGAGATAGAGAGAGGAGACAGTGAGAGGGGGGATAGGTTTACTGTGGCCGCAAAAAAAAGAGCAAAGCCATTATAGCTTTGCTCTTTTTTTATATTTGTCGTCGTGTGATTAGTTAGTCACAGGCTCTGCGGCCATAGCAGGTTGAGATTTTCGTACTGCAAAGATACAGAAGGCTAAGAACCATAAGCCACTCACGCCTACACCAATCCATGCAGACTGGGTGTAACCGATAGCAAGGTAGCCCAGTAGTGCGCCAAACGCGACAGAACATGCGTATGGCAGCTGTGTCATGACGTGATCCATGTGGTGACAACCTGCACCTGTAGCAGAAAGGATACTGGTACTGGAAATAGGGGAGCTATGGTCACCAAATACCGCACCAGCAAGCACCGCAGACAGCATTGGAAGTAGCATCGCAATGTCACTTGCAGCTGCAATATCACCTGCTAGTGGCAGCATGATACCGAACGTACCCCAGCTTGTACCTGTTGCAAACGCCATAGCACAAGATAAAACAAAAACCAGCGCAGGTAATAGCTCGATAGGTAAATTGCCGTTAGCCATTGATGCTAAGTAAATACCGGTTTGCATGTCACGTACAACGGCACCAATGGTCCATGCGAAGAATAAAATAACAATCGCAGGCATCATCGCAGAGATACCTTGCGGTGCAGCTTTTAGCCAAGTGTTTGCACTCATTTTTAAGCGTAGTGCTAAACCAATTGAAACCACTAAGCTACAAATCGCACCGTAGACCAGTGACGAGCCAACATTAGTATTTTCAAATGAACCGATAACACTAAATACTTCACCCTTATCAGCAAGTACTGCTGCGCCAGATTGCACCATGAAAAAGACAGTGGCAGCGGTTAGCGTGAAGATCGGCAATACCATATCAATCATGCCGCCTTTAGCATCTTCAGGTACTTCAACATCTAGGCCCGTTGGTTTACCTTGTGATTCATCCCAAAGTTTGCCTTCTAACGCCCAAGCTTCGTGCTTACGCATAGGGCCGATATCTAGCTGGAAGAAAATAACGCACACAACCATAACTAAGGTAAATACCGCGTACAGGTTCATTGGCATCATTTCGACAAATGCAGCGATAGGACTTTGGTCTGTTACGTTATGTGCCACCATGATGCCACCGACAAGCGCGATGATGTACGCACCCCAAGATGAGATAGGCATAAGAACACAAACAGGAGCAGCGGTAGAATCAAGTAAGTAAGCAAGTTTAGCGCGGGAGATTTGGAAGCGGTCTGTCACAGGGCGACAAATTGCACCAACAGACAGGCTGTGGAAGAAATCATCGATAAAGAAAACAAATACCATTAAGCCAGTAAGAGACTTAGCACTGCGGCGGTCTTTACAGCGTACCGATGCCCAATCGGCAAAAGCTTGTGTTGCGCCCGAGACACTCATTAAGCTAATTAGCGCCCCAAGCAATAACATGAAGATAATCATATTCACGTTGTCGCCATTTAGCGAACCGTTACTCCACACAATGGCTAAGACTTTGTCTGTTAAATAGTGGAGGGCATCTAGCGGTGAGTAATGATTAAGCATTAATGCACCCGCTGCAATACCAGTACCGAGAGACAGCAAAACACGGCGCGTGGATACAGCAAGAATGACCGCAATCATAGCGGGCAATACGGACCAAAGAGAGTCCGAAAAATCAAAAAGGTTCATGATCTCAGTTCACCTACAACATATAAGGTGGAGATCTACCGAAAGGACGAGTAACTAAGAAGCATAATAACGATCACTTGTTACCCCTTCTGGCAGCGCTCCATAGTAAAAACCTATGGCAGTTCTGTACCTGTTCGGCACAGACCCAGCGACTGAGATTGATAGCAACAGTCACTTCGGCGCTGGCTCCTTTCTCCGGCATCAACGGAATCACCCTCCGCTCGGATACTCTTAGGCAGCGCGCCTCTACTTTAGGGTTGGCAAATTCCATTATACCAATGAAATGCCTTGTGTTGGTATTATATGTGGTTGAATATTTTAGTCATCAAATAATCAGCTTTATTCACAGTTAAATGCAATTTTTTTGATTGTGATGATAAATATATCAAATAGACGATTGGGAATTGTTCGTTTTGTGAATAACTTAGGTACTTTTTAGCAACAAAGTGTGCGCAGAGTTGTTGTGAAAGGGGCGTGAGTGAAGACGAAAATGAAGCTGAATAAATGTTGGCTGCATAAATTATTATGCAGCCAAGTGCTTAATATTGTTCAATCTGTAAAAATATTAGCCATATACAGCTTGAAGGCGAGCAACAGGTTTACAGTTTATGGGTAAGTGAAGCAATGCCGCCACGAAAGCTAATACTACCGTCGACCACCAGATAGGCTCGTATGAACCGTAATAGTCGTAAATACGACCACCCACCCAAGCACCTAAGAAACTGCCTACTTGGTGAGTAAAGAAAACCAAGCCGTACAAGGTGGATAGGTAGCGTGCGCCGAAGATCTGACGAACTAAACCAGATGTTAATGGCACTGTACCTAACCAACAAAAACCAATGGCGCCACCAAAGATAGCAGCGGTGTGTTCAGTCACAGGTAAAGTGACAAAGGCTGCAATAACCACAGTACGAACAAGGTACAGTGAAGTCATCACATAACGTTTATCAAATTTATCGCCCATCACGCCCCAAAAGTACGAACCGAAGATATTGAAAATACCCACATAGGCAAGTGCCATCGCGGCAATATTACCGGGTAAACCTTTATCAGCCAGATAGCTAGGCAGGTGAGTCGCAATAAACATGACGTGGAAACCACATACGAAGAAACCCGCATGAATCAGCCAATAGCCCTTGTGACTGAAGGCTTCAGACAGGGCCTGTTTCAGTGTTTGTGGATCTTCAACCACGCCTTTACTGTTAGCACTTTCTGTTTTCATAAAGCTCGCGAAAGCGATCATTAAACAGCAAGCTAAGGCAAAAATTTGTAATGCGGTTTGCCAATCAAAATGGGTTAATAGCGATTGCGCGCCTGGGATCACCGCAAACATACCAAACGAGCCTGCCGAGGTCGTTAAGCCAAAGGCTTTTGCTGTGTGCTCTGCAGGTACTACGCGTGCGATAGCCCCCAGTACGATCACGTAGCTAGTAGCACTTAAACCTAAACCCACCAACATACCAATAGTGACATACAAGATGCTTGGCTCAGTCGCGATTGACGTGAGATACAAGCCAGCGCCGTAGGCAACAGCACCTAACATGATGATACGTCGTGGTCCCCAGCGATCCGATGCCATGCCAACAAAAGGTTGGAACATGCCAAATAGAAGGTTTTGCAGGGCAATCGCAAAGCTAAAGAACTCACGGCCAGTTTGAAATGTATCTGAGATTGGCATCATGAAGATACCAAATGACTGCCTAATCCCAAGGCTAAAAATTAATGTCCCTATTCCCATCCATACTAAAAGTGGAAAACGAAAAATACTCATTAGTGGTGCTCTGTATGTGAATCCGAGTTTGATTGATGGCAACCTGCATGAACAGCATGTTGTGCAAGTGCATCTAACAAAGGCTGACAATGATGAACGCCAATAAGAGTAATGATGAGCAGTAAAACCATACGGGTTAACTGCGCAAAAAGTGATTGTGAAAACATCAGTGCCTCATACGCGAAATTGCGAGGCGCGGATATTAAAGAAACCTAGTTAATGAAACAAATGAATAAAACTCAGGAATGGTATGCATAATTTGCATTGTATCGACTAAAGTGCAGACATGACGTTTACACATAACAGGCGTGCTTAGGTGGCATTGGCCGAGCCCTATATTGTGTAACAGATTGAAAAGTGTGTAACAGATTGAAAAGCGAATTTTCATATTTAGGAGTGAGTGAGCAAAAATCGGTTAGTGTTAATCATATTCAATTGGTTTAATACCGCTCTAATTATTTCATAAATAAGAGTAGAGAAATAAAGATGAGTGAACTTGACGTTGATACACACATTAATCAGCCTGAATCTAGTTGGGTGAGGGTGGGGTTCCTATTGCTAGCTGTGTCGATAGTATCTGGCATTATTTGGGGAGTGATCGCGACTTTTTTAGGCATAGAATCAAGCTCAAATTCTTTCCTGAGCCTCATTCTACCAGTGATGATAACGGGGTATTACTCTGGCTATAAGCGTTCATCTATTATGGATTTTGATACTAGGTTGAAAGCGCTATTATTTCATTTGTTTATTAGCCTGTTTTTTGCGTACTTAGTGTTGTCCGTAATGGGGTTACTTTATGAGATATCATCCCTTTTTGGCAGTGATATAGCTATTATCTTACTGATTACGTCATTAGTGACGGCCTTAATGTTAGTTGTACAATATTTTGCTATGAAGGCGAGTGAAAAACTAGGCTGCCGTATAAGGCTAAAACATGATGAGATGAAAATACAAAATTAAGGATAGATGCACTAAACCGTTTTGGAATACGTCTATACCTTCAAATATAGCAAGTGAAATGTCGTCGCAATGTATAAAGTTTATGCGCAGTGAGACTTTTCCTGGCATGTAAACTGATCACAAGATATTTGGGTATTCAGCGTGAATGTTCAGAGGCATAAAATGTGATGATCTTTGTGATTAATCACTCGGTTCATCGTGAAACTAATCGTGTTTTTACCAAATCATCATACAATGCGCGTTATTCCTCGTGACGCTTTTTTTGTATGAGATAAACCATTTAATGACACTTGAAAGACGCGCTGAGTTTTTACTGCTTTTTACAACGTTTTGTGCTTCTGCTGGTTGGATCTTTTCAAAAGAAGTGATCCAAGGCCTGCCGCCATTTGGTTTTATGGGGCTACGTTTTTTAGCGGCATCATTAATATTACTTCCCTTTTGTGTGAAGCATTTTAAAGCTGTCGCGATTGGCGATGTCCTGCGTTCTATGTCGGTAGGCTGTTTGCTTGGTGGGGCACTGCTGTGTTGGATTTATGCCATTTCAATTAGCGATACCTTAGGGGAAGGGGCTTTTATTATGAGCCTTTCGGTATTGCTTGCACCGCTAGTGGCGTGGGTGCTCTTTAAGCACAAACCTGTTCGAGAGTTTTGGTTATCGTTACCTTTTGCTATCGTTGGTTTAATGTTGCTGTCACTTTCTCAAGGTTGGCAGGGATCTATTAGCCAGTTGTGGTTCTTACTTGCTGCTTTCTTTTTGGCATTGCACTTTAACTTTAATAGTCGCTTTGCGCAGCGTATGCCTGTGATGTTGCTAACCTGTATTCAACTATTCGTGACAGGTGTGCTAGGGCTAATACTCTCATTATCGGTGGAGACTTGGCCTGCTACGATCCCATCGGTGATATGGGGCTGGTTTGCACTCAGTGTGCTATTTGCGACTAGTTTACGTTACCTAACCCAAACCATGGGTCAGCAACGGGTTACGGCTGCCAATGCTGCGATCATCATGATCTTAGAGCCGATCTGGACCGTACTACTCAGTATCCTATGGTACAAAGAAGCCATGCCCGCCACTAAGGTAGTAGGGTGTACGATGATCTTGTTTTCTTTGTTGTTGTACCGTGGTTTATCGAATCCGAAAATTCGCGCGTGGTTGAAAAACAGCTAATTTAGCGTTCTCTTGGGTATGGGGTTACCTGCATTGATTTTACTTTGGGTAGGCGAAGATCGTCTGGATCTTCCGAGATTTGTTTTAGGGCTGAATATTCATTTTCTATTGCGTTTAGTATTTGACTAAAAGGTTGATTACCAACAGTTAAGCTTGTTTGGAAGGGTTGTGAATAAATTAAAATCGCGTACATCACCATTCCTGTCGCTGCACCAAAAGCTGAAAGATAAAACGAACTAATCTTACTCGGTTTAAAGTAGCTCAACGGTATCAGAGCAAGAAAAAAAAGACCGATCACCATAATCCAAAATAAAGGGGGTAGGTCATCATCGTAATCAAATAAGCGTTGCATGCGTAGCCGTTCTATTTCATCAAGTAGTTTGTCTATTTCATTTGTTGTTTCAACAATGTCAGGGGTACGCGGAATGGCATCTAGCATGCGGCGTAAGTCATATAGAGCGAGATCTGCGGTAAGGCTGTTTGCTAATGGATCTTTAGTTATCCAATCTTCTTCAATAACAGCGTAAACATAGTTGGCGAGAGTGGCGATGCTTGGAAGGGCATGTTCGGTGGGTAACTCTTCACTTAAATCTTCTAATACCAAAGAGATCACCATGGCTTCTTGATCAATTGATTCGCGTAATTCGTTATATTCGGAAAAAACAGAATTAAAAGCTAAGGCAAGAATGAAGGCTTGAATAGCGCCTAACCGTGTCGAGAGTGTAGAGCATAATTGCGCATTTTCATCGGTACGGGCAGGGTGAACAGCATAGTGGATGAGGGTAGTGAACAGCACAGCAGCCAGTGCTGAAAGACTGATAACTGTGGCCAATCCGACAAAAGTAGGAAGCGATTCAATCACCACATTCATTCCTAATGGCTACAAGGTGGTTTGAGTATAGTTGGCGAAACTTTGTGTCTGTGTCTTGGATGGTAGACGCGGCGGGTATGGGGGAATGACTGCGTGACAACTAAGAGCCACAGCAGGGAGCAGAACCGAAATAAGCAAAGGAATACAAGAGAAGCCAAGAAGTCCCTTTCTTGGCTTATTTTAGTCTCAAGGATTTAGCCTGATATAAGGTTTTTACGAACTACTGGCTAGTAGCACATCACCTATACCGAAGCCATAAATGATGATCAAACCAATCACACCAGTCATCACAAGGTAGTAGAACGTTGGGATAATGGTTTTGCGTAAAGTTGCCCCTTCACGACCTAACAAACCCACAGTCGCAGATGCGGCAACCACGTTGTGAATCGCAATCATATTACCCGCTGCCGCACCTACCGCTTGCAAGGCAACCACGGCCGCACTTGAGATACTTAGCGTCTGCGCCACTTCAAATTGGAACTGGCTGAACATCATATTCGATACGGTATTTGATCCCGCAATGAAGGCACCTAACGCTCCGATTGTTGCGCTAAGGGCTGGAAAGAATTCACCCACTAAGCCAGATGCAAAATTAGCAGTGGTTACAGGCATACTGGCTAAATCAGCACCGTTAACGCCTGAGTTAATGAAAATTCGCACCATAGGAATAGTAAAGATCAGTACAAACCCTGCACCAATTAAGGTCTTACTTGATTCACCAAAGGCTTTAATCAGTGGGCTGACTTGGCGTGATTGCAGCAATACCGCAAGCAGAGCAACAAAGACTAAGATACCGCCAGGTAAGTACAAAGGCTGGATGGCAGCACTGATCCCCGCTTCACCGAGTATGTTACTGAGTGAAAAGCTAACATCGGTTAACATGCTTTTGAAGTCTTTACTGACTCGGCTCGCAACCAGTATTACCGCTAACAGTACATAAGGTGCCCACGCTAATGCGAGGCTCATTGGTTTGCCTGTTGCTTCTTTGATCTCTATTTTAAGTGACCCTAACCATTCTGCTGGCCATTTGTCTTCGCTTTCAAAATCCCACTTTGATTTAGGGACTAAAAAGCCTTTTTTAGCAGCAGTAACGACAATGGCTAACCCGACTAAGCCGCCAATTAACGATGGGAACTCAGGGCCAAGCAGTGCACCTGTTAATGCATAAGGTACCGTGAACGCAAAGCCTGCAAATAGGGCGAACGGCAAGATGTCTAAGCCTTCCGTCCAACTTCTGTTTTTACCGAAAAAACGCGTGAGCATCATCGCCATTAATACTGGCATTAATGTGCCGACACAAGCATGGATCAGGGCGACGTTAGTGGTGATCTGTTGTAAGTAAACATCCCATGTTGAGCCATTAGCGATTAATGATTCTGTGATGTTATGGGTATCTAGCCCTTTGTTAACACCCACGATTATAGGCGTGCCAACGGCACCAAAAGAAACCGGAGTCGATTGGATCATCATACCCATCAGCACAGCTGCTAATGCAGGAAAACCGATAGCAACTAAAAGAGGGGCTGCAATAGCGGCAGGGGTACCAAAGCCAGATGCGCCTTCAATGAAGGAGCCAAAACACCAAGCAATAATGATCGCTTGAACACGTCGGTCGGTAGATATATCAGTGAAGCCATTACGAATGGTAGTGATAGCGCCAGTGTGCTTTAAAGTGTTTAACAAGAAGATAGCACCGAACACAATCCACAACACTGCAATGGTGATCATTAAGCCTTGGATACTGGAGGCTAAAACACGGTTAGCCGACATATCCCAGCCGAATAAAGCAATGATAACCGTTAAGCCAAAGGCGACAGGCATGGCATGCTTTGCTGGCCAATTAAGACCAACCAGTAAGATAGCGGCGAGCACTATCGGTGAAAAGGCGAGTATAGCAAGTAGGGTATCAGTCATTAGAGTACATCCTTCGTACAGCCGTCTTGTATCAACGTTAGATTAGTTTTAGTACTACATTTGTAGCAAAAATGTAAATCAAGTGTGACGGTACTCCTTTCATTTTTCTTAATATAGGGAAATAATGAAAAAGATTAATTCCAAAAGTTGATAAATCATGGTCAAAACAGATGACTTAATCCTGTTTGCACAGGTGGTAGAGCTCGGTTCTTTTAGTCGAGTTGCTGAACAAAACTCCCTTACAAACTCTGTGGTTAGCAAGCGAATTGCCCGATTAGAAGAAGAGCTTGGTGTTCAGCTTTTGTATCGAAGTACGCGAAAGTTGACGGTGAGCGAGGCGGGTAAATTACTTTACCAAGGGGCTAAAAATGTGAAGCAGGCGGCGATAGAAGCCATAGATACGGTGTCTGGGTTTGGAGAAAAAGTGACAGGCCATGTAAAAATGTCAGTGCCTACTATCTCAGGAGACCTACTTTTAGCCGATGCAGTTGCGGATTTTTGCGTGCAAAATCCGGGTATGACGGTAGATATGTCGCTTGATAATAAATTTGTTGATTTGATAGATGATGGGTTTGATTTGGTGATCAGAACTGGTCACCTTGAAGATTCCAGCTTAATTGCACGTCATATCTTAGATTCACAATGGGTAATCTGTGCGGCTCCTGTTTATATCAGCCGAAACGGTAAACCTCAGCAACCAGAAGACTTAATTAACCATAACTGCTTGCAGTACGCCTACCAAACAACTGGAGCGGCAGAATGGCAGTTCAAGGGTGATCATGGTAATTACATTGTGCGGATCAGCGGTAACTTCTCAACCAACAATGCAGGTGCATTACGCAAAGCGGCATTAGGCGGCCATGGTATTGCTTATGTGCCACGCTGCTTGGTGTACCATGATCTGATGAAGGGAGATTTAATAGATCTATTTCCTAAGCAAGTGGGCAAGCGGCTAGGCATATATGCGGTTTATCCATTTACCCGCCAGCCACCGCAAAAAATCCGTTTGTTAATTGAGCATATTCGTGAGCGGTATCTCGCCATTGCCCATTACTTTTAATGGTGTGGTTATTCTTCTTCAGTAAACAGAATCTCGGTGAACTGCGCCTGTTGGGTTTCGCTGTAGCGATCATCAAAACAGCGACCTTCTGTTGAATCACAATAAACCTTGTTACTGAAAGAAAAGCGGCTACTGTCGAAGTTGTCGCTACCACCGACTTGTTCAATCATTTTTAGCATCTTGTTTTGGGCATCATCACCTAAAAAAGATTGGGTAAATGCCATCGAAATGCCAAACTCATCGACACAAAACCCTGCATTTTGGTCACAGATAATGCCGTGTTCTGGTGAATAAATCCCCTCAGCTAAGCGTATGCTGCTCGCTGTGCTTGATGCGCTGTCTGACTGGATGCTTGGCTCAGCACTTTGTAGGTTTTCGTTGGCTGCAAATGTTAGAAACGTAAAACAAGCCGTAACCAGTACCAAGGTTGATCGAACTAAGTGCTTGATAATTTTCATACCATTGCCTTATTTCTACAGTTTATGTCCATTTAGCTTATCGTAAATCAGTTAAAATGCTGTCTTAATATAGCTAGAGTAACAAGCTAATGGTAATTAACGCACTTCGGAGTTGGATTCGGGGCGATATTGGTGTGATCTAGGCCGACATTAGGCAAATTTTAGTATTAGCTATATTGAATACTTACATTTCAGAGATTTATTTAGCGACTTTATAACGGCTGTTTTATGCTAACTATTAACAGTAATACATAGCAGCAAATGACAAGAGGTAGGACTATGAGCTGGTATTTACACGTATTAAAAAATTATGCCGTATTTAAAGGAAGGGCACGACGCAAAGAGTATTGGTACTTCTTCTTATGTAACCTTGTGATTGCGTTATGTTTGGCTGTTATTGATAAAGTGCTACAGACACCGGGATCAGTCGATGGTGCAGGTATTTTAGGCTCTATCTATTCTTTTGTTGTGATGATCCCAACCATAGCGGTAGGGGTAAGACGTTTACATGATACAGGTCGTGTCGGCTGGTGGATGTTTATTGTAATCATTCCCGTGATTGGCGCACTTGTACTGTTGTATTTCTTCATAAAAGACAGTGATGAAGAAAGCAATGAATACGGGCCAAACCCGAAGCAAGTTGAAGATGGGCAGTTTAGTAGTTAGCAAGCGTATAGACACTTAACTCGATTACCATACAAGAAAAGGCAGACACGTAAGCGTCTGCCTTTTGCTTATGGTTACTATAGCTTCTTGTTCAATAGCCTAACTGCTTACTTAGCATGACTCTGCATGTTTTACGAAAGCATGTTAGACAGCCTATACGCTGATTACGCGTAGGCTTCAGTTAGCTTTTCAACAATCTCTACGTATTTCTGCATTGCGTCATCAGCGTTCATACCTTGCAGTTTTTCCCACGCTTCATACTTAGCAGCACCTTTAAAATCAAACATGCCAGGGCGTTTGCCGTGCACATCGCCGTCTGTTGCTTGCTTGAATAGTGAGTAAAGTGCCAATAGCTCGTTATTTGATGGACGTTGAGTCAGCTGTTTAACATCCTTTTGAGCTTGTTCAAAGTTTGCTTTTAGATCTGCCATGTTAATTTTCCTTTTACCAATAGACGTGTAACGTTGATATTCGTAGCTTAGAGATAAATGCCACGTAGTAATGCTGAGAGCGCAATGAGCTCTGCTGATGATGCTTTTTCTTTGTTTTTCTCGGTATCCAGCTCTTTTCCTTGGCTGCTTTCTTTCGAATCAGGGAACATGCGGAAGCTACTGTTCATGATGATTTCTGCAAGTTTAGGGAAGAGTGCGTGAACAATCTGTCCGAAAATACCTAAGTTAGTTGCAATGCGTTTAGGTTTATCGATGATTGCCGTTGCCAATAAATCAGCCGCTTCTTCTGGTTTCAGTGTCGGCACTGATTGGTAGATTTTGGTAGGTGCAATCATTGGTGTTGCCACAAGTGGCATGTTGATGGTGGTGAAGTTTACATTGAGATCCGAATACTCTGCGGCAGCACAACGGGTGAAGGCATCGAGTGCGGCTTTTGATGCAACATATGCAGAGAAACGTGGTGCGTTGGTTAATACCCCAATCGATGAGATGTTAATAACGTGGCCACCGCCTTGTGCTTCCATACTTGGCAATAAACCTAATGTCAGTTTAAGGGCGCCAAAATAGTTAAGCTGCATAGTACGCTCGAAATCATGGAAACGGTCGACTGAGTTTGCAATCGAACGACGAATTGAACGACCTGCGTTATTTATCAAAATGTCAACGCGACCGTGAATTTCTAAAATATCAGCAGTTAAACGTTCTACATCACTGATGTTTGAGAGATCACATTGGTAGGTATGTGCTATACCACCAAGCTCTTCTACCTGGGCACGCGTTTCGGCGAGTTTTTCTTCATCACGTGCCACTAGGAGCATTTCCGCGCCATTTTCTGCTAATTTGAATGCAGTGGCTTGGCCGATCCCTGAGCTTGCGCCAGTGATCAAAATGATCTTATTAGCAACGCGTGCTTTCAAACTGCGATCACCTGAGATTTCAGGATCTAAATGACGCTCCCAGTAATCCCAAATTGCAGGTGCGTAATGCGGTAGGCGAGGACACTCGATCCCTGAACCTTTCAGTGCTTGCTGAGTTTCACGACAATCAAACTCTGTCGGGTAGGTGAAGAATTTTAAAACTTCAGCTGGGATACCGAGATCTTTCATAGTGACATCGGCGATTTGTTTGATCGTCGGTAGCGACATGATCGCTTGTTTCACTTGATTCGGTACTAAGCCAAATAAACGCGCATCGATACGCATCGCCATACGTGGCGCATGACCAGCTTCTGCAAAGATATTAAGCACTTCACCTGCACGGTAAGGTTTTGGATCGGTAATGTGGAAACAACCGCCATTTAAGCCTTCTTTATGTGCGATGTGGTCAAGTACGTTAACAACATAATCGACAGGAACAATGTTAAGTCGACCGCCTTCTAAACCAATAGTTGGTACCCAAGCTGGTAACACGCCACGAATGCGCTGGATCATTTTGAACAAGTAATACGGGCCGTCTACACGGTCAGCGACACCTGTCTTCGAATCACCGACTACCATACCAGGGCGGTAGATGCGGAATGGGACTAAACAGTTCTCACGAACCGCGCGTTCAGATTCATGTTTGGTAGAAAAGTAAGGATGATCAAGGTTTTCAGCCTCGCTAAACATGTCTTCACGGAAGTGACCTTCGTACAAGCCTGCTGCTGCAATGGAACTAATATGATGGAAACAACCGACTTCTAGTAGGTTAGCCGCTTCTAAAGCATGGTTGGTACCTAACACGTTTACCTCTTGCTGCTCTTCAGCGCCAGCGCTGAGATCATAAATTGCAGCTAAGTGGAAAAAGTGCGTTACTTTGCCTTTTAACGTTGAGATATTTTGCTCTGACAGCCCCAGTCCAGCTTGTGTGAGATCACCTGTAATTGGAACGATGCGGCCAGCCTCGATCCCGTTCTCTTCTTGCCATGTGGTTAGTCTTTCTTGAGCATTTTCATTACGGCAAAGTACATATATCGTCCCTTCTCTTTTTAACAGGCGGGTTAACAGGTTTCGTCCTAGAAAACCTGTACCACCAGTAAGAAAATATGCCATTTGCTCTCCTTAAGTATTCACAGCTGATAGTTGTATTCCTTTTCGATATACAATCTACACTGGTCAGAGCTCCTGTCTTTAACCAAAGTTGAAAATTATTAAATAGATCACCTTTTAAATTTGTTTCATATCGTGTTTTCAATTTAATGCAAAGATAAAGCAGACATAGATCAAAAAGAAACTAGAATTAATCTATTATTAATTTATCGATAACTTCAAAATGAGCTGGCGCTTTTCAAGGATGGAGAAAGAATAATGTTCGACTATATCATTGTGGGTGCTGGCTCTGCCGGTTGTACACTGGCAAACCGTTTATCTGAAGACCCAAAAATAAAGGTTTGTTTGGTTGAAGCTGGGCCTAAAGATAATAGTTTTTTAGTGCATGTTCCTTTAGGGTTAATTGGAATGATGCACTCAAAAAAAATGAATTGGCGTTATTACACAGAGTCTGAGAAAGAATTAAATAATCGTCAGCTATTTTGGCCGCGTGGTAAAACCCTAGGTGGGAGTAGTGCGTCAAATGCTATGTGCTACATACGTGGGCATGCATGGGATTATGATCATTGGGCTAGTCTTGGTAATAAAGGTTGGTCGTACAACGAGGTGCTACCTTACTTTAAAAAAGCACAAAATCAAATGCGTGGAGGAGATACCTATCATGGTACTGGTGGACCTCTTAATGTTGATGATTTACGGGTGAAAAATCCATTATCTGTGGCATTTGTTGCCGCAGCTAAGCAAGCAGGACACCAGTACAATCCTGATTTTAATGGCGTTAACCAAGAAGGGGTGGGTTACTATCAAGTGACTCAAATAAACGGCCAGCGATGTAGTTCTGCGGTTGGATATTTGCGCCCAAGCGAAACAAGGCCAAATTTAGTGATTATAACGGATGCTTTAACCACTAAGGTGTTGTTTAACAATAAGGTCGCGATTGGTATCGAGTATGAAAAAGACGGTAAGCGCGATGTCATAAACGCGAAGCGAGAAGTTATTCTCAGCGGGGGGGCAATTAATAGCCCGCAATTACTGATGCTCTCTGGTATAGGTGATAAAACAGAACTCGAAAAATTAGGTATAGATTGTGTGCAACATTTACCTGGTGTTGGAAAAAACCTTCAAGATCATCTAGATGCTTTAGTGGTGACCCGGGAGAAGACCTTCCATTCCGTAGGGTTTTCACCCGTAGCGTTATTGCGGTCACTCAAAGGTGTAGTCGATTATTTGCTGTTTAGAAAAGGAAATTTCACGACGAATATCGCAGAGGCTGGTGGCTTTGCTAAAACCTCGTCAGATCTCGCAGAGCCTGATGTTCAATTCCATTTTTCCCCTTGTTTTCTTGATAATCACGGTTTGAATTTATGGCAAACCGTACGTCATGGTTACTCTTTACACGCCTGTAATTTACGACCTAAAAGTCGAGGTGATCTGACTTTGGTCACCGCGAACCCTCATGATGCTGTGAAAATAAATGCAGGCTACTTATCGGATCCTGAAGATATCGAAGTTATGTTGAAAGGGATTAAGTTATCACGTCAAATACTTGCCCAGCCGTCCTTTGACCGTTTCCGTGGTGAAGAGGTCTTTCCCGGTAAAAATGTACAATCAGACGATGACTTACGCGCATTTATTCGCCGTAAAGCAGAGTCTATTTATCACCCTGTAGGTACGTGCAAAATGGGTACGGATAATATGGCGGTAGTAGACAGTGAATTAAATGTTTACGGTGTTGAAGGGCTACGAGTTGTAGATGCCTCTATTATGCCAACATTAGTGGGGGGAAATACAAATGCTCCAACGATTATGATTGCAGAAAAAGCCTCGGTAGATATTTTATCGGAAATAAAAACGCATGACGACCAAAAAGAATCAATATTAAACGAGGTGTAATAACGTTTAATAGAGCTTAATCACGGTATGATTAAGCTCTATTTGAGTTTATTTTAAAAATTAGGGTGATTATTCTAATTCTATTTCCCATACTAGTCCTGCATAGTCATAATTCTATTTTCCTTTCTTTCTATCCTGTTCTAATTTACTTGTTCTTCGACACTTTTTTGTATCATCTATATTTAATACTATTGAAGTATGAGACAGTCTTCTAATGTTTTATTTTAATCGCATTATCTCGCTCGGGGTGAAGTATGTTTTCAAAGGATAATTTTTCAAAAAAAATTCAAGGCTTATTAGGTGATGTTAATATGCGCTTGAAACAAAACACCGAGTTGGCACACACAAGCATTAAAAACTTGCTTGAAAGCGGTGGCTCTTCTTATCCCGCAGCTGCCGTAGTTGCAACCTTAAATGGGCTGTTTGGTGATACCTTATTGGAGAAAAAACATCGCTTTGCTCAACGCATGTCAATTCGCGACCAGAAGCAGGATTTAATTCTTGAAAAATCGCAGTTAGAACGCCAATTGCCAGACGCACAATCGCGGATTATCTTGTGTGTACATGGTTGGTGTATGAGCGATGTTCAGTGGACGCGTAAAGGGGTTGATCACGGACGCCAATTTGAGCCGTTCGGCTACACCCCCATCTATCTGCGATATAACACAGGTCGACATATTTCAGAGAATGGCGAAGACTTTTCTCATTTTCTTGATCAGCTAATAACCGAATGGCCATGCGAGGTGAAAGAACTGGTTTTACTTGGGCATAGCATGGGTGGGTTAGTCAGCCGTAGCGCTTGTCATTATGCTCAGCAGCATGATCATTCTTGGCTCAATGCACTTACAACCTTAGTGACATTGGGGAGTCCGCATAATGGTGCACCTTTAGCCAAGCTTGCTTGTTGGCTAGATGCGCAAATTGATGATACGCCGTCACTGAAAGCATTCACATCTATCGCTGATGTTCGCAGTAATGGCAGCCGTGATTTAAGCCGTGGCGTGATATTTCATGAAGCATGGCGTGATGGACAGCAAGGTGTATTTTCTCATATTCCGCTACCTCCTAGCGTAAAATGTTTTGCAGCGGCAAGTTGCTTAGGCAGTGATATCCACGATGAAAAAAATAGGCTGTTAGGTGATGGGCTCGTACCTGTGGCGAGTGCATTGGGTGAAGCGCGAGGTCATATCATGCAGTTAGGTTTTCCATTGGATAATCTATGGGTGGCAGGAGGGATCAGTCATTTGGGTTTGCTAAATCATCCGCAAGTGCTTCATCAAGTGCAGTCATGGGTATTAGTTAATTCACCAGATTAGGCATATATGGCCTGACTGTTATATTCAGCATTGGCAGTGAGCGCAATCAAAAGAGGGGGGAGCATTCATACGCAGTTTCATACATATGTAAAATTTCATATATGTGATTTGCTATATGTAGTAGTTACGATAATATTTACACTAGGTTAGCTAAGTAACGAGTGATCATGAAACGAATATTATTTCTATGTACAGGTAATTCTGCACGATCTCAATTGGCAGAGGCTATCATGCGCGACATGGCGGGTGATGAGTACATGGTAATGAGCGCGGGTATGCGCCCTGAAGGGGTTGATCCTCGTGTGTATGAAGTGCTCGAATGCTTCGACATTAACAGCGATAACTTAACCAGTGTAACAGCGGATTCTTACCGCGATCAGCATTTTGATGTTGTGATCACCTTATGTGATAAAGCGAGTAACGAGTGTGAACTGTTTACAGACTCTGATGCATTTATTCACTGGGATTTTAAAGACCCTAAACAGCAAACAGGTAGTGAAAGTTTTTTTGAAACAGCAGAGCAGCTTAAAGCCAAAATAGCACTGTTTCTTTTGCTGAATGGTGAGCAAGATTCGGCGTCAATTGGCCCTGTTGAACTGTTCAAGATCATGAGTGATCCACTGCGATTACGCATATTAATGTTGATTGAAGATGAATATGCTTTGTCGGTGAGTGATCTAACGAAAGTATTAGAAGTGAGCCAACCTAAAGTGTCACGCCATTTAGCCTTATTACGCGATGCCGGCATTTTAAATGATCACCGTGAAGGGCAGTGGATCTACTATCATTTTCCTAGCACATTGCCCCGTTGGATTACACATGTGTTAGCAACGGTACGTAATGGTAATTCAGCGATGATCAATCAAGAGAAGATCCGCTTGATGCAGCTAAAAGATCGTCGCAAGCCTCAATTAAGTAAAGCACGTACATTTAATGGGTTAAGTGAAAAGTACCAACATTACTTAGCGCAAAAAAGTTAAAAAGGAATTAATGATGTCGACTCACCCATTTTGGATACTGCCTTTCGCCGATAGCGGAAAGTTATTGTTAACCCCTTGCCCTGGTACCAAAGACGCTGATTTGGCAACGTCAATTGCTGACTTGAAAGCGGAAGGGGCGACGGTAGTGCTGACTGCGTTAGAAGTAAATGATTTACCTGATGATGGCCTGCAAGCATTAGCTGATGCGTGTAAAGCCGCGGGCTTAGCGTGGTTTCATCTGCCAATAGAAGATGATTGTGCACCAGCAGATGCTTTTGATGATAATTGGACAGCAGCAAATCAGGCTGCTCAGCGTGCATTAGATAACGGTGAAGCAGTAGTGGCACATTGTAAAGGTGGATCTGGCCGTACAGGTTTGATTGCAGCTCGTATCATGCTAGATCGTGGTGTGGATGTGGAAATGGCAGTGGCACAAATTCAGGCGCTTCGCCCTGGTGCTTTCACTCGCCAAGCACACATTGATTACATTGCGCAGTTTGCTAAGTAAGCGGTATTGATCATGCTGTTATTGTGAAAGCATGAGGAAGAGGTAAGAAGGCACGCAGGTCGTGCCTTTTTTAGTTTTGCGGTTTCCGTGTTCAATCTGGTATGACGATGACACCCAGTGGTTCGAGTAGTTGTGCTTGCTGCCAGTCGCATATCTTAACGCCATGTAAACTTACACGGCGAGGATCAAGACCATACAGCTCTGTGTGGCTTAAATCGCAATTTTCCATATTAAACTGTCCCCAGCTATCTTCAGAGAATTCACTGCGGCTTAAATCCGACCCTTTAAACGAAGCGCCAAGTAGGTTTGCACCATTCCAACGGTTTTCAAACAGGTCACATTTTTCGATACACTGACGCTCAAAGTTGGCGTAAGCAAGGTTACAACCTGTAATATAAGCAGAGCAAAAGTAGCTACTGTGACTGATATGGTTAACAAAACTGGCTTGCTGAAAGTTAGTGCCTTTTAAGTCACTCTCTCTGAACTCGATACCAAAGCAATTTGCGCCTGAAAAGTTAGCCATCGCGAGCTGGCATTGTTTGAAGCTGGCATCGCGTAAGTCAGCATACTTAAATTGGCACCCTTCAATATCACCTTGCTCTATAAATTTACAGTTAACAAACTGTACATCTCTTAAATCAGCACGTTCGAAATTACAGCGATAGAATTGGCAGTTTTCGTAATGCGAGTCACGTAAGTTCTGATGAGAAAAGTTTGTCTGATCAAAAGATTTGTTTTTCGTTAGCATAGGTAAACTCCGTTAAATAATTCATGCAGACTAGCATCTGATAACGTTGAAAAACCAGAAATTAAAATCCTGAAAAAACAACAGATTAAAACCCTTCAAAATACCCCCTTAAGGGCACCAAAATCGCTCGTGATGAGCCTAACGAGCTCATTATCGTCTGAGCGTGTGAGGAAATTAATTTAAACAAATGTCGGATTAGTCATTGATTGGTTAAATTTAAAGCAAAATCGATCATTGACGCGATAGTAAATCAGTTCAAGTAGTAAATAATACCTTGTAAAGATTTTTGATTTATCACTGTGCTTTATTGGTTTTAAGCAAGAGATTAATAAAAATTAAGCGAATGTTTCAAAATGTGACCATAGACTGAGAAACAAGATCCTTCATGCAAGCAACACTATACGTATATGCAACTCATGATATAAATCAACATTCAGTTGCATGCTCTGAGATATACATCCTCGTTGTTTTTAAACACTGCTTATGAGGAAGTAATGAGCATATTTATCTCCATACTTGTCGTATCCATAGTCGGATTCGCCATTTTGAAAAAATATAACGCAATTGCCACTCTATTTTTAGGGGCGGCGGTATTAATGGCTGTTTGTGCTGTGATGGGTCTACCCGTTATACCTGAAGCCAAATCCAGTGGTAATGCGTGGCTGGATATTTTTGAATCGATGAACCTAATGTTCAACAATCGTTTCGGTGGCATGGGGCTGATCCTGTTTGCCTTGTTAGCTTATGCCCGTTATATGACGTACATCGGCGCTAACGACATTGTTATTAATAATGCACTTAGACTGCTTGGTGGTATCAATAAACCTTATTTATTGCTAGCGGTAACTTTTCTTATTGGTAGCTTTATCTCACTAGCAGGGTTTGGGGCAACCAGTCTTGCAGTCTTGCTGATGTCGACTTTGTTTCCCGTTCTAAATGCACTTGGGTTACCTGCTATTTCAATTGCTGCTGCTATCGCAACGACGGCAACCATCAGCTTCTCGCCGCTTGCTGTCGACTCGGTGATTGCGGCTGAAAACGTGGGTATGTCAGTTGAGATCTACACCTTGAAGTATCAAATTCCTTTGGCTATTCCAAGCATGCTCGCGATGGCGGCTGCCCACTATTTTTGGCAGCAGTATATGGACAAGAAAGAGGGGTTGTTTCAACACGGCAACACTAAGAGAGTCGATCTTAAAAACGTTGATGTGCGTACCGCAGAAGTCGAAGGTAAAGCGCCGGGCTTTTACGGTTGGTTGCCAATGTTGCCTATTATTGTGCTCATTATTACCAGCGGTGAGCTAGGGCTGATTGAAGGCGTCACCATGAACATTGGTACTATCGCTATTCTATGTTTGTTTACAGCGATGGCTTTGGAGGCGATTCGTCATCGCAGTGGTCGTATAGCCATGGACGGTATGAGTGCGATTGTTAAAGGGATGGAAGATGCGCTGCCTGTGGTTTTAATTCTGGTTGGTGCGGGGGTGTTTGCTCAGAGCCTGAAAGCTATCGGCGCGATTAATATGCTGATCGAATCAGCCTCGCAAGTTGGCTTTGGCCCTACAGCTATGATGTTGGCGCTGGTTGGCTTAACGGGGGCGGTAGCCTTCTTAACGGGTTCAGGTAACGCAGCTTTCTATGCCTTCGTAGAGCTGATCCCTAAAATTGCTGATGGCATGGGTATCAATGGTGTTTATCTGGTCATGCCAATGCAGCAGGCTTCCAATGCTTGTCGTGCGATGTCACCGGTTGCTGGGGTTATCGTTGCTTCATCTGGTATGGCAAAGGTGTCACCGTTTGATCTGATCAAGCGAACTATTCCGCCGATTACATTTGGGCTGGCGGTTAATATTATCTTAAGTGTTCTTTCCCTACCTATGGCCATTTAGCCATCATAAAAGCCTGATCGATGAAGTTGAAAGTGTCAGGCTTTTTTCTGCGCGTTATTTTTATTCTGTGGGTTATTGAAGGGTTAAGCTTGGCATTATTCACAGTCAAAAATGAAGGATTTGAGCGCTTCAATATCAACGATTTTTATTTCCCCGTTGGTTTTCGAGATTAAGCCCTTATCGATTAATTCTTTAACAGCGCGACGATACACTCGGCTTGATGTACCAAAGCGCTCGGCTTCTTGCTCGGCTTTATCAAATGAGCCCAAGATGACCTTCTCTTGGTAGCGGTGCCATAAGTCATACGCAATGTTGTACGTAATGGAGTGTAATAATCGATAGGTATAAATATCTAATGAATCTTGGTAGTCATTTGCTAGAGCGCTGGCAAAAAATAGGGCGAATTCAGGACGGTGAGTGATGAGTTCGGCAACAGACTTTAAACAAATAACGTCAACTTCTAGCTGTTCTTCTGCCACGACATTCCATTGGCATGCCGTTTGAGAAAATAGTTCCATTTCGCCAAAAATATGATGATCGCAGTCCACCTCACCTAATTGAAAGCACCGAGCATTCATTGCTGAGATGTGCATCGATACTCGGCCTACAGACACAAGATAGATGTGTTTGACAGGCTGACCTTGTTGCAGTATTGCTTCGCCAGCTTGGTAAAATCGACTGTAAAGGTGACACTGGTAAAAAGCGTTACGAAAATCTTCATAGAGCGCGTTTAAGGTTTCGGTAAATCGACCTGTTTGGTAAGGCTTCAACTGCATAGTAAGTGGTGAAACGGAGGTTAGAACTAAGGAGGTGCAAAATGATACATGTATCAGTAGAACTGCATTGTTGCGCCGATCACAGATACAGCTACCACTTGCAATAAGGTGTGCCCCACTGAACCAGCAAAGCACACCGAACTTCATACCAAAACCGCCGAGTGTAACGTATCACCTTGATTACCTAGTATTTTCTTGGATTCTTATACCCAGGGCTAATCTACAGCTCGAACGGATATACTCTCAAGCCGTCGAATTAACTGCTCTGCATATACAACCAGTTCAGGCCTCCCACCTGCAGAATAAGTTCGCATTGATTCAACTGCATTATATTTCAGCTTTTTTAGTTTTCCAGATTCAGTTCCAACATGATCTGTAAAAACCATTCCTTCTAGCTCATTAAGCCATTTTTCAAATGATTCTGGATGCTCTGAAAGAAGAGTTAATGTAGGTTCAGCATTATTTACTAGCGCCACGACAATTAATGGAGAAACCTCACCAGAAATAGCACCATCTCGTTTCAACCATATTTCAACCAATGTATTTATCAATGGTATAACTGAAAAGTCTTCACCACCTTGTAATTGAAGCTGTATTGATTGGTAGTTATCATTCATCCATGTATGATTTAGCTTAACCTTTGCTGACAAAGCGAAAGCAGGCGTTGCAACAATGAGGAATAAAAGTAATATTAGTTGTTTCTTCAACATAGACTACTCCTCAAGGTGATTGGTTATTTTTATTTGAATATTTTGATTATTTGCTATTTCAGAGAAAATTTCTTTTAGTGCCGCTTTACTATTACCCACATAATAATGTTTATCGCCAACACTTCCCCAAGTCTTTCCTGGCATCAAACACCCAAGCGTATCTTTATGATAATTTCCAGCATGGATAAGTATGAATGACCTCCCTGGTACATTTTTTAATTCATACACATTAGGGTATTTAGATGAGCTATATGGTACTACTTTATATGTTCCAGCTTTGATCCTTTTATCTGAACCTTCTTCAGTTGAATCAGGACCAGTTGGTTCTAAGACAAACCAACTTTTGTTCTTACCTTCTATTGTTAATTTACCTAACGTTGTTTCACCAAGCTGCTTGGTACGCCTTACGTTTATAGTCACTATGCTTTTCGCAGAAGACATGATGTTCATATCCTAAATACTTAAGATTATAAAAAACACACATTAACAAAGCTCTGCTTTTGAAGCATATTCAATCCGGAATTCTTGGTTACGCCTCATTAAATAGATGAAAATGATAACTTTATTTTTTACATTTCCTTGTTATTATCGCTGCCGAAAGAAAATAGCAAGAGAGCTACCAGCACTGATAGACGCAGTGTTATTTGTTCACTAAAACAAATAAAGCCCAACGTGTGGGCTCTATCTGTTTAGTTATTTAGCATTTGGTTACGAAGTCATACTGCAAAGTGCAGATAGAGCGGCTTTCGCTGCCATTATTTCGCCTTTTTGCATGGTGTCATTTGCATTGGCGTACTCACTGACACCTTCTTGAACATCTTGCTGGTAGAGCACAACATTATTCAAAATAGAAGCAACTTGCAGGCCGCGTAGCCTTCCTACCGTGAATAAAGCCGATGTTTCCATATCTGCACCTAACACACCTTTTCGACTCCAATGTTCGCAGAGAGCATCTTCGTCGTCGGTGTAGAAACTGTCGTGTGAACGCACTATGCCGTAATGAGCAGGGTAGTTATGTTGGTGTAAATAACCTTCTATTCCTGCAGTTAAAGTACGACTAGCAACAGCTGGGTAAGTATTGCCTATATAGGCCTTAGAACCACCTTCATCACGCACAGCACCTTCAGCAATAATCAATTCACCTAGTTGAATGTGACGTTGCAGTGCGCCAGCAGAGCCAACGCGAACCAGATACTTTGCGCCACACAAGGCTAATTCTTCAAGCGCAATAATTGCCGATGGTGCACCTATACCCGTGCTGCAAATCGTGATTTTTTGGCCTTGGTAATAACCGCTAACAACTCGGTATTCGCGGTTATTAGCCAGTTGTTCGCTATTATCGAGTAACTTAGCGATTCTATTAACTCTATCGGGCTCACCACAGACGATCACTTTTTCGGAAACATCAGCAATGCTAACAGCGATATGGGGTTGTTGGATGTTGTTGCTCATTACGCTAACTCGTTCGCTGTTTCAGTTGTTTTATTTTGGTTCTGTTTTGCTGTCCCCATCCAAGTGCGAGTACCGTTCATCGCAATGAATAGTAAAATAGCGTATTCGATAGATAGCGCATAAACCCCCTGAGCGGCATAAATACCCACACTAATAATGTTGATCACGACCCATAAAATCCAGTTCTCAACATATTTACGGGTCATTAAGATTTGAGCGACCACAGAAAGCACTGTCATAACGGAATCCCAGAACGGGAATGCATCAGGCTCTAGCGTTGGACGGGCTAAGTCTGCACCCAGAAGATTCAAGCCATCTACACTGATGTTGGCCAATGCTAAGAAGAAGGGGTCGATGTACATTGTCATGAGGCCTATGGCCAATACGCTTACCGCAACAGTGTAAGAGAGTTTTTGTTTGCTGAGCCAACGTACTTCAAGCATGTCGCCATTTTCAGATGCAGGTCTAGTCCATGCGTACCAGCCATAAAGGTTGGCGCAAAAGAAAAATAGTTGCAGTAGCAAAATGCCATATAACTGAATTTGGTAAAAAATAATGGCAAATAACGTGACATTAATCAGGCCGAATAAGTAGTTAATCGTTTTTTCTTGGCTGGCATTCCAAATGCATAGTAAGCCAAAAATTGTCCCGATGGCTTCAATCCACGACATAGCGTAGCCGCCACCAATAGGGATGTTGATAAGAGTGTTATTGATATCGAACCAAGCGATAAAGTCCATTATGTATGTCCTTGGGTGATTATTGGTATGGCGCTAGTGTAGGAAATTGCTTCTATTATCTTAAGGACATTTGTCCGACTGATATTGGCTGCGTTCATATTTTGCGAATTTTCCCACGGCTTAGCGAATGAATGTATCGATTGAGCTTGGCTTAGCGCACATATTTGTTGTTTTTACAGGTGTTGGCGGTGCTATTTTGTCCTTTGTAGCCTGTTGTTTTTACTTAAATCATTAAAAATGATTACGAAAAAGTCGGAATAAGGTTGTACATATGAATTATCGTATATATGATAATTCGCATGTAATGGCAGTTACTTGTTAAATACTGAAAAGGGAATCACATGGCTATTAAAGTTGGGATCAATGGTTTTGGTCGTATTGGGCGCTTAGCATTGCGTGCAGCATTTAATTGGAAAGAGGTTGAGTTTGTACAAATCAATGATGTTGCAGGTGACGCTGTCACTTTAGGGCATTTATTGGAATTTGATTCTATTCAAGGACGCTGGGAGCATGCGGTAACGGTTGATGGCAATACCATTATTGCCAATGGCCAGCGTATAACCTGTACTCAAGAACGTGATATTGATGCGGTAGACTGGTCTGGTTGTGATGTGGTGCTAGAAGCGACAGGTGTGCACCGTAAGAAAGCGTTATTACAAAAATATTTAGATCAAGGCGTGAAACGCGTTGTGGTGTCTGCCCCTGTAAAAGAAGCGGGTGTTCTTAATGTGGTCGTTGGTGTGAACGACAACCTCTACGATCCTGCACTGCACCAAATTGTGACAGCGGCATCCTGTACCACTAACTGTATTGCCCCAATTGTGAAAGTGATTCATGAAAAGCTAGGTATTGAGCAGTCTTCATTTACGACAATTCATGATTTAACCAACACCCAAACAATTTTGGATGCCCCGCATAAAGATCTTCGCCGTGCTCGTGCTTGTGGCATGAGTTTGATCCCGACCACAACAGGTTCCGCGACGGCGATTGTTGAAATTTTCCCTGAACTGGCAGGCAAAATTAACGGTCATGCGGTACGTGTACCATTAGCAAATGCCTCGCTGACCGACATTATTTTTGATGTGAGTCGTGATACGACTGTGGAAGAAGTTAATGCGTTACTGCAAGAAGCTGCAGCAGGTGAAATGAAAGGTGTACTCGGTTTTGAAGCGCGTCCTCTCGTATCGATTGACTATAAAGGTGACCAGCGCTCAACCATCGTTGATGCGCTGTCTACCATGGTTGTGAATAACCGTATGGTAAAAGTATACGCGTGGTATGACAACGAAATGGGCTACGCAACACGTACCGCTGAACTCATCCGTAAAGTGGGCGCATAAATTAAGTAGATATACTTAGTTGAGTTAAAAGGCATAGACATGATCGCGACTTTTTCGCAATTACCCCAGCAAGTGCGCCAATACATCTTGGTAACGTTTAATTACTGGAATTTTACCGTTACCGATGGCGCGTTACGCATGCTAGTGGTGTTGCACTTTCATCACTTGGGTTACACACCGCTGCAAATAGCGTCTTTATTCTTGTTTTATGAGTTCTTCGGTGTCGTCACTAACCTTATTGGTGGTTGGCTGGGGGCGCGACTTGGCTTAAATAAAACCATGAATATTGGTTTAGCCATGCAGGTCTCGGCCTTGTTCATGCTCGCCGTACCTGCTGATTCACTGACTGTGTTGTGGGTTATGCTCGCGCAAGCGCTTTCAGGAATAGCGAAAGATCTCAATAAGATGAGTGCGAAAAGCGCGATCAAAACCTTAGTGCCGAACGATCAACAAGGTGCGCTGTACAAGTGGATTGCCATTCTGACGGGGTCGAAAAATGCCCTGAAAGGTGCAGGTTTCTTCTTAGGTGGACTCTTGCTGGCTTGGCTCGGCTTCCAAGGTGCGGTTGTGCTAATGGGATCTGTGCTGGTGGCTGTACTCATCATGAGCTTGACTTGGCTTGAAAAAGACTTAGGTAAAGCCAAAAAAGCCATCAAGTTTAAAGAGATTTTCTCTAAGAGTCGTAGCATTAATATCTTGTCAACTGCTCGAATGTTTTTGTTCGGTGCGCGTGATGTCTGGTTTGTGGTCGCGCTTCCTATTTACCTAGGGCAAGTGTTTGGTTGGGAGCATTTATGGGTGGGTGGTTTCCTTGCTCTTTGGGTGATCGCTTATGGTTTTGTGCAAGGTTTTGCGCCGCGCATTACAGGCAAGGCACAAGGTGTGGTGCCTGATGGGCGTGTTGCCATGGTTTGGGTCGCTGTATTGGCCTTGATTACGGGTGCCATAGCTTTGGGGGTTGAATATAATTGGCAACCACAATTCACGATAGCGTTCGGATTATTGGTGTTTGGCGCTGTATTTGCAGTTAATTCATCGCTGCACTCATACCTCATTGTGAGTTACGCCGAAGGTGATGGGGTGTCTCTAGATGTCGGTTTTTACTATATGGCCAATGCGATGGGGCGCTTAATCGGGACGATCTTGTCAGGCTGGGTGTACCAAGAAGCAGGCCTAGCGGCATGTCTGTGGGTATCCTTCGGTTTCTTAGTTGTCACGACATTGATCTCTATCGGCTTACCTCAACATAAAACCGTTTCTGCATAGTAACGCTACTACATAACAAACCACGGTGTGTCATCGGCCGTGGTTTTTCTATTTTTCCTTCTATTTACGCGGTCAGCAAGATTTCGTTAGCTGAGTTCCGTTATACTTTTATGTGAGTGATGCTAAAGATAACTAAAACCATAATGATAAGGCGAATGTATGCAGGCTATTTGTTTCGATTTTGATGGTACATTGATAGATTCAGAAGTTTTCCACGCACAGAATTGGTCTAACTATCTTGCCTCTGTAGGGGGCGATATTTCACAACCTCAATTTTTATCGCATTACGCAGGGCTGCCTTGGCCTAAAGTTGCGGCAGAGATGAAAAATCAATTTTCATTGACTCAAGAAATCCATCATATTTTGCATGATATGGAAGCGCTAACCCGCGAAATGCTGCAAAAAGGGCATATCCCAGCAATGCCAGGTGTAGATAATGCACTCAAGCAGTTGCATGGTCAGTGCCCGTTAATGGTCGTGACTGGCTCACCGCGAGAATATGTAGAAGGCATTTTAGAGCGCTTAGGCTGGTTGTCGCTATTTGACGGGGTGGTTACAGGGCAAGATGTCGCGAATAACAAGCCGTCTCCAGAGATTTATCAATTGGCTTGTAAGCAATTAAATGAGCAACCCGATCGTGTGATAGCAGTAGAAGACAGCCTTACGGGGATCACTTCTTCACTATCTGCAGGTTTGCCAACAATTTTGGTGAACCCTGAACTGCCGCAATGGAACGTAGACGTTCATGATTCATTTTCATCGATGGAAGAAGCGCAAGTGCTGCTTAACCGCATGATTGCGTAATGGTATCAATGCGCATCATATTACAAGGAGAAGGTATGAACAAATGGCTGCTGCCCATATTCGTGGGCATGTTACTTTCGGGGTGTGCTTTACAGCCCCAGCTCGCATTTAACGATGACAACGAGTGGAAAGAATATGGCTATGAAGTGGCAATTGCAGGGATGCTAAAAGATTCAGAAAGTAACTTACAAGGGCGGGATACAACTAAGTCATTGCAAGCTACTGGCTATCAAGCCTATAGTGACGGCTATGAGTTGGGACGTTCGGAATATTGTTCACAAAATGCGGTAATGCTCGGTATAAAGCAAGAGCCATATCGTGGGATTTGTGATCGTTTGGACTGGACGTTTCGACAAGATTATATGAATGGACGTAGCAGCCGTGCTGGCCGTGGACTCTAAGTGTGACTATCTGCCCCATATTAAGGGGAGTTATAGGCGAAGTATGCAAAACGAAGACATTATGACAGGCGAAATGCTTGTTGAAGCCGTTGAGAATCAATTGGCTGAAGGTAACCCAGTAAAAGTAAAAGAAACATTGATGCGCTTAGTGATGACAGGCACACCGCGTGAAGAAGCATTAGAAATGATTGCCTGTGCGCTTTCTGTGGAAGTGTTTGATGTAGCAAAGAACGAAGGCACTTTCGATCTGAAGCGCTATAGTGAAAACCTAGACTCGTTACCTGACATGCCTTGGGATTTTGACGAGTAAGCATTCATTGCTTTTTATAAAACAGTCTTAAATAGAAACCACTGCTGATTTATCGCGGTGGTTTTTTTATGTGTGAGGAAAAATGTTGAAGCCTTTAATGTGGGTAGATTTTTGTTCTTTCCTGAGCTGGCTTGCTGAACTGTTATGCGCCAAGGGAATGGTGTCGGTGATGTTTAACAAGGATACAGGTTATCATCCTATGATACCGCTTTGATTTGTATTCATTGAACGTCAATTACCTATTGAGATTATTTGTTAATAATATGAAAAGGCTTATTACTATTTGACACTTATATGTAAGTTACAGCTAAGCATGTTCACTAGCTTGGTGTGGCAGTTATGCGCAATATTATTCTTCTAATAGTGTGATTAGACCGATAAAAAGACAAAAAAATAGCATTATATAAAGGTGGTTAATGCCAAATAATACCTTATTGGTGGTTTTAGTGTCTGGTTTATTGTTCAAGCCTGGTCATCTGGTCTGGTTTGTTGCTTTAAGGTGGTTTTTTCTTGTGTGACTGACTTCAAACTTGGTTGATCATACTGCTGTGGAATAAAATCCCAGTTTCATTTGTTGCCTAATGGTTAAAATTTAGTGCCACATTCCAAGTTTTTTTCTTTATTGTGTATATAACTTTTAAACAAGGCAGCAAGGAAACTAAAGATGATTATTGGCGTACCTAAGGAAATTAAAGTTCATGAATACCGTGTGGGTATGGTTCCAGCATCTGTAAGTGAAGCAGTAGCGCATGGCCATAAAGTATATGTAGAAACGCTAGCGGGTTCCGGTATCGGTTTTAGTGATCAAGACTATATCGATGCAGGCGCACAAATTCTGCCAACAGCTACAGATGTTTTCGCTGAAGCTGAAATGATTGTTAAAGTTAAAGAACCGCAGGCTGTTGAGCGTGCGATGCTCCGCGAAGGTCAAATCCTATTTACTTACCTTCACCTTGCCCCAGATCCAGAACAAACGATTGATCTTATTAACAGTAAAGCGGTATGTATCGCTTACGAAACAGTAACTGATAACCAAGGCCGTCTACCGCTTCTTGCACCTATGTCTGAAGTTGCTGGTCGTATGTCTATTCAAGCCGGTGCTTTTGCCCTAGAAAAATCAAAAGGCGGCCGCGGCATGCTACTAGGTGGCGTACCTGGTGTAGAGCCTGCAAAAGTAGTGATTATCGGTGGTGGTGTAGTTGGTGCAAATGCAGCACAAATGGCGGTTGGCTTACGTGCAAACGTTGTAGTGCTTGACCGTAATATCGATGTACTGCGCCAGTTAGATGCGCAGTTTGGCGGTGACGTTCAGTGTGTTTACTCAACCAAAGATGCGATTGAAAAACACGTACTAGAAGCGGATCTTGTTATCGGTGGTGTACTGGTAGCAGGCGCAGCAGCACCAAAACTGGTTACTGCTGAAATGATTAAAGCGATGAAACCTGGTGCTGCAATTGTAGATGTTGCTATCGACCAAGGGGGTTGTGTTGAAACATCGCACGCCACCACGCACAGTGACCCAACATACATTGTTGATGACGTTGTTCACTACTGTGTAGCTAACATGCCAGGTGCGGTTGCACGTACTTCAACGTTTGCACTGAACAATGTAACGCTGCCATACATTCTTCAACTAGCAGACAAAGGCTACAAACAAGCACTACAAGATGATAAGCATCTGCTAAACGGCTTGAATGTGTACCGTGGTCAGATTACTTGTGAAGAAGTTTCTGAGGCATTAGATATGCCATACGTCGCACCAGAAGTTGCTATTGCGTAATCGGCAATAATAAAGAGTAAAAATTAAATATAAAAAATCCCCGCACTGTTTAGTGACGGGGATTTTTATGTGTTTAATCGGTTGCTAAGGCTCTCGCTTGAAAAGCGTCAGCTTATTTCAACTCAATAAAATACAACTTGATAAAATGCTACTTATTAAAAGCTATTCAAGTTTTCGATTAGAACGATATCACGCTGAGCTGCTTGCTTCTCAACGTCTGTTTTCGCTGTTTTAATCGTTTGTTGTAAGCCCGCTAGCGCTTTTTCCATGCTGGCTTTGCTGCTAAAGATTTTATCTTTTACATTGATAGCAGCCACATTGGTATAACGACCATCGTCACTGGTTGGTACTGAGATTTTGCCACTATTCACAAGATCTTTAACGACTTTCGCTTCTTTTTCAAACCCCGTTAGTCCTGCTAAATGCCAGCGATGCATGGGTTTACCTTCGTATTGACCATGCTTAACGTCAGTTAAGTATTTGATGGTTAAGTTACGAATTGTACCGTCTTCTTCGCCAAACTTTTCTTCAGTATCAAAAAGAACAGGGAATTTACGACCTTCCAATACGCCACCTGCTTTGGTTAAGTGGCCCATGCGGTAACTATTCATGCCAAGGCGAATCGGTGTAGTATCTGTGATCATACTGTTATCAGCAAACTTCAGATCTTTAATACGCTTACCAGCAGGCTCAGTTAAATCGATGGTGTAAGTGACACCAGCAAAGAAGTCGTTGGTGGAGTATTTTGATGCGCGGCGCTCAGGGTTAAAGCTATAAGTAACATCGCCGTCTTTCACGCTGTTAAAGTAGCCAGCCGACCATTCCATGTAGGTTTTCAGCTCTTTACCTGTCATTTCATAAACAGTGATTTCACCGCCAGCGTATTGGTAGTTGTAAGCAATGTCTTTGGCTTTGATTTGGCCCACATCTAGCTCAGCTTTGTCGTTATCGATTTGCAGTGCAATCACGTTTGCCATTGGCGCGTAGTGCATGCTGGCTTCTTGGTATAGCGCACTAATGCCAGTGTCTTGAATGTGAACCTGTGGAATGCCTTTGATTTCGTTTTCTGGTACCAGATCAGTCCCAGTAAGTTCTGCCACTACACGGTTAGCATTTTCACGTAAGCGCTTGTGATACGGGGCGTAAAGGCTTTCCATCTTCTTATCAGAATCAGTGCCTTTGATCTTATAGGTAAAGCTGTCTTTATTAACTAGCGTAAATTTACCATCACGTTCTTCAAATTGAAGATCAATGCGTGAAAGGGCACGGCCATATTTGTCTGGTTCAGTGATGATCACGCCATTAACGACAGCTTTGTCGATACGGGTATGCATGTGGCCTGCAACAATCGCATCAATTTCAGGGTTGGCATTGGCGATATCGGTTACACCAGTGTCTTTAATGTTGTTTTCGTTATCTAGCCCCATGTGTGCAACTAACACAATCGCATCAACTTTATCGTCGATTTGCTTGATCACTTTTTTGACTTCAAGCGATGGATTAGTGAATGTCATGCCATCAAGACGGTTAGTCCCTTCTGCAAAAACAGCAGTCATCGGTGTATCCATGCCGATAACACCAATTTTAATGCCGTTACGTTCGATGATGGTATGAGCGGGAAGGAAAGGGTTACCATCTGCACGTTTAATGTTGCCACCCAATGATTGGCCTTCAAATTGCGATAATGAACGGTTTAGCACTTTTAAGCCGAAATCGAATTCGTGGTTACCTAATACCCATACATCGTAAGACATTTCGTTGAAACCTAGCATCATAGGATCAACAGGTTCATCTTTAAATGTCTCGACAAAGTTACCTTGAATCGTATCGCCAGCATCTACCAAGATGACGTTATCTTGCTCTTGGCGAACTTGCTTCACTTTGGTTGCTATTTGGCTAAGGCTACCACGCATATTTAGCTTGTCGCTTGCGTAGTCCCAAGGCATGAAATGGCCATGAATGTCAGAGGTGCCCAAAATCGTGACATCGGTAATATCGCCGTCAGCCGCAAATGTAGTACCACTTAACGCAAGAAGTATGGCAGAAGTAAGTAACTGCTTTTTCATAGAATAAGGCTCGAATTAGAATAATGTAATGGTTTCGGGCGCTATGGTAGGGGGATATACATAATATTTTGGTGATGAATATCAACCTTTTGTTGAAACGAATTTAATATATATCACGCAGTGTGAGTGCTATCTCACTGATGTGTTTAAATGGATGATGGGTGGGTCATTTATTGCCGTTTGAAAATTAGGCTGCACAATCATCAGCCTAATCTTGTCAAAGTTCGTTCAAGTTGCTTGTGG
This sequence comes from Photobacterium kagoshimensis, assembly GCF_050337045.1. Classification (NCBI taxonomy): domain Bacteria; kingdom Pseudomonadati; phylum Pseudomonadota; class Gammaproteobacteria; order Vibrionales; family Vibrionaceae; genus Photobacterium; species Photobacterium kagoshimensis. Next base: position 437,472 of record NZ_JAKJSO010000008.1, on the reverse strand, counting down.
GTATGCTTAAAGGGAGGTCGAAGCGAACTAAAATTTATTCGGGTAATCAGTGATGATGTTATCGACGCCCCATGAGCGGAACATAGCGGCTTTATCGGGCTCATTCATTGTCCAGATATGTAACTGTAACTCAGCGGATTTAATCTTGGTTGCCATACCTTCAGTGAGTTTGCTCTGATCGTAATGAATACTATACAAAGCTAATTCTTGCGCTTTTCGCATCATATTACGTATGTTCTTTGATGTAATAAGGCCACGACGCACCTCAGGGTAGAGGGTTTTGCAATAAGTGAGTACGCCCAGATCAAAGCTTGAAAACACCAATTTATCGAGTGGGAAATCCAGCTGTTTAACGGTTTTTACAATTTGTTCAACTAGCGGTAGCACTTCAGATTTACGGTGAATTTTAATTTCTAAGTTCATCGTAATATTAAGTTCATTACACAGACGGAGTGCTTCTTCGAGGGTCGGTATTTGCTCTCCGCTATATAAATCTTTGTCAGCACCAGTGAATTTGGCATTAGCATCGAGCTGTTTTAACGTGTCTAACGACATTTTGCCAACACTACCACGACCATTGGTACAACGGTTCACGGTTCTATCGTGGATCATAACAGGTACACGATCAGCGCTTAACTGAACGTCCATTTCGACCCACGTTGCACCACATTCTGCGGCCTTTTTAATCCCTGCAAGGGTATTTTCTGGTGCTAACGCTCGCGCACCACGATGTCCTGAAATCATAGTAAATCCAAATGAATACACTGTTTATTGGGGGAGTGTAGCGAATAATGATGACGGAATCTTTATTGCTGCTAGCAATATTAAATGCAAGGCGAGTAGGATGCTGAAATCCATATGTAAACTGTCGTTTTTTTTCAATTCACATTCAGGCATTGCCGCTATTATTATGCCTATCGGCTTAGCTACTTTTGGCTGCTAGGTTAAATCGTGACAAATACTGAAATTTAGAACACAAATGAGTAGGCATAGTGTGCCTAAGGTAAAACGAGAATGAATACAAAACCGACATTAGTTCAACTTGGGTGGCGTCCATTTTTCCAACAGCAACTTACACTTGAAGAGCTGACTGAGTTTCAGATTGGCCGCGTTGTTGAGCAGCATCGTAGCGGTGCGATTGTGATGAGTGAGCAAGGCCAAGCAAGCCTAATGCAATCACCGCAGAGTGAGCGGCTCTGTGTCGGTGATTGGGTGCTATTTGATGATAATTTGAAACTTAATCGTCTGTTAGAGCGTCAATCATTGTTTGAACGTAAAGCACCAGGTTCTAAGCTAGACACACAGTTGATCGCATCTAATGTCGATAGCCTGCTGGTGGTGTGTTCATTAAACAATGACTTTAATCTGAGTCGTATCGAGCGTTACTTGGCGTTGGCAAAAGATGCTGAAGTCGAGCCTGTGATTGTGCTGACGAAACAAGATCAGTGCAACGATGCAGACGAGAAACGTAAACAAGTTCAAGATTTAGATCCGTTTATGATGGTACATGCCATTAATGCGCTAGACCCAGAACACCTTAAAGAACTGTCTGGTTACTGTAGCTTAGGCAAAACCTTGGCATTGGTTGGGTCATCTGGTGTCGGCAAGTCTACATTGGTTAATGGTCTCATGGGTTTTGAAGCTCAGCTCACCGCAGGTATTCGTGAAGATGACAGTAAAGGTCGCCATACCACGACATCACGTGCGTTAAAGTGGCTGCCACAAGGTGGCTTGTTGATGGACACTCCGGGAATGCGTGAACTGCAGCTGACAGATTGCGAAAAAGGGGTCAATGATACCTTTAGCGAAATCACAGAGCTTGCTGATCAGTGCCGCTTTGCTGATTGTCAGCATGGCAGCGAACCCGGCTGTGCGATTCAAGCTGCATTAGCAGATGGAACCCTAGCGGAAAGGCGTTTTATCAGTTACCAGAAGCTATTGCGTGAGCAAGCGTTTAATGGTGCTACCTTGGCTGAAAAACGCACCAAAGATAAAGCCTTCGGTAAAATGATTAGTACGATTCAAAATGCATCTCGTCAGCGTAAAAAAGGCTTTTAATCGATTTAATTATCAAGATTATTGGTGTTCTAGATTCCCGCTAGCTTCTTGTTATTCAAACATAAACGCCACCGAATTCGGTGGCGTTGTTCGTTGTTGTTAATTTTTGATTTATTTTCAATTTTCTTTCGTCTTAGCTACATGAATCCTAAAAGTGATTACTGAGTGTCGGCTCATGGCTTACTCAATGGGTCGCTTTCTTAGTGATATTTAATTAAGAAGCAACGAGATAATCGACATAGTTTGATAGAGAAATAGAAGGCATGTTGCAGAAAGTTGTCGCACAAAAAGAGCAAGGTGCTATGAACTACGCTGAATGGATCTCTTTTCGAGTTTGTTTAATGTTCGCATAAGGAATTTCAATACCTCCTCACCATCGAATACTCATTAGGTGATAGCCTTGCCGTTTAATAAATACCCTCATGCGTTTTAACTAGTGGAATAGGTTTTTTGAGGCTTGTTGCTTGAGCTAAACCAAGAATAAACAATATGAGTAACGGAAAGCGCTTTTTCATTTTAAGACTGAGTGACAGGCTAGAGGATAATAAAAAGCCCAAGCGATGAGCTTGGGCTTAATTTGTGTTTCAAACACCTGTTGGCGGTCTTACGTAGTAAGACACATGGGATCAATGTTGCAATTCATCATTCAAGTTGCAGAATTGACCCATCGTGAGCCAGCACAACGGTAAATTGGAGTTGGGAAATCAGTAGACGAAAACATCAACCCTACCAAATCCTAGCAAACACAGCGCGATTATACTTCACTACCTCTGGTTATACAAATAGATGGTTTGATGTCGGTTCTTTTGTGTGGTCTTCTTATACATCTCCTGAGATTTATCGTCTAAGAGACGCCATTGGTTATCGTTCAAGTCTGGATAAAGTGTGCTTAGATAAGCATTTCGGTGTTGCTTTTGTTCTTCGATATGAGCCTGACGTAATCCAGAGTCTTCTTGTTCTCTGCCTGTAAGCTGTGACTTTACAAAAGGGTGTAAATCAGCGATGGCTTGACGATAAACGATACTTTGTGCATGAAGAGTGGCATAAGAGGCTTCATCGATATCAAAGTATCCCATACAGAATTTTTTAAAATGAGGTTCTATAAACCAACCACAAGGGATTAAGTAAAGCGCAGCAGTTGCATTGGTGTGGACAATGGCTTTGCATAGCTCTCTAAAGTCATTTAGTTTTGTGTTGAATGGCAGATGTTTGCAGTTATGATTAAAGCTCTTTAAGTGAGGCGAAACAGGCAATAAAACACTCAATGCAAATAACTGCGTTGTTACTACAGAATCAAAGTGGCAGCTGAGTTTTTCTTCATCAAGGTATCTAAGGGCATACGAGTTTTCATATAAGAAGTTATTTAACTCGTAAGGTCCAAGTTCGTCGATAACCGCAGGAAGCAGCCAGTTATGAGCATGTGCGATTTTCAACCTAAACTTCTTTGGAAATAGATTTTTAACGCTAGAAATAACCGCTTGGTAGTAAGCTTTCGAGTTAAAAGTAGCTCGCTCTCTTGAACTTCTAGGTAGCTGAATCACACTAGCTTGTTCGATTGCGCCTAATAGCTCGAAGTCTTCTGGTGTTGCGAGTAGTCCTAACTTCAAAAAAGCTTCCAAAACCAGTTCTGTTTCATGCAGCGCTAGAGGTGAGCTATATAGTCCAGTAGCGATGACGTTTGCTACAGTGTACCGACCTTTAATATAAGATGTAGGCTTGGCACAAAAAACTTTTGTACCAAAGGTCATGTAGAGCCGCTTAATGCAACCTAAAATCTCATCATCGATTGGATTGTACATCTTGTGAGGATGCTGAATGTTAGTTGCATACTCTCCCATGCTTAAATAGTGAATACGGCCAAAAGCGGAGCTAGCCTTCACTGCCTTTTGCCAGCCCCAATCACCGCTGGTAAGCACACTATACAAGAGGAAATCAGCATCTTTTGTTGAAGACATAGCCTTGCTAGCCAGTGATAGGTTGCCATGACTCGTAAGCCCATTAAATCGACGGCTCTGTTTACCTGTAAGGCCATCATAGTTTTGTTGATGCGCGAGTGCTCGTAGAGTGCGCTTGAGCTTTCTTGGTATATACACGCCCTCATGATCAACATGAAGGCCACATACTTTACGGCGGCCATGCCCTGCATCTTGGAGTTCAATCTTATCAGGGTTAACGGTAAAACCGTGCTTGTGGATAATTAAGCCGATATGTGAAATCAGTGAAGGAAGCTTATGGGGAGGACATCCATTGAATGAAATCGTTAGATCATCGATATAGCGAGTATAAGCATATTTATCATTGAACTGAGCATTCAATAACTCTATTAGCTCAAGATCAGCTTTAAGCAGCACTAAGTTACAGATAGCACTTGAAGTAGGTAGCCCTTGCGCTGCTATAGGTTCATTCGCTGTAGATACATTGACAAAGCAAGCCTCTGGAATACCCACAAGTCCTGCCTGTTCGACGAGAGAGCGAGTTATACTATCAAAACAGCTTTTTAGGTCGATAGATAGAGTAAACTGAAACTGCTGATGAGGGACGGCATTAGCAACAATATTCGAGTGTTTACGGCCATGAACAACATGGAAAAGGTTATGTTGAACAAGAGCCTTTGTTAGCATTTCCTCAATTTTATTTTCAAGAATATCTCGATATTCATAACGCTCATCTTTGTTGATGGCTACAACAGTCCTGTGCTTTCCATTTCCCTTATCAATTTTCAGTTCACGCATGGTAAGTTCATCGTTTTTTTGTGGGGGAGTATTATATTGTTTTATGTAAAACCTGCAAATGGCGGGGGGGTTACTTTAGCCTCAGAAAAGTAGATTTCATGGAAACGCTCATATGCGCACTATTGTGAGTTAAATAAATTGTCCAACCCCGTCCCAACAGGTAAAATTCCGTTCAATATGTGAGTGATCACTCAACAAGCTTTTTATAAGTGAATTCAATGACCAACAAACTCTCTCTCCAACAGCTTGAGTCTTTCCTGTGGGAAACGGCTGACATCCTTCGTGGCAATATGGATGCCTCTGAATTTAAAGATTATATTTTTGGCATGATGTTCTTAAAGCGCATGTCGGATGCCTTTGAAGAAGAGCAAGAAAAGGTCATTAAGTACTACCTAGATAAAGGGAAAACCAAAGAGCAAGCGACTGAGCTGGCAGATGATGAAGATGAGTACGACGACACCTTCTATATGCCAGAAAATGCTCGTTGGTCTGCACTTAAAGACTTGAAGCACAACATTGGCGAAAGCCTTAACAAGGCAACAGAAGCAATTGAAGAGTTTAACCCAGCGCTAGAAGGCGTATTGGTAACGATAGACTTCAACATCAAAAACAAACTCTCTGATGCCAAGCTGCGTGATTTATTGTCTCACTTTAGCCAGCACCGCTTACGTAATGAAGACTTCGAGCGCCCAGATATGCTGGGTACGGCTTACGAATACCTGATCAAAATGTTTGCCGACAGTGCAGGCAAAAAGGGCGGTGAATTCTATACCCCAAGTGAAGTGGTGCAATTGCTGGTGGCATTACTAAAACCACATGCGGGAATGCGTATTTACGATCCGACAACAGGTTCGGGCGGTATGTTGGTACAAACCCGTAATCACCTTACAGCAAACAAAGAAAACGCTGCTAACTTATCGCTGTACGGGCAGGAAATGAATCTGAATACGTGGGCAATTTGTAAGATGAACATGTTTTTACATGGCGTGCAAAGTGCCGATATTCGCAAAGGTGACACCCTACGTGACCCTCAGCACACCCAAAGCGGTGAGCTAATGACTTTTGACCGAGTCATCGCTAACCCGCCTTTCTCCCTGAAGAAGTGGGGTAAAGATGAGTGTGACAGCGATGGCTTTGGTCGTTTCCCTTATGGTACGCCACCTAAAGATGCAGGTGATTTAGCCTTTATCCAACACATGATCGCCAGCACTAACGCTGAAGGTATGGTGGGCGTGGTGATGCCTCATGGTGTGCTATTCCGTGGTTCTAGTGAAAAAGCGATTCGCCAAGGCATCTTAGAAGATGATTTGCTTGAAGCTGTGGTTGGTTTGCCGTCTGGCTTGTTCTATGGCACAGGCATTCCTGCTTGCCTACTTATCATCAACAAGAACAAAGTGGCAGAACGCAGAGGCAAAGTCTTGTTCATCAACTCTGAGCTAGAGTTTGAAGAGGGTAAAAACCAGAACAAGCTACGCCCACAAGACATTACAAAGATAGTTGAAACCTTCGAAAACCATTCATTTGAAAGTAAGTGCGATATTAAACGCTACGCAAGAGTCGTGAGCTTCTCAGAGATTGCTGAGAACGATTTTAACCTCAACATTCGCCGCTATGCGGATACCTCACCACCTGCAGAAATCTTTGATGTACGCGCGATTCTTCATGGTGGAGTGCCAGTACGTGAAGTGGAGAGTGAATACATTCAAGAAGAGGTCATCAAAGACTTTGATGTATCTGTAATCTTCGATAAGAAAGATGAAGCTTACTTTGAATTTAAAACTGAAATTAAGAGTAAAGAGCAGATCCGTGAAGTAGCAGGTGATGTTGATGCGGAAATAATTACTCAGTTGGAACGCTGGTGGGATAAGTACCAAGTGTCATTAAAGGCTCTAGATAAGAAAGTGACAGATGCAGAAGAAAAAATGCATGGGTACTTGAAGGAGCTGGGGTATGAATAACGTTGTTCCAGAAGGTTGGGAGTACAACCCGTTATCTTCACTTGCAGATATAGACAAAGGTTCATTGAAGGCTTCGACAGATCCTAATTATAGGTTTAGGTATGTAGATATAGCTTCAGTATCAACAGGTCGAATCGACTTACCCTCTGAGCGTATTTCTTTTTCAGAATCTCCTAGTCGTGCGAGGAAAAAAGTTCAATCAGGTGACGTGCTAATGTCAACTGTAAGACCTAATTTGAAGTCATTTGCATACTTTGAGGCAAAGGGTGATGACTATATCGCATCTACAGGTTTTTCTGTTATTAGAGCTGTAAATGGTAATGATGGTCGTTTTTTGTTTAATTCAATCTTAGCTGACGATATCACAAGGCAGATTGAAGCTAAGGTCGTTGGTTCTAATTACCCTGCAATCAATTCATCGGATGTTAAAAATCTAGAAGTTTTAACGCCAACAAGGCCAGAACAAAAGAAAATCGCCAAAATCCTCACCTCAGTCGATGAAGTGATTGAAAAAACACAGGCGCAAATCGACAAGCTCAAAGGCCTAAAAACAGGCATGATGCAAGAGCTACTCACCCGAGGTGTCGGTGTGGATGGTAAGCCGCATACCGAGTTTAAAGACTCGTCAGTGGGTAGGATTCCGAAGGGTTGGGACTGCTTATCGCTTAAATCCATTACCAAAAGGATTACTGATGGGACACATCAGGCAGTAAAAACCTCTAAAGAAGGGCATATTCCATTCCTTTATGTCTCGTGCATAAAAGATGGCGTTATTGATTGGAATAAGGCTTCTATGCTTACCGAGGAAATGTATGAGGCAGCATCGAAAGGTCGAAAGCCTGAGGTTGGCGACATTTTATACACAGCCGTTGGCTCATATGGTAATGCCGCTTTAGTTACAAAAAATACTCAGTTCAGCTTTCAACGACATATTGCGTTTATTCAACTTGACATCGAAAAAGTACATCCAGAGTTTATATCTTGTTTTTTGAATAGCCTTATGGGCAAAAAGCAAGCTGACTTTTTTGCGATCGGCAATGCCCAATTGTCCGTAACACTTGGTGATCTTGGTAAGTTTAAAGTACCACTGCCCCAAAAAAATGAGCAGGTGAAAATTGCGTTGGCAATGAAAAGCGTTGAAGATAGTTTGCGTACTACTTATAGAAAACTGCAAAGTGTGGGAAATGTCAAAAAAGCCCTTATGCAAGATCTCCTAACAGGAAAAGTCCGAGTCACCCCAGACGAGGAAGACTTCGAATGCTAAAAGCCATTCTTCACGGTAAAGCAGGGCGAATAGATCACGATGGGCAAGAGTCAGTCCGTTGGGCTAGCTTGTTTAAAGCCCGTGAAGATTTGCTAACCTCCACCTTCTTTGAGCGGTTTGCTTATCTATCTGATGATGTTCAAACTCAAATCCTAGCCAGTTGCTTTTCTCTATCGCCTGATGATTTTCAGGCGAAGTTTGGCGTATTTCAATCTATCGACTATTGGCCGAGGTACGAGCTAGGTGAAGGCGGTGAATCTCGCCAAGTTGAGCCTGATTTAGTGATTCGCTTTGAATTGTGCAATTTGATTGTTGAAGTAAAACCACCAGCAGGCGGCGACCAGTATTACGACCAATGGCAAAGAGAGGTCGATTCATTCTTGCAGTCGGATGAACGCGAGGCACTGCCGCTATATTTTCTCGCAATTGGTCGTATCGATACTCGTAACGCACTGCAATGGGGAAAGTTGCTCAAGGAGCAGCACCTAGAGCTAGAGTTGGTTGGGGCTACGAAATGGCAAGCCGTAACGGACGTGTTAGTTAAGTTAATCAACGAAGGTGTTAGCCGAACAGATAAACGGATACTTTCCGATATGCTCGAAGGCTTGGCCTTGTATGGGCTCAAAACCAATAACTTTAAGTGGTGTGATTTAGTGAATCACGGTTTTGAATGCCTAACTTTAGACCACTCTAGGTTAGTGGACCGTAAATTAGATCAAGAACTCATCCCTGCCAACCAGAGCCAATCAAATCAAAAGCTCATTCATCATAATTTTAACCCCGTCAGTTTAGATGCGCTGTCGGTTTGGCCTAGGAATACCCATGAATAATCAAACAACAGAAGACCTATTCTCACAGGTAAGAACTGCCCACCGATTGCTTGCGGCTTATTATCAAAGGCTTTTACCAACAATAGAGCAACTGGGTAAAGCCTTAGAGTTAGACTTTTACGTTTGGCAGCCTAAAGAGTTCGCACGTCCAACTCGTTTCACAACGAGTCCATTTGATGGTTGGCAATGGGACATGCTGCCAGCACTGTCTACCTTCTATGTATTTAAGAACGTGAAAGATGTGAATCAGGTTCGAGTGGGAGAGTATTTAGTCGAAATCATGATTGATTCCGATACAGGCGTACACGGTGAGGTGGCAAATGGTAATCAGCCTGATGGTATCGCGCTACCTACCAGTGTCGAAGATGCACAAAGTGTATTAAAAATCAGTGTCTACACGCCTTTTGAGAACCAAGACTGTAATTGGTATTACAAAGTATGGAGTGTCTGTGACCATCCTTTTTACTCTGCTGAACCTAAACCCAAAAAAGATGAGTCGGGCTACCCTGTGGTCGCGTGTGGTTTTGAATTGCCACTGTCGGCATTGCTTGAAAAAGAAGCCGTCGAGAACATTGCCTCTAAGACGAGAGAGTACATTGATGCAGCCTTGATTTTTGCACAATCACAGGCAGTGACGAATGAAGGTGCAGAGGCATAATTAGGTGGTAGCTAAAGTGAAAAACAACGAATTCGATAAAGTAGAAGCGCCAGCGATTGCCCAATTGGTAAAACTCGGCTGGACATATGTGCAAGGTAAAGCTTTAGCTCCCAACCCTAGCAACCCTGCTATACAAGAACGTTCCTCTTTGCGAGAAGTGGTACTGATTAAACGGCTAGAGAAATCGCTGAAAAAACTCAACCCTTGGATAAGTGACGAAAACTTGCGCGGTGTTTGCCGTACGATCACGCATCAAAGTTGCACTGGCTTAATGGAGTACAATAAGTATTTCTGGCGGTTACTGTTTGGTGATGGTATTTCCGTAGAGCAAGACTTTGGCTCTGGACGCAAAGGCCAAACCGTTACCCTTATCGACGTTGAACAGCTCGAAAATAACGAATTCGTGTGTACCAACCAGTTCAAAATTGAGGGGGCGCAAAATATCATCCCTGATATTGTCTGCTTTGTTAATGGCATCCCATTGGCTGTGATTGAGTGTAAGTCCCCTTATATCTCTAGCCCAATGGAGAACGGCATAGACCAACTTCGCCGCTACGCGAACTTGCGTAATCAAGATGAAGACGAAGGGGCAGAGAAGCTGTTTTGGTATAACCAACTCATGGTATCGACTTGTCGCGATCAGGCCAAAGTCGGCACCATTAGCTCCACTAGCCAATACTATGGCGAATGGAAAGATGCATACCCGTTTACCGATGCGCAGTTAGCGGAACAATCGCTACAAAATAACGTGGTGGCATTTCGCACTAAAGTGGATATTGAACAACCAGAAGATGCACTAGAAGATCAGTTTGACAAAGTTGCAGAACAAGCACCGAGTTACGAAAGCTTAGCCGAAGTGACAGCGCAGCAGCGTTTACTGCAAGGCATGTTCAATAAACAAAGTTTCTTAGACATTCTGCAAAACTTCACCTTATTTGAGCTTGATGATGGCCGCACCATTAAAAAGGTCGCCCGTTACCAGCAGTTTCGAGCGGTTAATAAGGTTATTGAGCGCTTAAAAACAGGTAAAGACAGGAAAGATAAGTCAGGTGTCGTGTGGCATACCCAAGGAAGCGGTAAAACCTTAACCATGGTGATGCTGGCGGTGAAGATGCGCCGTGACCCTGAGCTAATGCAATACAAGTTAGTATTCATTACCGACCGTACTCAGCTAGATAAACAGTTAACCGATACCTTCAATGCCGCGCAAAGTGAAACCATTTATAACGCAGGTTCGGTCGCTAAATTAAAAGAGTTACTCAAAAAAGACAGCTCCGATATTGTGACTGCTATGGTGCAAAAGTTTGCTGATTTGGAAAAAGAGCAAATCAAACATGAAACGTTATCTACTCGTCACTCAACTCAATATCTAGCTGAAAAAAGTGATGGAATGACTGGCGCCGATTCCAACAGTGTCGGTTTTGCCAACTTAAACCCAAGTGAAAAAATCATAGTATTAGCGGATGAAGCGCACCGAACACAGTTTGGTGGCCTTGCTATGACCATTGAAGCTGCACTACCGAATGCGCCCAAAGTAGGCTTTACAGGTACGCCGTTATTGAAGACGCAGAAGATGGGGCAGGCGTTTGGTGGCTATATCGACCAATACAAAATCAATGAAGCGGTTGATGATAACGCAACGGTGAAGTTGCTGTATCAAGGCCGAGAGGTAAAGTCGGAAGTGGCGGGTGAATCTCTCGACAAGTTGTTTGAAGAGTACTTCGGTGACTATAGCGAAGAAGAGCAGCGAGAAATCAAAAAGAAATATGGCGTAGAGCGAGCAGTACGTGAAGCACCTGCCCGTATTCGTTGGGTATGTATCGATTTACTCAAGCACTACCGAGAAACGGTTCAGCCAGACGGTTTTAAAGCCATGATTGTGGTGGGCAGCCGACACGCAGCGACTATTTTCAAACAAACATTGGATGAGCTTGGCGCACCGCCGTCAGAGGTGATTATTTCAGGTGATCACAATGACAAACCTTACATTGCTAAATACACCGATGCCAAGCACCAAAAAACAGTCATAGAGCAATTCAAGAAGCCGTTTGGTCAGGATAAAGCGGGCACTAGTCCTAAAGATGCCAAGTTTAATAATACGGCCTTCTTAATCGTCAAAGACATGCTGTTAACTGGTTTCGATGCGCCAATTGCACAGGTGATGTATATCGACCGTAAGCTGCAAGACCATACATTGATGCAGGCGATTGCACGTGTGAACCGTAATTACAAAAATAAGTCGTGTGGTTACATTGTCGATTATCACGGGCTAGCAACGCACCTCACGGACGCATTAGAAATGTTCAGTAGTGACGATGTGGATGGTACATATCAAAACCTCAAAGATGAAATTCCGAAGCTAAAAGCGATGCACACCCGTGCGATGTCTTTCTTCAAAGGCATTAATAGCGATGATGTGGATGATTATGTGCTGGCACTCAAAGATGAAACCGTGCGTGCGCAGTTCAACATGGCGTTTAAAGTGTTCGGCAAACAGCTTAATGTCATCTTGCCTGATAAATCGGCTGCACCTTTTACTGCTGATATGAGAAAGCTTGGCAAAATTCACAATGCGGCGAAAACCAAGTTTCGTGATGAAGGCTTAGATATGTCTGAAATTGGTGAAAAGGTGCGTCAGTTGGTGGATGACCACATATTGAGTACAGGTGTTGACCCTAAAAATAAACCCGTAAATTTATTAGCGGCAAATTTTAAAGAGAGCCTTCAAGCCAATAAAAGCGACGAGTCTAAAGCGTCTGAAATTGAAAGTGCTATTAAGCACCACATCAACATCAACCTAGATGAAGACCCTGAATACTACCGTTCACTGAGCTTACGCTTACGCGATATTATTGAAAAAACAGCAGGCCAATGGGCACTACAATTAGAACTGCTATTGGTCATGACCGATGATGTGGGGGATGCCCACCAGCAAGCCGCGCAAGATGTCGGCTTAACGGAAACCGAGTTCGCTTTCTACAATATCCTGATTGCAGAAGTCACCAATGTGATTGATGGTGACGTGATTGAGGAAGCGGTTCATGAGGCAATCAAAACCACGACTCAAACCTTGGTGGCTATGCTGGATGAAGCAACTCAAATCATCGATTTCTTTAACAAAACCGATGAAGTGAAGCGAATGAAAAAGGAAATTAAGCGAGCGGTGCTTGATCAGCCTTTTGGTGATAAAGCTTTAGTTTCGGTTCTCCAAGAACGCTTTATGGACTTGGCGAAAACCAAGTTCAGCAATAAGTGATCTGTGGTGAATTATTCAGTATGAGTAAACCAGTAATGAAAGCCACTAGCAAAGCACCAGAGCGAATAAAAGCCAATGGCTATGATGTTGAGGTAGAACGAACCTCTCGCCGTAAATCCGCCACCATCAAGGTTGAAGATGGGGTGGTGATAGTGGTGGTGCCTAAAGCGCTAGAGTTAGAGAAAATAGAAAAGCTGGTGGCAGACAAACACCTGTGGATCATTGAAAAGTTAGCAATTCAAAGTGCCTCAACGCCTCGTAGCGAGAAACAATACGTCTCAGGTGAGTCATTCCCTTACTTAGGGCGTAACTACCGCTTAAAACTCCATACAGGGAGTTTATTGCCCACAAAACTTCATGCTGGACGTATTGTGGTTACTGTTCCTGAGCCATCAATTCAGAATCATTATATTCGACGAGCTTTGGTGGGATGGTATAAGCGAAATGCAGATAAGAAAATTCGAGAAAAGGTTTGGCGCTATGCTAAAACCGTGGGCGTTGATACTGGTGTGATTCGAGTTAGAGACTTTAAAAGCCGCTGGGGGAGTTGTACCCCCTATGGCGATTTAGAGTTTAATTGGGTGATTGTTATGGCACCTAATCGAGTGGTGGACTACGTAGTTATCCATGAGCTTTGCCATTTGCTGCACCATGACCACTCTGCTCAGTTTTGGAAAGAAGTTGAGCGAGTAATGCCTGACTACAAAGAGCAGAAAGAGTGGCTCAAGATCAATGGGCATGGGCTGGTGGTGTGAGTTATTGCATTAACGGATGGAACCCTAGCGGAAAGGCGTTTTATCAGTTACCAAAAGCTGTTGCGTGAGCAAGCGTTTAATGGTGCTACCTTGGCTGAGAAACGCACTAAAGATAAAGCCTTCGGTAAAATGATTAGCACGATTCAAAATGCATCTCGTCAGCGTAAAAAAGGCTTTTAATCATAATTAAAAATTATTCATCGTCTTGAATAAATGCCACCGGATAGGGTGGCATTTATTTTTATTAATGAAGTACGTTTTACTACTGTGCTCGTTTTAAACTAAGGACAGCTTGTTTCCCTTTTGTCTCTTCAATTTGTTCAAGATTTGCACCTCCAACAAATAGCCCCATTTTTATATAATTTCTAATGAAATAGTTTTTTTGTGGTTCAGTCATAATGGATAAATAGTTTTCACTAAATTCAGATTCTGTACCAATTTTTTGCTCCCCTGAAGGAACTATTTTATAAAAATAAATATTAGGTGCTGATTCACCTATCATATCACCGTTCACATATATATTTTTCTTTAGAGCACCACCTACAACAGAATCCCTATAAATATATAGCCCTGATTTTCCTTCAGGTGGTATTGGAAATGTTTTGGCTACCATATCGTCTTTGTTATCTGACATTGGTACGGTTGCACAACCACTTAGTAATGATCCTAGCACTGCGGCTATAATGACTAGCTTTTTCATTGTTATCCTAGATTGTTTAATATTTTTAGTCGTTTTATGTTTTAAGGGCAATAGGTTGATTCAACAGCATAGGTGACAGTATGGCCAAGAAGATATGTATCAGAAATATAGGCATTTACTTCTCTAGCACACCATTGCTGAGCATCGCCTTTGCTTTCATAACCATCGCCAGCAGCATTCCAACATTGGGTCAAATCTTTATCGCGATCAACTTGAAAAAGTGCTTGGGAATTGACTATTTTGCATGATGAATAAGTGAGTACCGATGAGCCATCAGAATTGGATCCCCCGCAGCCCCAGAGAACTGTTAATAACAATAAGCATAATAACTTTTTCATTTTAATCCCTGTTGTCTATTTTATATGTCTCATTAAATATTACTTGGCTGTTACATGGGACTTCAAAATAGTCGTGGTAAATACCTTGTACGTTTATTTCAATATCTGTGAATCCTGAACATTCATACGCGAGACCAGAATTTGGGACTAATGTGAAATTATCAGTTAGTACATCAATGGTGATACTTTCATCAGATTGATTTTGTATAGATAGTGTATGGTCGTCTGTATGAGAAACACTAACACCTTTATTAAGAAGGGAGTATTCAGAAGCAAAGGATAAAGGAGTTAAAGATATAAGGCTTAATATTAAGCAAAACTTACCTATGTGCATTTATAAAATCCCTGTCATAATTGCAATGAATGTTATGGGGTGGGTTTGTTTAGCGAATTTATGCTTTGTTTTTGCGGTGTGCAACTTGTTCTATATTATTTGCTAACTAGGTCACATTGTATTAATTGTGTTAATTATCAATGCCTTGGTGGGTTTGTGTGGCGGCAGTATTCATTTTTGAACAGATTATTTAGAAAAATGAGGTTTTTCTCTTTTCATTTTCTCGTTCGTCTTAGCTATAAGAATCACTTACAGTGATTATTGATTGTAATGGCACGGGGATTAGTACATAACCCCACGATTCATACCTTGCCCAAAAAGCAGAAGAAGACAATCAACATGAAGATATCGACTTTGGCTTGGCAGCAGCAAACGTTACTGTATAAGCAATACCGTAATGAAGGATTTAAAATGACGAATAAAGCGAATGTATCAAATGTTTCGCCTCTGGAAACAAATGTAGAGCCTTCGCAGCAGACCATTAATGAAATCTGCGAGTGGGAGATCATGCATGGTGTAGCGATCAAAAATAGTGATGGTACGGCAAGGCATTGTCCATTCAGCTTGGCACCTATGGCAATGAAGCGACATGTATTTGAAAATTTGCAAACGGTAACCCCACTAATTGCCAAGCTGATCAGTCGCATTTCGGAAGACCATGATTATCTGCAATCGTCGCTGGTCGAAATGGCAGAAGCGGAACCTTTCTTTGGCCGTTTGATGGAGCTACACCTGCAAATTCATGGTACACCAGAGCAACCTCATCAAGCAGTAAGGCAACCGCTATTGCTAATGCGGACTGATTTTATGGACGATAGAGTTCAGGGGGCGAAGGTTATTGAGTTTAACGGTATTGCTGCGGGTATGGGGCCTTTTGGTCAGCGTGCGCAGCAACTTCATAGTTTTGTTCAAAATCAATGGCCAGCGCTCTATAACCAGTGGGCAGAAGACAAAAACGCAATGGTTGAACGCAATGCGTGCTTAACGCAACTCGCCCAAGGTATTGCAACAGCAGCACGCAGTGTTCATGGCGAGTTTAACGACAGTAAACATCCGACTTTCTTAATGGTCGTGCAAGACAAAGAAGATAATGTTTACGACCAGCATTTGTTAGAAGTTGCGTTACAAGAAATGGGGATCCGTACCATTAGGCGTACCTTTAGCCAATTATCTTGCCAGCTTGCAACTGGTGACAATCATCGATTGTTATTAAACGATGTCGGTGGTGTGGATGTGGTTTACCTACGCGCTGGTTATCAATACATGGATTATTTTTCACCGGAATTAGATGAGAAGACCTGCTGCTATACCTTGAGTCAAACTAGGGTCTTCATTGAGCAGCATAATGTTGCAGTGAATGCGACAGTTAGTCAGCAATTAGCGACCAGCAAAACCATGCAGATGCTGATCACTATGATGCCTGCTGAAGATTTTTCGCGTTGGGGAGTTAGCCTTGATGAAGCAGAACAAATTAAACGGGTACTGGCGACCATGCTGCCGATTAATGCCGATACGATTGATTGGTTTAAAATAGAAGCCGTGCAAGAAGAGTGGGTGCTTAAAAATCAAGGCGAGGGCGGTGGTCATTGTGTGTTTGGTGAACAAATCATAACGTGTTTAGAGCAGCTTGAAGAGGCAGAATACGGAGCGTGGGCATTAATGCAGCGTCTTTATCCACATGAACGAAATCGTCCAACCTTGGCGGTACGAGATGGTGAAGTGGCAGTGATTCGTGATTTAGTGAGTGAGATTGGTTTGTTCACAGCTTTTTATAACGATAAACCCGTGACTGACTTTTCAGGGTACGCAGGCTATTTGGTACGTAGCAAACCTGCTAAAGAAAACGAAGGTGGGATCCACAGTGGCAAAGGCATCCTAGACTCTATTACTTTAGTCGAATAATACTTATATTCACTTGCATGCGTTGAGGGAGAGAGGGTCTCTGGTGTTAAGGTAGCAGTCAGTTAATTGCTGATGCTTTTTACTATGTAACTCTCTGTTTAATAAATTAATAAAATGCGTATAACTTTGATTGAGTTCATGTTAAGTTCAGAACAAACGCTTAAAATGTTTGATGTTGAATTTATTTTTAGGGCAAATCATGAAACGAACTTTGATTACGTTATGTTTAACAGTATTAAGCGCGGGTACTATGGCAGATGATTTTTATATCCCTTCGACCATTTCAAGCGAAGGGCAAGCATTTTTAGCTGGAAATTTCTCTCTGAAAGCAAAGAATGAATCAGCTATACCTGCAGGGCTAGATGCGGATGGGTGGACCGCAATACAGCAGTTATCTGATCAAGAGGTGAAGCCGCTGAATGATTCTGCCGTCGCCATGTATCAACCACAAGTTACGACGCTTGAAATTGGTGGGGTCTCGGTATTAGATGTTAAGCCTAAGGGATGGACTGATAATGGTAAGGTATTGGTTTATACCCATGGTGGCGCCTATGTTGGCTATACGGCAGAATCAACGCTAGCAAGCAGTGTTCCTGTCGCTGAGGATACAGGGCTACGTGTTATTTCGGTGGATTATACCCTTGCGCCTCATGCTAAGTTCGATGTCATCACAGATCAAGTTATAGCGGTATTAGAAGGCCTGACGAAACAAGGTTATAAGATGTCAGATATCGCGATTTATGGTGATTCAGCAGGTGGTGGATTGGCCGCTGGATCTGTGCTTAAAATGCGCGATAAAGGCATGGCATTACCTGCTGCGGTTGTACTATGGTCGCCATGGTCAGATATTACAGATACAGGTGATACTTACCATACCTTAAAAGATGCAGAGCCACTGTATCGTTACGATCTTTTACTTAAACCTTCAGCAAATGCATACGCCGATGTGAGTGAGCATAAAAATCCTTATGTCTCTCCTGTTTATGGTGACTACACTAAACCATTTCCACCAACTCTGATTCAAGCGGGTACCAAAGAGCTGTTTTTGAGTAATGCTGTACGTCTATATCAAGCAATAGACAGCCATGGTGGTGAGGCGAAACTCGATATTTACGAAGGCATGTGGCATGTTTTTCAAGCGTTTTCGTTTGATATTCCAGAAGCGAAACTCGCACGGAAAAAAATGGCAGCCTATCTTGATGATAAGTTAGCTATTGTTAAGTAAACCGTTAATTAAAACTGCTCGTATCGAGCGATAACCAAGTTGTTGAGATAACTTGGTTATCGCTATCACTAGGCTCTTATCTTTAAAGCTTTCTTACCAATATTGCTGCGCCACTCTTGCTATTCCTGTGAATTACTTTTAAATTGGCCCTGATTTTGAACGATGTATTTTATTTGTCGCTATTGGACATTAACGAAGGTGCTGCCATGCTAAAAAAAATTCTGTTACTCGCTGCACTTGTTAGCAGTGTGGTATTGGCGGCGGGGGTTTACCGTTTTAATTTTACCCATGATGATATTTATGTGGTTCAGGAAAATGGGCAAGTTGTGCCTTTAGCGACACAAGACAATACATCAGTAATGCGGACTTTATTTAGTATTTATACCGATAAGTATTGGCAAATCGAGCTACCAGATTCGGGATTAAAAGTGCCCTTAACCGAACTGAAAAACGATAACGGGCAGCATTTTGCCCTTGGCCGATACCACCAAGGTGAAGAGCGCGGTGTGGTGCGCGTCGATTACCCCCGTATCACAGTGTTGAACTTTACTTTTGTTGAAGATGAAATGATGTTCGCTGTGCCTTTTTCGGTATCTAACCAAGGAAGTGGGGTGTTTTGGTATCTTGGTTTGTTCCAGATGAATACTAGATACGGTGATATTAAACAGCTCGATACACTTTGGGTGGGTGATAGGGTTGTAATTACCGCGCTTAACACCGATGAGCCTTTTGATGTGACATCAAGTCTTCAACTTAGTTATTTGAAGCACAGCGTGAAGCAAAGTATGGCAGAGAAACCTGTAGAAGTGATCAAAACCTTGCTTGAAGTTACGCCAACAGGCTTTGTGAAATAACGGTTTATCTTTCATCTATTGCTATGAATTTTCACCGCTCATACCACTTAGCATTATGCTAGCCCTTTGTTTGTTTGTATCTAGCCGCAAAGTAGGAGACTATCTTTGCCATAGGCAATAATAATCGCTTGTTGTTAACGAGATAGCGGCGTTCTAGCGGTGATAGATATTGCCTTTATTTATCAGATAAGGGTTGAGCATGGCAAAAAAGTATTATGTGGTTTGGGTGGGGCGAGAAACAGGTATTTTCACTAATTGGCCTTATACGAAAAAGCTGGTGGAGAAGTACCCACAAGCAAAGTATAAATCCTTTCCTACAGAAGCTGAGGCGAAAGCAGCATTTTCGGCTGGCCATGCTAGAACATTTGCCAGTGCAGCAAGTGGAAACGTATTCGGTGCTAAACCAACGACAGCTAAGAGAACAGGCTCAAGCTCTGCTAATCCTATGATTAAAAGTGATGTCCATATTTTCTGCGATGGTGGTTGCGATCCTAATCCAGGTAAAGCCAGTTCTGGGGTTGCAGTATACCGTCAAGGTGAATTAGCTGAATTATGGTATGGCTTATTTAACCCGCATGGCACCAATAATTCAGCCGAGCTAAATGCGCTGCATCAGTCGCTATTGATTGCGAAAACAGATTTAGAGTCAGGTAAAACAGTACAGGTTTTATGTGACTCCCAATATTCAATTAATTGTGTCACGGTTTGGGCATACAGCTGGAAGAAAAAAGGCTGGAAGCGTCAAACACCGGGTGATATTAAGAATTTAGAAGTGATTCAGCAAGCCCATGCCCTGTATGACAGTATTAAAGATAAAGTAACGGTATCGCATGTAAAAGCGCATATTGGTATTGAAGGTAATGAATTAGCAGACCGTATGTCTATTTATGGTATTGATCAGCAAGCCTATGAATTCTGTCGTTACCCCGATACGACAGATACTGCCAAGTTATTAGCCTTACGTGCTGGATAAGGGCTAACACGTCTTCTTAAAGCTTCACATTGATCCTATTGTAACCTCAGACGTTTTGTCGTTTGCGGTTGCAATGGCTTGACGTGAATAAATTAAGCACAGAAGTTTATTATCCTGTATGCTACACGCCCCCCGTCGTTGAGGCGGTCTTCACTATGAAACATTACAATAAAAGATGATCTTATGAGTTTTGACTCTTTGGGCTTATCAGCCCCTCTCTTAAAAGCCGTAGCAAATCAAGGCTACGACAAGCCATCGCCAATTCAAGCACAAGCGATCCCTGCTGTTATTGAAGGTAAGGATGTTATGGCGGCGGCACAAACAGGGACTGGTAAGACAGCAGGTTTTACACTGCCAATTTTGGAGCGTCTGTCTGGCGGTCCTCGTGTAAAATCAAACCAAGTGCGTGCATTAGTGCTTACGCCAACCCGTGAGCTTGCAGCTCAAGTAGCTGAAAGTGTTGCGACGTACGCAAAGCATTTACCACTAAGCTCTGCTGTTGTATTTGGCGGTGTGAAGATCAACCCGCAAATGATGCGTTTACGCCAAGGTGCAGACGTACTTGTCGCGACACCTGGTCGTCTGATGGATCTGCACAGCCAGAAAGCGGTACGCTTTGATCAACTTGAAGTGCTTGTTTTAGATGAAGCCGACCGTATGTTGGACATGGGCTTCATTCGTGATATTCGGAAGATTCTTGCTATTTTGCCTAAACAGCGCCAGAACTTACTGTTCTCTGCCACGTTTTCTGATGAAATTCGTGCGCTAGCAAAAGGCTTGGTGAATAACCCTGTTGAAATTTCTGTTTCGCCGCGAAATACAACAGCAGCGACAGTGAAACAATCGGTATTCCCTGTTGATAAGAGCAAGAAATCAGCTTTATTAGCGAAGCTGATCAAAGATAATAAATGGAAACAAGCATTGGTGTTTACTAAGACTAAACACGGTGCAAACCGCTTAACGGCTTTCCTTGAAGGTAAAGGTATTAAAGCGGCTGCTATTCATGGTAATAAAAGCCAAGGTGCTCGAACTAAAGCGCTAGCAAACTTTAAGAGTGGTGAGATTAACATTCTTGTTGCTACAGACATTGCAGCGCGTGGTATCGATATTGATCAGCTACCGCAAGTTGTTAATATCGACCTTCCACATGTATCTGAAGACTATGTTCACCGTATTGGCCGTACTGGTCGTGCTGGTGCTGAAGGCCATGCCATTTCATTAGTAAGTGCTGATGAATTCAAAGAATTAGCAGCGATTGAACGTCTGATCCAAAAAGTGATTGATCGTGAAATCGTTGATGGTTTCAAGCCTGTTAACGGTTTGCCACCATCACGCCTAGACACGCGTCCAATTAAGCCTAAGAAGCCGAAAAAACAAAAGTTTGATCATCAAGATGGTCAACGCTCTGGTGATAATGCGAAAGGCCATAAGCCGCAAGGTAAAAATCGTCGTCATGTTGGTGGTAACAAGCCTGCAGCGAATGCTTCTGGTAATGCATCAGCAAAGCCATCTGGTAACCATGCGGGTAAACCTGCGGGCAATGGCGGCGCGAGAAAGCCTAAACCAGTAGGTAATGGCTCAGCGGCAGGTAAACCAGCTGGCAAGCCTCGTCGTAGCAGCACGGATGAGAAGCCGCGTTCTGACAAACCACGTCGCTCACGCAGTCCACAAAATAAAGGTGTGTTGCGTTAATCGCTAACCACTTATTTTTAAACCCGTTATCTCGTCAGAGTTAGCGGGTTTTTTATTGCCTGTCACGTCAGTATGTGACGTGCCTAAAAGTGTATTTGGTTTTGCATACCCAATACTTGCGATAAAAATAGTTGCAGTTGCAACTGTTGTGTTTTATTCTTTGCTCTATGATGAGAACAACCTTTAGCGAGTATCTGATGCAAAGAACAATATTGAAAAATGTACACCGTATCGCGGGGGTTGTCGCTTTATTGATGATCATGACTTTCTTTTCGAGTAGCGTGATAGCGGATTTATTCGGTTCGTATGAAACGATCACGCTCGTGAAGCAGGCTATTTTACAGTGGGTTGCGTTATTGGTGCTGTCGATGATGGCAGTCGGTATCAGTGGTAAAAAGCTTTATCCTGTGACACCAAAAGGGATCTTTGCAGTCAAATCGACCAGAATGAAAATAGCTGCATTTAATGGTGTCGTTATTTTACTGCCTGCCGCCTATTTCTTAGCAGCATGGTCAGCAGAAGGCTTGTTTGATACGCGTTACTGGTCTTTGCAAATCATAGAATTGATCGCAGGTGCTACCAATGCAGCGATGATAGGCTTGAATATTCGCGATGGCATTCGTTTAGGAAAGAAGAACGCATAATAAAATGTATAGATTACCCCTAGCTTCGTAACTTGAGGGTTATATTCACAATCCCATGATCGGTGCTGTTGCTATCACGAGCAAAGATCGGATTGATCAAGTGGCGATCATAAGTTTGATAGTCACTCACTTCAAACAGGCTAGCGTTATATTCCGCGTTGAATTCACTCGATAATAGTATGTAATCCAGCACAGAACCTTTCGCGCCATAATAGTGAGTAGGGGAGCGATTAGCCTTATTATCCGCATGATCCGTTGTTTGAAAAAGTGTAAAGCTGTCTGTTAGCCAGAAAGTATCGAGAATATGTTTTTGATCGGATACTTGGCGATCACGAACACTATGCGTTGTTAAGCATTGCAAAGGCGTTTGCTGAATATCATCATTAAAATCACCCATTAATATCACGGGATGTCCACTTTCCTCTCTGCGTTCGATGATAGCGTGGTACAAAATAGCCGCTTCACTACCACGCTGAATCGATGATCCCCAGCTCCCCATCACTTCCGCTTTTAATGTCGCCAGTATATGTGCTTTTGTTAACGATGCGTCTGCTGTAGTAGCGTTGTCTGTTGTTGCTTCAAGCATGGGACGTTTAGACTTTAAATGGACAACATAACAATCGGTATCACCAATATGAGGAAGATCGATAGTTGCTCGCAGCGGCTTACGGCTAAATGCGAAATCAGTACTGATACCAAGACTGGCTGCAATATCAGGGTCTGCAGTGATAGCAGCGACAGCTTTGATTGGATAGCGAGAGGCTAAAGCAACCACAGGATCGCGGCAAATATAGTCATCGATAACGGTAGGGTTATCGACCACACAAAAATAACAATAGCCATGCTCTGCCAGTAATGCTTGGAGGGCGTCAGCACTGAAAACTTCCTGAAAACCAATGACATCAGGTTGGTATTGCATCAGGTAATCACAAATCCAATTTTGCTTTTTTTGCCAGCTGTCTTGGCTGTAAATATTTTCAAAATCGTAATAGGCCAGTGGTGGCTCTATATAATTGAAAAGGTTGAAAGTAGCGATTTTTAACGTGTTATTGATGATGTCTGTTGCTGTATCTGCTGGCACAAGCGAATCCAAACCATGAAGCGTATCGTTATAGTGACGGCTTATGGTGCTTAGAGCAAATATTAAAAGGTTTTTCATCAAACCATATTGTGAATAAATAACGATCACGATAGAATAACTATTCTTTAGTGAGGGTGTTATGAAGTTAAAAGTGTATTTAAAAACGGGACGAACTGTGACGTATTACCATGGAATTGAAGGCTTGATGAAAAGTTTCGATGCTGCTGGCATTCAATATGAACTTTTATCAGATAATGTAGGGTATCGACGATCTAATCGTTAATTTATACGTGTAGATCAAGTTGCTTGTTATAAGTACTTAATATAATCAATGCTTTATACCAAGACCGTTAACTAGCAAGAATGATTTGATAATTAATGGGATTGGTATTATTTGCTTCTGTGCGGAGGCGCATTGTTTGCACCTTTTAGGACATAGGAAAGTCCTCTAAAATGCAATAATGATAATAATTGGTATGTGACTTGATGGTAGAGACAAAAAGAGAAAAACGAATAAGACAATTAGCTGAGTTGTTGTTGGGAGAAGAAAAAGTTCATTTAAAAGATGCAGCGGAAAGTCTCGATGTATCTGAAATGACGATTCGACGTGATTTTAATGAGCCAAATGCAGTGGTCAGTTTGATTGGTGGCTACGTAGTCAAGAAGCAAGTTAGCTCGGCAGATCTTGAATATGTTATTAATGAACAGCGAACCAATCACGTTAAAGAAAAATCGAAGATAGGAAAAGAGTCAGCAAGATTAATTCTTGATAATCAGACTGTTTTTTTTGATAACGGCACAACTATTGTTCACATCATTCAAGCGATTAGCGATGATATAGCGTTTACTGGTGTGTGTTTTTCTTTGAATGTATTTATGGCCTTAAAAGCCAAGCCCAACTGCCATGTCATATTATGTGGTGGTGGTTACGATGCCAAGCATAATAATTTCTATCCATTGGGTGACAGTAGCGAGATCGATAATATTCGTTTTGATTCAACGTTTTTGTCAGCCGCAGGTGTTGATCCTGAGCACGGTCTTACTTGTTACTCATTCAATGAATTACCATATAAGAAAAAAGCGATAGCACAGTCTCAGAATGTCGTATTAGCTGTTGATAACAGTAAGTTTGGTGTCGTTAAGTCGGCATTTATCTGTGGTTTAGAAAGTGTCGATATCATCATTTCAGATATTGACCTACCCATTGAGTACTTATCTTAACAGTATGAAATTGTGATTATAGCAGCATAGAAAATACAGGAAACAGACGAAAGGGGCTAATTAGCCCCTTTTTAGTGCGTGTAAAATAAGTGATCTTACAGCGATAAAATCACACCAGCCATTGCTGCACTCATTAGGTTAGCAAGTACACCTGCAGTAATGGCACGGAAACCATTTTTAGAGATAAAAGTACGGCGCTCTGGTACCAAGCTACCTAGGCCACCAATCAGGATTGCCATAGTGGAGATATTAGCAAAACCGCATAATGCAAATGTGATGATAGCCTGTGAGTGCGGGCTCAATTGATCTTTTACTTCCATTAGTTGGATGAAGGCAACAAATTCATTCACGATCACCTTATTACCGATCAGTGCGCCTGCAGTAATGGCTTCGTTCCATGGGATGCCAATAAGGAAAGCAATAGGGGCAAATAGGTAACCCATAATCAATTCAAAACTTAATGTAACCCCAAACCAATCACCCACCGTGCCTAGCAGACCATTCAATAATGCGATGACACTGATGAAGGCTATCAAGGTTGCGCCTATGGTTGCCGCAATACGCATGCCAGAGATAGCACCATCGGCAAGTGCTTCAACAACATTGGTCGCACGTGGTAGTTCAACTGACGTGATTTCATCTTCATTATTTTGCTTGTCACTTGGCGGAAATAACATTTTCGCCATCAGTAGACCCGCAGGTGCAGACATAAAGGCCGCTGCAATCAAGAAATTGAGTTCCACGCCAAGTGATGCATAACCTACCAAGGTGCCGCCTGCAACAGAAGCTAGGCCACATGTCATAACAGCAAAAAACTGAGAATCGCTCATGTTCTTTAAGTAAGGTTTAACAACCAGTGGCGCTTCAACCATACCGACAAAAATATTGGCAGTGGCAGAAAGGGATTCTGCACGGCCAGTGCCTAGTAGTTTCTGTAGCGCACCACCAACAATGTTGATGACTTTAGGCATTAGGCCAATGTGATAAAGAGCAGAGATAAGCGCAGAGAAGAAAATGATGATGCCCAGTACGTTAACGGCAAATACAAAACCAACGCTACCTGTTGCTAAGCCGCCAAATAAGAAAGCGATACCTTCTTGGCCGTAATCAATCACGCTTGATACAGTATTGGTTACGGCACCAAGCGCTACTTTCCCCGCAGGTACATACAGTACAAGTAAAGCAAAAGTGATTTGTAGTAAAAACGCTAAACTAACGGTTCTTAATGGAATGTTGCGACGGTCGGTAGACAGTAAGTAAGCGAATACTAAGATAGCAACAATACCAAGCAAAGATGACATGGGGAAACCTTGTAACAGAATGTATAGGCGGTGCATTCTATGGTGGACGCAAACGGTTGCAAGAGTGGGATGTTAGCTAAGTGTGATGAGTTGATGGTGTGCTACATAATTTTGGGCTAACATTATGATAAATAGATACTATTTAATTTTAGTAACGTGATATTTTCCATTTGGAAAAGATGTTTTGGTTAATACGAATGATGATGGCAATAATCTTGATGGTTTTATCAGCATTATTGCCACAGGTAAAAGTAGAGCTAGATGGTGATATGTTTACTCAATTCTTTATCCCAATAGGGCGTTTCGCCTATGTAGTCTTTGAAAAAACCAATGACAGCCGATATTTTTTTAGGTAAATGTGCTCGGCTTGGGTATACCGCATAAAATGGCATCGATTGGTTGGCTTGCCATTCAGGTAGCAGTTGAATGAGTTTGTTCGCTTTAAATTCATCTCGCAGTAGGTAAGTGGCTAAGTAGGCTATTCCCCAGCCAGCAATAGCAGCGTCGCGGACCGCTTCAGCAAGATCAACGCGATAATTGCCTTCTACATCGACTTTGAGTTGTTTATCGTGTTGTTTAAATGACCACGATTGATAATTTCTTTGGCGACTTCGATACGTTAAGCAATTATGCTTGGCAAGCTCGCTGGGGTGTGAAGGTGCAGCATGATGAAGCAGGTACTCTGGTGCTGCAGCAACAACGAACCGTGTTTCGGCGAGGCGTTGAGCAACATAGCCGTCTGGAATGTGCTCATAGTTAGTGATCCACAGATCTAACCCATCTTCTATCATATCGGCTTTGTGATCGAATAAACTGATTTCTACCCGTAACTTAGGGTAATGGCGTTGTAGCTGTTCAATCGCTGGAATTAAATGCATAGTGCCAAAGGATTGCGATATGCCTAAGCGTAGAACACCAGAGATTTCATCCCGAGCATCCTCCATTATCGCTTCGCCATCTTGCATGGCGTTAACGACTATTTCGCAATAGCCCAAATAACTTTCACCCGCCTCTGTTAACGTAAAGCTACGCGTGGTGCGTTGGACTAACTTTACATTCAGAGCGGTTTCTAAAACGCCTAATTGTTTACTGATGTGCGATGTCGAGACACCTAGTTGTTTGCCTGCTGCAGTAAAATTACCTGCTTTAACAAGGGCATGAAAAATGACCATTTGGCCAGCGCGATCAGGGCTCAAAATGTATGCTCTGTAAAAAATGAATATACAGAGTATAGCGAGGGGAGTGACAAAAAAAGAGGCTTAGCCATAAGCTAAACCTCTTTGATTATTTCTTTAACGTATATCGACTAAATCGTTTATTGCTTAATTACTTTTTAGTTTTACGTAAGAAACCTAAGCCCAATAGTGACAGTAGGCCAAAGATGCCAAATGAACCGCCGCTACCATCGTATGGTGGAATAACTACTTTTGGCTTCGTTGAGTCACGTTTAGCCACTTCAACTTGCATGCTCACTTCTGAGCCAGCCACGGTTGTTGCTGTTGAAGCTTTTTGTGTACTTGGGCGTACTAGCTTCATGGTTACAGTGTAGTTACCTGGTTCAATACCACTAACGTCAAACTCTACAAGTTGTTTGCCATTTTTGCTCAACTTCATTGTAGGTAGTGCAACTTTGCTCATGTCTTCTGGTTCTGGAGAGAATGAGATTTCAGCGATATCACCTGTAAGTGCTTTGTCAGTGTTAATGGCGTAAGGAACATCCATACGACCGCTCTTCGTTGCAAGCAGTACAGGCGCACCGTCACTTTCACCGTAGCCGTAACCTAGTGCCATGATTGCAGAGTCATGGTCAGATGAACGGTAAGGCGTTTCAGCATAGAAGTTATGCGGCGTTGTTTTTTCATCTTTACTGCTTAAGCCTTTACGGCCTTGGTTGTAATCATACAGTGTCGATTCAGCAGCATTGATGTGCCAGTCTGTTGCATCTAGTAGGTGCTTCTTAAGGGATGGTGAGATAAGAACGTGGTCAAGTGAACCGATCTCATCGTTGTAAGAGTAGCTCCAGCTCATCTTGTTATTTTCAGCATCTTTCAGGCTAACAGCATTAATATAACCGTAACTATCAGTGATGGTAGCGCCATTTTCACCAAATTGAGGGCGTTTACCGATGAAGGTATCGCGAGCAGCTTTCAGTGTTTTACCTGTTGGGTTAGAGGTTAGCACTAGCATAGGGTCTTCATGCGCGTAAGAGTTCATGTCACCCATGATGATGCGATCACCACCGATTTTTG
Source organism: Photobacterium kagoshimensis (assembly GCF_050337045.1). NCBI lineage: Bacteria > Pseudomonadati > Pseudomonadota > Gammaproteobacteria > Vibrionales > Vibrionaceae > Photobacterium > Photobacterium kagoshimensis. The sequence continues at coordinate 409,447 of NZ_JAKJSO010000008.1, read as the reverse complement.
CCATTTCTTTACCGAGTTGTTCTGCAGCGGCAACACGGAAGTTTTCACATGAACCTTGGAAGTCTTGATTGCTCTTAACATCATCATATTTAGGGTCAAACTTCTCCCAAGTTTCCCAGCCTTGCCAATCTTCCCAACAGGTAGAGCCTTTCGATTTCAGGTGGTTGACTGATACAGTGACTTTTTTACCTGTGTTGTGGATACGGAAAGTAGCGGCAATAGTATCGCGCTGGTAGTTCTTACCGTTTTCACGAACTTCACCTTTTTTACCTGTAATCGCGCTACCATCTTCATAAGTGATCATTGGTGCTTGCTGCGAAGGCATAGGGATGATTTTCGCTTGCTCTAGCGAGACTTTACTTGGACGGTATAGTAGGCCAGAAGTTATAGCATCTGAACCAACAGAATCAAACTCATCCAGCACGGTATTGCCATCTGAATCGAAGCCTACGAAGACGTATTTGTTGTGAATTGATTCACTCTTATTGCGGTCTGAATAGTTTTCTTTGTAATAGTTGTCATTAATGGCTTTTACTAATTCAGTGATCGCACTGTAGTTACCAAAACCATTATTTTCAATTTCCATTAAGCCAACAACATCAGCATCTAAGCCAATAATGGCTTTTACAATTTTAGCTTGTTGTTGCTGGAACTCTAACTCGCTATCTGCACCACGGTTGTCACCATGTTGGTTACTTGCACCACCAAATGGCGAGTTGAAGTAGTTCAATACGTTCTGAGTCGCAAAGCGAATAGCAAACTTGTCAGATTCGGTTGAATCATTCAGCTCAGGCTTGGATTTACGATCAGTATTGTGAGTAATGTTTTTGCTGGTGATTGTATTGGTCGCCAGTAAACGGTAGTTACTGTGGGCGTAGACAAGTACGCCTTCTAAGCCAGTGATACTGTCGTTTATACGGATGTAGTTTTTGTCTGGCTTGCTGTTGAAATCAGGGTAGTACGGGATATGACCATTGGATGCGCTTTTGTCTGTATCTACATATAAGCGGTAGTCATTGTTTTGCTTATGTTGGGCAATAGAGCCCTCACTGCCAGCGACATGTTCTTGGTTTGGCTGCATGTTAGGGCGTTTGTACGATAACACCATGTTGTTACGATAGCTGTCAAAGTCAAAGCTGAAAGTACGAGAAACACGCATGGTCTCGTTTTCTTTGGTGCTTTCATCCATGTTGTCTGTTAAGCGCACTAACATGCCTTCATAGCGCTCTAGTGTTTTGCTGAAGTATTGGCCGTCAGATGGAATGCGCTTAAGATCTACAGCGGCTGGTTTTGAGCCACCAGTGCTAATTGTTTCCCACTTGTCATCCGTTGCGAGAACTTGAGTCTGACCATATTTTTCTTCTACGAAACCTTTAACGCAGACCTCTTGACCAACCATATCTTCGTTGACTTGGCCGTTAGTTTTAACAAAAACGCCATCAGAGGTTAATTCATCACCATCAGACTTGTATAAGAAAAAACCTTTGTTATAGCTAGTTGAAACGGCGCTAACGATACCTTGAACTAGGTACTCATCATCACTGATGTAGCCAGAGCTGATGAGTGGTGATTTGTAGCCATTACCTTGCACCTGACCAATGCTTTTATAGCTGTGGGTACCTGCAGCATCGCTACATGGTGTCGGTGCGGGTTCGCGTGTAGCAAGAGCCGGGTTGCCTAAACCATCGAAGGTGTTTGTAGGTTTGAATTCCCAATCTTTTTCATCGTAAGTGGTTTTCGGGGCTTCAGCATCTTGGTAGCGAACTAAAGTAACATCTTTTCCCCAATCATCTTTTGTATCTAATACACCAATGATGTCTAAAATTTTCGGATTTTCTTTATCCGTTATATCACGCAGTGCTAGAACATCGTTGCCGGTATGCGCATAAGTGTTTGTAGGTAATGCAATCGCACCGTGCTTGCTGACATTGGCTGCAATAGCATCAAGTAGATTCGTATCTTTATCACTTGGCTTTGGATGGTGGAGAACAACAGATTTGCCGGCAGGTATAGTGATACCTTCGATGACAGAATCTTTTGCTGCATTTTGAACTGTATACCAGGTGCTGGTGCCGTTGTTTTGGCGTGACAGTTCAATATTTGATGGAATAGTTACGTCGTCGGTTCCTGTATTGGTTAGCTCGACTGCTTTGTTGTAGCTAGTGCCTTCAACGTACTCAGAAATAATAATATCGTTAATACCAGCCATTGCTGGTGCTGCTAATATGGATGCGATAGCAGCGGAAAGTAAGGTGACTTTTTTATTCATGATGGGGTGTCCTTCAATCCCTAAATTCTTTTTAAACAGTGTGATTAGAAGTAAATACGCGTGTAGGCGTACACATCTTGTGCTGCATCGCCAGCATTGGCTTCAAGCGCAATGATTGATGATGACGTTGGTTTGAAGTTCACGCCCAGCGTGCCCCATGTGCGGCTTGAACCCCAGCTGTGCTCTTTGGTATCCCAAAACTCGCTGTCTTTATCCCACTCTTCATAGGCTTCGTAGTTGGCAGAGCCTGTCATTTCCCATTGTGGTGTGAATTCGTATTTACCTGAGATCAATGCACCTCTACGGTAAAGGGTCTGATAGTCGTTATAGAGGTGAACGCTGTTGTTTGGATCCGTGATATCGGTAGGGATTTTGGTTTGAGCAATATCTTCGTCTTCAAGGTAGCCATTAAAGCCAAGGTGGAAGTTATCGGTAACAGCGAAGCGCATACCAAGGCCTGCAAGTTTTTGCTTACCGTACTTAGATTCACCTTGTGCACCACCGCGCCCCTCAAGGCCTACAACAGCTGAAAAACGACTGCCAAAGTAGCCGAAGTAACCGTTAACAACATCGCCAAGATGAGAGCCTGAAGAAGATTTAGCGTTGTAACTGTATGACGTACCTAGCTTGAAGCTGCCATAAGTACCTTCATATTTAACCGTTGCGTCTTGGTCGCCAGCTTCACCTGTTTCAACTGTGGTATCGAATGTGAAGTCACCCCATTTGTCGTAATCATCAAATGCCGTATCGGTTAAACCAAACTCAACATAGTGGTAGTCGTTAAGGGCGTAGCCAATGAACATTTTATCGATGCTAAGCACCATATCACCAGAGCCATACTTCCAGTTTTCACGCTCAAAGTCTAATTCCAAGCGGTAGACTAATTGGCCGTTTTTGCCTTTTACACCCAAAGTTGCAAAGGAGTCATCGATGTAAGTTTGGTCTTTGTAAAACTCACCGTACTCAAACTTTGCACCAAAGTGACCACCAACGCCAACCTCGCCATAAAGCTTTAAGTTGTCGCCGTTTTCGTTTTGGTAAATGGTTGCTGCTTGTAGGCTAGTAGAAGCGAGAAGGGTAGATATACACACTGCTAGTGCTGTTTTGTTAGCCGTTTTAATGTCCATTACTCGACCTTATGTATGTTATTTAAGTAACATTTGATTTGTGCTGTGTTTTAATTCTCACATTTTGATTCGTTATCATTCAATTGCAGTTAATTGATTTTGTGATATATGTCGTTTGACATGCCAGATGTGAGAGCAAGTTTGTGACATTAGAAGTGTTGGTTTGCATTGCCGAACACAATAAATGAGTTAAAAAATTCACAAAAACGATAACGTTTTCGGTAGATGATAGATTTCAGAAGAAAATATAGAGGAAGGCGAACAAATCAGAATGTAAAACTAAGTGCTTATTGGCTTTTCGTGTTCATATTGACACTAGCTTGGTTAATGTATTGATTAAAAATTATAGCGGGAAACACGGTAAGTGAGGGATGAATGAGGCTGGCGGTAAGGATAGTAAACCCGAGAAAAGCTCGGGTTTAGATGCGCGGGTTTGATATTAGAGCAGGTTACGCGGATTGCAGTAAAACATTGTTTAAGTAGTTAACAACGTAAGCGGCATCTTGAGCTGCTGTATTTACTTTAGCAATGATACGTTGGGCACGTTCATCGTCACTTTGCAGACTCGCTTTGACTTTTTCATTCATTGCTGCTGCCATTTCTGCTTTTTGTTTACAGTCGCTAAATAAGGCTGAAACAAAAGTAAGCTCAACTTCTTCGCCGTTTTCAAATGCATTTGCAGCTATCTTGTAAACGGTATGAAATTTGGTTGCCATGTCTTTTTGATCCGCTTGGCTTTCTTTTGCCCAATCATCAGACCAACCTTTGAAGATGACTGCAATCTGAGGATTTGCTGTCAGTTTTACTTTTTGCATTCGTTTTAACCCTAGGTGCTATTTATGAACGCATAGTAAAGGAGCGGAGGGTGGGTTTAAAGTCTAAATGTTCTTGATGCTTTTTGGCTGGTTAGATTCTGAACAGGAACGGAAGCATAAGCGGATACTGATGAAAAGATCACTGTCTTGAAAGAACTAAAATAGAACGTCAGAATGAAAAAAAGCCTGCTAAAAAGCAGGCTTAATTAGATGGTGCTCGCTACTGGACTCGAACCAGTGACACCTTGCATGTCATGCAAGTACTCTAACCAACTGAGCTAAGCGAGCAAATTGTACAGCGTGATAACCCGTAGTACGTGCTATCAAAATATGGTGCTCGCTACTGGACTCGAACCAGTGACACCTTGCATGTCATGCAAGTACTCTAACCAACTGAGCTAAGCGAGCAAATTGTACAGTGTGATAACCCGTAGTACGTGTTATCGAAATATGGTGCTCGCTACTGGACTCGAACCAGTGACACCTTGCATGTCATGCAAGTACTCTAACCAACTGAGCTAAGCGAGCAAATTGTACAGTGTGATAACCCGTAGTACGTGTTATCGAAATATGGTGCTCGCTACTGGACTCGAACCAGTGACACCTTGCATGTCATGCAAGTACTCTAACCAACTGAGCTAAGCGAGCATCTAAGGCTGACGCTTTAAATAAGCGATTACAACCGAACGCAAAAGATATTAGCGACTCGCTACAAAGCGTGCAAGTGTTTAGCTTCTCTTTTTTTGCTTTCTTTGTTCGTTTGGTTATCAAACATACGGTTTGCTGCTCTGATATGCTAAGTGTTTGGATTAATTCTTATATTCCAACTCTAAATTGACAGCGCTGAAAGGTGCGTTGCCAAAATTTTGTGTGATCCATGACAGCTTTTCGGAAATACTGATGTGCTTTGCCATCAATAAAAGTTTCCTTGTAGGCAATGAGGTCGGGATCTTGGTACGGTGATTGTGCAAATATCCGCTGTAAAATTGGCTGAACCTGGCGGTATTGAGAGTCTAGCTCGGCCAGATATGGTTGGATCTGAGGCCTGTAATAGCGGTAGAACACATTTCTTAGGTATTCAGCTTGTTGCTGGTTTCTCTGCTTTCCACACGGGATTTGACTTTCTTGCTGACTTAATAATTGTGTCGTGCTGTTAAGCCATTGGGTTGCATTGGCCAGAGAATAAAACAGTTGGCCAAAATAACGGCTACGATGAATTTTTTGTTGGTGTGTGAGTAACCTATCAGCGAGTTCGCTGTCGATGTCATGTAATACAATTTCAGTCGGTGTGTCGTTTTTTAGGCTGTTCAGGCCTTGTTGTGCATAAACTAATAACCTTGATATATCCTCCATTGCTGCAAGATTTGCTGTGAAGCCTGCAAGGTTGTCGATGGTAAAAGTATGCGGATAAAGCACGAATTGTTGCCGCCACTCTTTGCCTGTTACAAGCATATTCCATATAGCTGCACCGAGCTGTTGCTGTTTTTTTTGCTTTATTGGTGTGAGTTCCTCAATTAAAGACTGGCTGATGGGGTTATCACGGCTTGTTGGTATGATGTGTGTCAGGCATTTTTCTAGCCCGTTTAACAGCAGCAATTCATACCTGAGTTGGCGAGTTTTGTCTTGGACTTTTCCTAGGCTGGAGTTCCTGTCGGCAATAAGCTGAAATAAACCACAGCGACGCAGTTCATACGCATCAAGTAACCCGATACGTATGTCGTCTATTGGTATATATAAATCGCGTGTCGAAGGAAAGTTAGGCAAATCCTCCAGGGGATGAAAAGGTATTGGGTCGATATCCAATACGTTGGCTAGACGTTGATGATAGTCATTGAAGTGGTATTCGCTACTGTTGTCGCATCCTGTTAGGACTAAGCTAGCAGATAGAGCCAAAACAATCATACGCGAAGCAAGATAAGCGTACCGACAGCAAGAGTGGCTAAATAGGAGATCGAAAGCGGAGGCATTGTTCATCTAAAAAGTATAAGCAACTTATGCTAGTTGAACGTAAATTACAGCTCCGCTGATCGGTGAAGCATTACATTCCTTGATAGGTACATTGCCTATATCTGTTTTAATAATGCAAGGGGCACCGTGTTATTTAGGTTGAGAGGACTGCATCTCTTCTAATCCACCACCATTATGCACCTGAGTAAAGCCTGCATTTTTTAAGTAATCCATCGCTTTACCAGAGCGATTACCACTACGGCAATACACAACAATGGGCATTTCTTTATCTACGCCGGCAAAAGCGGTGTCGACAGTGCTCAAGGGGGAGTTGGTTGAGCCTGTTAGGTGGCCTTGGCTAAATTCATCTGGAGTACGTACATCAACCAAAAATGCACCTTGTTCGATAAGCGTCCACGCTTGCTCGCTTCGTTCCGATGCCCAGCTAGTAAAAGAAGCCATGGTTAATAACAGGCATAATACCGTTTTGATTTTCATTTAGTCACTCATTTAAACTGTTTGAAAGTAAAGGCGATATTTTACGTATTATGATTAATGCGAATCTGTTCTCTGGATCGTGTTTATAAAAGATAGTGCATCACAGAGCGTAATTTAAACTCGCTTCACGAAGACATCTCGGTAAGTTGTCTATGACTTCAAGTATAAACTACGCACCATGAACTGCGGGTTAGTACGGTTCATGATGCGGTGCTATTTATTCTTCTAATGACGAGTTGGCACTATTTGAGTAATTCGTGATCGGGCGGTAAGAGGCGGGAGATCCAAAGGACCAATTTGTGCTTCATATTAACGCCGTCTTCTTGATCAACAGCGAGGGGAGTAATTTGTTTGTATTGCACTAATAAACGGTAAATACATTCAACTTTGTCAGTGGAAGATACATAACGTTCTAAATCGTTATAGCCTTGCTTTTTAGCAAATGCCATACCAAGTTCCAGTGCTTTCTTGAGTAGCTTTGCATCATTCTTGTTTTTCTTCATCTTTTTTCCCTGTCACGCCTTAACGTACTGTATTCAGAGTATCTGAAAATAAAGGGAATACCAATGATATCCTGGCAATCTGTTGATGATTTCTAAAAAGAAAAGAGCAAATAAACAAGGCGGCTATAAAGCCGCCTTAATCATCTTATTGCTCGAATAGAAACGAAGCTAGCGTGTTGCCATTTCGAGTTGATGTGCTTCAGGTTGACGTTGTAGCCAGCGTAAGCGAGTACCAAGCATGATGGCTGATGAGGTTAAGCCAAAGATAATACCGATCCAGAAGCCATGTGGCCCCATAGGCTCTGTGATGATATGTGTCATGCCTAGCGTGTAGCCAAGCGGTAAGCCAATTAGCCAGTAAGCAATAAAGGTACGTATAAAGATGGCGCGCATGTCTTTATAACCGCGTAGGGCACCTGCCGCGACGATTTGAATCGCATCGGTGCATTGATAGACAGCAGCGAGTAACAGCAATTGACTTGCAACCAGGATAACTTCGGCATTATCACTATAAATTGCAATGATTTGCTCGCGGAATGTCACGGTTAAGACGGCTGTTGATATCGCCATCACGAAGGCTGAGGCCAAACCACAGTAACTGCTGACTTTAGCGCCAAGTAGGTTTTCTTCACCGAGTTGATGACCCACTCGAATACTGACCGCAGCACCTAAGCTCATTGGTAGCATGAACACTAATGATGAAAAATTCATAGCGACCTGATGCGATGCCACCATGACAGCACCAAGAGGGGCTATCATGATTGCAACAACAGCAAACAGTGATATTTCAAAGAACATCGATGCCGCTACTGGGAAGCCCATTTTAAATAAACGAGCTAGGGCTGCAATGTTTAACTTATGCCATGTCTGGAATAGGTTCGCTTTTTGCAGGCGTTTATTGAGTTTGATGTAGACCAACATGGCGATAAACATCAGCCAGTAGACGATTGCTGTAGCGACGCCACAACCAACCCCACCAAGCGCAGGCGCCCCGAATTCACCGTTAACAAAAATCCAGTTGAGCGGAATGTTCGCGGCTAAGCCGATGAAGCCAATGATCATACCGGGAATGGTTAACGATAACCCTTCGGTAAAACTTTTGAGAGTTTGGAACATTAAAAAACCAGGTACGGCAAACATAACAGCAAACATGTAGCCATTGGTTTTTTCAGCCAGAACAGGTTCTACATCCATGTAATCAATTAAGCTACCTGCGTTATAAAGGATAAGCATGATTGGGATGGACACAAGCAAGGCTAAATAAAAGCCGTGTTGTACTTCAAAGGGAATGCGGTCTTTTTTTCCGGAACCATTAAGTTGCGCCACAATAGGCACCAGCGCAATGAGTAGGCCAACGCCAAACAAAATGGAGGGCAGCCAAATACTGGATGCGACAGAAACTGCGGCCATGTCAGTTGCGCTAACACTGCCAGCCATGACGGTATCGATAAATCCCATCGAGGTTTGTGCAACAGAGGCAAGCAATACGGGAATAGTTAATTTGAGTAAACGATGTGTTTCTCGTTTGTACTTGTGCATGGATATACCTGAATTCAAGTGCCATCTGGAGGATGCCAGAAAGCGTGTGCATTATAATCACTTCCGTGGTTATTTCACGTTTTTCCATTCGTGAAGAGGTGAAAAGAGCACATGAAAATTAGGCATTAAAGCAAGGCACTACCAAAGACAAAGCTCGTAATACTCTATTATGTATGGGCAGAAGTTTCAGGTAAAAAGATAACGCAGTCTTTGCCTGAAGCTTTTGCTTTTAATAGCATTCTGTCTGCTTCAGCATACACACTTTTTTTAGCTGGTGATGTACGAGCAACCCCAATACTGGTCGTAAATTTAATGGTATGATCATCAATAACGAGTGGGGTGTTTCTAACACAAGTTAATAGCTGTTGTGCATATCTTTGAATGTTAGGTGCGTCAGTGTCGGTGACATAAAGAGCAAACTCTTCACCACCAATTCGGCCAAATAATGCGTTAGCACCAAGGCAAGACTGGCATATAGCACAGAACTTTTGCAATACACTATCACCTACAAGGTGTCCGTAGGTGTCGTTAATCGCTTTGAAGCTATCGATATCAAGTATGAGCAGCCAACCTGCACTTTGTTGATTCTTTTGTTCAAAAAGCTGCCAAAAGTGACGACGGTTAGCCACTTGGGTTAATGGGTCGAAGTTTGCTAATTGTTGCAATTTACTGTTTGCATCTTCAAGCTCTGCCGTGCGCTCTAACACTTTACGTTCGAGTTCTTGATTATTGTAAGCCAATAAATTATTTAAACGGGTGGTTTCTTTTTGTTCTTCTTCTAACTGGCAAATAGTCACTTGTAGGTGCTCTGCCATGTTATCGAATGATCGAGAGAGATCACCAAGTTCATCTTCACGATCCAGTTGTGTTCTTGAGCTCCACTTTCCTAAGGTTATACGCTTTACCGTTGCTTGTAGCTGATTGATTGGTATTAGAATGTAGCGTGTGCCTTGTGAGCCAAAATACATGGCAATTATCATTAAAATGAGAGTGAATAATACTGCGTAGTATTTTGTAGTAATGAACTCACCAATAAAATCACAAATAGGGGAAACAAATAGGATTGTTAAGTAACGGTTTTCCCCCAGTTTATATTTCGTATGCGCTGTCATCCAATTCCCCCCTAAAATGGGGTATTCAGAGACGTTCATTGTATTTTTAGGTGGTGTGTCTTTGATATTATCCCAAATCACATTGAGAATAGGAGTTAGTGGCGTATCTAGCTCCATAAGGGCAGGGAAGCGTTTATCTGAACTGGCCACAATCGATCCTTGATCGTTGATCAATAGGATCCGACTGTTTGGGCTTAAAATATTCTTTTGGAGTTCATGCTCGAGCGTTGATAGCGTTAAATCGAGCCCCCATACACCAAGGAAATTGCCATGATCATCATATTGTGCGTTCGCAAGACTAACCCCTAATACATTGTCTATGGCACCAGGGTAAATATCGCTCCACACAGGCCCTTTCGAATGTAAAGCGCGTTGAAACCATTGGCGAGTACGAGGATCGAAATGGGCACTCGTGTTGATAACTTCAATGCCGATTCCAGCAGAATCTGTACTGTAGCTGGTTGTTGAACCTGCTTTGTCATGATCCGACTCAATTCGGACAAAATTCCCAAATTCATCGCGGCCAAGGGACAGCAAGCTGCCTTCCGCAGAAGCGAAATAGAAGTAGTCAATATTATTATGGTGAGCCAGTACATTTGCGAGGTGCTTTAGTAATTCATCACGTTGATTTACAGTTTGGGGTAATGATTGGTGCTCTGTTATTTGATGCTGGTAAACAAGATGCGCTTCATTAAAAAAATCATCGAGGTGGTTGGTGATGACTTGGTTGGATTGACGGAAAAACTGCTGAACACTCTTTTGTAGAATTTGCTCAGAGCTTGAATACCACATTATGCCAATTGGAACAGCCGTCAGTAAGACAAAAATAGAGAGGGTTAGTTGGATACGAAAGCCCAGATTTTTGGTGTTCAGCATCACCATGATAAAGATATCCAACTTGTAGTAATATAGCGGCTACATCATGAATTACACATAGTAGTCATTTCGGACGCAGCATAATATAACTGGTATAAATATTTCAAACTGTAATGTATGAATAATAGATAAATTTGCAAAAAAGCAAATTTACGCTGCTAATTTAGACGCTTTATCTTTACAGTAAGTATGGAATATCATGCAGTTTCTATTATCTTCTTAACAAATATTCCTGAGGAAAGTATGTTTACAGGTATTGTGCAAGGTACGGCATCGATTGTTGAAATCATCAAAAAAGAGCAGTTCCAAACTCATGTTGTGCGTTTAGATAAAGCCTGGCTGGAAGGTATTGAGCTAGGCGCATCTATTGCTCACAATGGCTGTTGCTTAACCGTGACCAAACGAGAAGGTGATTTGGTTTCTTTTGATTTAATGCAAGAAACGTTAAAGGTAACGAATTTAGGTCTATTAAACGAAGGTGATCGCGTAAATATCGAACGTGCGGCTAAATTTGGTGATGAAATTGGTGGCCATTCTATGTCTGGACACATCATGTGTATGGCGACTGTGTCTGAAATTCGCCAGTCCCCGAACAATTGCCAAGTGTGGTTCCGTATGCCGGCTGCACAAATGAAGTATGTATTTACCAAAGGTTACATTGGTATTGATGGCATTAGTTTAACCATAGGTGATGTGGTTGAAGACACTTTTAATGTGAACTTAATTCCTGAAACATTAGCGCGCACTAACCTTGCGTGGCGAGAAGTGGGTGACATGATTAACATTGAAGTCGATCCACAAACACAAGCTGTAGTGGATACTGTTGAGCGTGTACTGGCGAATAAAGCCTAATCGTCTATCTGTTGTAAAATACTATCAGCTCTCAAACACTCGCTGTTATTAAGATAAGCTACGCCCAAAGCACTCTCTTTGGGCGATATGCTATAAGCGCCAAGCATTGCTTACATATCAAAAAAGCGATTAGAAGATCTGCTCGTCGTCTGCATCAATAAAAAGATTGATGGTTTTGTGTTGCTCATCCACCTGCATGTTGAGATGAATGGCATGACAGCATGCAGGGCAATCATCATAAAATTCTTGGCTACCACCGCTGGTATCTAGCGTGATATGAATATGATGGCCACAGTGTGGGCAATTTGCTGATTGTTCAGAATACTGTTTCATTTATCGCTCCTCAATATGCCATGGCATATACAGCATAACCATCCGCTGCTTTTGCATTTTACTGTGTGTTTTTCTGCAACATTATGTAGCCTAAAAATTGTTATCCACCTTGTTTAAGAAAAGTTGCTGAAAACAACAAGAGAGAACGAATAACGTTTAGTGAAAGTTCGTCTGGCTATGCGAGTAGCAAGGCGATCTACTACTGTTACATCTATTATTTACCTGATGTTATTACTCTAGCTGGTGGCGATCCTTTCTGCCTAAAATTAACTATAAAGTTTGATTGATTGAGAATATTCGCAGCTTGCTCCGATGCGGGATCGCAAAAGTGAATTTTTTTTCTGGCATATCAATGGAAGATTAAAACTAGAAAATATAAAGAGGTGTTAGAAGTGAAACAAAGGAGAGTGTTGTAGGGGAAAGAAATTTGATCTTGGTGCAAGATGTTAAAACCTTGCACCAGACTGTGACGATTAAGTACTTACAGCATTGTTAATAATTGCTGATTTACTTCGTGAAGCGATGAAAGTTTATGATCCGCAATGGCCCAGCGTGGGTCTTCTGCGACAACATGTTCGGGTACAACAATGCCTTTCATGCGAGCAGCTTTGGCGGCAAGTACGCCATTGAGTGAATCTTCAAATGCAACACAGTATTCAGGGGCAACGTCTAGGGCGTCAGCGGCATTAATATACACTTCAGGGTGAGGCTTGCCAAAGCGTAGGTGCTCTGCTGAGACAATGACTTCAAATGTATCGTCTAACGCGAGTGCTTTTAAGGTGGTGGTGATAAGGCGCATCGGCGAAGAGGATGCAACCGCAAGCTTGAGGTTGAGTGCCTTACAGTGTGCAAGCGTTTCTAGTACGCCAGGCATCATAGGTTTATGTTCTGCCACTAATTCTTCTACGCGGGTGACTAATGTTGCTGTGACTTCTTCGCAGCTTGGGCCTTGCCAAGGTTGACGAGAGAACCAAAGCTCAACCACTTTATCGACGCGCAGCCCCTTTGTTTCTAAGGTGTCTTCTTGCCTGATTTTTACACCAAGATTTTGAAATACTTCTACTTGTGCTTGTTGCCAGAAGGGTTCTGAATCGACCAGTAGGCCATCCATATCGAATACAGCAGCTTGTAATTCCATTGTTTGGGTTCTTCGTTAGTCTAAATGAAACATCGCCTGTTTGTGTAAACAGGCGATGGGGTAGCAGTGAGAGTATGTAGACGAGATTAGTCAGTCAAGCCAAGCTTATTAATTATGTGCTCTGCTTGTAATAGATAATCACCACCAAACAGGTTGCAATGATTCAGCACATGATAAAGGTTGTATAAATCACGGCGTTCTTGATAACCGGCATCCAGTGGCCATACCGACGCATAGCCTTCGTAAAAGCTGTCTGGGAAACCGTTAAACAGTTCCGTCATCGCAATGTCACACTCCCGATCACCCCAATAAGCGGCAGGGTCAAAAATAATTGGCCCATTGACACTGAGTGCTGAGTTGCCGTGCCATAAATCGCCATGTAAGAGAGAAGGTTTTGGTTGATGCTGTACTAAGAGTTCAATCACGTTGCCTGTGATGGTGTCTATGTTACCAAACTTAATGCCTTTCTCTTCGCATAACTGTAATTGCCACGCAATACGTTGTTCAGCAAAGAAACGACACCATTTACGTCGCCATTTATTGGGCTGCGGCGTGAGTCCGATATAGTTATCCAGATCAAAACCATACTCGGCTTGCTCCCCCCACAAGTGGAGGTTGGCGAGTTCTTTGCCTAATACAAATGCTGCTTTATCATCAATTAATTTTGTTGGTAGGTAATTAAGAATAAGGAATGATTTGTCTCGACAGACGCCCATATGTATATATTTAGGGACATCTATGCTGTTTGATTCCGCTAACATGCGAAGGCTTTCAGCTTCTGTTTCAAAGATCGGCAGCAGGTCGCGATCATTCATTTTAACGAAGTAGCGTTCATCACCATCGCTAATGCAATAGCATTGGTTAATGTCACCAGCTTCGATCAGCTGATGTTCGCGAATCTTAAATGGTCGATCAAGTATTTCTGAAAGCTGGTGAGAAATTGCTTGCCACATAGCATCCTCCACGGCAAATCGATCAAGACAACAAAGGTGACACCCCTAATGGTGAACGGGAAAGTCATAAAGTACATCAACATCTTAGACTATTTATTGAACTGATAACCGTGCTTTTATCAAGGTTTTAGCCCTTCTTTTGATATTAAAGCATTTTTATTGATATGAGCTTTAATGATGAACTTTTGGCAAGTTACTGACTCGTAGTGATAATTACGCGTGTAAAGATGGCAGGAGGTGGTAAAGCCACCCCCTGTATAGGCGAAATTATTATGAATTATTTGTATGGATTTTATTTACACACGCTAGGCAATAACTGCGCTGGCATGAGTGCGTTGTATTGTGCTTCTAGCAGTAGGCTATTGGCTTTTTCTATATCTGGCGCAAAGTAGCGATCTTTATCGTAAAAGCTGACGCGCTCACGAAGAGCAGCTTTGGCTTCTTCTATACGAGGTGAACTTTTATGAGGATGACGGAAGTCTATCCCTTGGGCTGCGGCTAATAACTCAACGGCGAGAATACCACGTGTATTGGCTGCCATTTCATGTAAGCGACGGGCTGCAAATGTCGCCATAGAAACATGGTCTTCCTGATTGGCTGATGTGGGTAAGCTATCGACTGATGCTGGGTGCGCCAAGCTTTTATTTTCGCTCGCTAAAGCGGCTGACGTGACTTGTGCAATCATAAAGCCAGAGTTTACACCGCCGTTATTGACGAGAAACGGTGGTAATTTACTTAAGCCACTGTCGATCAGTAAGGCCATTCTGCGTTCAGACAAGCTGCCTATTTCTGCAATGGCAAGAGCGAGGTTATCCGCCGCCATCGCAACAGGCTCAGCATGGAAGTTACCGCCAGAGATGATGTCATCATCGTCGGCAAAGACTAAGGGATTATCAGAAACTGAGTTTGCTTCCACTTCCAGTACCGATGCTGAGTGGCGAATTTGTTGTAAGCACGCTCCCATAACTTGTGGCTGGCAACGCAGCGAGTAAGGATCTTGCACTTTTTCACACTGTTGGTGTGATTGGCCAATTTCGCTGGTGGTATCGAGTAGGTGGCGATAGGCCTGAGCGGCATCCATTTGAGTGCGGTGGCCACGTACACGGTGGATTCTTGGATCAAATGGACGACGGCTGCCTAATGCGGCTTCAACTGACATCGCGCCACACACGGTGGCGGATGCAAACAGATCTTCTGCTGCAAATAAGCCTTCTAACGCAAATGCTGTTGATGCTTGAGTGCCATTTAATAACGCTAAACCTTCTTTCGGCGCTAAGGTAATTGGTGCTAGCCCTGCATGTTCTAGTGCCGTTTTACCTGATACCACTTCGCCTTTGATTCTGGCTTCACCTTCACCTAATAAGACGGTACTCATGTGAGCGAGAGGGGCTAAATCGCCTGATGCACCCACTGATCCTTTTTTCGGGATACACGGGTAAATACCAGCATTAACCAGCTGTATTAGCGCATCGACTACAAGTGGACGAATACCTGAATAGCCACGCGCAAGGCTATTAATTTTTAACACCATCATCAGGCGAACAGTAGCGTCATCCATGAATTCGCCAATGCCTGCCGCGTGCGATAAGACAATACTGCGCTGAAGTGTTTCTAAATCTTCAACCGCAATTCGAGTATTGGCGAGTAAGCCAAACCCTGTATTGATGCCATAAACGGTTTTGTCTTCATCAATCACACGAGTGACGGCATCAACACTGGTGTTCATGTCAGGATAGGCGGATGCATGTAGTGATAAATGCACAGGGTGGCGATTCACTTCACGTAACTGACTTAGGCTAAGCTTGCCTGGCATTATTTCGAGTTTGTAGGTATCAATCTGCTGCATAGTGCTTTCCTTAGCCGTTATCATGAAGCTGAACTTGTGTTTGGGGTTAGCATAGGGAGATCTAACTGTTGTTCTTGTGCGCATTGTTTTGCAATGTCGTAACCCGCATCAGCATGGCGCATGACGCCTGTGGCGGGATCGTTATGTAGTACGCGTTTCACACGGGTTGCGGCGTCGTCGCTACCATCACAAACAATAACCATGCCTGAGTGTTGAGAGAAGCCCATACCAACACCGCCACCGTGATGAAGCGATACCCAAGTTGCGCCCGAAGCGGTATTCAGTAAGGCATTAAGTAATGGCCAATCGGATACAGCATCAGACCCGTCCATCATGCCTTCTGTTTCGCGGTTAGGACTGGCGACTGAACCAGAATCTAGGTGATCCCGCCCAATCACGATAGGCGCTTTTAGCTCACCATTTTTTACCATTTCATTAAATGCAGCGCCTAAGCGAGCACGGTCTTTTAAGCCGACCCAACAAATACGCGCAGGCAAGCCTTGGAATTGGATACGCTCGCGGGCCATGTCTAGCCAATTATGAAGCTGCGGATTATCTGGGATCAGCTCTTTGACTTTTTGATCTGTTTTATAAATATCTTCTGGGTCGCCAGATAGTGCAGCCCAGCGGAACGGGCCAACGCCTTCACAGAATAAAGGTCGAATATAGGCCGGTACAAACCCTGGGAAATCAAAGGCATTTTCTACGCCTTCTTCAAATGCCATTTGACGGATATTGTTACCGTAATCCACGGTTGCTGAGCCGTTAGCCTGTAAAGCCAGCATAGCTTTGACCTGAATCGCCATCGATTGTTTCGCGGCTTTGACTACTGCTGCTTCATCTTTTTGGCGCATCTGGACTGCATATTCTAAGCTCCAACCTTGAGGTAAATAGCCGTTCAGAGGATCGTGTGCTGACGTTTGGTCAGTGGTGGCATCGGGTGTGATATTGCGTTCAACTAGTTCGCTATACACATCCGCGGCATTACCCAATAAGCCAACAGAAACAGGTTTACCCGTTTGTTTTGATTCTTCAATAATCGCTAAGGCTTCATCTAAGTTGGTTGCTTTACAATCGACATAACCTGTACGTAGGCGGTAATCAATGCGGCTTTCATCACATTCAACTGCAAGCATCGAGAAACCAGCCATGGTAGCAGCTAGTGGTTGTGCGCCACCCATACCGCCTAAGCCACCTGTTAAGATCCAGCGACCATTGGCTGTTCCGTCAAAATGTTGTTTTGCCATTGCAACGAAGGTTTCGTAGGTGCCTTGGACGATCCCTTGTGATCCAATGTAGATCCAACTGCCCGCAGTCATTTGACCGTACATCATCAAACCTTGCTTATCGAGCTCGTTAAAGTGCTCCCAATTTGCCCAGTGTGGCACTAGGTTGGAATTGGCGATGAGGACTCGCGGTGCATCTTTATGGGTTTGGAACACACCAACAGGTTTGCCTGACTGCACCAAAAGCGTTTCGTTGTCTTCTAGGCGCTGCAAGACTTCTACAATTTTGTCGTAACATTCCCAGTTGCGGGCTGCACGACCGATCCCACCATACACAACTAACGCATGAGGATGTTCAGCAACATCAGGATGAAGGTTGTTCATCAGCATCCTTAATGGGGCTTCAGTTAACCATGATTTAGCAGTAAGCGATGTGCCTGTCGGGGCGCTAATGGTTCGGCTTGCATCTAAACGTGCTGTTGCAGAGTGGTGCGTCATCTTGCTCTCCTTGCGGTATCTGCCCATTCAGAATGCTGTTTTCTTTGGGCATTGACGGTGTATGGTTAGTTTCAAGTTAGTGTTGATCTCTTAATGAGTTTGTATGGTTCAACGAATCGATAATGCTCAGTGGATCGTTCGATTATTAGCGGATCGATTGCGCAATCAGCCATGTTAGCCTTGCCGCTAGCCGTGCTGTTTGGCTATCGATATCAAAGCGAGGGTTTAGCTCGGCAATATCTGCGACAACTAGCTTATTCTCGCGTTGCACATTTTTTGCGCTAAAGATGGGGTGCAATAACGCCTCAAAAATATCGAGAGGGATACCACGAGCTGCTGGTGCGCTAACACCTGGTGCGATAGCGGCAGGGAAGGCGTCCATATCAATGGTGAGGTATAAGTAATCACACTCAGCAACAAAGCCCTTTAATGTTTCGATAGCTTGGTTAAGTTGCGAATAGATCAGGGCGTGATCTTCTATATAGGTCACACCAAGAGCATCGGCTTTATCAAATAGTGCTTGGGTATTACTGGCGCGATTAACGCCAATGCAGGCGTAATGAAACGGCCAGCCTTGTAGTTCGCAAAAGCGAGCAGCTTGATGAAATGGTGTGCCAGAGCTACCAAGATTGCCACCTAAGGCTGTCGGTAGACTTCTTAAATCGAAATGGGCATCAAAATTGATAATACCAATCCGCGGCGCGTGCGGTGGCGGAAAATCAGATGATGATATTTCATGTTGCTGAGTTTGTTTTTGTTGGATGTAGCGGCCTAACCCCTGAAATGTCCCCCAAGCAACTTCGTGCCCTCCACCAAAAACAATCACTTTGTGTTTTTGGCGCAGGGCTTGTGATACATCGTTGGCTAACCGTAGCTGAGCTTGTTCAAGGTTGCCGTCATCACAGTGAATGTCACCACCATCATAAATAGGCTCTTTGTGGTGCCAAGCAAGGTTTGCGAGGGCTTTGCGAATAACGACAGGGGCATCATAAGCGCCTGTCCTGCCTTTATTACGGCTGACACCTTCGTCACAAGCAAACCCCAATAACATGATGCCTTCATCGTTGGCATTGTCGGCTGGCTGCACTTGATGGTGCCAACGTAAACCACGATCGCCATCTTCAGGATCATTGCGGCCTTGCCATGGGGTCATGTCTATTACTG
This sequence comes from Photobacterium kagoshimensis, assembly GCF_050337045.1. Taxonomy (NCBI): domain Bacteria; kingdom Pseudomonadati; phylum Pseudomonadota; class Gammaproteobacteria; order Vibrionales; family Vibrionaceae; genus Photobacterium; species Photobacterium kagoshimensis. The sequence continues at coordinate 390,751 of NZ_JAKJSO010000008.1, read as the reverse complement.
CGCTGCGTATATCAATCGGCATAAAAGAGCTCTCCATCAACAACACGGGCGAGTAAATCTGGCACCCCAATGCGATACGATAATTCGGCAGGGTGTTCTAACTGCCATATTGCCAGATCGGCATCCATTCCAACCCGTACTTGCCCGCGGCTTTCGCCTAACCCTAAGGCTTGAGCGGCATGACAGGTTACACCGCGCAGGCTTTCTTCTGGTGTAAGTCTAAAGAGGGTGCATGCGAGATTCATCATCATGCGCATTGAAGCGATTGGTGAAGTACCAGGGTTAAAATCACTGGCTATTGCCATCGGTACATTGGCGTTGCGAAGTGCTTCAATAGGTGGAAACTGGGTTTCGCGAAGAAAATAGAAAGCGCCAGGCAATAAAGTCGCAACAGTACCATGCTGTTGTAGGGCATTAACGCCAGTGTTATCAAGGTATTCAATATGATCAACAGACGTTGCCCCCAGGGATGCCGCAAGTTGACTGCCACCTTGGTTAGACAGTTGCTCGGTGTGACCTTTTATGTTCAAACCGTGTTCAATCGCAGCGCGGTACACACGTTCACATTGTTGATTACTAAAGCCAATGTTCTCACAGAAAACATCAACGGCATCAGCCAGCTTCTCTGCGGCGACAACAGGGATGATGTCATTGCAGATGTGATCAATATAGTCATCGGCACGATCTTGGTATTCAGGCGGGAGAGCATGCGCTGCTAGTAAAGTGCTAGTGACTTTAATATCTTCAAGGCGGCCAATAGCTTTTGCGACGTGTAACATCTTAATTTCGTCTTCTAGGGTAAGACCATAGCCAGATTTAATTTCAATGCTTGTTACGCCGTCACGTTTCAATCCTTCCAAACGCTCAATGGCCAATTCGTATAGCTCATCCTCACTTGCTGCACGCGTCGCTTTTACTGTGGCAAGAATACCGCCACCAGTTTTTGCTATGGTCTCGTAAGGCACACCCTGTAAGCGTTGCTCAAACTCATTGGCACGGTTGCCTGCAAATATAAGGTGAGTGTGGCAGTCGATAATTCCGGGCGTGACTAACGCTTGCTGACAATCAATAACATCAGGATGACCATGAAGATCCGCTTGATCCGATGAGCCAACAAAACTGATTTTGCCATTAGTTATACCGATCACTGCATTCTCGATAACTTGGTAGCCGTTGTTACAATCGCTGCTGTCGTTAGTATGACTAGCGGACGGACTTGCTGCTGGCTGCATGGTGACAAGGTTCAAATTGGTAAGAACACGATCCATGATGGTCTCTAATTGTTATTAATGTATATACAAATAAATAGACAATTTTACCTCTGAACTCAAGATAAGTTGTAAAAGAAATGTGATCATTATGGCGAGATAAGAGCGAGTTAAGCTGGTTTTGTGAGCAGGATCGGTAGGATATACACAGCGACAAGTGTGTTTGTGGTTTTTACTTTTTGTTGATATTGACGCAGTTAGCAGAGAAGAAGATGAAAGCGAGGTGTATCCTCGCTCTCTTATTGAAATTGGTATTACACGGCGTTGCGCGAACTTAATTTATATTTGTCCCCAGGGTGATAAAGCAAGGCGGTACTGATAAGGTTTTTATTGCTCCAAGTTCGTCGATTAAGTAATAGGCACGGCGTCGAGTTGGGCATGTTCAACAATGTTGAGATGCGCTTCGGCGGTAAAATGGCTTCAACAGTATGCTCTATATCGCTAAGCGGGCATGTTTGCACAAGATATTCGTTAGGCGTTTGCTGCGTAAAGTCTTGATCTAAATACTCAGGTGCATAATCAGGGTTTACCCAGCGCTCCTCAAGTTGAATAGGGGCATCATCTTGAAAATGCACAATTTGTGTAAAAAAGAGTGCTGTACCATGCCTGACGCCTAATAGTAATGCCGTATCGTCTGTTGCTGATACTTTCTGCTGACTGATGACCTGACTTGAATATTGGTGACCTCGCTCGGTCACTTCAGTCGCTATGTTACTGATGGTCATTAGCGGTGATTCAGCTTTTTTATGACAGACAAAAGTACCGCGCCGTGGCGTGCGTTGCAGTAAGCCTTCGGTAACCAACTCTTTAACTGCTTTATTGGCCGTCATTCGGCTGACACTGAATTGCTCAGACAAGGCAACCTCTGTTGGGATCTTATAGCCCGGCATCCACTGCCGACTCAGGATATGATCTTTTAAATATTGCTTGATTGCTAAGTAGCGAGGAGATTGGCTCATTGCTGTATTCCATATTTGCCTATACAAATAAAAGCAACTTTTGATTGGTATTGCAAGTTTAGCGAGTGAGGCTTGAGTGGGGTTGTTCGATATTTGTGCTTGATCGCAATATTGCAGGTAATGCCTCTGGGTTAATTAAGACGGCGTGATGACAAAATAGTCCACTATCTGTACTAAAAGTAGGTTATTACGTGATAGGTAGTGATAGCAAATAGTGCTATTTTATACCTTTAAAATCAGATGAATAGGATATAAGCCATGACGAGTAGATACGAATCAGGTTTGGCAAAGATGAATGAACTAGCGCCCGGAGCTGCAGATAGCATGATGGACACTTTTCGCGATGTGTGCCCTGATTTAGCTAAGTACACCGTTGAATATCCATTTGGTGATGTTTTACAACGTGATGTTTTACAACGTGATGGTTTAGATTTTCGTACACGAGAGTTGGCCACTATCGCAGCACTAACGGCAATGGGAAACTGTCAGCCACAACTCAAGGGGCATATTAGTGGTGCGTTAAATGTCGGTTGTACCCAGAGGGAAATTACTGAAGTGATTTTGCAAATGTCAGTTTATGCAGGATTTCCTGCCGCGATTAATGGCATGACAGCTGCCAAAGAGGTGTTCGACGCTTTGGTTGACAAGGCTTAAGAGTAAAACCGTATATAGTGAATACTATACTATTGTGCGATGATGACGCCTTACCTGGCTTTTTTAGGAATAACAATGTTAGAAGAACAGCAAAACAATCCACTTCACGGCCTTAAATTAGAAACCTTACTGACTGAGTTAGTGGATTTCTATGGTTGGGAGATTCTAGCAACAGCAATGCGTTTTCATTGCTTTACCACCAATCCTTCAATCGCTAGCTGCGTTAAGTATTTTCGTAAAACAGAGTGGGCGAGAGAAAAGCTAGAAAGTTTCTACTTATCTCGCTTCAAGCGTATGCCTCGTGCAACGGATGAAGAATACGCCTTACCGCCACGTAAGCGTACGTTTAAAAGCGGCATTGTACCGCGTGAGCCTATGGTGCTAACGGTTGAGTCAATTGAGCTGTCACAAGCTAAAGCAGCTTCTGCTTATAAAGACCGTTCATCACGCCGTCCACACCCACGTCGCCGCTAATTAAATGGCTTATGTGCCTCTATATTGGCCTTATAGTAAGGAAGTACCGTGAATAGTGTTCCAACAGAAATGACCTTCTTCGAACGTTTCGAAGCGGATATTTTGGCAAAAAAGAAAACGATCACTATTCGTGATGAGTCTGAAAGCCATTACCAGGCTGGGTCAGTCGTAGACGTATCTACATACGAAGAGGGGCGTTGGTTCTGTAAATTAAAAATTGAAGCGGTAACGCCTGTTTTGTTTTCCGAGCTGACAGACTTCCATGCTCAGCAAGAAAATATGACACTGCCTGAACTAAAGTCGGTTATCCAAGATATTTACCCTAACATAGAGTCACTCTATGTAGTTACATATCAACTCGTTGAAGCGTGATTATAGACAGAGGCTTTGCATTCGCTAACGCGCCTCTGCTATCATCGCGATCGCTTTGTTTCACTATATCGCTCTGTATTGCGGGGTTGGTGGAGCAAAAGCTTCTTATTTACTCATAAAAGCTTTCAAAGGCTTTACAACTGACATGTGCTACTTGGTGTGTGGCACCACTGTAAGGAATATTCAATGCCTGTAATTACTCTTCCTGACGGCAGTCAACGTCAATTCGACAACGCTGTATCAACAATGGACGTAGCACTTTCAATCGGCCCAGGTCTTGCTAAAGCATGTATCGCTGGTCGTGTTGACGGTGAACGTGTTGATGCTTGTGATCTGATTGAGAAAGATGCTGCTTTAGAAATCATCACAGCAAAAGACGAAGATGGTCTAGAGATCATTCGTCACTCTTGTGCTCACCTTTTAGGCCATGCGATTAAGCAACTTTATCCTGAAGCAAAAATGGCGATCGGTCCAACGATCGACAACGGCTTCTACTATGATATCGATCTTGAGCAATCGCTAACACAAGATGATGTTGATGCAATTGAAAAGCGCATGATTCAACTTGCGAAAACTAAGTACCAAGTCGTTAAGAAAAAAGTGAGCTGGCAGGAAGCTCGTGATACGTTTGAATCACGTGGCGAAACCTACAAAATGGAAATCCTAGACGAGAACGTATCACGCGATGATCGTCCTGGCCTTTACCATCACGAAGAATACATCGACATGTGTCGCGGTCCACACGTACCTAACATGAGCTTCTGTCAGCACTTTAAACTGCTGAGCGTAGCAGGTGCATACTGGCGTGGTAACAGCGACAACAAGATGCTGCAACGTATCTACGGTACAGCTTTCCAAGACAAGAAATTGCTTAAAGCACACCTTACGCGTCTAGAAGAAGCCGCGAAGCGTGATCACCGTAAAATCGGTAAGCAACTTGATCTGTTCCACATGCAGCAAGAAGCACCGGGTATGGTGTTCTGGCACCACAACGGTTGGACTATCTTCCGTGAGCTAGAAGTATTTGTTCGTGAAAAACTAACAGAGTACGATTATCAAGAAGTAAAAGGCCCATTAATGATGGACCGTGTACTTTGGGAACGCTCTGGTCACTGGGATAAATACGCTGAAGCGATGTTCACGACGAATTCTGAGAACCGTGAATACGCGATCAAGCCAATGAACTGCCCAGGTCACGTACAAATCTTCAACCAAGGTCTGAAGTCTTACCGTGATCTGCCATTACGTATGGCTGAGTTTGGTTCTTGTCACCGTAACGAGCCATCAGGTGCTCTTCACGGTATCATGCGTGTTCGTGGCTTTACGCAAGATGATGCGCATGTTTTCTGTACAGAAAGCCAAGTGCAACAAGAAGTTACATCTTGCATCAAAATGGTGTACGATACATACCAGACATTTGGGTTTAACAACATCGTTGTTAAACTATCTACGCGTCCTGAAAAACGTGTAGGCTCTGATGAAATGTGGGATAAAGCTGAGGCTGACCTAACATTTGCTCTAGAATCAATGGGCATTGCTTATGAGATTCAAGAGGGCGAAGGTGCATTCTACGGTCCTAAGATCGAATTCACACTTCACGATTGTTTAGATCGTGCATGGCAGTGTGGTACAGTACAGCTAGATTTTGCATTACCAGAGCGCTTAGGTGCAACATACGTGGGTGAAGACAACGAACGTCATACTCCTGTTATGATTCACCGTGCAATTCTTGGTTCACTAGAGCGTTTCATCGGTATTCTTATCGAAGATTATGCGGGCTTCTTCCCAACATGGTTGGCGCCTCAGCAAGCTGTAGTGATGAATATTACTGATAGTCAGTCAGAATATGCTCAAGAAATTGTAAAAAAACTGCAGAAATGTGGAATTAGAGTCAATGCGGACTTGAGAAATGAGAAGATTGGCTTTAAAATCCGCGAACATACTTTGAAGCGAGTGCCTTACATGCTTGTTTGCGGCGACAAAGAAGTCGAAGCAGGCGAAGTGGCAGTTAGAACTCGCAAGGGTAAAGATTTGGGTAAAATGAAGATTGATGACCTTGTTGCATTCTTGCAGCAAGAGATTAGCAGTCGTACGCTTAATGTTTTGGAGGACTAAGGTATTAAAGGCGGAAGAAGAACTCAAGCACCAGTTAAACAAAATGCGCACCGTCTAAACGGTGAAATTCGCGGTGTTAACGAAGTGCGTCTAACGGGAATTGATGGTGAATCAATTGGTGTTGTTTCATTTGATGAAGCGACTCGTATTGCTAATGAAGCCGGTGTGGATTTAGTTGAAATCAGCCCGAATGCCGAGCCACCTGTTTGTCGTGTGATGGACTATGGCAAGTACCTGTTCGAAAAGGCGAAGGCTGCTAAAGAGCAAAAGAAAAAGCAGAAACAAATCCAGATCAAGGAAGTTAAATTCCGACCTGGTACAGACGAAGGCGATTATCAGGTAAAACTACGCAACCTGACTCGCTTTTTAGAAGAGGGCAACAAGGGTAAAGTCACACTACGTTTCCGTGGTCGTGAAATGGCCCATCAGAATCTTGGTATCGAGCTTCTAAATCGTATTAAGGCAGAACTAGAAGACCTAGCGGTCTGCGAAAGCTTCCCTAATCGAGTAGAAGGTCGTCAAATGACGATGATGCTTGCCCCTAAGAAGAAGTAATTACGGCATTAAAGTAGCTAAAAGCGCTGCTTAGGCAGCGCTTTTGTTCGCCTGATTACTAGATTATTAACTATCAACAATGCGGAGTCTCATCATGCCTAAGATGAAATCCAACAAAGGTGCTGCTAAGCGTTTCAAGAAAACTGCTGGTGGTTTCAAGTTTAAGCACGCTACAAAACGTCACATCCTGACTAAACGTACTACTAAGAACAAACGTCAGCTTCGTCCAAACGCTATCCTTCCTAAGTGTGAAGTGGCAGCTGTTGCACGTATGCTTCCGTTCGCTTAATCGTTTTTAGTTTTATTTTTTAATATTTTAGTTAGGAGTCTCCTATGCCTCGCGTAAAACGTGGTGTACAAGCGCGTGCACGTCACAAGAAAGTTCTTAAACAAGCTAAAGGTTACTACGGTGCACGTTCACGTGTTTACCGCGTAGCTTTCCAAGCTGTTACTAAAGCAGGTCAATACGCTTACCGTGACCGTCGCAACAAGAAACGTACTTTCCGTCAACTTTGGATTGCACGTATCAACGCTGCTGCTCGTCAAAATGGCATGTCTTACAGCCGTCTAATCAACGGTCTTAAGAAAGCGTCTATCGAAATCGATCGTAAGATCCTTGCTGATATCGCAGTATTCGACAAAGCTACTTTCACAGTACTAGTTGAAAAAGCGAAAGCTGCACTGTAATTTCAGTCCAGTTTGATTTGAAAAGGAGAGCTTAGGCTCTCCTTTTTTTATGCTTAGAAAACCCTTGGATACAAAAGATAGCCTCTCCATTAATACCGTAAATTCACTTCATCTCTCAAATAGATACCTTATAACTTCCTTTTCTCTCCCCATCAGGGCATTTTTTTAAACAAACAAACCTATTTCTTACGAATCAATTTGGATTTAGACGCTTGTTTCTTTAGTATGTATCGTTACGCGAATTTATATCTCCCTTATGGACGCCACCTGTGGGTGGATGAGGAAATGATGCAACATCTAGACGAGATTATTGCCAACGCAACGGCAGCTATTGAGCAGGCTGATTCTTTAGTCGCTCTGGACGAAGTCCGAGTTCAGTACCTAGGTAAAAAGGGTCACTTAACCCTTCAACTACAACAACTAGGTAAACTACCACCAGAAGAGCGTCGCACTGCTGGTCAAGAAATCAACAAAGCTAAGCAAGCAGTTCAAGCTTTACTAGTAGCGCGTAAAGACGCTCTACAACGTGCAGAGCTAGAACAAAAACTTGCCGCTGAAACGATTGACGTGACTATGCCTGGTCGTCGTATTGAAAACGGTGGTATTCACCCTGTTACTCGTACGATCGAACGTATTGAAAGCTTCTTTGGTGAGCTTGGTTTTACAACTGAAGCAGGCCCAGAAATCGAAGATGCTTTCCACAACTTCGATGCACTAAACATCGCAGAAGATCACCCAGCGCGTACCGATCACGATACTTTCTTCTTTAACCCAGATCTGATGCTTCGTACGCACACGTCTGGTGTTCAGATCCGTACACTGGAAGCGAGCCAACCACCACTACGCTTTATTGCCCCTGGCCGTGTTTACCGTAATGATTACGACCAAACACACACGCCAATGTTCCACCAAGTGGAAGGCATGTTAGTTGACGAAAACGTGAATTTTGCACAGCTTAAAGGTGTTCTGCATGACTTCCTATGTAACTTCTTTGAAGAAGAAGTGGAAGTACGTTTCCGTCCATCTTACTTCCCATTCACTGAGCCTTCTGCAGAAGTTGATGTTAAAGGCAAAAACGGTAAATGGTTAGAAGTACTTGGTTGCGGTATGGTTCACCCGAACGTACTTCGCAGCGTAGGTATCGATCCTGAGAAATACTCTGGTTTCGCATTTGGTATGGGCGTTGAGCGTCTAACTATGCTTCGTTATGGTGTAAACGATCTACGTGCGTTCTTCGAGAACGACCTTCGTTTCCTAAAACAATTTAAGTAATCCAGAGGTTTAATCACTATGAAATTCAGCGAATCTTGGCTTCGTGAGTGGGTTAGCCCTGCGGTTACTACCGACGAACTAACTCACCAAATTACAATGGCTGGCCTAGAAGTAGACGACGTTCTACCTGTAGCGGGTTCATTCACTGGTGTTAAAGTGGGTCAGGTTGTTTCTTGTGAACAACACCCAGATGCAGACAAACTGCGCGTGACTAAAGTTGATGTTGGTGCTGAAGAGCTGCTAGACATCGTATGTGGCGCATCTAACTGTCGTCTTGGTATTAAAGTCGCGGTTGCAACTGTTGGTGCAGTGCTTCCTGGCGATTTTAAAATCAAGAAAGCGAAACTACGTGGTCAACCATCTCACGGTATGCTTTGTTCTTTCTCTGAGCTGGGTATTGATGTTGAGTCTGACGGTATTCTAGAACTAGCAGAAAGCGCTGTTCTTGGTACAGACTTCCGCGAATTCCTTGGCTTAGACGACGTGACTGTCGACGTTGACCTAACAGCAAACCGCGCTGACTGTTTCAGCATCCGTGGTCTTGCTCGTGAAGTGGGCGTTTTAAACCGTGCTGACGTTACCGAGCCTGCTGTTGAAGCAGTTGCTCCGTCAATTGATGACACTGTTGCTATCGAAGTAAAAGCTTCTGAAGCATGTCCTCGTTACCTTGGCCGTGTTGTTAAGAACGTGAACGTTAAAGCTGAAACACCATTATGGATGCAAGAAAAACTGCGTCGTTGTGGTATTCGCTCTATCGATCCTGTTGTTGATATCACTAACTTTGTTCTACTAGAACAAGGTCAGCCTATGCACGCATTTGATCTAACGAAGATCGAAGGTGGCATCGTAGTACGCATGGCAGAGCAGGGCGAAAAACTGACGCTTCTTGATGGTACTGAAGCTGAACTAAACGCCGATACGCTAGTTGTAGCAGACCACACTAAAGCACTTGCGATTGCTGGTATCTTTGGTGGTGAAGAGTCTGGTGTTACGGGTGAAACTCAAGATGTACTACTTGAGTGTGCATTCTTTGCACCTGACCACATCCGTGGTCGCGCACGTAGCTACGGCTTACACACTGATTCTTCTATGCGTTTTGAGCGTGGTGTGGATTTCGCACTTCAGCACAATGCAATGGAGCGCGCAACTCAACTATTAGTTGAAATTTGTGGCGGTGAAGTAGCCCCTGTTGTTGGCGTTGAATCTGAAGCCGATCTTCCTAAGCCAAACACAGTTGCGCTACGTCGTACTAAGCTTGATAACCTACTAGGTCACCACATCGAAGATGCTGACGTGGTAGAGATCCTAGAGCGTTTAGGCTTAACGGTTGAAACAACAGCTGAAGGCTGGACTGCAACAGCACCAACATGGCGTTTTGATATCGCAATCGAGCAAGACCTAATTGAAGAAGTTGGTCGTATTTACGGTTACGATAACATCCCAAATCAAGCGCCTGTTGCTGCACTAAGCATGAACGATCACAAAGAAGCTAACCTACCGCTTAAGCGTGTACGCGACCTTCTTGTTGACCGTGGCTACCACGAAGCGATTACTTACAGCTTCGTAGAACCAGAACAACAAACTCTGATTGTTCCTGGTGTTGAGCCACTTGTTCTACCATTCCCAATCTCAGCAGATATGTCAGCAATGCGTCTTGGTCTAATCCAAGGCTTGCTAAACACTGTTGTTCACAACCAGAAGCGTCAGCAACCACGAGTTCGTCTATTCGAATACGGCTTACGTTTCATTCCTTGTGAAACGGCTGAAAATGGCATGCGTCAAGAACCTATGCTTGCTGGTGTTATCGCGGGTAACCGTAGCGATGAGCACTGGGACATTGAAAGCAACACTGTTGACTTCTTCGACCTAAAAGGCGATTTGGAAGCGGTTCTTGAACTAACGGCTAACGACGTCGCATTTGGCTTTAAGTCAGCGAAGCACCCAGCACTTCACCCTGGCCAGACAGCAGCAATCGTTGTTGGTGGTAAAGAGGTTGGTGTAATTGGTACTGTTCACCCTGAACTTGAGCGTAAGTTTGGCCTTAACGGTCGTACTATCGTATTTGAGATCGAGTGGAATGCAATCAACTCACGTGAACTACCAGAAGCTGTTGCTGTTTCTAAGTTCCCAGCAAACCGTCGCGATATCGCGGTTGTTGTAAGCGAAGATGTTGCAGCTGGTGATGTTGTTGAAGCTTGTCGTGCAAACGGTGGTGAACTACTAACAGGCGTTAACTTGTTTGATGTTTACCGTGGTAAAGGTGTAGAGGAAGGCAATAAGAGCCTTGCTATCGCACTTTCACTGCAATCAACAGAGCGCACGCTAGAAGAAGCGGATATTGCTAATGCAGTTGAAGCGATTGTTGCTGCACTGGCTGAGAAGTTCAACGCGTCGTTACGTGATTAATACGGAATACTAGGCTTTCGAAAGCGAGTCTAAGTAAGCTAATAGATAGAGGGTGACTTGTTATAAGTCACCCTTTTTTATACGCTGAATTTACTTTATTAGAATACAATTTGGTTCTGTTTCGGGGTGAAGGCGGCTTGGGAGAGGTTTTTTGCTTTGTGTATTCGCCTGGGGAATATGATGTGAGTTGCCTGAACAAGAAGGCAATTCATAAATTCATCTTGTATATTGGCACTAAATTACGTGACATTAGCTGACTAGATAAGTCTTTGTTTTCGAAATACAGCTAAAAATTAGAATATTTTTTTGATCTGTTTCCCAAATTCTCTAACAGCTTGATAGTTGGTTATTTTTGCTATTTCTTGTTCATAAAGTGGCTGATAATTCTGTATGTTGCTGATAATATAGTGTTTATTCTCGGTTAATGGCCTTGATAAGCATGAGCGAGCGTATCGAAATCAAGCATTATTTCGTGACCTTGTCGATTATTTTTACGTTTGCATAGTTAAAAAAGTTGGCGGAAATCAGCAAGTTGGCTTAAACTTGACTACAGTTGAGCTTGAGCTAGACCGTTGCAAATTGCATTTGAGGGTATACGCAGTTTGTTTTGGTTTCAGGCCAGCAAACCCATTAACAGTGGTACGTAACTTATGTTGTGTACGCTATCCATTCAACTTAGTCTTGAGGGAGTTATCTATGGCGCTCACAAAAGCCGATTTGGCTGAGAACCTGTTTGAAAATGTGGGATTAAGCAAACGGGACGCCAAGGATACGGTGGAAGTCTTTTTTGAAGAAATCAGAAAAGCACTAGAAAACGGCGAGCAAGTGAAGTTATCTGGATTCGGTAATTTCGACCTTCGTGATAAAAACCAACGTCCGGGACGAAATCCAAAAACGGGTGAAGATATTCCAATTTCTGCGCGTCGTGTAGTGACTTTCCGTCCTGGCCAAAAACTAAAAGCTCGAGTTGAAAATATCGAGATCGAAAAATAACAGCTTTTAGCGATGAACATTGAGTAACCCAAACGAACATCAAGATTCGTTTGGGTTTTCTTTTGCTTAAAAAATGCCATCTACCACCTTGACCACCTCTGTCTGTAATACTCATTTCGTTAATTCCCTCGCAAGAATAGTTTGATAGTTGATGGGCGAGTTATACTCACATCTTAATGTTGCGTTTGTTTACTCTTGTTTAACATTCTTGTAATCTCGATATCTATGATATGTCGAATAAACAAGGAGGTTGTCGATGTCATCACTGGATCGTGTCAAAGCTGGAGAGTTTTTATCTGCGACGCTTGATGTAGATAGTGAGTTTGTTGGTGGCGAGTGGCAGCTACAATCCGGGATTTCGTTTCAATTACGTGCCCGAGGTGTATTAAAGATTGAGCCTACAGTAACGTCACCGACAACTAAAAGCATTGTTGTCTCTTCAGGGGTACATGGTGATGAAACGGGACCAATAGAGCTACTTGATCAATTGAGTAAAGAAATATTGAAAGGGGATTTTAAGCCTGTTCATCGTCTTTTATTTATTATTGCACATCCAACCGCTACATTGGCACATACGCGCTTTATTACCGAGAACATGAACCGTTTGTTTGCGAGCCATAACGAGCCGACAAATATCGATCGTGAAACTGCCAATGTCCTTCAGCAGGAAGTTGATCTCTTTTATCAGGGGGGCGATATGCTTAACCCTAAAGAGGAGAATTTATTACGTTGGCATTTAGACCTACACAGCGCGATTCGTGACTCTACTCATTATACGTTTGCCGTTAGTCCTCATAGTACTTGTCCAACACGCAGTAATGCGCTATTTGCCTTTTTAGAGCAGGCGAAAGTGGAAGCCGTGTTACTTTCTCGTACCGATTCACCGACCTTTAGTTGGTATAGCGCAGCTAAACATGGCGCACAAGCGTTGACAATGGAGTTGGGGCGGGTTGCTAAGATCGGTGAGAATGAACTTGAGCGCCTTTTACCGTTTGATACCGCATTACGGGAGTTATTACATCACTATGATCAAGCGTATGATTGGCAAGGTGATAAGCTTGTCGTGTATAAAGTGACACGAACCTTGACCAAAGAAACAGATGATTTTCAATTTAGCTTTCCTGCTTCGCAAGCCAACTTTACTTTCTTTGAACAAGGCTGTTTGTTAGGGCAAGACCAAGACAAAAAGTACTTTTCATTAGAAGGAGGAGAAGCGGTGGTTTTCCCTAATCCTAATGTGGCGATTGGACAGCGAGCCTGCCTATTAGTGCAACAAACTGATGTTGTAGCAGAAGGGCAAATTCAAGTTATTTAAATCGCATAAGCAAGTTATCTTGGTAGCCTAAATAAATGTGCGTTTACTCAATAAACTGCTATAGCCCAATAGGTTGCTTCGATAATATTCCGCGTAACATCTTGATAGCATGAGTGCTTAGCTCATGCTTTTCATTGTGCGGCTTTAATTGTATTGTTACGCCATCATTTAATTACACATCGGCCCATGCAGCTTAACGATCTTATTCACCGCCAACAATTACGTTGGAAAGCGTGTAGCTTTGTTATTATCTCGCTTCTTTTACTTGTTTCTTTTTTTGCTTTATCTGTGGGCGAACTTTGGATATTACCTTGGTCACCAGATGGCGAACTCGAAGCGCAATTGCTGTATCAGCTGCGCTACCCTCGCTTAATTGCAGCCTTAATGATAGGTGCAGCACTGGCATCCTCTGGTGCGGTATTACAAGTATTATTAGGTAACCCACTGGCAGAACCTGGTGTGTTAGGCATTTCCGGTGGTGCGAGTCTCGCGCTTGTTTTATTGCTCTTTTTTGTGCCCGTTGATCCGAGTGCCGCCATGACAATGAGTGCGGCAATGTTTGGGGCGCTCACATTTACTTTGATCCTTGTTGGGTTATCACGTGGGGGGCGAGTGTCGACAGCGAAGTTACTACTGATTGGGGTGGCACTTGGTATTCTATCGGGCGCGGTGGTGACTTGGGCCTTCTACTTTAGTACCGATCTGAGTTTACGTCAGCTCATGTATTGGCTAATGGGCAGTGTTGGCGGTGTCAGTTGGTCACAGCTATCTATCGGGGTATTGGTTGCGCCTGTGTTACTTTGGTTATGTACGCGTGGTAAACAACTTGACGTATTAATGCTGGGCGAAGTGCATGCGAAGCAGTTAGGTTTAGACGTTGTAAAACTGCGCTGGAAGTTAATCATGGTTGTGTCGTTATTAGTTGGAGCATCGGTAGCCTTAGGTGGGATTATTGGCTTCATTGGGCTTGTGGTTCCGCATTTGTTGCGATTAGCGCTTGGTACAGAAAATCGCTATTTACTTCCGCTCTCCGCGATAAGTGGCGCTTTGTTGTTGGCCTTTGCTGATACGATCTCACGGATTGCTTTATCGTCGGCAGAATTGCCCGTTGGTGTGGTGACAACGACGATTGGTGCGCCCATTTTTGTTTGGATGCTGCTCCGCTCCCATATTGATTAAGTGAAGCTATGAACATTATCAGTGCGAATAATCTTGCTATGCCGCCTCGGCTATTGCCTGTCTCTTTTTCATTGGATGCAGGTGAAATTTTGCACCTTATAGGCCCGAATGGGAGTGGTAAAAGTACGGCGATTTCATTGCTATCTGGACTTTTTTCAGCCGATGGCAATATTCAATTTCTTGGGGAAAATATTACTCGTTACGACTACCCATCATTAGCACAGCGTCGTTGCTATTTATCGCAGCAAGATCGTCCCGCATTCTCTGTTGCTGTGTATCATTACTTGGCATTGGCAACGTCAGCTTTAGTCAGTGTAAGCAAAACACAGCTGCAAGCTGCGGTTGATGAAATCTGTGCTGCGTTGGGGATCAACGATAAGCTGAACCGAAATATTCAGCAGTTATCGGGTGGCGAGTGGCAACGTGTACGCTTAGCGGCTGCATGCCTACAGGTATGGCCCGCCATCAATCCTGATGCAAAGCTATTATTATTAGACGAACCTGCCGCTGCGCTGGATATAGGCCAGGAAGCGGCTATGTATCGGTTAGTTAAGAAAATTGCGCAGCAAGGAATTGCTGTGATTATGGCGAATCACGATCTTAATCGTACGCTGACCGAAGCTGATCAGGTTATTTTACTTAATAACGGTTCATGCGTTGCGAAAGGCACGCCAGATGAGGTAATGACAGCCGAGCGGTTAACCGATATTTTTGCGACTAATGTGCAACGCATTGAGATTGAAGGGCGGAGTTGCTTGCTGTTTAATGATTAGTCGTTTGTATCTCCCTTTATTATAAAAATGGCAACGCGAGTGCGTTGCCATTTTTTATGCTGCTATAGGATGTAGTCGTAGTTAACTTGTTTTAAATTGCCCCACCAGTTGTTTCAGCTCTGTACCAGCTTCGTTGAGTTCAGACACCACATGCTCTGAATCGTTATTCGACTGGATAAGGTGGCTGACGATGTCTTGGATAGAAATCATATTACGGTTGATCTCATCTGTGACTGAGCTTTGTTCAGTTGCTGCGGTCGCAATTTGGCTGGTCATATCGTTAATGGCTTCAACTGCACCCGTAACCGAAGATAGGCTCTCAGTAATTGAATTGGCGGCACCAACGGCTTCGGTACATGTATTTTGGCTATGGTCCATTGAGCTTACGGCATGAGCAACCAGAGAGTGCAACTCATCAAGCATCTCTTTGATTTCTTGAGTACTTGTTTGGGTACGACTTGCAAGGCCACGCACCTCGTCTGCTACGACGGCAAAGCCTCGACCTTGTTCACCAGCACGTGCTGCTTCAATGGCTGCATTGAGCGCAAGAAGGTTAGTTTGTTCTGCAATTTCACCGATAACTTTCAATACATTATCAATTTTCTGAGATTGTTGGTTAAGCGAATCAATGTGTTTTGCTGCTTGGTCAACTTCATCGACCAATGCTGTTATTGAAGCAACTGAGGTATCAACACGTTGCTGTGCAAGCTGTGAATCTTGGCTTGCATTGCTAGTAGCGTTCGCCACTTCATTGGCATTAATAGCGACTTCGCTTGCAGCAGAACTCATTTCAGTTACAGCAGTAACAACTTGTTCCGTTTCATTATTATGATCGTGAAGTTGCTTAGTGAGTCCCTGTGTTTGTTGGTGAATACTACCTGCGGCACGACCAACATTTTCCGTTACATCAGAAACTTGCTTGATGATGGTTTGTAACTTGGCGACAAAACGATTGAAGGCATTGGCAAGATCTGCAATTTCGTCTTCACCTTGAACGTTGAGGCGACGGGTTAAATCGCCTTCACCATCGGCAATGTCATTTAAGGTATCAACCATATTCTGTACTGGAGTGGTGATACGGTTGGCACTAAACAGCACTAAAATAATGGTAATAATAGCAAGGATCACTGAGCTGATTAGCACCAGTTCAAATCGCTGCTGCATGGCGAGTTCAGCCGTTGCGCGGTAGGTTGCGACTTCCTCTGCAATATCATCAATGTATAAGCCGGTGCCAATAAACCAGTTGCCGCTATTTACGCCTGCAGCATAGCTGAGTTTTGGTTGTGGCTGTCCATTTGCTGTTTTAGGGTAGCTATATTCAACAAAACCACCGCCATTACGTGACGCGCTAATTAAATCCTGAATATAAGCAACACCATTTACATCACGGGCATTAATACTATTAGAGCCGTGCTTGTTGGGTGCCGTTGAATGCACAATATTGGTGCCTTTCATGTCATAGATGAAAAAATAACCTGAGTCTTCATCGGCAAAGCGGATAGGAGAGAGAAGCTTGCGGATTTCACCAATTGCTTCTGCTTTGTTTGGTGTGGTTTGAAGTATGTTGTCTACAGAGTGCTTGATGATCGTTGTGGCATCTTCAAGTTGAAATTTTCTTTCTGAAATAAGTCGGTCTTGATAGTGGACCACTTCTTCATTTAATGCATTTTGTTCTAACGTTACGATTAACCCAATAGCTACTGCCAAGGTGACAAATAGAGGGAGTAAACTGAGCAATAAAAGTTTGCTCTTTAACTTCAATTTCTTCATAACAACACGCCTAATTATAGTATTTATGATCCTTATAGGAATGAAAAATGCATTCCTGGTATCTATATCGTCATAAAAATACTTTGCTTTATAGTATGTTGTTTTGTTTTTGTGAGTTTGATGAGGTGAATTGACTGGTGGGATGAGTGTTTGTGTAACAAAGACGGCCAGTTATCTAGGCACTGGCCGAGCTTGGTCACATTTTTAGCGCTAGATCGTCCAAAGAAGCAGAGCGAGGATCTGCGGAGATAAAATACGTAAGCACATTACTAGTGGGTATACAGTTGCATAAGAGAGTGCCGCAGCGCCACTGGTACTGTGGATATTATTAGCAAAAGCAAGCGCTGGTGGATCGGTCATAGACCCCGCCAACATGCCGCAGATTGTTAGGTAATTTAGTTGGCCAACTAAGCGAGCCAGAATACCAACAGAGATTAATGGAATTAAGGTGATCACCATTCCGTACCCCATCCAACTGAGCCCATCACCATTGACCAGTGTTTCGACAAAGCCACCGCCAGATTTTAAACCGACAACAGCGAGAAAGAGCACAATCCCAATCTCACGTAAGGCTAAGTTAGCACTAGGCGGCATGAACCAATATAGTTTGCCTATACTGCCGACGCGAGCAAGGACGAGTGCAACGATCAATGGACCGCCAGCAAGCCCTAATTTTATTGCAGCAGGAAAGCCTGGTAGGTAGAAAGGGATAGACCCCAGTAACACACCTAAGCCTATACCGATGAAAACAGGTAGCATTTGAACTTGTTGCAGTTTTTGATGGGCATTACCCACAATGCCGCTGACTGCTTCTATGGCTTCGTGTCGACCGACTAAATTAAGGATATCACCAAACTGTAGGGTCGTTTGGCTGGTGGGAACTAGTTCGACACCGGCACGGTTAAGGCGCGAAACAACTACATCGTATTTTTCTTTTAATTCTAAGTCGTGTATTTTTTTACCCAGTACGATTTCATTGGTGACAACAAGTCGCTGAACGCGAAGCTCGGTTCCCCGAGTCGAAAGGGATGCATCAACTTCTTCACCAATAACTAATAGTGCTTTTCTTAGTGCATGTTTTTCACCAACCAAGTGCAGTAAGTCGTTAACTTCAATCGTTGATTCTGGCCGAGGAACGTAAAGTTGCTCGCCGCGCTTTAATCGAGAACAGACAATGTCACCATCGGTGAGGGCCGGTACATCTTTTAGCATTAGCCCGCTTAAGTTGGTATTTTTTACGGCAACATTAATGGTATGAAGGCTCTGTTTTCTCTGACCATTATTGGCTTCAAATTCTTCGGCTTCTTTATCTATATCGACACGAAAAGCTAATCGAAGTAGCCACATTGTCAGCAAGATGCCACAAATCCCAAACGGGTAGGCTACGGCATAGCCCATGCCGGTTAAATCCAGCATGTTTTCTTGTGCGCCCAGTTCGCTGAGTATTTGCTGCCCAGCACCTAATGATGGTGTGTTAGTTACCGCACCAGAGAAGACCCCGAGAATGATAGGTAAAGGCACGTCAAAGAGCTTATGCAGCACAATAGCAACAAGGCAGCCAATAATGACAATTAACGCAGCGAAGCCATTGAGTTTTAATCCTGAGCTTCTTAGTGAGGCAAAGAAACCAGGCCCGACTTGGATACCGATAGTGTAAACGAACAGGATCAGGCCAAACTCTTGGATGAAGTGCAGGGTATGTGAATCGAGACCGATGCCCCATGCATCAGTAAAGTGACCAACGAAAATGCCGCCAAACAGCACACCGCCTATCCCTAAACCAACACCATAGACTTTCCAGTTCCCAATCCATAAGCCCAGCACAGCAACCAGCGCAAGAATGCTGATCGATAGTGCAATATCACTCATGATGAGTCTCCATTTTTATCAAACAAATTCGTTTAAACTTCGTCGGGGATAGCGAGTATTCGCGAACAGCGAAAAGGCTTGCGCCAGGGGTAGTGAACTGGGACTCAGTAGGCACTGATTTCGCGTGTGCGAAAGGAGTAAGTAGGGAGTAACGCCGATCTACAGCTGGTGTATCCTAAGCATAATTTTTTGCTAACCACAGATTAAATGATAAAAGTCAGTGGTTTGCTTGCTATCGTTAAAGTTAATAAACTATAAATACCTGAAAAAAAGTGCAGTGTTAAGGTTTGTCATACATATGTGTGGTGGTGGGCACAAAGGAAGTAATATTTCGTTACATTTTGCGAGGTAACAAGGTTTTCAGTCGCAATGTATTTCGATGCTTGGTGATTTGAGAGCCTCTTTAGTTAGGTTATCGTCAAATAAAGAAAAGCTGCCTACCGACAGCTTTTAATTGGGGGAGCATCTTTATGCGCAATTGCGATTAGAAGTTATAACGTGTGAGTAGGGCGTATTGATCAGCACCTACGTCTTCTCCGATGGTATTTTTCGATTTAGTGCCAAGCTTAAGCTCTAAAGCGATAACAATGTTCGCAGGTACCCAAGCTGCACCGATTAGGCCGTAGGATAGCTCAGCGTCACTGTTATCATCAGTCACGCTATTATAGCCGCCATAGACTTGGTACATGTCTTGGATGGTATAAGCCCCAATTAACTCATAGCCTTTGGCTTTATCGACAGCATCACCTATGCCGTTGAAGTTAATATGGTTTTCATACTGGCCGTACTGCGCAGCGGCATAGATATTGTTGTTGTCGTACAGGGCAGCAAGTGACCATACTTTGTCATCATCTTGCGCTTTATATTTGGTTTGACCGTAAGTCGCACCAAGACTAACACCCACTTGCTCAATGTCGTAGATCACACTACCTTGTAGGCCGTATTCACGAGAGCCATCTTTAGAACCGTTTTCAAATTGGTATTGCACACCAACTTTCACTGGTCCAAATTGATTACGGTAGCTTAAGGCCTCATCAGCACGACCTGTGCCCGATACACCGCCGTCACCGCCAGCTGCACCGTCTTCATCGCGGCCATCGTATGTACCTGATGCACTACCACCGTACACCCAGAATACATCAGTCCAGCCTGCTACATCGTAATACACAGACCATTGCTTACCGATAGTGATAGTACCTGCGTTGTCACTGGCAAAATAAATGTTACCAAGACGGTTACCAAAATCTTGGCTACCATTAGCAACGGGGCTATATCCCCATTCTGCATTTGCACCTACGATCCAGTCATTGACTAAACCGTGCGTAAAGCCGAAGTTAATACGTGAACTGCTATTCACTAACTTGGTCGTACTATCTTCAGATCCAACTGATTTAGTATGTTCAGCACGGACAGCCAAGCGACCACCGACAGAGAATGATGTATCACCATCGCGGTAAACTTCTGTTGCTGAAGCGGGGAATGCTACTACTGATGCCACTGCTAGGGCAATGAATGACTTATTCATTTTAGTGTCCCTTATTATTGTGTTTTTTATATGATTGTTACATGACGAACAATCATTCCATTCGCGTATAAAACGTAGACGAGTGGCGTCGTAATAACATAATTAAAGTTCCACAAAAAAATCACATAAAGTGGGTTATGAGACAAAGTGTTCATATTGAAAAGTGTTTTTTTACTTTTAACGAAAACAGGTCTATTAATTAAGGTTTGCGCTAAAAATTTATATACGAAAGGTGACTGTTAAAAGGAGGTGCTGCTCTGAGCGCGTAATTATGCGAGAACGAATAGAAAATAGAGGGCAGAATGTACGCGATCTTTTACACAAAAATGATCGCGTACTAGTGTATTGCTATAGCTTCAGCAGGTGGCTGATAGTGGTCGAAATATCTTCAATACTGTCATGTGCACTGGTGTTAACTAAGTATTTACCACCCACAATAAAGGCGGGAATCGCATTTAACTGTGACTCTTGCATCACGTTATTTGCATACTCCATTTTTGCCACTACAGCTTTTTGCTCATCATCAGATAAGGCATACGGTGTTTTTAGGTTGTTGTTTTTATAAATATTTTCTAGCTGAGATTTACGCTCGTCTTCGCTAGCATTGGTAGGCTCTTGAATATAGCCGAACAAGTCATCCATGAATTCAGCGCTTGGTTTTCCATCCGTTTGGATAACCGCGGTGTAGTACATAAAAGCAAGCATTTGTGAACCACGATCAAACGTTGCATGCATCTTTTCGATGTTAGTCTTCGTTTGTTTTTCCATCTCTGGGATGATGGCTTCCATAGTACGGCAGTGTCCACAGCCGAAAGAAAACACTTCTAGCACTTGTGGGGCATCGGTGATCGCCGCAGGAAGCACAGTGTAGTGTTGACCTTGCTTGGGAGCATCTGCGCCATTACATCCAGTTACCATGATGAGCATCGAAAAAATCACGATGAAGGGTTTTAATAAGTGCTTCATAATCCGTAAGTCGTATAGGAAAGATGGGCATACTATAGTCGAAGTTGCAGCAATGATAAATAGTTCACCCTAGATGGTTTGATGTGAGTCTATGTAATTTGTAATGCAATTAATGTAGCTTGAATATTAAGTGATTGGAACGGTGCTAATAACAAAAAGGGTCCCTACAGAGGGACCCAAACAAGACTCAGCATTCTCTATGAAAGAGAGGCGATCACTTAGAAGTTGTAACGCACTAGCAGTGCTAATACATCATCAAGTTCAGCGGAAGAGCCGTTACCATTTTTACTGCTGGTATCAATTTTGTATTCGGCGGCTAGAATGATTGGGCCTGTGAAATAAGCGGCACCGACAGTCGCATACGCGTATTTAGCGTCTGAGTTATCATCTGTGAGTTGGTTATAGCCACCTAGTAGCTGGAAGCTGCCAATATCGTAAGAGCCAAAGAGTTCAATGCCTGTGGCATCTTTAATGGCGCCTTCGTTGGTTGTTTCAGCACCTGTTAAGCCGTAATCATTTTGGTATTGATGGTTACGAGATTGGCTGTAGTTAGCCGCAAGGTATAAACCTGAATTTTCATAGCTTGCTACGGCATTGGCGATCTTTGCATTTTCGCGATCATCAAATTGTGTTTCAGCGTAAACACCACTTAGGCCAAGACCGAAGTCAAAGTCATAGCCCGCCATTGCTTGGTAGCCACCTTTACGGTTGTAACCAGTCTGAGCTGACGCATCGTAGTTGTCGTCTTCAAATTGGTATTGCAAGCCAACTTGAACACCGCCAAAGTTACCACGGTATTGAATAACGTCATCAGCACGACCAGTACCATGTACGCCACCATCACCAGAAATACCGTCGTAGTTACCTGCGGTATCCCCACCGAACACCCAAAACATATCTGTTTTGCCTGCTACATCGTAGTGAATTGACCACGCTTTACCGATAGTAAATTGACCAATGCCTTCTTTATCAGCGGTGATTTGACCAAGACGGTTAGAAAGATGGCTCTCTTTACTGCCGTTGGCTAATGCATCGTAGCCCCATTCCGCTTTGGCACCAACATCCCAGCCATTGTCGAGAGCGTGCGTGAAAGCGAAGTTAATACGTGATGATTCGCTTTGTAAGCTGCTATCACCATCAGAGAATTGTGCGCTAGCGGCTAAACGGCCACCAATAGAGAAAGTATTTGTACCATCATTAACGACTTCGATTGCGTTACTGTAAGTAGAGGTTGTTAATGCTGCGACTGCTAAAGCAAGAATTTTTTTATTCATTTTAACGTATCCAAATTTGTTATTAGTGAAGCATTTAACTCCTAAATGCTTGCTAATATTTTTAATGTGGCAGAGACGTTAAAACCAGTAAAAGAACATAAAACGATCAATTGATATTTCATTTTCTTTAGTAATTTTATGATCTTAAATGTATTTAAAGAGTTATTTTTATTTTTTTATGTCTCATTTGTTCTGTGAATTAATATTGGGTGTCGCGAGGTGTGGTTATGTGAGCTGCTACGAAATATTAGTCAGGTGATAAACGATAAAATTCAATTTTTAGTCAGTCTTTTTTCCGATTTAAACTTAATTTAAACACTCAAATAACAATTGAACTGATATGTCTATTTGAGTTGCGAGCCTGACATTATGACGCGGATGACAGTGCGTGGGCTAAATAAGCTGAGTCAGGCAGGCTATGTTAGGGCTATTGAATCGGCTTCTTTAGGGGAGACCGCACTGTGGTTTGTTAGGATATGATTTATAAGGTTTTTATGAAGTGTATGAAGTCGCTTTATCCTGCTGTTACGTTTGCTCTATTCAACTAGACTCTTTCAATAGATAAACAAAATAGATGCGAATTTGAAAGTGCCGTTTTTATTGCTAGTTGAATATATTATGGGAACAGTTATGAGATACCAGTATCTAGATATAGTCGTATTTAACTATAAAAAGGATAGATATAGAAAAGCCGCTGAAATGACTGTCATCACAAGCGGCTTTTCTTTGGGGAAGTGTAACTATTAAAGCTGAGAAAGGTATTTAATCGTATTGGCTAAATCTTCTAAGCTTTCGTGGGCATCACTTTGAACAAGATATTTACCTTTAACAACAAAAGCGGGCACTGAAGCAATTTCAGCATTGGCTACAATTTTCTCTGCTTTAGCCATTTGTTCGAAGACTTGCTTATGTTGTTCTTCAGAAAGCTCATAAGGGCTAAGTAAAGAGTGCTGATTAAAAATCGCAATTAATTGTGCTTTACGATCTTCTTCAGTAGCGCCTTCTTTCTTATCTTGTGTATAAGAAAAAAGTTGCTCCATTAACTCAGGTTTAGGGTGACCATTTGACTGAATAGCGGCGGTGTAAAAGATGTATGCTGCAAGTTGAGCGCTTTCATTGAAAGTGACATGCACTTGCTCGATCTCTGTACCTGCTAATTTTTGAATTTCAGGCAGAATTTTATCCATATTCCGGCAGTGACCACAGGCCAATGAAAATACTTCCATTACTGGCGCTGTTGTTGATGTTATAGGTGTTGCTACCGTTGTGTACTTAACACCTTCTTTTGGTGTTGACGTATCGTTACAGCCGACAAGTGCCAGCAATCCCATAAATAGAGGTAATAGTATTTTTTTCATGATGCTTATTGTGGTTGTGTATAGCCCTATATTATGAATGGTTCTTCAAAAAAGATCGTGAACCAATTTCAAAACTTACATACATTTACACTTTAAAATGCCATAGGTAGCAATTTACTACTCTGTATTTTTTTAGTTAGTAGAATTTTTTGCACTAAATATTGAAGAAATTGCTCAATCCAGTATGATTGCCGACTTTTTTTAAAGTGGAGTGTGGCATGTTTATTGGGTTTGATTACGGCACCGCCAATTGTTCTGTTGCTATGATGGAGCAAGGAAAACCAAGGTTATTAACATTAGAAAATAACCAGCACTTCATTCCTTCAACTTTGTGTGCGCCTACACGCGAATCTGTCAGTGAATATCTGTATCGCTTTATGGATGTAGCGCCGTTTAATACGACGGGTGAACAAGTGTTGCGCCGTGCGATTTCAATGAATCGAGAAGAAGATATTGTTGTAGAACGCGGTGATTTACTTTTTGGTCAGGCGGCATTGGATTGCTATTTAGATGATCCTGAAGAGGTGTATTACGTTAAGTCACCTAAATCTTTTCTGGGTGCGAATGGCCTGCATGATGTTCAGATTAGCTTCTTTGAAGATCTTGTTTGCGCCATGATGAAAAACATTAAACTGAAAGCAGAACAGGACGCACAACAGAGCATTTCAAGTACAGTTATTGGTCGGCCTGTTAACTTTCAAGGTACAGGCGGTGAGCGAGCTAACCAGCAAGCTGAAGGCATTCTACGACAAGCTGCGCAACGTGCTGGCTTTCAACATATCGAATTTCAATTTGAGCCAGTTGCTGCTGGTTTAGAATATGAAAGTACACTAACAGAGAATAAAACTGTGCTGGTGGTCGATATTGGCGGTGGTACCACCGACTGCTCATTAATTGAAATGGGTCCAGAGTGGGTGGGTAAGCATGACCGTAGCAAGAGTTTACTCGCGCACAGTGGCCAGCGTATTGGTGGTAACGATTTAGATATTCACCTCGCTTTTCGCCAGTTGATGCCTTTATTTGGCTTTGGCAGTAAAACGCAAAAAGGTACGGATATGCCGATCAGCCAATTTTGGAATGCGATTGCGATTAACAATGTCGCAGCGCAAACAGATTTTTATGGCAGCAGTAATTTCCGCGCCTTGGATCAGCTACGTCGTGATGCCGCAGAGCCAGAAAAATTGAAACGTTTGATCCAGGTGTACCATGACACACTAGGCTATCAAATTGTGCGTAAAGCCGAAGAAAGCAAGATAGCCTTGAGTGATGCCGCGCAATACTGTACCAACCTGAATCTTCTATCAGAATGTTTACAGGCTGATATTTCGCAATCTGATATGGCTGCAGCAATTGAATCGCCTCGTATTAAAATGGCGGAATTGGTGATTGAAGCCATGCAACAAAGTGATAAAAAACCCGACGTGATTTATATGACGGGTGGTACTGCGCGTTCACCTATTTTACGCGCCAGTATTGAATCATTGTTACCTGATGTGCCTATTGTAAGTGGTAGCTATTTTGGTTCGGTAACAGCTGGCCTTGCACGTTGGGCGCAGCATTGTTTTAAATAGCTTTCTAGCTGTAAACCAAGCGCACGATAAAAGCTTGATGAGGTCAAATTGCCCCCAATAGTTGGACACTAATTATTGGGGGCATTTTGTATGTGTAAGCTATGGTTGGTTTACTATCAGCCTAGTTAATACCAAATTGGATAAGTCAGTGTTTAGCTAGGCTTAGGCGCGTAGGCAGAACACCAACCCTTGGCGTTTACAACTTTACCTGGGAATAGTGCGCAAGGTCGCCACTCTTCACCGTCGCTACCTTGGATTAGTGCGCAGTTTGCGCAATGTTTTTCGCTATCAGGTGAAGCATGAACGTATTTTAATGCAGCGGCTTGCGCATCATCTTCTGCTAGATGTGGAAGATCAGCGGCGGAAGCTGACTTTATCAATTGTTTGCCACCTAATGTTACTCCAATAAGCCCACCAATACTGAGCTGTAAAAAACGACGTCGTGTAGGGTTTGATTTCATTGCTCATTCCTTATTTTACGTTGTTATTTGTATAGCTTGCTGCAAATTAGGGTTAGCACAGCGAACATAACAATGAGTGTTGTACGTTAATTGTTATCACTCAGTTCACAATTGTAGATGAAGTCACTACGGGCAAACCCTTGCATGTTCATATTTTCGCCTTTTTACTGACATACAGCGGTTACAAACCAGTGTTTTAATCCAACATTATGACCTTGTGCATAGTTTCATAGATAAATAGCATCAATGGCTTGCAACAATTTATTTACAAGCGCAAGCTGGCGCGGCTTTAACCGTTAAGGAAATTAAAAAGGTAATAATATGAACCTATTTTTACTCGATGTGGATGGTACGCTCGTTAACTCAAACGCATTGGATCAACGTTGTTTAACACAAGCAATTACTGATGTATTAGGGATCTCAGTGGATCCAGATTGGAGTCATTATCAACATGTGACAGATTCTGGTGTATTGGATGAGATCCTCAAAAAAAATCAGATTACGGAAAGTCGATCGCTAATTCATCGCAAAGTTGAATCGCGCTATGTTGAATTAATGCGTAAAGAAATGGCAAGCCAGTCACACGCTGAATATGAAATTTCAGGAGCGAAAGATTTTGTTCATCACTTAGCACAACGTGATGATATTCATGTTGCTATAGCAACGGGAGGATGGGAGTCTGCTGCTAAATTGAAACTACGTGCAGTAGGGATTGATACCTCATCGATTACTTTTGCCTCTTCGTCTGATGCCATGAGCCGCACTGAAATTATGGCACTTGCAACATTTCGAGCGAAACAAGACAGCGGTGTTGTATTTGACCGCCGAGTGTTTATTGGAGCGGGAGAGTGGAATCGCAATGCATCGCAAGAGCTGGGGTTTGATTTTGTCGCCGTCGGCAAAAAAATACAACACCATACGCAACTGGCTAATCTATCACATTACCAAGCCGTATTTTCACAGCTAGCGATGTGATTTCTCAAATCATAATGAGTAGTTTGAATAACAGAATAAATTAGGTAACCGCAGTGGTGGATCATCCTGAATGATCATTGTTTCATCTTCAATTGTCAGTATTACCGAAAATGGAATAAGTTAGTTAGATTGTTGGCAAGTCTTTTAAGTCTGTTTTGTATATGCCGCAATCAACCTCTTCATAACCTAAACTAGTCGCAATGTATCTGCTGCTTTTTGGCACATATTTAGCCCAAGCAGCAGATGATAGCTTTAATTTACCTCGCAACAAAAAGTCACGATAAAATCTACCCTTGGGAACAATCTAGTTTAGATCGCATGCGTAATGTTGCTTGCAATATCATGCCTGAATCAGCTAATCATTAACGTTAATAACAGAGAAGTTATTAATGATTAAGTGACGAAATTAGGTTACACATTCAATTGGAATTAGCTAATCTCAATGGTAAGGATTGTAATAGTCGGCTAACGCCAAGGAGTAGTGGCGATGAGTAAACAAGCATGGCTTGAGTGTTGGTTTAACCGTATTTTGGCCGCAGGCAACGGTGAGCGGTTAGCCGAATGTGCAGCCGACCCTTTCATTTTTCACCTTCCAGGTGGTCGCGAGCTATCGCTAAGTCACGATCAATATAGTGAGTACCTACAGTTTTGGAATCAACGTTTTCGTGATATGTCTTTTTCAATTGAACAAGTGATAGAAGCCGATGATAAGCTGGTGGCCGCGTATCAATGTTCTGCTCTATATTGTGGTGGTTGGTTGAGAATACCAGCAAAAAATCAAGTCGTCACTATGACCGGAATTATGATTTTCCGAATGGAAGGGGACTTAATGACAGAGTGCTGGCTAGAGGACAGTAGCTTTGATTTGTACCAACAACTGACGCGCTATTTGGAATAGGCAGTTAGGATAAAAATAAACCCAAGCGACGTAGCATGACGTCACTTGGGTTCTTATACTCACAGCGCGTATTGTTCTATGTGAAAAGCATTACGCTGTTTGTTGTTGCTGCGTATTGGCTTCTTGTTTTAGATGTGAGAAGTATAAACGGCTTTCAGAGATAACGACTTCACGCAGTAAAACCAGACCGATAAGGTTCGGGATTGCCATTAGACCATTTACGATATCAGCAATCAGCCAGATCATATCTAGTTTCAAGAAAGCACCTGCCGCCACTAATACAAGAAAGATAAATTTGTAAGGTTTAATGGCTTTTACACCAAATAGGTAAGTAATACAGCGCTCGCCGTAATAGTTCCAACCTAAAATGGTGGTGAAGGCAAAAAACATTAAGCCAACCGAAACCATTAATGGGCCCCAGTAAGACGACTCTAAGCCAGATGCAAAAGCATAGGTTGTCATTGCTGCGCCAGCGTATTCACTTTCCCATGCACCGGTTACAACAAGCGTTAAACCTGTCATGGTACATATAATGATGGTGTCGAAGAATGTCCCTGTCATCGAGGTTAACCCCTGACGCACACAAGAATCGGTTTGGGCTGCTGCCGCCGCCATCGGGGCGCTACCAAGGCCTGATTCGTTAGAGAATACACCGCGTGCAATACCTGATTGAATTGCCAGCATAATGCTCGCACCCACAAAGCCACCTGTTGCTGCATGGCCAGTAAAGGCAGAACTAACGACGAGAGCGATGGCATCGGGTAACGCTGAAGCTTGGCTAGCAAGAACAGTAATACAGGCCAGAATATAAAAGCCAGCCATTACTGGCACAACTTTACTTGCAACGTTAGCAATAGATTTGATGCCACCAAGTGTTACTGTTGCAACCAGTAAAGTGAGTACTACTACCGTATATTCAGGCGGTACTTCAAAGGATAGGTAAGCAGCATCGACAATGGCATTTACTTGCGGGAAAGTACCAATACCAAAACAAGCAACACCTAAAGTAAAAATGGCAAATAACTTCGCTAACCATTTACTGCCGACACCCTTCTCAAGGTAATACATTGGTCCACCAAGCATCTGGCCATTGGCGTCTTGCTCGCGGTATTTAACGGCTAATAAACATTCAGCGTATTTAGTTGCCATTCCAAACAGTGCAGCAAGCCACATCCAAAATAGAGCGCCGGGTCCACCCATTTTAATCGCCGTTGCTACACCAACGATATTACCTGTACCTATGGTTGCAGAAAGGGCAGTACACAGTGCAGCAAAGCTAGATACATCACCTTTACCTGAACTTGGTTTTTTATTGCGTGAAAAAACATAGCTCAAAGCTAAAGGTAAATAACGTATTTGGATAAAACCTAAGCGAAGGGTGAGGTATAAACCTGTACCCACAAGCAAGATAAGGAGCGGGGGACCCCAAATAAGGTTATCAATGGTTTGTAGTAAATTTTGTAGTGTTTCTAAAAGGGGATTCATTTATGCCTTCCTCAATACAACAAAGGAAGAGATACAGAACAACAGAAATGTTTGATGACAGAAATAAATTCTGCCTGCTGATCTTATCTCCTCTGTCCTTTTGCCTGAGAGTTTCACTTGTGAATAATCACAAGTTTGCTCCTTCGGCGTCCGATTTAACGGATCTCTCCAGAGGCTCCTCCAACAACAGTCCATACCAGCACCTTTATCAAGGTGGTTATCTGGTGCCTGAAAGATTTACGTTAGATGTTTGAACAGTCACAAACGGTCAACGCTTACTTCTTCGGCGGGCTCAATACTTGTTATCGAAATAACAAATAGCGTGCCACTCTCCTGCTGCCTTCAACGGAACTCAAATTTTGAGCCGCAATGTTAATAAAAAAAAACTATCTTGTCTGCAAAAAAAGTAACCACTTAGCATAAAAATATTCGGAGCTGATATAAATAGTGTTTCATCCCAAATGAAACTGGTTTAGTAAAAATAGCCACTAAAGAAAGTGTAAATACGATAATTCTGCGATATTAAATTAGGGTTCAGAGTGAAATAATTATATTCAACGGTATCGATCGTCAAAAAAATGGCGATGTTTTTAGAATGAATAATTATTAAAGTAATCCCTAATAGACCCTCTGGTTATTTAAAGCGAAACAAAAGGGGGTAAAAACAAACTAACTCATTGAAGCATCGTTAACTCGGGAGATTTTTGTCTCGAAGGATAAATAGTGAGACAGAGTATGGGACTGGAAATATTGAAAAATTTAGACGTTACTTATTCATAAGTAAGAAAAATTTGTATGTGAAATCATACTAATAAGAATTTACTGTTATTTGTATTCATCGACATGGAGTGTCAGAGGTTTAACAGGGCGATTGGCAATGCCTATCGACTTCGTTAGTTTGTTTTTGCTGACACATTCAAAGGTGGATTTGTGATTTGGGTAAGTTGTTGCCAACAAGATAAGCCGACTGTAGCAAAAGAAAACCTGAAGTTTTCGCATAGTGTGGTTGATGTGTCTCCATATGAATTGCTCTCAACGATGACGGGGCATGAGCTGATATTTCTAGAAGTATTAAGCTCATCTTCGGAAGGTTTTGAATTGCTACGGGCTGTAAAAAATCGTTTTCCTTCAGCAAAAATTGTAGTGGTTTACCATAAAATTGATGCTGACTTAGCGTTAAATGTATTACGAGCAGGAGGAGAGGACGTCGTCGGGGCTGATGCAAGCCGACAACAATTGGATGAGTGTTTTACTCGATTGCACACCCACAGTATTCACACTGACGCAAAAGGCAATTTAGAGAGCCGTGAAATATCGATTCGACCCGCTTTAAAAATTATTGATGAAAATATTAGTGCGCCATTAAGAGAAGAAGATCTCGCAAATGCTTGTCAATATTCTCCCACGTATTTTTCACGCTTGTTCCATAGCATTATGGGTGTGACGTTAAAACAGTACATTATTAAAAAGAGACTCGACCTTGCTTGTGGCTTATTGCGCTCTGATAGAGAAAAGATCGCAACGATAGCGAATTCAACAGGCTTTAAAGATGTATCGTATTTCTCTCGAGTATTTAAAAAACACATAGGTTGTTCGCCAGGAGAGTTTAGAATGCGAAAAACAAACTTAGATACCTAATGTGAATATTCGTCGCGAACTATACTGGATTATCTCACGTACATAGCGGACCCATTACAGGAGAATATATGATTGGGACGCTATACAGAGAAAGATTAAAACAAACTTATTGTCTATGCTTGTGTTTATGTATAATCAGCCTCGCTTTGCACATATGACAAAAAACGATAGTTGTAACGCAAAGTTTATCCATAAGCGAATTTCATTGGCATTACGATTACATGACATCTTTTCACGATATACTTGGCACTACCGCTTCTATGTCTCGCGAAGACATTAAAAAGCGCTACAAAATGCTATCCAACCGCTCTCACCCTGATAAAGGGGGGTCTAAGGCCTTGATGCAGATGGTGCGTCAAGCTTATGAGCAAGTGATGAAAGGCAATGGTGCTAGTGAAGCTATTCGTACCGTAGTCAAGAAAGATAGTCGTGCAGATAAATTGCAGCAGCAGCTTGATACGCTTGAAAAAATTCATGAAGAACTTCGCGCTGTATATGATGATTCACAAGTTAAACTACGTAAAACGGAAGCTGAGCTTAAACACCTTCGTAGCACAAACGCCCAACAATCTTCCGATGACTATGAGTTAACCCAACTCAAGCGTGAGAATGTACGTTTGAAGCGTGATATCACGGATCTGCAAATTGAGCTTCGTACGGCAAAATCAATAAATCCTATCCGACCATTGACCACCGACATTTCGGCAACGACGAAGCCAAATTCATCGTTTCAAGGGGTAGGGACTGTATTCAAGCAAGCTAAAACGGTAGGCGTTAACCATAAACGTAAAGTTTGGGTGGCATTTAGCCTGCCATTGCTGGTTATTACCATGATGCTATTACCAGCGGGTGAACATATTCAAACTATTCTGGCTTTGTTTGATTCACCAACTGTTAAGGTGAACTCACAGCCTATGATAGTGAATACACACCCTGATGATCTCGATAAGCAGAATGATCAGCTTCAAGCATCAATGGTTACTAGTATTCCTGAAAAGCCTAAAGCTTTGCCTTTGATTAAGCTGGTCAGAGAGTATGGAATATGGCACGAAGGGTATTTTGACGAAACTCAGCAGCCTTATATTGCGATACGTAGTGAAGGTGGTTCGTATGTTTTACGTAATTGCCAAGGCGAGTTTCATTATTACATGAATCAAAATTTACGTAGCCGACGTTTACCTGCAAACCTGATATACCAACGCCGTGATCGCCACTTTACTATTTATAGTATGCCTTATGGTAATGGCTCAACGCTGGCCCAGTGGAGCGGTAGTAAGAGCTTGCTGATTAATGATGAGTATTTTCCAAACGAGGGGTTTGAAAGTGCTTATCAGAAGTTATTGAATACCTGTGATTTGGTTTATTAAGACATACCTAAACATTCATAGGTGTAGTCGCCGAGCTAACGTCTAACGGTTTTTTCATTACAGCAACACGAAACATGGCGGGAACAAAGTAAAATGAAACCATAGTCGTGAGCAGGGTGCCGCCTGCTATTGTGATAGCGAACGGAGGCCAGAACCCGCCACCTGCAACAATTAATGGCATAAAGCCTCCTACTGTTGTTATCGTGGTTGATGTTATATGGCGAGTACAACTCATTACAGCGCTCAAAATAGCATCTTGATCGCCTTTCACTGCATTCGGGCAAGACTTTAACTCGGCAAGAATGACAATTGCTGCATTTATTGCCAGTCCTACTAAGCCCAATATCCCAATAATGACAGTAAAGCCGAATGGGTAGTTAAATAGCCAAACAGAGAAGAGCCCTAAGCCAGCCGCTAAAAAGCCGACCGTAAAAATGATCTGGCTGAGTCTAAATGAGTTGAAGGAAAGTACGACAACCATGATCAAAAGCGTAATAACCATCATAAGATTAGACATTAGGTTCCCAACAGACTCATCTCGTTCTGCAGATTCACCACCAAATTCAATACGATAGCCTGAAGGCAGTGTTTGCTGGTAGTCAGCTAAATGTGCTTTAAAGTGATCGAGTGCAGTTTGTGGTAGTACACCCGCACGAAGATACCCTTCTATAACGTTGACACGTTCGCCATTACGGCGAGGAATCGCACCACGACTTGGTGTTAAAGACAATTCAGCAAGCGCAGAAACAGGCAAGCCCGTGGCTTCATTTTGCGATTTTACGGGCAGGCGCAAATTACTAAGATGAGTGATATTCTCACGGCCTGTATCGCTGACACGAACGCGAACAGGTATTGATTCAGTGGCTTCGATGATGGAGCCATTAACACTGCCTGATAAGGAAGCCTGTAGTAGGTTGGCAAAGTCTGCCAGCGTTAACCCACTGAGCTGGCTGGCTTCTTCATTAACGCTCACCCAAACTTTAGGTGTACCTGGCTGTAGCGTTTCACGTGTGTGTGTTACATCTGGCGTTTGCGCCATAATCAGACGAATATCTTCGCCAATGCTTTTTAATCGATCTAAATTAGCACCGAGTACACGCACTTCAATTGGCGCATTAAACGGAGGCCCCTGCTCAAGCTTACGAACCAGAATTTGAGCTTGAGGTAATGCGTTATCTAATTGTTGTTGCAGTTCAGGGATCAGCTTATTTGCGGCGCTAAAGTCTGACATTTTTACCATGGCTTGAGCAAAGTAGGGCGCCCCTCGTTGGCCTGCAACCAAGTTGTAGTAAAACGAGGGGAAGTTAGTGCCAACCAGCCAGTTAACTTGTTCAATCTTGGCATACTCGGCCATGATTTTATCAACCTGTGCCGTAGCATCTGCGGTGGCGTAGATACTGGACTGAGGCGGCATGAAAAGCTGAATTTCAAACATATCACGATCAGATGGTGGGAAGAATTGCTCGGTAAGTTGCGTCGCGCCCCAAAAGCCCGCAAAAGGAATAATGGCTACGAGTAATGCGGTAATTAAAGGGTGTTTAATACTTGAGTTGATAGACCGTTTGAATACATGGCTCAGTTTAGGGAGGTGAATACCAGTATGATACCAAGCTTGTGAATGGTGACTTGCGCGAGGTAGCCAACGAGAAGCAAATCCAGCCACTACGGTATGCGAGATAATGTAAGAACCAATAAGCGAGAAAGAAACAGTCACAGCAATAGCGCCAACAAACTCACCCGCAGGGCCGGGCATCAAGAAGATAGGGGCGAATGCTAATACCGTGGTTAAGGTTGAACCCAATAAAGGGATCCATAAGTGGTGGATGGCATTGATCGCCGATTGTATTTTCTGAACGCCTTGCTGGCGGTAATGTTGAATGGTATCCACCATAACAATGGCGTTATCTACCATGATACCCAGCGCCACAATCAAACCAGTGACTGACATTTGATTAATAGGAAGCCCTGTGAATTTCATCATGGTTAGCGTTAATAGACTGGTTAGCGGTAGTGATAGTGCTACGATGACTGCTGAGCGAAATCCAAGAGTGAGTAGTAAGACAACCAAAATGATCGAAAAGCCTATCAGCAAGCTATTGGTAAGATCGGACAGTCGATTATCGGTATAGCTTTGTTGTTCAAAAATCAGGTTCACTTTGATATTACTTGGCAACTCTTGTTGGTAGGCATCTAAAAAAAGACGTACACGTTGCATCCAATTATCGACTCTAAGCTGCGGTTGCATACGAGCAGCTACGATCACCGCAGGCTGACCATGGAGATAGGCCAGCTGTGTGGGCGGGGTAGCTGCGGTGCGTTCAACGTCTGCAATATCTTCAAGGCGGATAACATGCCCATTGTCGTCAATAGCAACAGGTACACGCTTGACGCGATCAACCGAATTTAAAGCATCGGCCACTTCTAGCGTGAAGCGGTTATGACGGTTTACTAATTCGCCTGCGGAGTTTTTAGCGTCAGCACCTGCTATGGCATTTGATATTGATATTGAAGAGCGCCCCAGTGCACTGGCGGCTGCAGGATCAATACTGACAAGAATTTCTTCATCTGGCATACCATATTCATCAACAAATTCAGTGCCGCTCAAATTACGCAGGCGATTACCTAATTCGGTGGCATAGCGGCGCATGGTCAGCAGATCGGGGTCTGATTTCCCTTGCCAGGTCAGGGCGGTGATAGCAGTGAAGGCATAGGTATGATCGCTATCCAAATCTGGACGAGAAGATCCCTTTGGCAGCCGGGGCTCGGCATCGGATAGCTTATCTCGAGCTCGCGACCAAACGGGTTCGCTGTCTGTAATATTGTCTTTTAGCTCAATGGTGATCACTGAAATACCGGGACGAGAGACAGAGGTTAGGTCTTTTATTTCATCCAACTGGCGTAGCTCGGTTTCTAACTTTTCTGTGACTAAGGCTTCAACTCGTTCAGCTGTTGCACCTGGATAGTGGGTGATAATACTGGCGTGTCGATTCTTGATGATAGGGTCTTCTGCTCGGGGAAGGGTATTAAGGGCCGATAGGCCACTGACGACCAATAAAGCAACAGCTAAGATCAGCAGCCGTGTGTTATTAATGATTGTAAACATAGTTTATGCTCCCTCATTGTTCAGAGGGAGGGGAAACTTTTTTGCTAATGATACCGTTTGACCGGGGACTAAACGATGAAGGCCATCTGCAACAATTTTTTCTCCAGGTTCGATAGCACCCTTGATAAAAGCCTGATCATTGTTGGCGAATAATACCTGTACACTACGACGTTCAACGGTGTAAGACGAATCATCGGGGTTAAGCGCGAATACGTTCCATACTCCTCGAATACCATCGGTAAGTGCTGAAAGTGGTACCCAGTAACCGGCCGCGAGATGTTTATCTTGAAACGCTAAATAGGCCAACTCACCATCAATAACTTGTGCGCTATCAGGCAAAGCAAAGCGAAGTTGAACAGTACGAGAATTTACATCAACCCGTGCACCTGGGTTTAACAGGGTGACAGGGTAACGCAGTTGTCCAACACGTACTGACCATGCATTACTGTGTTCATGATTTTGTTGTTTAAGTTTACTCAGTTGTTTAGCAGGTAAACCTATATGTGCTTCTTGCTGGGTCGTGGCGAGTAACGTTAGGGTAGGAGAGCCCATGCTAACGACATCGCCCTTTGATATATGACGAGCACTAACCGTACCCTTGTAAGGGGCATAAATGGTCGATTTTTGTTGCTGTAATTGATTGGCTGCCAATGATGCATTGAGCTGACGGTAATTTGCACGTAATACGTTGCGTTGGCTATTTAAGGTATCGATTTCAGACTCAGCGCTGAACCCTTTTTTCTTTAATGAGCGTTGTCGCTTTAAGTTTGCTTCCACCAGATCGAGTTGAGCCGTTATTTGTGCCTGCTGTGCTTTTAGTTGATCGGCCTCGGTATTTAATAGCTGTGTATCAAGGATCACCATAGGATCGCCCAGTTTGACCGTGTCACCCACATCGACCAACAATTGCGCGATTTTACCGCTTAATTCAAACCCTAGTTTTGCTTGCTGCCCCGCTTGTATTGTCCCGACGTATTCACGCTGTACTTGATAACTATCCTTAGCCTCTAAGGTAACACTATTAACCTTGATGGTTTGTACCATGTCGGGGGTGTCACCAGACTCAGCTGTTGAGCTATTACATCCTATTAATAGGCTTGATCCGATCAAAAAGCCTATCGCTAGCCCTATCGGTAGAAGTGAAAAACGTTTTGCAGAAAAGGGCATATCGGTTCCTGTGTATCTATCAATAGAACAAGAAAAGTGTATGATTAAAAAATATACGAATTAAACTAGACTGTCTAGTATGATTGTAATGGTAATGATAATAAATTGTTTGTGTGAGGCGATATTGTGACAACACGAAGTGAGCAAAAAAAACAGCAGATTTTGAAGGCCGCAAGTGTATTGTTTTGCGAACAAGGCTATGGGGTGAGTATGGATACGATTGCGCTCAAAGCGGAGGTTTCAAAACAGACCGTGTATGCGCACTTTAAGACCAAAGATGATCTTTTTGATACCTGTATTCGAGCTAAATGTGTTGATAATCAGCTCGATGGCTCTTTGCTTGAGGATCATCGGAGCATTGATATTGTACTGAAAGAGTTTGTGTTTCGTTTTCAGTCTATGCTGCTGAGCGAAGAAGCCTGTCAAACTTACCGAGCGGCGGTTAGCCAGAGTGATACACACCCTCAATTAGCCCAGGTATATTTACAAGCGGGCCCACAAGCAACAACAGACATGTTAGCGCAATACTTACAAGTTCAGCACGATAAACAAGTGATTAGTTTAGCCTTACCGGCTCATGATGCGGCGATGCAGCTATTATTGATGGCACATGGAAAGGTACTTTATTGGGCTTACTTGGGACAAAAAATTGAAGATTCAGAACAGCAAAATAAGGAGTATCTTGAATCTTGTGTCGAGGTGTTTTTGAAAGGGCATAGCCGATAAAACGGCGATGGCAGCATGCCTACGGCCAATGTTAAATGTGATTAATTTGTTATTTATCAGTGTAAAAGACTGCTATGTTTAATGAATGTGTTTACATCATGGCTCTGGTGAGTTTTGGTTAAATACGTTCGCTAACCTTGAGAGGTCGTTATGCAGCTAACGTTGTTCCTGAATCCTTCGGTGAAATTTATTTGTGCGGTATTGTGCGGTATTGTGCTGAGTTTATCGCCTGCAATGGCTGCGAAAAGTCGTCTGCAAGAAATCATTGATCGTGGCGTACTTCGAGTGGGAACGACGGGTGATTGGCACCCTATGACAATGCGTGATCCTGCGACTAATTTCTATAAAGGGTTCGATATAGATATCACTACTGAACTGGCTAAAGATCTAGGTGTGACTGTTGAGTATGTTGCAGCAGATTGGCGAACGCTTGTTAGTGGTGTAGTCACTGATAAATACGACATAACGGGCAGTGCATCATTGAATATGCAGCGCGCTAAAGTCGCAGGCTATAGCAAACCTTACTTCTATCTGGCTTTTGTGCCTGTCGTTCATGTCGATAGCCTTAACCAGTTTCGGCGTTGGCAAGATTTCAATTCTCGCTATGTTAAAGTTGCTGCAACAGCGGGGACGGTGCAAGCGATGATCATGAAAGAACTTTTTCCTGATGCCCAACACCAAATGGTCGTAGCAGGAAGTACCCCGTATAACGAACTGCTCGCTAAAC
This sequence comes from Photobacterium kagoshimensis, assembly GCF_050337045.1. Taxonomy (NCBI): domain Bacteria; kingdom Pseudomonadati; phylum Pseudomonadota; class Gammaproteobacteria; order Vibrionales; family Vibrionaceae; genus Photobacterium; species Photobacterium kagoshimensis. Next base: position 352,849 of record NZ_JAKJSO010000008.1, on the reverse strand, counting down.
GGGTTACCATGACGCTAACATCAAATATTGAAGCCGCGTCGCTTTCAAGCCGTTATCCAAAGTTAACAGTGGCTAACGTGGCTGGGATGCAAAGGCCTACTCCGATAGCCATGCTAATGCCAAATGATGAACAAGTATGGATTAACTATGTGAACCATTGGGTAACATTAAAACAGACGCAGGGTTTCTTTGATCGTATAGCGAAAAAATGGGGTATTGCCCATCTGGATAAGCGCTAGTAAACGGAACTATTCTCGGATATCGTGAGAGTTAATGATATTAATCAAATAGCACGTATCGAAAGAGGGAATATAGATGGATCTTTCAAAGTATCAAGCGCTGATTTTCGACATGGATGGCACCCTGATAGACTCAATGCCTGCGCATGTTGGTTCATGGCAAAAAACATGTGAAGACTTTGGTATTCCTTTTGATGCGATTTGGTTACATAGCCTTGGTGGCATGCCTACCATCAAAACAGCGCAAGCCATCATAGATAAGTTTGGTCTCGATCAGCAGCCACAACTACTTGCCGAAACAAAATTTCAGCACTACGAATCGCTCAGCCATAAAGGCAATATTATTCCTGTTACGGTCGATATTTTGAAAGCACATCGTAAAGATAAAAAAGTGGCTGTTGGCACTGGTTGTATGCGTCGCCACGCAGATGAGTTATTACATGTCACAGGTCTGATGCCGCTACTTGATGCTGTCGTTACCGCAAGTGATGTGGCTAATCATAAACCTCACCCTGATACTTTCCTTGAAGCAGCAAGACAAGTCGGTGTAGAGCCGAAATACTGTGTCGTATTTGAAGATACCTTACTAGGACAGAGCGCTGCATTGGCAGCTGGAATGGATTGTATTTTAGTGACCGAGGGGGAAATATCGACTTTCACTTCTGCCACTTCTGTTGGTGAGCCATAAAATTTCAGGTATATCCGATCTGAGTGAAATCAAGGGTTCGATATTTGGTCATTAACGATTAGAATCGAACCGTTTAAAACTCGTGATGAAATGCTATGACTCAATCTAAAGAAAACGACCAAAAATACGCTTCTAAAAACAAAATGATGGAAGAGCCTGCTCGCTCTTCACGTAAGCGCGGGAAACAAGAAGAGTTCGGCATGTCTGAAACGCGTTTTTGGATTCGTCGTTTAAGTAAAACAGGGTTACGAGCATTGCATATCACTGGGATAGCGATGGCCAGCGCCGGTATTTTATACCAGGTTGAAAGTTATCAATGGCAAATATGGTGGGTGTTAGCCATGGCGACGGGTGTCTTGATGATGATTTCAGAAATACTAAGTTCCAAGCTATGGCTAATCCAGCTTAAAGGCGTGCTGACTTTTGTAAAGCTGGGCTTGTTAGCATCGTTTGTTATTATTCCTGAAAATAAACCTGCACTCTTTGCAACCATTTTGATTTTATCTGTTTTTATTGCGCACGGCCCTGCTGGGCTACGTCATTATTCAATTTGGCATCGCCGTCGCATCGATGAGAAAAAGCACGTAAAAGGTTAGCGATTAGGTCTTTTTTGCTTTCGCACCTTGTAATTATTCTGCCATCGTCAAACTTAACTACTACACTGAAAATGAACACAATTCTTCACTATCGAAAAGGAGAGTGTCAGTGATACGTTTACTTAGTGTGATTTTCTTTACAGCAGCAATAACGGCATGCAGTCAAACGGTCGATCAACAAGCGGATGATTATGTAGAAGCGAGCTATGCCTTATGCGGTGCGAAAGTGAAAGCATTCTCTAAAAGTGACGATGGTAAAATAAGAGTGATTTGCCAAAACGACAGTTACTTTGTAGTGAAGAATCAAAGTACGTTAGCGTATATGCAAGAGCTAAATGGTGCCTATTGTCATGGCAAAGGCTTTACCGTATTTAGCGAGCGGAAGAATTACTATACCTTCACCTGCTCAGATGATAAGAATTTCAATATACCTAAGTAGCTTTATTATGACTTACTCGCTAAAACCGAAACTGTGTTTCGGTTTTTTTGTAACTAATGAATAAACGACAGAAAAAGGTGTGATTTTACTTGCCAGCTACGTTGTAACGTAATACTGTGGTTATAACCAGTACGCAAAAGATGCACACTGGTTTACAGGAGGCGCTTATGATTCAAGTTAATTTTGAACTAGCAAAGCAAGCCTATGATAAAGTGCTGAAATACCCGTATGGTGGTGACATTGAACAACACGAATATACGGCACTAAGGGTATTTCGCTGGGATCTTGCTCAAGCAGGTATGCCTATTAACCAAGCGATTGATTTACGATTAAAAATCGCAGGTTACCGACCTATAACTACAAAACCATCCCAAGCCCACCGTCCACTACCTAGCTGTATTATTGATCAAATGAGCCGTAGCTGGAAAAACGAGCACGGTTACCGCTAATCTGAAGATATACCCAACATTAAAAAGGGCTTGGCAATAGATGCCAAGCCCTTTTTTACGACACTGAGTATCGGTATTAGATACCTAGTTCATCAAGCAGGTCTTGTTCTGCTTGTGATACTGATGATGTTGATTTAGCTTCGCCTGATGCTGCTTTTTTATTTTGTTCTTCTTCAATCAAGCTATCTGGGTCGACAGCCGCATGCTGTTCAAACTCTTCGATCTGAATGAACTCTGTTTTATCCATTGCTAATTCTAAGTAGAAGATATTGTTTTTCTGAGTCGTAAAACTAACACGACGAGCCTGAGGGCGGTCTAGGTTGGTATCAACCGATAGTAAAATTTGTTTGTTTAGCGCCAACATTTTTGGTTGGTTCTGCATAATAGAAATTTGCAGTTCGCGGCGAATTTTACTGGTGAAATCACCAATGACTTGGTTCATTAGCTCACCGAGTACATTAGATACATCGTCTGATGTATGCAGGATTGCAAGCTCATCAGCAGGAATACCCATTTTCAACATGTATTCTTGGTAAAGCTCAAGTGCAGCATGCTGTGAGAAGTTGGCAACAACAAGGCCTGTAAAACCACCATCAAATAAAACGAAACAACCAATGTCTGGTTTTAAGCTGGTTTTATTAATCTTTTGCACCATTGCAGAGTAATTAACATCTGTATCTGTGGCGGTTGATAATACACCTGAAAATGACTGACAAAGCTTTAATAAAATATCATCGGTCGTGATGGTTTTGGTTTTTTTCATTCTATTTCTCAAACTGTTTAATAATGAATGTGGCAGGTAAAGGTTTATGCAAAGCGTTTTTCAAGATAAGCGATGATGTCGTTTGACTCATACATCCAAGTGATATCGCCGTCTTCTTTTTCAATGCGCAGGCAAGGTACTTTTCTGGCACCACCTTGCTCAATAAGCTCCTGTTCCCATGGTGAAACTTTGGCATCACGTGTTTCTAAAGGCAGGTTCAGGCGTTTTGCAGTGCGACGTACCTTCACACAAAAAGGGCAGGCTTCAAATTGATAGAGTTTTAATTTCTCAACTTGATTATTTACCTCTTGCTGTTTATCGGCTTCGCGCGCTAAACCTTTAGGCGAAAATATTGTATTTAGTACCAAGATAAGACGACCTAAGATCCAGCGAATCACTTTCATTATATATCTACCTGATTGTTATGTTTTTGTGATGGAAGAGTTTATCACAATCATATTTGAAGGTAACAATTTCAAATAAAAACAACATTAGTCGATTATTTATCAGCCATTCCATATTCTGTATTGCATTTTTTGATTGCATGACAAACTAGACAAAACTGGCGCTAGAAGCGGTATTGTGCAGTGTTAATATTGAGTTAAATTTGACGTAAACTTGTCGTCTTTAACGGTACTTTTGGGCTGAAGATATAAAAAATAGCCATAAAAACAATGGTTTCATTTGCCAAAAAAATGTCACCTTTATCTAAAAAGACGATCCGTGTCACTTATTGAATAAATTTACATGCATGAAAATACCTAATATAAAATCGTTTGATTATCATTACTGATCTAAAACGTCCTTTTCAAGGCTGGCTAGAGCTGTGTTACATAACTATAACATTCTAATTTGTGACGACTCACCTTTCGTGCACCGAACAATGGCGCGTTATCTCTGCTCTATCGATAATTTGGTATTGCATTATGCACTGAATGGCAAAGAGGGGCTTGAATGTCTACGCCACCATGACATAGATATTTTGTTTCTCGACTTAACTATGCCTGTCATGGATGGTTATACGTTACTTGAACATTTGCCCGTGAATGAACATAACACCGATGTTGTTATTTTATCAGCCGATGTTCAGCAGCAAGCTATCGCGCGCTGTAAGACTTTGGGTGTTAAGCATTTTATGGCAAAGCCTTTTGAGCCCAATGAACTGTTTGATAATTTAAGTCGCTTTGGAGTGACATCACCAGCCCTGCCGCATGCAGCATCTCCTTGTGTGGAAACAAACTATATTGAAGTTTTTCGAGAGGTCGCAAACGTTGCGCTTGGGCGTGGTGCTGCGATTATTTCTGATCACTTGGGTGAGTTTATTACTATGCCTTTGCCTGTTGTGGCGACAACAGAAGCGAGTAGCTTGGCCATGACGTTAAACGAAATCCGTGATAATGAACACGCGGTAGCTATTTCACAGCGTTTTGTTGGTGGTGGTATTTATGGTGAAGCTTTAGTGCGCTTACACGGCAAAGATATTTCAGTTTTTGGCCAGCGGCTAGGGTTTAGTCAAGTGGATGATCACACAAATGAAATAGTTATCGATATTGCTAATTTAATGGTGTCATCCTTTCTTGGTGCGTTGACAGAGCACATGAATATTCCATTTTCGGTACGTCAACCCATAGTGTTAGAAGAGTACATGCACTGGAGTGACAATACCAAGAACGCTGCAACTGAATATTTTACTATTGAGTATGGCTACCGAGCAGAGTCACTTGATCTAGATTGTGACGTGCTGTTCTTAATGGATAACAGTTCAACTTCGGTTATACAAAAAATAATGGAAACCCTACATTGAACCAGATGAACTTAGCCGATTTTCACTTAACGCTACAAGTGATGGATAATATCGACGCTGGTGTTGTGATCCTTGATCGTGATTACACCGTGATGGCGTGGAATACCTTTATGCAAGCATATAGCGGTATTAATACCGACAGTATCATGGGGCATAATCTTTTTGATGTAGTCGAAGATCTGCCTGTAGCGTGGTTGAAGAATAAAATTGAATCCACATTCAAATTACGCATGCGCTCTTTTACAGGGTGGGAAGATCGCCCGCAGATTTTTAACTTTCAAAATTTCAGCCCCATCTCGGGTGGCTCTAGTTTGATGTATCAGAACATGACATTAACACCACTTAAATCATTAAGTGGTGAATATAGTCATATCTGTATGACGATTACCGATGTGTCTGATATTGCAAAAAACAAAACGCATTTACGTGAGTCTAATGAGCAGCTAACCCATTTGAGTATGACAGATCGCCTGACTCAACTTTATAATCGTGGCCACTGGGAAAGCTGTTTACTTGAAGAGTTTGATCGCTGCCGTCAATTGCAGCAACCTGCGACATTGATTATGTTTGACATCGATCACTTTAAGCGAGTCAATGATACTTATGGTCATGTCGCCGGTGATGGTGTCATTCGAACTGTGGCTAGTTTACTGCGAAGAACTAAACGTCAAAGCGATATTGCAGGCCGATACGGTGGGGAAGAGTTCGGTGTTATTTTACCGAATACAACGGCTGAAATGGGACTGTATTTTACGGAGCGATTGCGTGATCGAGTGCAAAAAGCCGCAGTATCGGTAGATGTTCGCTCTATAAATGTCACCATTAGCTTAGGCGTTAGCGAGTGGAATCCTAGCTTTCGGACGTATGAGACTTGGTTAGAAAATGCGGATAATGCTTTGTATGAATCGAAACAAAACGGACGAAATCAGAGCACAGTATCAAACATGACTATTGCTGAAAGCGAAGCGGTTGTTTCACCTTAATGCCTTAATTCTAGTGGTTATCGCTTAATGGTCGGGCGAATGGGTTAAAATGGCTCCCAAGATTTGATGTGTAGCAACAAGATGATGTAATGGGATTGAAATTATCTCTCTTCTATTTAGAATTGACCCAATTGTAAATAATGTGAAGAACGAATATGGTTGTTGAATCTGAAGGTTACTTGGCACTGATAGAATATTTTACCGAGCACCTGTCGTTATTCGAAAATGTAAACACGGATACTTGTACTGAAACAGTGGAAGATGTTGTGACAGATATGGTCGCGTCTAACCTTATGGTTGTATTTAGCCAGAACCCGGATATTGAGCAAGACTTACGCTTTAAACTGATGCAAGAAGCTGATGCTGTTGTTGATGATCTAAGTGAGGTACTTGCTGGTGCATGGACACGCTGTCCGACCAACGAACAAATTACTTTTCTTGAAGATTACGTAGGTTTGGTGAAGAACCTATTTGATAGCGCGATTAGTCAGTAGTTGTAGCTATGCATTAAGAAAAGTGAGAAGGGTGGATTGATTCCACCTTTTTTATTGCCTGATTTCTGCTATTAGAGCAAGTTGGTAGCAATCATAATGTTTCCCCAATAAATAGTGCTATTGCAACTTAGCTTAACGCCAGTACAATGCTGGCGTTTTTTCGTTTAAGGTTAACTGCAATATGCGCATTCACGCTGTCCATGAACTCTATGAAGAACGCCTTGCGCGTTCGACCCGTCCATTCCGTGCCCGTGGTGCGAAAGTGGAGCGTTGCCGTCACTGTATGTTGCGTCCTCACTTATGTATTTGTAGTCATAAACCTATTATTGAATCGAATGCCGCATTTTTATTGGTTATGTACGATGATGAAGTACTTAAGCCTAGCAACACTGGCCGCTTAATTGCGGATCTATTCCAAGACACATTCGCCTATATTTGGTCTCGCACTGAACCTAACCCTGAGATGCTGGCATTACTGGATGATCCACAATGGCAACCGTACGTGATTTTTCCTGAAGAATACGCGACTCCTGATCGTGTGGTTAGTGATGTTCAACTTGAAACTGGGAAACGCCCGCTATTCATTATGCTTGACGGTAGTTGGGCGGAAGCGAAGAAGATGTTCCGTAAGAGCCCGTACTTGAATAAGTACCCTGTGATGTCGATTAACCCAGAGAAACCGTCGCGTTATACCGTTCGTGTTGCATCGAAAGAAAATCAGCTTGGAACCGCTGAAGTTGCTGCGCGTATTATTGATGTATTTGGTGAGCAAAATAATGCTGAAACCTTAGATCTATGGTTTGATGTATTCCGTGAACACTACATCACAGGCAAGATGAATCGGCAGTTACCAGATGCAAAAGCACTGAATGATTTAAAAACATACCAATCCCGAAGGGTATAACATATATTTCAATATGTTAGCGCATGATTATTGTGCATTTATTCAGCTAAAGTAGCGTGATAATGTGAGATTTTAGGGCTTATCAATCAAAAAATGTAATAACTTGCTGTTTCTTTCAACAAACGCGAGCCGTTACTAGTGAATTGCCACTTAAATTTGGTTTACATCACAGTCTGTAGGTGTAGAAGTGTGGATAATTTTTTTAGTTTGATTTTTTGATTATTTTTTCTTGGGAGAACAGGATGTACTACGGGTTTGATGTAGGTGGGACGAAAATTGAGTTTGGCGCATTTAATGAAAAACTAGAACGCGTCGCGACTGAGCGCGTACCAACCCCAGGGGATGACTACGACAAGTTAGTTGATACCATTGTTGAACTGATCAAAAAAGCAGACCAAGAGTTTGGCTGTGAAGGACTGGTTGGGCTTGGTCTTCCGGGTATGGAAGATGCGCGTGATGGCTCTGTACTTACCTCTAATATTCCTGCTGCGAAAGGTCGTTTCTTACGTAAAGATTTAGAGTCTAAGCTAGGTCGTAGCGTAAACATCGATAATGATGCGAACTGTTTTGCGTTATCAGAAGCGTGGGATGAATCACTACAAGGTGAAAAATCTGTCTTAGGTCTTATTTTAGGTACTGGTTTTGGTGGTGGTTTAGTGTATGACGGCCATGTCTTTTCCGGCATGAACCATGTTGCGGGTGAGCTTGGTCATACCCGTATGCCTATCGATGCGTGGTTCCACCTTGGCGAAAAAGCACCTTTACTGACCTGTGGTTGTGATAACAAAGGTTGCATTGATAATTATCTATCAGGTCGTGGTTTCGAATTGCTTTACGCGCATTACTACGGTGAGAAACTAAAAGCGATTGAGATTATTAAGCACTACGAAGCTGGTGATGAAAAAGCAGTTGAGCACGTAGATCGTTTTCTTGAGCTACTTGCAATTTGTTTAGCGAATCTATTTACAGGGCTAGATCCTCACGTGGTTGTATTAGGTGGCGGTTTATCAAACTTTGAGCTTCTGTACCAAGAATTACCTAAGCGTATTGCTAAGCACTTATTGTCAGTTGCGCGTGTGCCTAAAATCATTAAAGCAAAGCACGGTGATTCAGGTGGTGTACGCGGTGCTGCATTCTTAAATATCGCTTAATCTGCTTGTGAAAGTGCTAAAGAACCGAAGCCTTGGTCAATAGGCTTCGGATATTTCATTTCTACTATTTCTTCTCTTATCTCACGCTGTTACTATGCGCGCTCTTCAACATAGTCACAGGTAAACATAATGTCATTCCACGCTTTGGCGCTTCATCCTCAGTTATTGAAAGCAATCGATGAGCTTGGCTTTCAAACACCAACGCCAGTACAGCAACAAGCCATTCCTCATGTACTTGCAGGAAAAGACATTATGGCTGGGGCACAAACAGGCACAGGTAAAACCGCTGCGTTTGGTCTGCCTTTGTTACATCAAATGTTAGAAAAACCAGCGCCAGTTTCTGCGGCAGGTCGCCCGACGGTACGCGCTCTGGTATTAACGCCAACCCGCGAATTAGCGCAGCAAGTTTTTGATAGCTTAATCACCTATAGCAAGCACACTGAATTAAAAGTGGCGGTTGCTTATGGCGGCACCAGCATGAATGTTCAGGTAAAAGCTTTACAAGCGGGCGTTGATATTCTGGTTGCGACGCCAGGTCGCTTGATTGATCACGCGCACGTGGGCACTGTTGATTTATCTAAGATTGAATACTTTGTGCTTGATGAAGCGGATCGTATGCTGGATATGGGCTTCATTGTTGATATTAAACGCATTATGAAGCGTATTAAAAATGAACGTCAGACACTCTTTTTCTCTGCGACATTCGGTAAGCAAGTGAAAGACCTCGCTTATTCTATTCTTGAAGAGCCGACATTAATTGAAGTGACACCGTCAAACAGTGCCGCTGATACGGTTGAGCAAATTGTTCACCCAGTGGATAAGCACCGTAAGCGTGAATTATTGTCTTACCTTATTGGCTCACGTAATTGGCAGCAAGTATTGGTGTTTACACGCACCAAGCAAGGGTCTGATGAGCTAGCGAAAGAGCTGGGACTTGATGGTATTAAAGCGGCATCAATTAATGGTGACAAAAGCCAAGGTGCACGACAGCGAGCGCTGGAAGAATTCAAAACAGGTAAAGTACGTGCATTGATTGCGACCGATGTTGCCGCCCGTGGTTTGGATATCGAGCAGCTTGGCTATGTCGTGAATTTCGATATGCCATTTAAAGCGGAAGATTACGTTCACCGCATTGGTCGTACTGGTCGTGCTGGGCTGACAGGTCGTGCGGTGTCACTGATGAGTGTTGATGAAGAGCCACTACTGCGTGCGATTGAAGATTTGCTTGATAAACGCTTACCGCAAGAGTGGCTAGAAGGTTATGAACCCGATCCGACTATTCAAGCGCCTGATCATTTACGCCGAGGCCGCTCGTCAGAGAAGCGTCGTGCCAAAGCCAAGTCTAAAATCCACAAGAACCGCGGACGTAATACTTCAAGAAGATAATAAACCGATTGCTCATCTTTTGACTCAAAAAGCCAGATTAAATCTGGCTTTTTTCGAATTTTATCGACTTGGTTACAGATTATTTATTGAAGGAAAATTAGTTCTTGTTGCCTATTATGTGGTTTGTTAATTTAGAATCAGTATTTAACAAGTAGCTAAAAGTATGGTTGCAGCAAGGATGCATCGGTTATCAATTTTACTTTTAATTGTCATTTCTATATCAGCGATGGCCTGGCACTATTTGGGAGGCGCCGATCGCAAGTTGGTGATTTCACCTGCAACTGCTGAATATTCTGCTATTGACGATAAAAGCCAAGGCGGTGCCTCGGTGACTGACATTTCTATCTCCCCTCAGCAAACAACCTTAACCTGCCGGATTGTGAATCAAGCCAAGTGGCCATTTTGTGAAATAGCGATAGATCTTGTTGCTGATGGAGTAGGGATCGATCTCAGCCGCTTCCATTCAATTGGGATTGATGTCGATTATCTTACCCCTGTAGAAAATGAGCGGTTACGTATTTATCTGCGTAATTATGATCCGAGTTACTCGTCACCCGATGATCCAGTCTCTCATAAGTTTAACGCGGTTGAATTTACCCCAAGGGTGAAAGATGGGCTGCAAGTTATTCCGTTACGATCTTTTCAAGTCTTGTCTTGGTGGATTGCTGATTATAGCGTGCCGATAGAAAAATCAGGCCCACAGTTTAACCATGTTACCTCTATTGAAATTGCCACTGGCAGCTATGTTCAAGAGGGCACTTATACGATTCAACTTAACGAACTCGTTTTTTATGGCAAGTGGATTTCAGAAGCGAACCTGATGAAGCTGTTGCTATTATTGTGGGTTGTTTTTGCCATTGTGTATCTAGTATCAGAGCACTTTCAGTTACGTAGCGTCTTGAATGAGATCAGAACTAAATCGTTACGTTTACGCCGTGCAAATCAGCATTTATATCAGCAGGCACAAGAAGTAGAGGCACTAGCTTACACCGATGCTTTGACTGGGGCGAATAACCGTAATGTAATTGAACGCTATTTAGCGGAACTGGTTGAGCATGCTAAAACGAACGTTCAGCCGTTTTCGGTGATCTATATGGACATCGATCATTTTAAAGCGATTAATGATAACTTTGGCCATGAAGCTGGTGACGAAGTACTTCGGTGTTTTGTGGCTTTGATCAAGCAGCGGATCCGACAATCCGATGTCTTAGTTCGTTGGGGCGGGGAGGAATTTGTTTTATTCTGTCCTGCAACTACGCGGGAGGGGGCGGCAGGCTTAGCCGAATTACTGCGTGATATTGTGGCAAATTACCCCTGGCCTAGCGCAATGACGGTAACAGCCAGTTTTGGCGTGGCAGAGTTGGGAAATGAAGATATTGATAGTGTTATAAAATTAGCAGATAAGGCTTTGTATGTGGCAAAGCAAAGTGGTCGCAATTGTGTGGTATGCGAAAACGCGACACTTAGCCAATAGTGAAATGAAGCAATAATTTAGAAAACGCCCATAGCTAACGATTGGCTATGGGCGTTTTTGAACCAAATGATGTCTCTCGTAACCGTTCTTACTTTTGTGTGCAGTGTTTAATCGATTTTTCAAGTAAGTCTTTTGCTGACTGCGTACAAGGTGGTAGCTCAGCGGTTGGTTGATTAATTGGAGTAACACGTTGGCCCCACTGAATCACACTGGCCCCCCATGTTAAGCCAGCCCCAAATGCAGCAGATAAGATTTTACTATTTGGCGTAATGCGGCCTTCTTCTACCGCTTCACATAAGGCAATAGGTACGGTCGCTGCTGATGTATTGCCATACTTGTGGATGTTGATGAAGGCTTTATCTAACGGAATTTTGGCATGTTCACATAAAGCTTCGATAATACGTTTATTGGCTTGGTGGGGGATAACGACATCTATTTCTTCGCTACTTAATGCTGCACGCTCTAGCACCATATTAGCAGCAGCACCCATGCCGCGTACTGCGCGGCGGAAGATATCTCGCCCAATGAAATCAAACGTAAAGTGACCAGCATCAGGATTAAAGCGATCCATCGATGTACCAAAATTAGGAATAGCCAATACATCACGTCCTTCCGCATCACAACCAAGTTGTGCTTGTAATAAACCCGTCGGCTTATCTGTTTTACTTAGCACGACAGCGCCAGCGCCATCACCAAATAAAACTGCAGTATCACGTTGGCTCCAGTCCAGGTACCAGCTTAATCGCTCTGCACCGATCACCAGCACATGTTGGTAGTTACCAGCTTGAATCATCCGTGTTGCGGTTTCTAAACCGTATAGGAAGCCAGTACAGGCCGCATTCATATCAAAAGCGGCGGCTCTGGTTGCGCCTAAGTCTAATTGAACCTTGGAGGCAATATTCGGAATAAGCGTGTCAGGTGAGCAAGTAGCAACAATGATCAAATCAAGGTCTTTTGCATCAAGCCCTGCGGTTTGAAGCGCTCGCGCCCCTGCAATTTCGGCAAGTTTTGACGTATCAACGTGGCTGATGCGACGAGACTGAATGCCGGTACGTGTTTGAATCCATTCGTCACTGGTATCAACAAATGTGCTTAATAGTTCGTTATTAAGTTCGGCGGGTGGCAAGCATTTACCCCAGCCTGTAATTTCAGCGTAATACATCTAGCGTGGTACCTATCATTATTGTTATCTATGCATTCATAGTACCCCTAGTAGACAGATGTGCAACGTCAAAGCCGCTAATTGCTAACAATGGCACACTTCCATGAAAGGTCATGGTGTGTTTGTTTAAAACGGGCGTGTGCTGGAACGGCTTTTGTAAGCCAATAAAGCATACGTGTATAATGGTCAAAAGCTTTCGATATTGGCATAAAAGGAAATATGGACGTAATGGTAAAATTTGCAGTCATTGGCACCAATTGGATTACTGATACCTTTATCCAAGGGGCCCATGCTCGTGGAAAAATGAAACTTACAGCTGTGTATTCACGGACAATGGAAAAAGCCGAGGAGTTTGCCAGTAAATACGACGGAGTAACCTGTTTTGAGGACATGCAAGCGTTAGCAAGCAGTGATGCTATTGATGCTGTCTATATTGCGAGCCCGAACTCGTTACATGCCGAGCAAGCTACATTGTTTATCAAAGAAGGTAAGCATGTTATTGGTGAGAAGCCTTTAGCGTCCAATATCGCGCAAGTTGAACAACTTGTTGAATTAGCTCAGCAGCATAACGTTGTGTTATTCGAAGCAATGAAAACACCATACACTCCTAACTTTGTAGCATTGCAAAAAGCGCTACCTAAAATAGGGAAACTACGGAAAGTTTATTTAACCTACTGCCAATACTCATCGCGTTATCAAAAATACTTAAACGGTGAGAACCCAAATACCTTTAATCCTGTTTTTTCGAATGGTTCGCTAATGGATATTGGTATTTATCCATTAAGTGCCGCGGTTGCTCTGTTTGGCGAGCCAAATAGCTTTACCGCACAAGGGGCACTATTGGATTCTGGCGTTGATGCGCATGGTACCTTGGTTTTACATTATCAAGATTTTGATGTGACGATTGCGCACTCAAAAGTCAGTGACGGTGTGATCCCAAGTGAGCTGCAAGGTGAACAGGGGACGATCACGGTGAAAGGTATCTCTGAGTGCTTGGCCGTCGATCTGCACCGTAAAGATGAGCCAGTACTCGCGTTATCGGTCGATCAAGTACCCAATACAATGCAATACGAAGCAGAAGTGTTTGCTGAGTTAGTGGCAAATAAAACCATTATGCATGATGGCCTTAATCGTACGCGTATCGTCAGCAATATTATCACGCATGCGCGTGGTGTGATTGGTGTCCGCTACCCAGCTGATGACATCTAAATAGTGTGAGCGACACAGACGTAGACAAACAAACGAAGCGACCATCTGGCCGCTTCTTTTTATGTACTTTCTATTTTTTGCTCATATTGAGCGACGGCGTCTTACCAGAATAAGTAAGCAAAAGTAGATAGGGCGCCAATACACGCGATGTTGAGGTAGATACCGGCTTTCATCATCTCGCTTTGTTTGATGTGGCCAGAGCCAAATACAATGGCATTTGGTGGCGTTGCGACTGGTAGCATGAAGGCACATGAAGCCGCGACAGCAATAAGCGCTGATAGAACCACAGGCGATACGCCCAATGCTTCTGCAACGGTCGCAAATACAGGAACCAATAGTGCAGCACTGGCTGTGTTACTTGCAAACTCAGTTAGGAACACCACAAAGGCGGCAACGACAAGGATTGTGAAGAATAAGCCCGCTTGCTCAAGAAAGCCACTTAGGCTGTGTGCAAGGAAGACACTGGTGCCTGTCGCTTTAAGCACGTTGCTTAAACAAATACCGCCCCCAAACAGCAACAATACACCCCAGTCTGTTGATTTCTCAATGTCTTTCCAAGCAACAACGCGTGATGCGCCAAGCAAAACGATTGCACCTAGAGCGACTAGCGTATCGAACTTACTAAACCCGCCTAAGAAGGCATTGATTGGTTTACTGAAAATCCAGCATGAAACGGTCAGAGCGAAAATAGCCAGCGTAATCAGTTTACCGTTGCTCCACTCTACGGGTTTATGGTCTAGCTCGAAGGTGTGATTAAGATTAGGTTTAAGCATCACATAAAGTAGGGCAACGGTAATTGGCAGTAAAATGAGTGCAATCGGTAAACCAAATGACATCCATTCAGTGAAGCTCAAGCCAACTTCAGCTGCAGCGATGGCATTCGGTGGGCTACCAACAACGGTCGCGATACCACCGATACTTGCACAGTAAGCAAGGCCCAGCAGAACAAACACGTAAGTACTGCGTTCACTTTTTGCGTTTACCTTATTTAGTACGCCTAGCACAAGTGGCAGCATCATGGCTGTTGTCGCCGTGTTACTGATCCACATAGACAAGAAAGCGGTTACACCAAATAGCATGAAGACAGCCACAGACATGCGACCCTTCGCGATAAGAAGTACCTTGTCGGCAATGGCTTTATCTAATTCTTGTTTGTGAAGTGCTGCTGCAAGTGCAAAGCCCCCAAGGAACAGAAATATAATTGGGTTTGAAAAATTGCTTAGTGCTTGAGGCGTTTGGAAAATGCCAAATCCCACCGCCAGAATAGGCACCAAAATAGCAGTAATACTGACATGTACTGCTTCGGTTAGCCAAAGTACTGCGACAAAAACGAGAATACTAAGGCCGACGACAACATCTTTTTCAAAGGGTAGGGTGTTGAACAAAATAGCGAATAAGGCGATATCGGCAAGTAATATCATACTATTTCGGTCAAACAGCCACTTTTTAAGAGTGAGAGTTAAGGCTGTCATGCTTTCTTCCTTTTATTATTAATTGCTTCATGCAACGTGATACGTTTTTAGTATGAGGGATAATACACCTTCAAAAAATAATGTTAAGAGCTTGATGCTTACATGTTGCTCATTCGGCGTTTGGAAGAACAGAAATGTGAGGCTATTGATTGGGAATGTGTGGAAATCTACACACGTTTTAGTGTGTTACAGCGAGTTGATATGAGAAATGAGTCAAAGTTGAGGTGTTAATGTTAAATCTTATGGTGTTTTTATCTTGGTGGAATTTTAAAAGTGTGAACTAGCTCGACTTATTTTATTTCGTCATTTTTTCCTAGTAGTTCGTGTGTTGTGCATCTTGTATCATTCGAATCATCAATTAAATACGCTAGATTGCGTAAAAAATATAAAATATGAAAGGCTAGGGAAATGGCACAAGATAAAAAAATTATTCGTAAAAGAATTCAACGAGATGCAAAGATACATTTGAAAAAAGTAAGAGCAAAATTTTTACGAAACTATCAAGAAGCCGCATAGATTTAGTGAATGTTTTGCTATCACTTAAGGTAAGTGTATTCTCAAGTTGGCGATCTTTTATTTAGTAAATAAAATCTTTGCCCTATAGAGCACCACTACTATGTTACATAGTTGGTGCTTTTTTTATATCACGTCATTGGTTAAGAAATAGCCAGAATACTTATTTACCCAGGTTGGCTTTAGTCGTGGTTTGTTTTTGAAGCCTGAGATGTACGTTCATCTGGAGGGCCAACGAATTCATATTCATTAGCGTTCGAAATCGGCTCTTTAGGGCCAAGAAAGCGAGGCTGGATGTTGAGAAGGTATAAATCAATGAAGGCTTTTCCACGCGCTAATACCTCACGCATGCGAACTTTTAACCCAGCCAAACCTTTCGGTGATGGGACCGCTAAGCAAATTGCATCAATGTCATTTTTTTCGGCAATGAATAATGCGCGTTCACAGTGAAAACGTTGAGTGATCACGACAAAATGATCGGCATCGAAAACTTCACGTGCGCGTACGATAGAGTCAAGGGTACGAAATCCAGCGTAATCAAGCACGATATCTTGATCAGGAACGCCAGCTTTGAGCAGATCTCGTTTCATTGTCCATGGTTCGTTATATGAACGGTGGGCGTTGTCGCCACTCAGTAATAGCACATTCACTTTTTGTTGCTGGTACAAATCAATCGCGGCTTGAATCCGATATTGATAATAAGGATTCAGTGTTTTTGCTATGTACTTACTGGTCCCTAACACTAAACCGATAGAACGCTCAGGTATATGATTAGAATCGGTAAAAATACGATCAGCCGTATGTTCTGATACCCAGCGATCGACAAGTAAACTGCTGCCAATAGCAACAATCCCGATCACTGCAGAAATACGCACAATGGAAAACAGCTTCATACCAATCCAAATAATAAAGACTGAAAACATATTACCTTAATACATTGATAATGTTAGGTAAAAAGCACGTCAAATGTGGCGTTTTTTCAGCCGTTCATGTCAAATTTTTTAAAAGTATATCCTAGATATAAGAAAGCCCGCATAAAAGCGGGCTTGTACTTAAAGAGTGTAGTCGTAATTAGAATGCAGTACGCTTGTAGCGACGATATTCAGACTGCCAGAAGTTCGCATCAATTTTCTCTTTGATACGTTCATCCGTGTTCTTCGGTGCTTTACGTTGTTCAATCGCTTTTTTCGCAACGGCGAATGCAATGTGGCGTGATACCTTTTGAATATCTTCCAATGGAGGAAGTAGTGCACCTTGGCCATTAATTGCCAGTGGTGAACATTCAGCAAGCGCACGGCTTGATTCCATTAGCATTTCGTCAGTCACGCGGCGAGCATTAACGGCAAGTACACCTAAACCAATACCTGGGAAGATGTAGCTGTTGTTACATTGTGCAATTGGGTAGGTTTTGCCATTGTGAATAACAGGTTCAAACGGTGAGCCTGTTGCAACAAGTGCATTGCCATCTGTCCACTCGATCAAATCAGCAGGTGTTGCTTCAACACGGCTGGTTGGGTTTGATAGTGGGAAGATGATAGGGCGTTCACAGTGCTGGTGCATTTCACGAATAACATCTTCGCTAAATAGGCCTGGTACACCAGAAACACCAATCAGGATCGTTGGTTTTGCGTTACGCATAACATCAAGCAGTGATACATTGTTGTTTTCAATGTCCCACTTGTTAATGGTTGTACGCTTTTGCACTAACTTGCTTTGGAAGTTAAGTAGGTTTGGCATGTCATCAATTAACAAGCCCCAGCGATCGACCATGTAAACTTGGCTACGTGCTTGTGCATCTGAAATACCTTCAGATACCATTTGAGCAATAATCGCTTCTGCAATACCACAACCAGCAGAACCTGCACCTAGGAAGGTAACGCGCTGCTCAGACAGTTTACTGCCCGCGGCTTTACATGCAGCAAGAAGTGAGCCGACTGTCACGGCTGCTGTGCCTTGGATATCATCGTTGAAGCAACATACTTTGTTTTTATAGCGCTCAAGCAATGGCATCGCATTTTTCTGTGCGAAATCTTCAAATTGAATCAGTGCTTCAGGCCAACGGTGTTTGATCGCTGTAATGAACTCATCAACAAATTTATCGTATTCTTGACCAGTAATACGTGGATGACGCCAGCCCATGTACATAGGGTCGGATAGACGTTGTGGGTTGTTTGTACCTACATCAAGTACAACAGGTAAAGTATAAGCAGGGCTGATACCACCACACGCGGTGTAAAGTGATAGTTTACCGATTGGAATACCCATACCACCGATACCTTGGTCACCCAGACCAAGAATACGCTCACCATCGGTAACAACGATAACTTTCACGTTTTGACGAGATGCATTGTTGATCATCTCTTCAATACGATCACGGTTTGGGTAAGAGATGAAAAGACCACGGCCACGACGGTAGATATTCGAGAAGTTTTCACACGCCGCACCAACAGTCGGAGTGTAAATGATCGGCATCATTTCGGTGATGTGATTTTCAACCAAACGGTAGAATAGAGTCTCGTTGGTGTCTTGGATGTTACGTAGGTAAATATGCTTATCAATATCGTTTTCGAATTTTTGGTATTGCTGATAAGCACGTTCAGCTTGTTCTTCGATACTTTCAATCGCTTCTGGAAGAAGACCTTCCAAGTTAAAGAACATACGTTCTTCGACAGAGAATGCACTACCTTTGTTTAGCAGAGGTGTTTCTAGAAGCGCAGGGCCTGCGTAGGGGATGTATAAAGGTCTTTTATCGTTGTTCATGCAATAGACTCTGTTCTTGTTTGGAGAATGAGAGAGCGAAACACTTCACTCTAAGGCCGTAATCCTAGTCCTTCAACACGGTGAATTCAAAGGGAGAACGCATTATTTTCGAGAAAGAGATCATGTTTCTACAGATTGGTATGTGGATTTAATTGAGTTCTCTATTATTCAGCGAAAAGCGTGTTAAAAATTGCGTTTATTTTGCACGTATTTGGTAAACGAATACGTGCAAATATGATCATCGAATGTCAATAACACGGCTCGCTTTGCGGTACTTTATGCGCCAACCTTGCCATCGAGGAAGTTCCCAGCGTTGTGGGTCTTGCTTGCGGCTGCCACTTTGGTAAAACACTGTGACTAATTTTCCTGCTGCAGCATATTCGACCGTAAGATGTAAATCTGCAATGTATATTTTGCGTGGAAAGCGTTCATCAAACTCAGCTTGTTCCCACTCGGGAATGCCATCGAAGATAAAATCGTCATTACTGAATAACTGCATATCGTCGAGAGATTCTATGCCCAACGCATCAATTTGTTCTGTTAGCCAAGGGGTTAACGTTGTGGGTTGAGTTCGGGTACAGCTGGTTTCATTAGCTAATCCGAGTTTGAGAAAGAGGTTCCATTGTTCAATTTGGTGACGACGTTGTTCAGCTAAGCCCTCGAGCAGTTGGCCCTTTTCTATCATTTCAACAATCAGTGCTGTTGTTACTGCATCATTGCTGTTTTGGCTCTGCTCATCAATCACGCGTCCAGCATAAATACGTTGTGTTCTGGTGGCACACTGGCCATCAATAAGCTGGCTGTCGCACACTAGGACTTCACCAAGATCTTGTTCAATGAGCAAGGATAAAGGAATGGGCGCAGTACAAGTGGCTAAGTTAAGGGTTTGTTTGACCCCTTTGCCTGGCAGGCTAAATTGATCAAATATTACAGCCGCTTCAGCAGTGTCAGATAAGCGGCTATCACGCCCTAATGTTGCTTCACTGTGGCCGTTCCCCAGTGCTTGGCGGCGTTTTTCTCTTCGAACAAATGCTAATTCTGGTGCTGCGTTAATGACTGCGGTTAGCCAAGCTTCGCGTTTGACCGATGTGGCGGCATCAAGCTGAGGCAACGATAAGGCTTCACGGATTTGTGCTGAAATCTGGCGGGCTTCTTGTAATCGCTCTGTATCGACAGTCAAAAATTCAGGTGTCGGCTCACGCAAAAGTTTAATCAATAGCATTGCATCACAATGGTGTTTTTCCCATTGTGCGAGTTGCTCTAATACTTCTTCACTGTTTGTTTTTTGCCATAGCTTATTTGAAACCGATAGGGCTGCAGCAAGATCAACCATAGCTTCGGTTGCAGCTTTATTTGGCATGGCTGTGATTAAATGGGCGAATAAAGCATCGATAGGTAAAGGGTAGAGGCGTTTACCGTGCTCTGTGGCGTCCCCTTGTTCATTAATCGCTTTCATGGCGAGTAAGCGGTCATGGGCTTGCAGCAGTGCTTTTTCTGGTAGTGCATCGACAAAGGTTAAATCGGCTAGACGATACCCACAACAGGCTGCCGCAAGCATGGGCTCGGTCAGTTCTTCGCGGTGTAATTCTGGTGGCGTGATTAATTCCAGCGGAGCAGCACTGCCATATAGCCGTATACAGTGACCAGCAGCAATACGACCGGCACGGCCTTTTCTTTGCTCTGAACTGGCCCGTGAAATTGCGTGTAAACCAAGGACCGTTCGACCATTACGCTGGTGGGTGCGACGCTCCAATCCTGTATCAATAATTAATGTGACACCAGGAATGGTCAGTGAGGTCTCAGCAACATTGGTTGCGAGAATAATGCGCTGATGTTGGCTGGCTGTCAGGGCACGTTGCCTATCGGTATCAGACACAGAAGCGTGCAGTGGAATCACATCAATACCAAAATTAAGACTAAGCGGTTTTAGCTTACTTTGGCACTGGGCTATTTCTTTTCGACCCGGTAGAAAAACTAAAATATCACCTGAGTTTTTGTCTCGTTCTTGCTTATTTTTATCCACGAAGACCAAACGCTGTTGAATGGTATCAAATACCTTGTTCTCTATGGCGCGAATATCGGGACTATGTCTGTTGTCTGCAGCTATATGTTCGACAATAACAGGGAAATTACGACCCTCGGCTTTTAGGTGTTCTGCACTTAAATATTGGGTTAAGCGTTGGCTATCTATGGTGGCAGAAGTAATGACTAAGCGTTGTTCTTGAGCTGAATTTAACGTGTTGCTGGAGCTATCTTTGAGTAAAGCGAGCAGTAAATCTGTGTCCCAGCGACGCTCATGAAATTCATCAATGATAATGGTTTTAAATTTAGTGAGTTGCCCTTCACTTAACCAGCGTAAGGCCACGCCAGGAGTAGCAAATATAATGTCTGTGTTTTCGTCATAGTGCGCTTCAAAACGAATCGCGTAGCCAATACTTTTACCTATTGGTTCACCTTTCTCTGCGGCTAAGAATTCAGCTAGAGATGAACACGCAATACGACGAGGCTCAATCACCAAGACTTTACCTGATTCAGCGGCCCATAAAGGCAAACGCGTGGACTTACCAGACCCAGTTTCTGCTTCAACGACAAGGTGGTGTTGAGACAGTTTTTCAATAAAAAGAGGTTTAAGCGGGTCGATAGGTAATTGCACAATGTTATCCGAAGGTGATGAGAAGCTGGCACGATCATAAAGCACTCAGGTGACTCTATACCAGCGCTTTCCCGTTTCATCTGGCGGTTGTGTATAAATCGAAGGCAAAAAAAGATGCAGCAGAGCTGCATCAAAGAGGCAATAGTGAGGGAATACACTACGCATCGGGCTAGAAATAAGTAATACCAGCGAGTTTAGTTATGGCGACTTTTAATCGGTAATGACTATTTCATTAGTTGGTAGCGAAATAATCTGGCGAAATGGCTGTCGAGCACCATCTTGAAACCAAGCTTCTACGAGTAAGCTGGTTCGTTGACTGGTGATGGTGAGCTTTCCCTTGAATTTCCCCTCTTGCATGGGCCCTGAAATTAAGCGGCTGCTTGAATCGGGAATAGGCGTACCGTCTGTTGCCTCGCTATATCGGCCATAAATATTGAGAAATAGGGTTTCACGGGTATCAAGGTCAATATTGACAGTGATTGGGTAGGCACTCTTAAATTTAAACCCTTCAGGGATAACCAAATCTTCAAATTTACTCTCATTGGCAGGGGCGGGAGCTGCTGGTTGTGAACCACCAGAAGAACCAGAGTCATCACCGCCGCCGCCACAAGCGACGAGTTGTAAGCTAAGTAATATCAATAAGCATTGACGTATCATGAACATGCCCTCGTGAGTCATAGAGTATTCGTTATCAATCGTTTGTTTAATTGATTGCTATATGCGTAGTTCTATTTGGTTTATTCAAACAGCTTTGCTTCTACCGCTTTGCTACGAATAAACCAGTTCTGATTGCTGCTACCACCTGATGTCGCATAACCTTCCAGTTCAGGGTAGGCAGTTAGAATATTGACGCGCTCACTTGGGTGCATCCAGTCATCTTCTATAACAAGCCCCCAGGGTGTACCGTTACTGGTTCGGTAACTATCACAATTAGGGCCTGGACAATTGGCGATACTGTATGAAGAAGTATCTTCTTGAGTAGAAAAGAAACGTTCAGAGGCGAGTGATGTAAGACAATCACCTTTTAAGTGGATTTCGAGATCGCGACCTGGAAATTCTTCACTAAAGGTACTGCCGTGATAGCGTCCTTCTGGTGCAAAGATGAAAGGGTTTAATGGCATTTCAGGGCCGCTGGTTAAAGGCGTTGTAAATGGAATACTGACTTCAAAGGTGAATTGATCGGCTGCGTCGTCATTACAACCACGCCATACACGGTAATAGGTACCTGAACTACCTGAGCAGGTAGGCGCAGGAATCGCTTCTTTTAAGTTGCTTGAGATGATGGCCACAGCATCGGTTTGACCTGCTTCTAATACATTGGCTGAATGTTGGGTTTTGTTACTGATCACAAGCTTAGTGAGTGCTTCGTCTACCGCACTGCGTGGTATTTCATCTAACTGAACAGCAAAGCCATTGGAGAAACTCGCACCGTAGGCTTGCAGTTTGCCGCTGATGTCATAGCGAACAATGTTGCCATCTGAGTTAGACACAGTATCAACACGGTAATACAGAACAACATCATTGAAGTCGAAATCACCTTTGTTTGGCCAGTTATCCTCATAGGCTAAAGTGGCCCATTCACCTTCACCTGGGTAATAAGAGTGAGTAAGGAGCTGTTCTTCAATCGTGATACTGTAATCTTCTACTTCACCATCAGTCACACCACCAAAAGATTTAAGCCCAGTATCTCGACCAATACGAAAACGCGCCCAAGTTGTTCCTGCGGTTGCCGTTTCAGGCACGCGGAATTTGATACTGTGTGAACCAGGGGCTAACCATTCATCGACAATGGCTTGTTCACTTCCTTCATCAAATTGACCGTTTTGGTTCCAATCAAACCATGCGCTGACATAGCCGTTAGCACCACCACCAACGGTAACTTGAATCAGTGCATCTGAGCCCTGCTTTAGTACTGAATTGAAGGTAATGCCGTCTTCATCATCACTGCCATCATTATCATCAGAACTGGGAGAAACAAGCGCTTCACCCTCGGTATCAACAATAGAGCCTAAGATGAAGTTGGGGCCTATAAAGTGGCGTGGCCCATTTTCTGTTAATGACGTTTTGTAGCTATCTGGTGCATCACCAAAGTCAGTGTTTGAGGCAATTACAGGGGCACTAGCACAGCGCGCACCATCATTTTGACTAGATGATGGGCCTTGAGCGAAAAACTCAGCGGTGGGTTTTAGGTCGCTTAAATCGCGTAAATCAATTCGATAAATTTTACCATCGCTGTTATTACTGATGTACATAAAGCCTGTTTTATCAAAATATTGTGCACCGAAGGTGGTTGTTCCACTAAGTCCTGTTGAGCCAACAAGGCTGAAAGATGCGTTTCCTGCACCATCAAAGCTGAAGCGGTAAAGGTTGTTATTCGTATTTTCTACAGCAAATAGGTCGCCCGTTTCTGGGTAAAAAGCAAAGTCGGTGAGTTGAAGTGTTGCCCCAGAGCCTGTCATGATTTCTTGAGCAACAAGGCTGTCATCGCCTGCACTTAAGTCAATTTTAAACATCCCACTGCCTTTAAGATAAACGTAGTAGTGGTTGTCAAACACATCCCCAACAAAGAAATTTTTACTTGGAAGGCCACTCAACACTGTGAGGTTTTCCACTTTGAATGCTTGGTTAATTCGTGTGACTGTACTGCTATTTTTGTTCCAGCCGTAGATATAACGATCTGTTTCATTAAAGCCGACAGCGTTGATTGTGCCACCTGCACCCGTATCCGTCTGTTTTATCGAGTAATTACCTGTAGAAAGGTCGACAGCATAAACAGTCGCAGGGTTGCCTTGGAATAGAATGGCTTCTGTTGGACAATCGTTAAAAGGGGCAACAGCAAAAGCAGGTGATATAGCCGCAACCCCGCTAGCAATAACAAATGGAAGTAAAGGTGTCTTCATTCTGGCCTCTGCGTTATTTGTTTATTCACTGAATTTTCAAACAGCTAAAGAATTAAGTGATGTACGTAGAGGCTATTCAAAATGGTTGCCAAATAATTTCATTTATTAGTCTTGTTTCTATCTGGCTGTTTTTTATTGGTTATTTAGGGTGTTGGTGCTGGGTGGGCTATATGGATGGGATTTAGAGTTTGCATTTTGCTAATGAAATAAAAAATTCTTAATAGACAGCTAGATAAGGAGAGCTAGACAAAATGTTACATCTGAGAAGGGTATAATATTTAAGAGCTTGCTAGGCGAGAGGGACAGAAAGGCTACTGTGAGTATACATATAGCAGCCAATCTTTTTAATTTCGAGTAAGGTAAAGGTGACAGCTATCGTTTATTGTGGTGGCTGAGCCGCTAACTTGGCTTTAATAAACAAAGCGTGGTCGATATAGATAAGCTCTGCGACCTGTCTGATCACCGCTTCTTCGAGTGGTTCAATAACACCATCGGCATATGCCACTTCCCACATTGCTTCAATCAAGGAGTAACGCTGTTCTGGCGCAAGTTCACGAAGCTTAGTGGTAAATTCATACAAGGACACTGAAGCTTTGCTTTTTACCATTGCCTCTTTGAGTAGACTTGCTGCTTCATCTTGATCAATGTCTAACAACATAGTGAGTAAGTGTGTCTTGGCTTGCTCTTCACGCGGATCAATTGCGTGGTCAGCATTGGCGACTTCACATAATAACGATGCCATTGCTAAATGCATTGATGGGGTGTCTACCGCACCACCATCTGTACCTTCATGCATCACTTGACGAAATAAAACACGTAACTGTTTGAACATAGCATTCTCTCTGTTTTCTTAATCTATGCTGTGAGGTGAGCAAACTTCGCTGATGTAATCAGGGTAAGATGTCCTTTTTTGCGTTCTGTCACAAGCTTAAGTTTTACTTTTCATAATAGTTGCATGGTTATAGGACATCAAAAAAGTCAGATAAATCCCTTACAGTGAAGGTAATTGTTCGTGAAGATGAACAGACCTTTGTTCAAATGTGGTAGAATCGCGCCAGTTTTTTTCGTGTTCAGAATCAGGAAATCCCTTGAGTCAGGATAACAACACCTCTTCAAGCGTTTTAAATAATGAAAAAACGCTAAAAGCGGCGATCAAAGATTGCATGATGCGCGACCGTTTCCGTCTACAGAAACGAATTCAAGGCGCGGCAAGAATTAAAAATGAAAAAGCCAAGCATGCTGTTTTTGATGAGATCGCACTAGATATTGCCAAATCAATGCAAATTGTTCAGATGCGCCAAACGCAGCGTCCAACAATTTCATATCCAGAACTACTGCCTGTTAGCCAGAAAAAAGATGACATTGCAGAGGCCATTAAAAATAACCAAGTGGTTATTGTGGCAGGTGAAACCGGTTCGGGTAAAACCACACAGCTACCTAAAATCTGTTTAGAGTTAGGCCGTGGTGCATCAGGCATGATTGGTCATACTCAGCCTCGTCGTCTTGCGGCGCGTTCGGTTGCGACACGTATTGCGGAAGAAATGCAATGTGAGCTGGGTTCGTATGTCGGTTATAAAGTTCGCTTTAATGATCAAGTATCCGATCGTAGCCAAGTAAAATTGATGACAGACGGTATCTTACTGGCAGAGATCCAAAACGATCGTTTTTTAAGTCAGTACGACACCATTATTATCGATGAAGCGCACGAACGTAGTTTGAACATCGATTTCATCATGGGTTATTTGCGCGAATTGTTGCCGAAGCGTCCTGATCTAAAAGTGATTATTACCTCGGCGACAATCGATCCCGAGCGCTTCTCTAAGCATTTCCACAATGCACCTATTATTGAAGTGTCGGGTCGAACCTACCCAGTGGAAACGCGTTACCGCCCAATTACTGAAGACGGTGATGATACCGATCGCGATCAGCTTCAGGCTATTTTTGATGCGGTTGATGAACTGTGTGATGAAGGGTTAGGGGACATCCTGATCTTCATGAACGGTGAACGTGAAATTCGAGATACCGCTGATGCGTTAGAAAAGCGTAATTTGCGTGATACTGAAATTCTGCCACTTTATGCACGCTTGTCTGCGGGCGAACAAAACCGGGTATTTCAGTCGCATTCTGGTCGCCGTATTGTGTTATCAACCAACGTGGCTGAAACCTCACTAACTGTACCGGGTATTAAGTACGTTATCGATCCGGGTACAGCTCGTATCAGTCGCTATAGCTACCGTACCAAAGTACAGCGTCTACCGATTGAAGCGATTTCTCAAGCGAGTGCGAATCAGCGTAAAGGTCGTTGTGGTCGTGTGCAGGAAGGTATCTGTATTCGCCTTTACTCGGAAGAAGATTTCTTATCGCGTCCTGAGTTTACCGATCCAGAAATTCTGCGTACCAACTTAGCGTCTGTTATTTTGCAGATGACCGCGATTGGTTTGGGTGATATTCAAGCCTTCCCGTTTGTTGAAGCGCCAGATAACCGTAACATCCAAGATGGTATCCGTCTCTTAGATGAGCTGGGTGCGATCAACAATAAAGCAACTGATCCGCGTAAGCGTTTAACGCAACTCGGCCGTCAACTTGCCCGTTTGCCGATTGATCCACGTTTAGCGCGTATGGTGCTCGAAGCGCCGAAACAAGGTGCGTTGCGAGAAGTGATGATCATCGCCTGCGCCTTGTCGATTCAAGATCCGCGTGAGCGTCCTTCAGAGAAAAAACAAGCCTCTGATGAGAAGCACCGCCGCTTTAACGACAAAGACTCTGATTTCTTAAGTTACGTAAACCTATGGGATTACGTGCAAGAACAGCAAAAAGAGTTATCGGGTAACCAGTTCCGTCGTCAGTGTAAAAAAGATTACCTGAACTACCTGCGTGTGCGCGAATGGCAAGATATTTACTACCAAGTATCTCAGGTAGTAAAAGAGCTAGATTTTAGAATCAACGAACAAGAAGCCAGTTACCAAGGTGTTCACACTGCTTTACTTGCAGGTATGTTGTCGCATATTGGTTTGAAAGACCAAGAGAAAAACGAATACCAAGGTGCACGTAATGCGCGCTTTAACATCTTCCCTGGCTCTGGCATTTTCAAGAAACAGCCAAAGTGGGTGATGGTTGCTGAGTTGGTTGAAACCTCACGTTTATGGGGCCGTGTTGCTGCGAAAATTCAACCTGAATGGGTAGAGCCTCTCGCACAACATTTGATCAAGCGTAGCTACAGTGAACCGCACTGGGAGAAGAAACAAGCTGCAGTCTTTGCCTTTGAAAAAGTGATGCTTTATGGGATCCCAGTGGTCGGGAAACGTAAAGTCAATTACGGCAATATTGATGCGCAAGTCTCGCGTGAGATCTTTATTCGTTCAGCGCTGGTGGAAGGGGATTGGGAAACCAAGCATAAGTTCTTCCATCAAAACCGTAAGTTGCTGCGCGAAGTTGAAGAGCTGGAGCATAAATCACGTCGTCGCGATATTTTGATCGACGATGATCAGCTGTTCGAGTTTTATGATCAACGTATAGAACACGTTGTTGTGTCTGGTCGCCACTTCGATTCATGGTGGAAGAAAGCGTCACGTGAAAACAATGAGCTATTGAACTTCGAACGTGAAATGCTGTTCCGAGGTGATGCAAGCCATGTCACAGATTTGGATTACCCGAACTTCTGGCACCAAGGTGGGTTAAAACTTAAGCTGAGTTACCAGTTTGAACCGGGTGAAGATAACGATGGTGTGACGGTTCACATTCCATTGCCGATTTTGAACCAAGTTGAGCCTGATGGTTTTGATTGGCAAATTCCGGGTCTACGCCAAGAGTTGGTGATTGCGTTAATTAAATCGCTGCCTAAGCCAATTCGCCGTAGCTTTGTGCCTGCGCCAAACTATGCTGACGCTTTTTTATCTCGTGTTGAAGCGCAATCCATGCCGTTACTTGATGCGCTTGAGAAAGAACTTAAACGCATGACGGGTGTAACAGTGCTGCGTGAAGACTGGAAGCCAGAGCAAGTCCCTGATCACTTGAAGATTACGTACCGCAGTGTTGATCACCGCAACCGTAAACTAAAAGAGAGTAAAGACTTGTTCGGGTTGAAAGAAAGCCTGAAAGACAAGGTACAAGAAACACTGTCGCAAGTGGCAGATGATGATATTGAGCAAGAAGGCCTGAAAACCTGGAGTTTTGGCACGCTACCTGAGCGTTACCAGCAAAAACGTGGTGGCTTTGAAGTGAAAGCCTTCCCTGCATTGGTGGATAACAAAGACTCGGTTGGCATTAAGCTGTTCGAAACTCAGGAAGAACAGCAAACGGTTATGCAACAAGGTTTGCGCCGTTTGGTGTTACTGAATGTGCCTTCGCCGATTAAATACTTACATGCTAACTTACCGAATAAATCAAAGTTAGGTTTGTACTTTAACCCTTACGGGCGCGTGTTAGATTTAATTGATGACTGTATCGCGTGTGGTATTGATAAGCTGCTAGAACAACAAGGCGGATTAGTTTGGGAGCCAGAGAAATTCGAAGCGACCAAAGAGTTTATCCGTGCTGAGCTTGGTGATACGGTTGTTGATGTGGCCAAGCAAGTGGAAGAAATTCTTACCACGGCTTTCTCTATCAATAAGCGCTTAAAAGGCCGTGTTGATCTGACGATGGCGTTTGCTTTATCTGATATCAAAGCACAAATCGATGGCTTGATCTTCAAAGGTTTTGCCACTGAGTGTGGTTGGAAACGTCTGCCTGATATTCTTCGTTACATGCGTGCGATTGAACGCCGAATGGAGAAGTTGCCGATCGATCCAAACAAAGACCGTGTGCATATTCTTAAAATTGATTCGGTCGTCAGCGATTATAAAGAACTCTTGAATAAGATACCGAAAGGGCAGCCAGTGCCTGATCAGGTCAAAGAGATCCGCTGGATGATTGAAGAGCTACGTGTAAGCTACTTTGCTCAGCAGTTAGGGACACCTTACCCCGTCTCTGATAAGCGTGTGCGTAACGCAATTAACGAGTGTTAATGCGAAACTAAAACGCGGACAATAAAAAACAAGAACCGAAGTCTTAGTAATAAGGCTTCGGTTTTTTTATGACTTAATATTGAACGCGCGTTCATCAGTTAAATGAAAAACGATGTAATTGCATTTTAGTTTAAGCCTAGTTTCAGCTAATAGCTACGGCATGCATGGTGCTTGATATAGCCAAAGTGATAGAATAGTATCACTTTAATATTCTTTTGGAGCAGCTCTTATGAAAATAGAACTCGTCACCTCGCTGAAGCGTCAAGCAACTAAGATCCTCTCCGAGCTTCACGACACTAAAGAGCCTGTATTAATTACCGAACACGGTAAGCCATCAGCATATTTAGTCGATGTGGATGATTACGAGTTTATGCAAAACCGTTTGGCAATTCTTGAGGGTATTGCGCGAGGGGAACGTGCGTTAGCTGACGGTAAAGTTGTTACTCACGCAGAAGCCAAGGGCAAAATGTCAAAATGGCTGAGTTAATCTGGACTGAGCCGGCGTTATCCGATCTCAATGATATAGCTGAATACATCGCACTTGAAAATGTCGTCGCTGCAAAACAGTTGGTTCAAACCATCTTCTCTAAAGTTGAACGTCTAGAGGCTTTTCCTGAGTCTGGGCGTATTCCACCTGAACTAGAATATCTAGATTACCGTGAAGTTGTCGTTAATCCATGCCGTATTTTCTATAAGCAAGACGGTGAAAAAGTATTTATTCTGTTTGTTATGCGCGTAGAAAGAGATTTACGAAAGTTCGTGTTGAGTAAGCAATAATCTTTAGAACTGAGTGGTTATAAACCGTTCAACAGTGATGTGCGATGTATAGCGTATTATCTATACAAAAAACGGAGCATGAGCTCCGTTTTAAGTCTATTGATGATCTTGCTAAGAAGTGGGAATTAACGTTCCCAGTAATCTTCTTTCAGACAGTCTTCACGCTCTGGTAGACCACGTGATAGGCGAGGAGCGTGCTGTGTTAGCACTTCGTAGCTTACACGGTTAGAGTAGCGACAGATTTGTGAGAATGATGAGTAAGACAAGAACTCAGCTTGGTGCTTAGATGAATTTGGCACGTTCGCTTTGTGGAAGCCATTAGCAGACATATCGTGCAGTAATGCAGATAGCGCAGCATCACCAGCACCATTGGTATTTTTGATTTCAACAGGGCCACCTAGGTAAGGTGCAATGTGTGAGTAAACACGCAGTGGTTTCACACAATCTGATTTACGCATAGGACGGCTAAATTCGTATTTGTTGAATTCGGCAATTTGGCCAGGAAGAAGCGGGTGAGTAGACTCACGCTTTAATTCATCTTCCGTGTAGCCTGCCATGTACAAGCCTACCGGGCCAGCAGTACATAGCACCATATCAACCCACTCAAGTGCTTTGTCAGCAGCTAATAGTGGATCTTTCTCACCTGTTAGGGCTTCACCTTCTTCTTCGTTCATTGCTACACAAGTAACGTGCTCTTTTAAGAACTCAATCCACCATTCTTTTTTATCTTCGATCACGTATTTCGTGCCAAGTGTTAGAACAACAGGCACGTTGTGTTTTTTAGCAAATTCGATAGCACGTAATGCGGCATCTTTCATTGGGTCGGTTGGTTTACCGCGCACAAGGTAAGATGAAAGCACTAAAGCTGCCGCATTTTCAAATGCGCACTCAGGGATGCTATCTGGACGAAGTTGGTTCATATCACCTTCGTTGATTGCAAACGTACGTTCGCCATCTTCAGTGATAAGGGTGTAGCAGCGACCAATTGGGCCATCAACAGGTTGTAAGTAATCTAAGTCCATACGGCTAGATGTATTACATAGGTAGCGGTAAGCATAAGAACCGATTTTTAGGTCTTTGCTCATTACACCTAACAAAATTGATTTATCATCAGCTAAAACAGAGTAGTTATGTAGGGTGTTACCTATGGTATCACCTGGGTACTCGTGGCTGATAAGGTTACGCGCTTTCAGTTCTTCGTAAAGCAATTCAGCTTTATCTTGGTCAAGAACAAGCGAGTGTCCTTTACTCAAGGAATGGCGAGCCAGAAACTCGTCATCAACACGTGCTTCAATATCAACAATGGTTTGACCAACGCCTACAATGTGTGCGCGAGCAAGTGGATTTTCTTGTTGAATTTGAGCCATTAATGGATCGCGGGCATTGACTGGGAAGTAATGCTTTGACTTACGCTGACCAGGAAATTTCATGCTGTAGTAAAGGCTATTTGTTTGGGGGATTTTGATTCGATTCTATCACAGAAATAAAATAAACAACCGTTTTCATCACAAACTAATGACAAAAAGGTGCCTTACGACTCTTTTTTAATCGACATGGGTCACATTTATTGAGCTTGTGAACGAAGGATGGTGCTTCAAGGTGAGCAAACTGCGCTGATGATATTGAATTTTGTTCTTTCTCATCGGTGGAACAGTGTGAGCTTAACGGATGTAGTTTGTCCGTTCTAGAATAGGAAAATAGCCCAGAAAAAGAGAGAAAAGGAGAGTCAATGAGAGAAAATCACCTGAAAAATAGTGAGTTCAGGTGATTATCGAAGTTAGATTAGTCGAGTAACAGCTTCTCTGTTGGGCGGCTACCATCGACAGGACGGTTAACTGAGATGCTACGGCCTTTCTTCATGCCTTTTTCGTAATCGTCCGTGATTCCTTTCATCGCTTCTTGAAGCTGCTGTTTGAAAGTTTCGCGGTCGATATTTTCAAATTCTTTATCAATATAGTTGGTAAGGCGTTGTTCATGATCATCATTAGAGCTTAAAACAGGCAGCTTCTCTAATGCCCCCTCTAGCCAACCTGCAAGGAAAGATGACACGCGGCGTGTGACTTCACTCGAACTTGCGCCAGTACCTGCAAAACTATTACGGAATTGCCCCGTTTGTTGGTTCATTTCACGGTAAACAATATCAAAGGCGAACGCAGCAAAAATAGCACGCTCAGCCACACCGATAAATTCAGCTTCTTTGAGCCCTTTGTAGTTTGTTAACACACATTCCACGCCGAAACGGCGGTTAATACCACGGATGATTTTAAGAATCTGTGGGCTAACATCACTAGGTAATAGGGTTTTACTTTTGGTTTTACCCATTTTGATGAATTCAACATCGTCTTTGTCTAAGCCGTACTTCAACATCAGGCGGTGAGCCATGCGAATGGCCTGTGCGGCCTCGTTGACGTTGGCAGAGTTACCAAGCTCTAAGCATTTAGCAATTTTTTTCAGTGCTTTTCGCTTATTTTCAGACATTCAATCACACTCACTATAAAACGGGGGACGTATTTTAACTGTTTTTGCGTGAAATTTCAGAGAAAATTTTCGTCAAATAGGAAGGTGTGATGTTCATTGGCTTGAGGAAACCGTGAAGGCTGAGCATAATGCGTCTATAACGTTAGATATAACCAATGGCGCAAGTGCAGATATTTTTATGACAGACCATTATCAGTCAATCGATGTACCTTTCAATTATCGCCATACCTGCTGGTTTTGCGGTGAACCTTATTTTGAATCGTTTGGGTTTATGCCATCGCCTAACTATGAGCACCAAGAACACCCGCTGATGTTGCCATGTTGTCAGGAGTGTTTTACTAGTTGTAAATCAATCAAGGTCAGTAGCTTAGATTTATTCCGCGATAAAGTGAAAGAGCAGCTTCATAAGCGCTATGCCAAACACTTACAAATCGGTGTGAATTGGACAAAAGAAGAACTCGAAGATTGCGAATTTGAAGGCAAAGCGTTAGAAGGTTTTCGTGAAAGTGCGTGGTCGATGTTTGAGATCGCTAAAGAGCGCGTTAATTATCAAGGTTGGCCTGTGAGCATAGATGGTATTCCGGTTGCAGGCATGACCAATGTTTTTCAGTTTGAATTTGACGGCATTTGTTACACAGGGCTAAACCATGCTGTGCAGCAGTTGGCATTGAAACATGGCATTCCGCAACCTTATTTAGAAAAAGTTGTTGAGCTGGTTGGCCGCAGTAAAATGGCGTATGCCTTGCGATTTTGTAAAACCTCTTATGGGTATTCTGATGCACAAATTGCAGCCAGTTTAGATAGCTTAAAAGCGCTTTTAGCAGAAGAAGCCGTTAATGAGTCAATGGTGGATAAGCCTGCTGTTGCGCCGACGCGATCACGCGAATTTTCGATAAGTGAAATTCATGATTTGATTTTGTATCGGACACAAATTTCAGCTTATGCGATTCAATGGGCACTGGAGCGAGGGATTGACACCTTGCACAAACTTGCCATTCAAGAAGATGCATTCTTCGAACACTTTGCAAAAGACTCAGAAATGGTCGCTTTCACGTATTTTAATGGTTTACAGATCTACTTAGAAAAGCGGGAAACTGATCCGTTATGGGCGGAGCAGGAAGATCCAAATCGTGAGCTATTTGCGCGTTTGTAGCATGTCGTTTTAATGGATAGTCGAAGAATAGTAAAACGCCCAGCATTGCTGGGCGTTGTCGTCTTAGTTTTTGTCTGTGCGCAGTGTTACTTATGGTCTGCGTGTATTATTTATTGGTTGTGGCGAGCCCAAACCATGGTTTTACCATTCTTATCGAAAGCTAAAACTTCAAATGCTTGTTTGGTATCGCCTTGCTCCATACCTGGTGAGCCAATTGGCATGCCTGGTACAGTTAGACCAATCATGCGCTGCGGTTTTTCTGCTAAAAATCGCTTAATGTCTTCAGCTGGGACATGACCTTCAAAGGTATAACCGTCGATTTGGGCTGTATGACATGACGCAAGTTCAGGCTGTAAGCCCAGTTTAATTTTAATGGGTGTCATTTCTGCTGTTTTCACTACATCTAAGTCAAAGCCATTTTCTTCCATGTGTTCAACCCATGCGCCACAACAACCACAGTACGGAGACTGATAGTTCGTGCCTTGGATAGCTTTAGCCATAGAGAAAGAGCTGAAAGTCAGCAGTGATAGGGCAACTAAACGTGATAATTTCATGGTAACTCCTAATCGTCCCGATCCCATCTTTGCTTTTTCTGCACAATGCTAATTTAGCGAAATAATGGAATTGGTATTGTTCAATTTTTCTATTCGTTTTCGTGAAATAGAAGGTATATAAATCAGTAATAGTGCAGCTGGTTTTACGCATGCTGCGAAAGTCTATTGTGGAAAAAGTACACAGTAGTATTGGTATAGATTGATTTATACGAGAACGGGAGGCCGTAAAATACGCTCTGAATAATTGAACAGTTGACTGACAGGATCGCCATAGTTGTGGCTATCTGTCATTGTCGACACCGTTAATTGGTGTGCGAACAAAATGGCAGAAGCTGTTGTCGAATGACAATCACTGTTTTGGCAAGTTGTTTTTGAATCACCATCACTGTTCATCGACATACAGTGCGATTGCTGCATCATTTCTGCGCTACAACAATTATCGATTGTATGCACTTGAGCTGTGTTATTGACGATGACAGAAGCGCTTGCCGATAGTGGCAAGAAGGTCATCAGCAGGGCTGCGATAACCCACTGAGATATGAAACGGTTGAATTGTTTCATATTTCGCTCCTGTTAGTTATGGTGATTGGATACAGTGAATTATACGTGTGTTTTTGTGTTTAGAAAGGTAATTATGATGAGAATTGATAATTGCCAAAACTATTGAGTTTATCTATTCGTTAGTTTACTCGTCTGTTTTAGTGAAATGATACGATGACTAACTCAGACCGAGCTTCCATTCTCTGCTGTAACGTGCAAGACAATGACCGAATTGATCAGATATCGTTCTCAGAATGAATTTCTTTTTTCGTGTTTATAATCAAGTGGCGAGTTAGCGATTTATCCTTAGTGAATGTTAGAAAAATATAAGTGTTTATATAGCTGCTTAGCTAGCAATACATCTTTGTTTTTTTAGCAAGAAACGACATAGATTCTAAGTATCACTTAAATACAGCGTCTATATAAAAAGGATTTACTCTAATGACTAAACTGAAACACCTTACCCTGTTAGTGGGTTGTAGCCTCGTTGCAAGTAGCTTTATCGCAAGTGCTCATGCAATGAATATCCAACCCGATCCCCTTAACCCAACTGGCTATATTATTTCGCGCGCCGATGTTGAAGCGGTCGAAAAGACAAAAACGTCTAACCCTATGTATGGGGTATGGGCACAAGCATTACGTACCTTACCCAATGTTCAAGTTGAAGCGATTGAGCCTGGCTTAGCAACCAACCCTGTGAATGTGAAGCGCGCAGAACGTGTTTTCCCTTACGCGGAGTGGGATTTCCTAACTAAGATGGCAGCCCCTGAATATACCTATACTCGTTTCTTACGAGCAATCGGTAAATTTCCCGCATTTTGTGGTGATTATACTGATGGTCGAAACGCAGATGCTATTTGTAAGAAGTCTATCGTAACGGCCTTCGCGCACTTTGCTCAAGAAACAGGTGGGCACATAGCGAAAGATAACCATTGGGATAACCCATTGGGGCTGGAAGAGTGGCAGCAAGCCCTAGTACACGTGCGTGAGATGGGGTGGTCAGAAGGTCAAGTGGGTTATACCACGGGCTGTGGTCAGAATGATTGGCAAAATAAGAAATGGCCATGTGCCGCGGGGCAAGGTTATTTTGGACGCGGTGCTAAACAGCTCTCTTATCATTTTAACTACGGTGCATTTTCTGAAGTCATGTACGATGGTGACGCAAGTGTACTATTGAACAATCCTGGACTAGTCGCTGACTCTTGGTTGAACTTAGCATCAGCCATTTGGTTCTTTTTAACACCTCAAGCGCCTAAACCCGCCATGTTGCATGTCATTGACCGTACTTGGACACCTTCACAACGTGAAATTGATGCGGGTATAGGTTACGGTTTTGGTACCACAATTAATGTCATTAATGGTGGTATCGAATGTGGTGCACAAAACAAAGATAAAGGTCAGCCTGTTAATCGTATTCGTTACTGGGAAGGTTTATCGTCGTATTACCAAATTCCGATTGAAGCAGATGAAGCTAATACGTGCTGGCAGCAAACACCTTATGGTAGCTTAAACCTTAATGGTGCAACAGATGTGCTATACACCAACTGGGACGGTAACTGGAAATACTATGCGGATCGTCCTGAAGGGTTCTCGTTTGAGTGTTCATTAGTGGGCTTCCAAACGGCATATTCTGCGTTAGTCGCAGGTGATTACGAGAAGTGTGTAACTAACTTATATGAATCACATGCAAGTTGGCCTGAAGTACGAGTTGTCGATAAGCTAGACCCTCAGCCGCCTAAACCAGGTCCAGATCCAACTCCTGGAGAGTTTACACCATGGGTACCAGGTGCAACCAAGGTGAGTAATGGCGATCAAGTCATTTATCAAAATAAGTGTTTTGTCGCCAAAAACAACCCTGGTGTTTGGGATACACCAACACAGCCAAATTGGTTCTGGGATAGCATTCCATGTGGTTCGACGCCTGAGCCTACACCAGACCCAAAGCCTGAACCGACACCAGACCCTAAACCTGAACCAACGCCCGATCCCACACCGGGCAAGTACGTACAGTGGCAAGCTGGCGTTACTCAGGTAGCCAATGGCGAAAAAGTCGCAAATGCTGGTAAATGTTTCATTGCTAAAAACAATCCTGGCGTTTGGGAAACCCCAACAGCTTCGAATTGGTTTTGGCTTGAAGAAGGGTGCAAATAAGGCTTACCCGGTCTGATAATTTCCACAGGATTGAGTAGAAAAACAAAGCAGCTTTAAACTGAGTTTAAAGCTGCTTTCTTATTGGTTTTTCTGGTCGAAAATGAGGCAGGAGAGTTGCAAAGTAATCATTGATACATTTTGTCATGATTTATTTCACGTTAAATAGCAAGGAGCCCTCAAGCCTCACGTTACGCTGACATTCGCGGGTGATCTATCGGTTTTAATACCTAAGTGCGTTAACCGACACAGCGGTATTTGTTCAAGATGAACTAAGTACAGAGTTAATAATAATTAGTCACTATAGATGAAGCCAATGGCTTAAGCGCGGCAGGAATTTGGGATGCAATACACAGAAGAAGATCAACAAATATTACATGACACATGGATGAGCTATAAAGCAAAAATGCGTGTGACGCAGATTGAAATGGCAAAAAAACTCGGTATGAGTCAGTTGGTTTTTTCCGATATCTTACGAGGAAAGCTGCCTTTAGAGCATAAGTTCGTGAATCAATTTTGTGATTTTATTGGCGTTGACCCTTTATTAACACTTCCTTCGTTGCGTAAAAACATCGGAAGCACTAACAATAGCAGTGTATTGCTTACTAATCGCTTTATTTTAGATGGTGAAATACGCAATGTACGTTACAGTGGTAATCAATTGATTGTTGAATACGAGCACGGTGCAACAGAAACGACAGCTTGTTAAAAAACTATCATCAACCCTATTATAGGGACATTTTTATTACTATAAGGCGCTTGGTAACTATTATCGGGCGTTTTTTTGTTTTTAACGCAAAATACCAAAGATACCAACCGAAATAAGCATCTGATCAGTCTACGGGTTAAAACCACTGCTCCAGTAGTTTTCAACGCTCTCAAGTGTCGATATGTGACGCTTTCTACTTTTGTTAATCATAAAGCAAAAAATCTGGAATGGTGAAATTGTGCATTAATTGAGCTGTTTTGCGTTATGGTTAAACAAAATGCTTAGGTTTTATGTTAAATTAACTATTAATTTGAAAGTTTGTTTGGGTATAATTAAAAAAATAATTACTATCTGTGTCGTACTATAAATATCGAAATAATAATTAGGTCTTGATTTATTACCACGTGAAATGGCTATGTTGATTGTAGGGTTAAATAACTTTAATTTATTATTTGTGATGATGTTTAAGATGTTTGCAAATAAATTTTAACGAAGGATGGGTAACAGCCCTGTGTATATATGATTTATGATGTTAGTAAAATTCTTGGTGTTGAACCGGTAGGTGATTTAGAGAAAGCTGCTGAAAGTATAAATAAAGCAGAAAAACGCTTTTTAGATCTTAAGCCTAAGGTTGAAAAACATGTTGGGATTATGTGTTTTATTTATGACCGTAACCAAAACCCAATATATAAGTCTATTTTAGATCCGGAACGCGAATCACCAACCGGGAGTGACGTTAAAAAGGTAGTCGATAGTTTAAGTATGTCTAAGGCTGAGATCGCACGTGTACTAGGTGTTAGCCCTAAAGGCAATACAACGCTCAATCGTTGGATTAATTCAGGTTCCGAAAAGAGCACAATCCCATATGCTGCTTGGCGTTTGTTATGTGCTTATGCCGGTTTTTCTATCGATTTGAGATTAGAGCGTAATAAATAATTACGAACGTATTAACTTCCCTTGATGTGATTTGTCATATTTCACACCGCTTTATAGATACTCACTATCATGTATAGAGGATAAGAGTTGGTGGCTTTAAGGTTCTGATTTTATTTTTCTTTTTATGGTTTTGTAGAAGAATGGTAATTTTGTACTAGTTTGCTATTACATTCTGTATTTAGATCTGTTAACTTGTTTTCTCCTTAGAGATTAAAGCTATTTATTTAAGTGGCTTATATTGTTCATAACCAAATTAGTTGTCGCAATTAATTACTTCTAGGTTACGGGTTGCAGTTAGCGAATAAATGCAATTAGCAGAAAGTTACTTGAACTTAATTAGAACCATCATTCAGAAGAAGTTGTAATAGAATGAAATTAAAACTATCAGCAGTATTGATTCCAACCGTTTTATTAGCAGGCCAAGCATCTGCTTTCACCGTTTATGAAGACGATCAGACGACATTCGATGTTGGTGGCGTATTTGTTTTAGATGCCTTTCAACCAAAGTGGGGGGATGACGAAATTTTTTCAGCAGCCCGTAGTATCTTAAATTTTGGTTTTGAACGTCAGTTAACCACGACCACTAGCATTGATGCAAAGCTTGAGTGGGATCAGTTTCTTAACTCGCCAACATCAGGAAATTCAAACTTCCGAAATCGCTTAGGTTATGTGACAGTCAAAAATGATGCGCTTGGTAGCTTACGCTTTGGTAAACAATGGTCGGCGTACCACGACGTTGCCCGTTACATGGATAATATGGTCATCATCGACCCGGATGCGACACCGATTTATTCTGAAGGTACAGATGGTGGATTTGCGGCGACAGGTCGTGGTGATAACTTAGCGGCATACCGCTATAGCAAAGATGGCCTGAATGTTTCTGCACACTACGGCTTTACTAGCACAGGTGAGACTGGTGATTATAAAGATGCTCAGAACGAGCCTAAATCTCAGCAGGTTAAGCGAGATCATAACATGGCGGTATCAAGCAGTTATGATTTTGACTTCGGATTGAGCTTAGGTGTTGCTTACCTAGAAAACAAAGTCAGTGTCGAGAGTGGCGCTGTGAACGGTCTTGAAACGGGCGATAAGCAAACCGCGACAACTTTTGGCGGCCAATATGTGCGTGGTGGCTTGAAGGTGGCGACAGCTTATACCAAGGGTGAAAAAATTCATAAAGCGGGTCTACTAGGGTCTAGTTCAGGTCGTGATGCTGAGTGGGCAGATGCTGATGCGTCTGATGTGTATGCACATTACGTGTTTGAATCGGGCTTTCGACCATTTGCTTATGCATCTAATGTAAACTTCACAGAAGATGCTCGCGGTATTAATGGTGAGCGCCAAGTGTATGCATTAGGTTTAGCTTACTCGTTTACGCCAGAAACGATCCTAACGTTCGAAGCGAAGCAAAATAAATTGAATGAGTTCAATGCCGACTCTAGAAAAACAGACAATGGCGGCGGTTTTAATTTCGCCTACTCGTTCTAATTTTTGCTAACTTTTCTCTCTTGAAGTGACTTTACCCAGAAAGAACGCTTAGTTAGTGAGATTGGTATTACTAAGCCCTCATGTTGAATGAAGTAACGTGAGGGCTTTTTATGATGGTGAAATAGAGCGCGAGTGCTGATGATTCGGTATTTCTACTTAATGAAAGCACCATTTTGATAATCTTCAACAGCTTGGTTAATCTCGTCCATGCTGTTCATTACAAAGGGACCATAATGTACGACAGGTTCATCGATTATGGTGCCTGCCAGTATTAAAACACCACTTTGTTCATTGGCTGTTATTGCTAAACTTTCGCCTGTTGATAGCAAGGCTAATTGCCCTTGTGCTATGGAAACATCATCAATACGGATTTCTCCTTGATACACATACAACATGGCTTGAAAATCAGGATTTAAACATGCTTGCAATTGCGCATTATGGCCAGCTTGCCAGTCTGCAACGGTGAGAGGCACACCTGTTTGCTGTAATGGCCCTGTGAGCGTATCCCCCCCAATAGTGAGATCACCGGCAATGACACGAATCAGGCCGTTGTTACTAAGTTGCTTTTCGGTAATCACATCAGCCTGAAAATCGTGATACTGAGGCTCTTGCATTTTCTTCGATGCGGGTAAGTTAATCCATATCTGAAAGCCATGTAGCTGCTCATTTGCCATGATTGGCATTTCGCTATGAACAATACCTTTACCAGCCGACATCCATTGCGCGCCACCACTGCGAAGTTCGCCGATATTGCCTAAATGATCTTTATGCTGAAAATGGCCATTGAGCATATAAGTTAAGGTTTCTAGCCCGCGATGAGGGTGAGGAGGAAAACCACCTATATAGTCATCGGGTGAGAACGACTTGAGTTCATCAATCATAAGAAAAGGGCTGAAATGTGGATTATCAAAGCCATGAATGCGCTGAATACGAACCTTGTCACCATCCGATGACGGATGCGATTTAATAATTTGGTTAACTGTTCGGTAGGCCATAACTGCTCCCCCTGACTCTTTATTTAGTTTATAGAGAGTGTAGGTGTCGTAGCTAGCAACGAAAAGAGGGTAGATGCGAACAGCTTGTTCTAAAAATTCGAATGATAGCCAAAGGGGACCTTTACTGCAGCCGCTGCCATGCTTCACAAATCGCTCTAAATTTAATAGCATCGCCAGTCGGTCTATCTGGGTGCCAGCGTAGAGCAAGCTTTCGCCATTGTTTACGGATTTGCTGTGGCGTGGCGTCGATAGGTAACTCAAACAAAGCGAGATCTTCTGGACGAGCATTTGCGATGCTGATTTCAGCTTCTTGATGGCCGATATGATCTTGGTAGCGTCGCCAGAAAGAGGAAAGCAGAGATTTTATCGTATCACTGTCGGCATTGTAATTTGCCCAATCTAAATAGTAGCTGCGTAGCGGATCATCAATATCAATGGTGTTATCCGCTGAGTGCATGTTGGGCATTAAACAGATGTCCATCGCATGAGCTTGTAGCCACTGTTTAGGTAACAGCATCTCTTGCAGTTGATAGAGCGCATTCATTAGAAGGAAGTTGCGCTTGAATAGGTCTTTATCAGGGTCATCATCTAGCTTAGACCAAATGCCTTGCTGTTTTAATTCCTCTGACAGCGTATGGATCATCCAACCGTTGGGCTGGTGCTGAAGGATAGAGATCATCGGCCAAATTAGCGGGTTGTCATATTCTGAGTACTGATCAATCTGCATAAATGTTCTTCTTATTTATTCTTGTGTCTCTCTGACTAGTATCGATTCGCTTACAAACGGTATCGCAATCTACATTGTCACTTAGGTATTACTCTAGCAGAGTTGTGCTTTCCTCTGATAATGATTACTGAAATTTAGGTATAAAAAAGGCCATCAAATGATGGCCTTAGTATCGCTTGTCTTAAATCTTACTGTGCAAGAGAGTAGAAAATTGCAGAGATAGAGATTAGACCAATTACTGTCACAAAGATGTTGCTCAGTGCGCCAGAGTATTTACGCATAGATGGTACTTTGTTGATCGCGTACATCGGCATGATGAATAGGATCATCGCGATGATTGGACCGCCAAGGCTTTCAATCATACCAAGAATACTTGGGTTGATAGTCGCAACTGCCCATGTCGTTAGTAGCATAAATAGTGCAGTGAAAGTGTTTAGCTTTTTAGGGCCAATTTCTTTGTTACGGTCACGCGCTAGTTTAACCACTAGACCATTTAGACCTTCACTTGCACCTAGGTAGTGACCTAGGAAAGACTTCGTAATCGCAATGATAGCAACAACAGGTGCCACGTAAGCAATTGTTGGCGCTTCAAAGTGGTTCGACAGGTACGTTAGGATCGATACGTTCTGTGCTTTAGCTTCTGCAAGGTTGGCAGGAGAAAGGCTAAGTACACAACTGAATACGAAGAACATAACAACCACAACCATCATGATGTGAGCGCGAGCAAGGATGCGAGAACATTGTTTCTCGGCTTGCTCACCGTACTCTTTTTGTTTCGCAACAGCGAAAGAAGAGATCACAGGAGAGTGGTTGAACGAGAATACCATTACAGGAAGGATTAACCACACAGCCATAAGGATAGTCGTGAAGCCGCCTTCAGCTGGCATTACTTGGTCAAAAATAGCACCATTCCAGTAAGGAACTAGGTATAGCGCAAGCATTAGTAGAACAGCTACGAATGGGAACACCAATACGCTCATCGCTTTGATGATCAGTTGCTCGCC
The DNA here is from genome assembly GCF_050337045.1 of Photobacterium kagoshimensis. NCBI lineage: Bacteria > Pseudomonadati > Pseudomonadota > Gammaproteobacteria > Vibrionales > Vibrionaceae > Photobacterium > Photobacterium kagoshimensis. The sequence continues at coordinate 310,298 of NZ_JAKJSO010000008.1, read as the reverse complement.
AAGACGTACAACAGCCATTAGACCGATGATAAGTGCTAGTGCAAGAATCGCACGAGCTGGTGGAACCATACCAAGCTGGTTAACCATGAAGCTTTCAACAGTATTAGTCAGTGCAACGCTGTAAACCAATAGAATTGGGTAGATAGCGAAGAAGTAAAGCAAAGTAATTACTTTACCCATACCAGCACCAAAGTGCTCTTCTACTACTTCAGTAATATCAGCACCTGGGTTAGAGCTTGAAAGTACAAAACGTGTCATGCCACGGTGTGCGAAGTAGGTCATAGGCAACGCAAGCAAAGTCATAACGATTAGCGGGATCAAACCACCCACACCAGCGTTAATCGGCAAGAAAAGCGTACCTGCACCTACAGCTGTACCAAATAGGCCAAGAACCCAAATAGTATCGCTTTTGCTCCAGCCAAGCTTGGCTGCGCTATTTACAGATGAAGAGTCAACAGTATTGTTTTTCACAGTGTCCATTATGGACATCTCCTTTATAGGTATATTGATATAGCCTTCAAAGGGTTTACGCTAGTGATACTCGTTACAGCCCAGTTGATGAGTTGGGCAGGAAAAAGTAATGCATCCATGTTTCGTCGACGACGAACGATAACAAGCAGTGAACATTGCCGTGCAGTACATACTGTACCGGCAAGAGAGAAGCAGATGGGTGATATTGTGTAACGAGCGTGAATTAAGATAATTCACAAAGCTAAACAAGCGACGGTTCCTAGGTCTAACGAGCGTATCCATACGGCCAAAAAAACTGCTAATGCCAATGTGTGCGTGTATCTCTAATTAAAACCTTATAAATACTAATGAAACCCTGATGACGTGGGGAGTATAGGGGATTAACTGTGGTACAACTATTGATTTCTGACAAGTTATGTATCGTTTGGGTAAAAAATATCATTTGTATAACAAATTTTATTTTTGCCTTTGCTGTATATTTGCGCGATAAGTCTGTCATTTAGACTTGTTTGATTAAATTAATGACAGTGAATAAAAAATTATGAAATGTGCTTTTTAATTATTTATTGCTGAAAATGTCATTTTAGCGCTCAGTTACCTAATTTTTACCTTAATGTAACCTCACTTTTTATCATGTAATTGAATAATAAATGTACTACCTGCAAATAAAAGAAAGTGGGAAAAGGGTAAATAAGAACATAAAAGTGCAATGTAGATGGTGTGTATGTGGGAAGTATTGAGTTGCTGAGAGCATGCTAATGGGGAATTATCTGGGTAAGGTTAATAGCTTGCTTTGCGATATAAAAAAACGCGCAGGCATGAAACCTACGCGTTTTTAAGAATGAATTTACTTCTGCTATTAGTCGCGGAAGTTATCAAACTGCAGTGGTTGGCCCAATTCAGCTTCACGAATAGCAGCCATCGTTGCTTGCAGATCGTCACGCTTTTTACCCGTTACACGCACCTTGTCGCCTTGGATAGATGCTTGGACTTTTAGTTTGGCTTCTTTAATTAGCTTAACAACTTTCTTAGCGATAGTCTGATCAACACCTTGTTTGAATTCAACCACACATGAGAATGACTTGCCTGTACGCGTAGTGGCTTGCTGTTCCATTGATTGTGCGTCAACGTAACGCTTTGCAAGGTTACTGCGAAGGATGCTAACAAGTTGGCTTAGTTGAAAGTCAGATTCAGTTGTGATTTTAACCGCCTCTTTTTCTAGTTTGATGCTTGCATCAACACCACGGAAATCGAAACGAGTTTCAAGTTCGCGAGCCGAGTTGTCGACAGCATTTCTCACTTCTACTAGATCAACTTCAGAAATAATATCAAAAGATGGCATGTGTATAATCCTAATCTTATTAAGTTAACAAATAAGGGCGTACCCTTAATTTTAATGCTTATTGTTTATGTTTGATTGCATCTGCAAGCATATCAAGCATAGTTACCGTGTCTTCCCAGTTGATGCATGGATCAGTAATTGACTGACCGTATGTGAGTTCATCAAGTTTACAGGTGTTCACGGCTTGGTTGCCTTCAGCAATAAAGCTTTCTGCCATAATACCAGCGATGGATGTACTGCCATTACGAATTTGCGTACAAATGTCTTCAGCGACATTGAGTTGCAGGCGGTGTTGCTTCTGGCAATTACCATGGCTGAAATCAACCACTAAACGTGGTGGTAGTTCAAAGCTTTCTAGCGTTTGACAAGCAGTTGCAATATCTGATGCTTTATAGTTTGGCTCGTTACCACCACGAAGAATAATATGGCCGTGTGGGTTACCTGATGTGCGGTAGATAGTCATTTGACCATCTTTTGCCGGTGAACAGAAAATGTGCGATTCACGCGTGGCGCGGATTGCATCAACAGCAATTTTAATATTGCCATCGGTACCATTTTTGAAACCAACTGGGCATGAAAGGGCAGATGCCATTTCACGGTGAATTTGAGACTCTGTGGTACGTGCACCAATTGCACCCCACGAGATAAGATCAGCCAAGTATTGGCCTGTGATCATATCTAGAAATTCAGTAGCAGTTGCCAAGCCTAGTTTATTGATATCGACAAGCAGCTTACGTGCTTTATATAGACCAGTAACTAAATCTAGACTGCCATCTAAATGAGGGTCAGAAACTAAGCCTTTCCAGCCTACAACGGTACGGGGTTTTTCAAAATACGTACGCATGACAATGCAAAGTTCGTCTTTGTATTGGTCTTGAATATCAGCAAGGCGCTGAGCGTAATCCATTGCAGCGTCAGTATCATGGACAGAACATGGACCAACAATCACCAAAAGACGTGAATCTTTGCCTGTCAGAATGTTTTCAACTTGGTGACGACATTGCGCAACGTGATCTGCAATATCATCTGTAATTGGGTAGGCCGCTTCAACTTCAGCAGGAGCTGGCATAGCCCCCAAGCTAACTGTGCGGAGTTCATCGGTTTTCATTGGCATAATACGTGCGCCTACCTTGGTATCTCTAAAATTAACGACGCGTTAAGATAGCCCAAAAGCCAACAGGAATAAACCAAACATGTGATATGACATAAGTTTTTCCTAAAATATCCATTGAGTTGTTACGAATCTATAACGCATTGCTAATCAAACGTTATTTAGCTAATTCACTAAAGAATAGATAAGGTAAATAAAACCTTTCAATTTTTCTTGATAAAAGAAGCCTTATACGTCATGTTGCAAACGTATGTATTTTGTTTTCGTCATGGAAGATAGGAGTGAAATTAGAGCCTTATGACCAACCCCAACCAACCCGTAATCACTACCTCTGTTGTGTTTACACAACCTGAACAGCTATCTCAATCCGACAGCATTGGGCTGTTTTCGTTAGACGATATAGTAAAGCATCAATTTCCTTATCATCCGTATGCTTATGCACAAGCCTCTGCATTAATCGCAGACGAACAAGCGTCAATTATCCAAGATTGTGGTGAGCTTCCACCCGCAGAATTTTATGTCACTAAGTTAACTGATCTTTTGATCCAAGCTGCTAAGCATCAACATGGTCAACCGTTACGTGTTGCGCTTTCAGGTGTCGAATCATCATCACGCGTAGGTCGCGTGGGCAGTGAGTTAGAGCCTGCTGAAATTAACCCTGCAATGGGACTGCGTGGCGTGTCGCGCTATGCGAACAGTGCGCACCGAAAAAGCTTCGCCTTAGATTGTGAAGCGATAAAACGGGCGCGAATGGAAGAAAGTTGTCAGAACATAGAGTTAGTGATCCCATTTGTACGTACCTTTAGTGAAGCGGCAACCATCATAGATCTGCTGGCAGAGCAAGGCCTATGTCGTGGTGCACAAGGATTAAAAGTGAATATGTTGGCAGAGTTGCCTGCAAATGCGCTATTAGCAGAAACTTTCTTGCAGTATTTTGATGGCATGGTGCTAGATATTGATGTGCTCGCACAGTTTACGCTGGCACTCGATCCCGAACATGAAGCCCTGACGTATTTATACGATGAGCAAAACGAAGCGGTACTCACATTATTGCGCCATGCACTAAAAGCGACCGAGAAAGCAGGGAAGCCATGTGCGCTAATTAGCCGTCATTTAGATGATTCACCAAAGTTAGTACGCTGGTTGCACGAGCAAGGCATTAGTGGGGTGATTAAAGCTTAGTTAAGCAAGGTGATGGTTTAATTTTGGTATGATTTAGTGAAAGCCGCTGAAAAAGAAATGTCCAACGTTACGGGATCATTTCATTTAGCGGCTTTACACTAAGCACTACCTCAGTAATAAACGCTTCATCGGTGTTTTCTCAATAAGACGAACCACGAGCAATGAAATCAAAAAAGCGACAGGTACTATAAGCGTATCGAACAATAATCCCATCCCCTCAGCGTTCCAAGCTAACAGCCCCTTTAAGTTGAACAAGTAAATAACAACTAATAAATGGACAAGATAAATGCCGAGTACATCTTTGCTTGTGGCCAATAGTGCAGAGCCTTTCCCTAGCTGTGGTTTATTAAGAAGTAATATAAATAGACCGTAAGCCCAAAAAGGCGTGCCAATTAAAAAATCATGGGTATTGAAAGGAATGTCGTAGCGACGTAAGAAATAGGCTTCGCTGAGATGTAACAACATGCCGATAACCGCGATTGTCACAGCTTTGGTATTGCTAATAAACCATGATCTTTCGTTGCTTTGTTGCTGACGGATGATGAAACCTATCGTTACCATTAATGTACTTAAAAAAGGCCCGTTACGGGTAAAAATAGGCGCCGAAAGCTCAAAGATAGGTTGATAGCTACCAGCCGCTAAACCATAGATATACAAGCCAACAGCGGTCGCTAATAGTGCATGCTGTAATTTGAAGTTATGCAGCAGTGCTAACAGTCCCATAGCGCAGACTAAAGCAGGAATATACCAAAGGTGAACAAGGCCACCTTCAAATAGACTATTTAATGGTATAGAAAGTAAGTACTGCCAATACGGTTGGCGATCAGCCAAATAGCCTTGGCTAAATACAGTTTCTAGATTGAACGGCATGAATAGATAAATAAGGCTCCATGCCAGCCACACCTTCATAAGCGGTAAACTGTAACGAATAAAAGTCGCACGCGGGGTGGCGATAAGCTTTGGCGCAATAAAATAACCTGCGATGAGAAAGAAGAGGGGGACTGCAAATCGGCTACATTGGTTGAGCAATAGTGCGATCCAGGGCTCGCCTGCGATCAGTGGATAATCAGAAAAAGGCTTTGCATGAATAGTAATAATGGCAAGTAATGCAATAACGCGCGCCCAGTCTAAACTTGGGATGTGGTGATTACTGTTTGTTTGGCTGTTTAAATCACTTTCTGACGGAAAAATGGTTTTTGTCATGGTTTCTTGGTTGCGAACCTATTCAATAATAGTTTCATCATTGTTCTGAGTTAAAAAGCTGAGATAGTTGCGTGTGACTTTTCATCAGAATAACGCATGAATCATTTGAATTGGTATAGCGAAATAAGTATGAATAATGGCGTTAGTATCCGCAAAATGGAGGCTTTAGCTAGCCTCAAATACCGTAAAAATGACCATCGTCAGGGATGATTGATAAGTGATTTTTTGAGTTGTGAAGTATGTCTGTTTTTTTGCACAGCAGCATAATGTTAGCAAGGTCATATTATGCTGCTGTATATGGTGGTTCAGTTGGTTCGTTGATTAAGAACTACAGCTGATCGTTAAGGTCTTTCCCCATTCTGGTGGAAGCTGAGCCATTGCTTGATATTTGGGGTGCTCGTCAAACGGGGATGCCAGCACCTCCATCAACGATTCTATACGCGAATAGTCGCCTTGTTCTGCTTCTTGGATCGCGAGTTGGGCTAAGTAGTTACGCAAAGTATACTTGGGGTTGCTTGCCAGCATTAGGTCTTGGCGATCTTGATCGCTATGCTTGTTATCACCCTTAGCTTGAGAATCAATCAGTTCCAAAATCACACGTTGCTGGTATTCATTCAGCCATGTTGCTAATTGTGCTCTGTGCTCACTGTTTTGGTTTTCTTTTTTATTTTTGTTACGGATACTCTCGGTGCTGGTATCTTCAGTGTTTAGCGATGTATTGCCAGAAGCCACCGCGAATAGTCTGTCTGCACTTGAGGCAATGTCAGTAACAGGGATCGATGACAGTGTTCTGAAAAACAAGGTGTAATCTAGTTGTAGTACCGTTAAGCAGTTAAATAAGTTTTTAAATAAATACCCATCTTGGTCGTTGTGCGTTACCAACCCTAATTTAGCCCGCATCTTCTTGCTGTAAGCTGTCTGTAGTAAAGGCTCAAAAGTATCTAACACCGCGTTGGCTGTGTCTGATTCGATGAGCGGCGAAAGCGCGTAACCCAACGCGGCTAAGTTCCATAACGCGATGCTTGGCTGTTGATTAAACGCATACCGGCCTGAATAGTCGGAATGATTACAAATATAGTTGGGGTTGTAGTCGTCTAAGAAGCCATACGGACCATAATCAAAAGTCAGCCCCAGTACCGACATATTATCGGTATTCATTACGCCATGGGCAAAACCGACACTTTGCCAATCCGCAATTAACGTAGCGGTTAGCTCAACAATGCGTTGGTACATAGCCGCATAGGGAGTGGAATGCGCACTTAAATCAGAGAAGTGGTGTTCAATGATGTAATCGGCAAGCTGTTTTAAATCGCCATGCTGTTGGGTGTAAAAAAGGTACTCGAAATGGCCAAACCGCACATGGCTTTCGGCTACTCGGATTAATGTCGCGCCTTGCTCTACTTTTTCACGATATACAGGCGTAGTACTGCTGAAAATAGCCAAAGCGTGGGTTGTTTTTATACCGAGCCCAGCCATTGCTGCGCTGGCAAGGTATTCTCTAATACTTGAGCGTAAGACAGCCCGCCCATCACCTTGACGAGAATAGGGCGTCAGCCCTGATCCTTTTAAATGAAGATCCCATTTAGTGCCTGTAGAAGTGACCACTTCGCCAAGTAATACGCCACGTCCATCACCTAAATCAGGGTTGTATTGCCCAAATTGATGCCCGGTATATTTCATTGCGATAGGTTCAAATTTAGGGTGTGAGCCGTTACCAGTAAATATCTGTGCAAAGTGATCTGTCGTGACTTCCTTATGGCTGAGTTCAAGTAACTGACACACATAAGGATTAAAGCTGACTAAAAAGGGCTCGCTCAAAGGCTGGGGTATTACCTGGGTGTAAAAGGAGGGAGGTAGTTGGCGAAAGCTATTATTAAAAACAAGTTGGTCAAGCGTACGAGTCATGACAACGAATCCTTTTACAGTCTGAAAAATGCGATGAAATCGATGACACTTAACGAGGGATATTTAGCCAGTAAGTGTCAGATAACAAGGTCGCGATAGCTATAAGGTAGCAATATTTCAGGGGCTAACAAGGGACAAAAAGTAGGGTTATCTTCGGTTTACGAATAAAACCCTATTTAGCGTCATATTTTCATTGTAGCCATTTACAGTAATAGAAGGGGAGCTTAGAAGATGGGCAGTTGTTCTTCCTTGTTCGTGGCGCTTTCGTCTTTATTGGTTGGGTCTGTTTTATCAACCATAGACTTTTTCTTTGGTGACAAGTCTATTACTTCAATATCAACGACTTTGGAACGGTTCATGATAATTTTCCAACGTTGAATTCGAGTCGTGTTATCTTCATCTGTTTCTTGCGTGATCAAATTGATCAAGTGACGTTTTTCGACTGACTCTTTGGTAACTTGACCATCTTTGAGTTGGTAAATACGTTGAGATCCTTTTTCCATTAAGCTCGCAACCACACGAAGATCAAGCATGATAGATTCACGTGTCTGTTCATAACCACTCAGGAATTTGATCGGTGACATTCGCGTGGTGCTTTTATAGTGCAGTACGGCCTCTTCGCGTTGAGACACTTTGTGCTTACGTGCTTTACGTATTTCACTGTCGAGCTTACTGAACTGAGTATACTCTAGCCATTCCAACTGACGCCCGATTAGATGGCCACTATTGGCATCAAAAAATTGCTTGCGCCACTTAGGTTTATTTTTACGAACTAATCGCCATAGCACTTGTTTTAAATCATCTTTAAAGACTTCACGTGCGGCATAAATGAAAGACAGTACCACGATGAAAGAGGCGGTAATATCGCCCAATACACCACGGGCTTTTATTAGCATGATGGTGACGAAGATCATCACAAAACCAGCCGCAAAACCTGTCACGATTTTCCGCGTGTTATTACCCAACTCAATGGTTTTCTCGTTCATGGTGACTGGGTATTCGATCAAACGGCGTAATAAGCGCATTTTGTTCGACATACGCGTCGGGTCTTGCAAGGCTTTGTTGGAGTTATAGTTGTGTTTAGTGCGGTGCTCGGATTCTTTATTACATACATCGAGCAACATATCGCGGATTTCATTGTAGTCGTTACCGCGAGGTAAGTGCGCCACTAAAGCAAGGCAACGTTGTTCGGTAAACCAGGAGAGGTAATTATCGATATTTTCGTAGTATTTTAGTAGCTTCTTATCGGTCGGAATACTACGGCGTAAACGTTTAAGGATACGAACCGTGAGCTGTGCGACTTCTTCTACTTCTTCAATCGTACGTTCTTGTTTGTCATCTAATAGCTGCTCAGATGTTTTTTCTAGCGCCAAAGCATATTGATAGGCGTACAAGCTCAAACTTAAACGGTATTGTTCAGTAGATAATTTGCCTCGGCTTGCCAAGCGGCTATGGACTAGAGGGAGGTGATTAACGTCGCTGAAGTAGGTACGTTTGCCGTGAATAGCGTTGTGATAAAATTCATCTTCACTCACGATTTTATCGGTGAGCCCTAGTTCACCAGGCACGAAGATATAGAAATCTAACTGTCGATTGGTTGTTTCTTGGATAACATGGGAAATCTTAAGTTTATGCCCATCTTTTTTTTCAACAGTGATCACGCTGACAATATACCTCTTGATAGTTTTTCTTATTCTAGTTGATTTAACTTGCGTTTAGCAGTTGATTTTATAGTGCTAAATGCCAATAGCATGAAAATTCATCAAAAATATTCTAGATTGGTCAGGCAGCGTTGTTGAACATCACGTATAATGCGCTCAGCAATACTATTGAAATTATTTACCCTGAGAGTGTCATAGAATGATTAGAATTGGACAATACAACACATTAGAAGTCGTCAAATTAGTAGATTTTGGCGTTTTTCTTGATGGTGGTGATGACTTTGGCAATATCTTACTGCCGAAATCCTCTGTCCCTGCCACGGGCGCTCAACTTGGTGATAAGATCGAAGTATTCATCTACTTTGACTCGAACGATGAAATTATTGCAACAACCACACAACCTAAAGCAAAAGTAGGTGATTTCGCGTTACTTCGTGTTGTAGGTACATGCGAAATTGGTGCGTTTGTTGATTGGGGCCTAATGAAAGATTTGTTAGTACCGTTCAGCGAGCAGCGTCGTCGTTTAGAAGTTGGCCAAGATGTGATGATTCGCATTTATACTGATAAAGCATCTGGTCGTATCGTTGGCTCGACTAAGTTCAACCGCTTCCTTGATAAAACGCCGGCAAACTACAAAGTGGGTCAGGAAGTACGTGTAACGATTGCAGAAGTAACAGATCTTGGTTTTAAAGCTGTGATTGAAGGTCAACACTGGGGTCTATTATTTAAGACCGAAGCATTTGGTAAGCTTTTCATTGGTAAGAGCTTGAAAGTTTACATTAAAGAAATCCGCGAAGATGGCAAAATTAACCTGTCATTACAAAAAGCGGGCAAAGCAGGTGTCGACGATCTAGCAGATAAAGTACTGACTACGCTAGGTAAGAAAGGTGGCTTTATTCCACTCAGCGACAAGTCATCACCTGATGAGATCTTTAAAGAGTTCCGTACAAGTAAAGCATTGTTTAAAAAGACAATTGGTGGCTTGTACAAGAAAGGTCTGATTGTTATTGAGCGCGAAGGTATTCGCCTAAACGACAACGATTAAGTCGCATAAAGTAAAGATTCTAAACGCTGTCACTTTATTGTGATGGCGTTTTTTTATGCCTGAGTTTTATCAGATTCAACCGCTAAATAGCATCTTGTTTAGGAGTGTAGTCAGCTTTACACGGTAGAACTCACTGGTTGAGCGTTATGTTAGCGGGCTAAGCTGCTTTAGTGCAAAAAAACGCCAATGTAAGTCGGGTTTTTGAGGAAAAAACTAGTCAAGTCTGCTTTTTCTAGTTATACATGTACGAGTATTTAGGCTTGTTCAACATGATTAATAGAAACAAGTGGTTATGACAACAAATTAAACAACTACGTAAACATAAAAGGATTTTATATGAATGCGTTAAAAAGCTCTGTGGTTGCACTAGCAGTTGCAATGGCTTGTACTGCAAATGTCCAAGCTGCAGATGTTCCTGCTGGCGTTACGTTGGCGAAAGTACAAGAAATTGTACGTGGTAACGGTGACGAAGTACCGACACTGGATCCTACGTTCTCGTCTGACACCGCAAGTTCTCGCGTCATTCAAGACATGTTTGAAGGGCTAGTTTCTGAAGGCATGAATGGCGATGTTATTCCTGCTTTAGCTGAAAGTTGGGAAGTGGATGACACAGGTACAGTGTACACTTACCACCTTCGTAAAGATGCGCTGTGGTCGAACGGTCAACCAATCACCGCAGAAGATTTTGAGTACAGCTTAAAGCGTGCCATTAACCCAGCAACGGCAGCGCCGTATGCATGGTACTTAACCATGGCGCGATTTAAAAATGCAGAAGCGATTAATAAAGGTGAGAAACCTATTGATGAATTGGGTGTTGAAGCCGTTGATGCTCGCACACTGAAAATTACCTTAGATCAGCCTGTTCCTTACTTTACAAAAATGATGGTCCACCCATCGACATACCCAGTTTACAAAGAGGCCGTTGAAAAATATGGCGATAGTTGGACTAAGCCTGAGCACATAGTAACAAGCAGTGCGTATAAGCTGTCTAAATGGGTATTGAACGAGCGTATTATTTTAGAGCGAAATGAGCGCTACTGGAACAACGATAAAACGGTTATCAACCAAGTCACTTATTTGCCAATTCAAGATCTAACCGCGGAGTATAACCGCTTCCGCACAGGTGAAATTGATATCACCTCATCATTCCCACTTGAGCAATACAAAGCGATCAAACAAGAGCGCCCGAATGAATTGTTAACCATGCCTTCGTTGGGGACTTATTACTATTTATTCAATATGGATAAAGCGCCGTTTGATGATGCGCGTGTGCGTAAAGCATTGGCGTACTCTATTGATCGTAATGTTGTGACCAACATCATTCTGGGTCAAGGCCAGCTTCCCGCTTATGGCGTAACGCCACCATCCGTATCGGGCTTTGAAGCGCCGAAACTCGCATGGGGTGAAATTAGCCAGAAAGAGCGTAATAAGAAAGCGAAAGAACTGCTAACTGAAGCTGGGTACGGACCCAATAATCCGCTGGAATTTGAACTGGTTTATAACACCAGTGAATCCCATAAAAAACTCGCTTTGGTTGTTTCTTCAATGTGGAAGAAAAACCTTGGTGTGAATGTTGAGCTAGCCAACCAAGAGTGGAAAACCTTCCTAGAGAAGCTTAGTGCGAAGAACTTTGAGTTGGCGCGTTATGCATGGGTAGGTGACTACAACGAAGCATCAACGTTCTTGTCGTATTTTGAAAGCCAGGGTATGAACTATTCTGGCTGGAGCAATATTGATTACGATACAGCGATGTCGAGTGCAATTAAAGCAAAAGATGATGGTAAGCGTAACCAGTTTTACCAAAAAGCAGAGCAAGTTTTTGCAGAAGAAATGCCTGCCATTCCCTTATATTTCTACACGCGTTCCGTGTTGAAGCAAACAAAAGTGGGAGGCTATTCAACAGAGAATGCTGCAGAAGCTCGTTTTACACGTGATATGTACATTACACAGTAATTGCCTTGGCTCAGTGGTTTGGTTATCTGAGTGGACAATCTGGTAAATGTTTTAAACCGATCAGAAATGGTCGGTTTTTTTATTTGTGCACTCATACTCTAAAAAGGTTTTTGTTTATGAAATTAATAAATAATCTTGCGAGGTGAATCCATATAACTTTTCATCCTCACTGCTGTTTAACGCTTGATTTGATACTGTTTGTTCTTATTTCACAGCAGGAAAACAACAATGAAATGGATGAAGCTTGGTGCTCTGGCTATTGCATCTTTAGTTATGGTGGGGTGCCAATCAAATGGTGATGGTCAATCTCAGGCTCAAGAAACGTACAATGAGTCAGCTGCTGATCGCTATATGACGCAACTCTATACAAAAGCAGAACGTATTATTAAACGCGAAGATGGTGTGATCAGCCGCAATGGCGATCAAATTACCATCTTGTTAGATGGCGATAGAAGTTTTGACTATAACAGTGCGTACATTCGCAGTGATAGTCATAAAGTACTGAGTGCTTTGTCTGCGCTGATTGCAAAAAATGAAAAATCCAAAGTTTTCATTGGCGGTCATACCGATAGTTTAGGTCGTGATGAATACAACCGTTCATTATCAGATAAACGAGCGAAATCAGTTTCAAATTACCTAACGTTACGCGGCGTTGATAAAGAGCAAGTGAATACCTATGGCTTTGGCGAAGTCAGCCCAATTGCTGATAACGATACAGCAGCGGGTCGCCAGAAAAATCGTCGTATTGATATTCGCATTACCCCAAATTTAGATGAGTTCTAATTAATGGTGTGGTGTCATGCGGCTATAACATGTAGCCGCTACATTCACTAAAGCGCGTTATGAGTAACTAAGAAAGCTTGCTACATATCGGTTGAATTTATGCGCGTTTAACTTATGAACGTATGATTTAGGTAGTCTTTACTTATAGGGATATAAAAAATGTCTGCAAATGCGGCAATGACTTGGGCAAGTTACTTTGTGAGTTTTGCTTTTTTCTTATCATTGGCATTAGGGGTCATTGTAGCTCACGGATAAATAGGGGAGAGGATTTCTCAGCAGAGAGAGTGTTTGATTAGACAAACCAAGTAACGTAATTGAGGCTGTGTGTGTGATTACGATAAAGAAACCAGTGCAAGAGAGATAACACCGTGATGAAGTATCACTTATCGCGGTGTTTTCATTAATGGCGTCAACGTTAGCTGACTAACATTAAAGGGATTAGCTACAAACTGGACAGTTTGCTTGCTTGCCTAACTTCATTTCACGCCAATTCATCGTCATGGCATCAAGCATCAGGATTTTACCTGTTAGCGGTGTACCTAAATTAGCCGCAACTTTGATCGCTTCCATTGCTTGAACGGCACCGACAATACCGACAACGGGTGACATGATCCCCGCTTCTACACAGGTTAATGCTTGTTGGCCAAATAAAGTACTTAGGCACTCATAACAAGGCTGATCGTCTTGATAAGTGTACACGCTGATTTGACCTTCCATACGAATGGCTGCACCAGAAATCAAAGGCGTTTTAGTTTGGAAACATAAACGATTAAGCTGGTTACGTGTCTCAACGTTATCGCTGCAATCAAGCACTAAGCTATGCTGCTCAATAAGTGCTAACAAAGCGGTATCGTCTAAACGCTTAGCAATAGTGTCGACGTGCAAGTTAGGATTAATCGTTTCAAGTGCACGTTTTGCTGAATCAACTTTTAGCTGACCAACAGTGCTGTCGTTATGCAATACCTGACGCTGTAGGTTAGATACTTCAACGTTATCATCGTCAATGAGTGTGAGTTTGCCAACCCCAGCTGCTGCCAGATACTGCGTAGAGGCACAACCTAAGCCACCCGCACCAAGAATAAGCATAGATGATGCTTTGAGTGCTTCTTGACCATCAAAATCAAACTGACGCAGAATAATTTGACGGTTATAGCGAAGCATTTCTGCATCGGTTAATTCAACCACAGTAAATCCTATTTAAACGTAATGTTCTAAATCATGGAAAAAGCGCATTGATGCAATGCGCTTATTCAGAGTGAAGCGGTATAAGTACACTTAGTGCAAATTACTTAGTACATAGTGTGATTGAAAAGCTCAATCGTCACGTCTTCACCAGCTTGAACACGGCCACGTTCCTGCTCAAGCACAACAAAACAGTTCGCATGATGCATAGAGTTAAATGCGCCAGAACCTTGATTGCCTGTTGTTGCCACTTCTACTTGGCCGTTAGCATTAATGCTGTAAATACCACGTTGGAAGTCAGTACGGCCAGGGCGCTTTTTAAACATAGTGGTTGCTTTCGCGGTAAGGCGTTGTGGCGCTTGGTATTGGGTATGACCCGCAAGTTTCGCCAGCATAGGTTGTACTAATTGATACAAGGTCAGCATGGCTGAAACAGGGTTACCTGGTAAGCCACAGAACCATGCATTATTAATCGTACCGAATGCAAAAGGTTTACCTGGTTTCATGGCGATTTTCCAAAAGCCAATTTCACCTTGTTCATCTAAAATACCTTTGGTGTAGTCAGCTTCACCCACACTCACTCCGCCAGAGGTAACCACCACGTCAGCTTCAGTTGACGCTTTATGGAAAGCCGCGCGAAGTTGTTCTGGGCTATCAGGAATAATGCCAAGGTCCAACACATCACAGCCAAATTTTTCTAGTAGGGCGCGAATACCATAGCGGTTACTGTCGTAGATTTGACCAGCTGCTAGTGGTTCACCCAGTGGGCGAAGTTCATCACCTGTCGAGAAGAAAGCCACTTTAGGACGAACAAGCACAGAAACGGTTGCGATACCAAGTGAAGCAAGTAGTGGCATTTCGCGTGCAGTAACGCGTGAACCTTTCGCCACAACCACGTCGTTTAATCGGACATCGTCACCAATAGGGCGAACGTTGTCGTTAGCTGGTGGTTTGATCAAGAAACGAATATTGTCGCCATCGACTTCGGTTTCTTCTTGCATGATAACGGCATCAGCACCTTCTGGCATTTGCGCGCCAGTCATGATGCGAATACATTGGCCTGTTTGCCATTCGCCATCAAAAGGAATGCCCGCAAACGACTTACCTACAAGGGTCAAGGTGTCTGTGTTCGCCAGATCAGCTGTACGCACCGCGTAGCCATCCATCGCTGAGTTAGCGAAAGGAGGAACGTTAATTGGAGAGCGGATATCGTCTGCAATTACATGGCCCATTGCATCAGGTAGGGCAATGGTGTTTTTGGTTTCAAGCGCAGTTACTTGATCAAGAATTTTTTCTAGTGCTGTTTCAACAGGCATTAAGCCCGGCGTATCGCAACATCCCATAATCAGTCGTGTCCGTCGTTAGTGATGTACCCACAGAGCAAAATCGGTGGGACTAAATGATAAGTCTTGGCTTATTTCGTTATCAGGAAAATAACCTTAGATAGAACAATGATTTTTCTATTGATTCCTTTAGCGTTAATTATGACAAAAAATCTGGCTATGCCCTATACCAAATATGGCTAAAACGTAGAAACTCTTGCTTGCGAGGCTTATATATTAAGCCAGTTGATGGGAAAACGTTTGCGAGTAATTAAACACCTACTAATTACGAGGTGTAATTCTTCTCATTTGGCGGTATCCTTCGGGGCAGATTTAAGCACTGGCGTTGTAAATTAGGCTATTTCGCATTCAAGCCTGAGCCAAGTGGAGGGAAAGAATGACAGCATTAAGTGAATCCGCACTGTTAGTGCGCGACGCCCTAGCGGCACGTGGCCTTGAAACTCCGATGACCGAAAAGAAGGTTAGTCGAGAAGAGAAAAAAGAGAAAATTGAATTCCACATGCGTGAGATCTTAGAGTTACTCTCGCTTGATTTAAGCGATGACAGCTTGATGGAAACTCCGCATCGCATTGCGAAAATGTATGTTGATGAAGTTTTCTCTGGGCTAGATTACGCCAACTTTCCTAAAATTACCGTCATCGAAAATAAGATGAAGTGTGATGAAATGGTGCGGGTTAAAAACATTACTTTAACCAGTACTTGCGAGCACCACTTGGTTACTATCGATGGTAAAGCAACGGTGGCCTATATTCCGCGTGGTAAGATTATTGGTTTATCCAAGATTAACCGCATTGTGCGTTTCTTCGCCCAACGCCCACAAGTACAAGAGCGCTTAACGCAACAAATTCTAGTGGCACTGCAAACGTTACTTGAGAGTGATGATGTTGCTGTTACTATCGATGCAACCCACTACTGTGTGAAATCACGCGGTGTGATGGACGCAACCAGTGAAACAACCACCACAGCACTGGGTGGTATCTTCAAAAAGAACCCTGCGACTCGCGCCGAGTTTCTGCACGGTATTCGTTAGTCATGCGTACTCGCGATAAGCACCAGACGTAAAAGTATCTAGATATAAAAAAACCGCGAAATGTCGCGGTTTTTTATTATCTTATTTTCGGTTCGGTCAGTCTTTGCGGCTGATTGTTAACCGTTATCGGAAAGCGTTATAACTCATTGTTTGCTTTAACATCCGCTTTTACAGTAACGGCTTGGTCGCGCGTTTTCCATAGCGAGGCTGAAATAGCGATCGTAATAGTCAGTGCAATAACAGCTAAAGAAACTGGTGTTGGAATTGCGTAAGCCGTTTCCATCAATAGCATCTTGATACCAATGAAGCTCAGAATGAACGCTAATGCCACACGCAAGTAGCAGAAACGCGTCAACATACCTTCCAATACAAAGTACAGTGAACGCAAGCCCAACAGTGCAAACACATTTGCCGTTAGCACCAAGAAGGGTTCTTGGGTGACCGCAAAGATTGCAGGAATGGAATCTAGCGCAAACATCACATCGGTTAATGCAATCACTGCCACTACAATCAGTAACGGTGTCGCAATCCAGCCTGTTTTTCCTTTGAACAACATTTTGTTGTCATGGTATTCATCTGAGACTGGAACACATTTCTTCACTAATCGAACAGGCAAGCTGTTTGAGAAGTCTTCTTGTTCCTCGTCATCTTCACGCCACAATTTGTAGCCTGTGTAGAGTAAGAATGCCGCAAAGATGTATAGCACCCAATGGAACTCAGCCAATAGCTGTGCGCCCACACTGATCATGACAGCACGCAATAACAATGCACCGACCACACCCAGCATCAATACGCGAGGGCGCAAATGTTCAGGTACAGCAAACTGACCGAAAATCAATGCGAAAACAAAGAGGTTGTCCACGCTAAGTGATTTTTCGAGTAAGTAACCAGTTAAAAATGCGGTTGCCGCTTCATTGCTGGTGTAACTACTGTCTGGCGCCATAACAGGCCAGTAAAAGTAGATAACAACATTAAAGATTAACGCCAGCGCAACCCAAAATAAGCTCCAAATAGCCGCTTTTTTGATGGTAATTTTACCACCACGGGTTTGATACAAATCGAGCGCTAACATTAGCAATGTTAGAACGGCGAAGCCTTCGTAAGAAAAAAGGCTCATAGGGTTTACTCCTTCCAGATGACACGGAAGGCAAGGGCACTCATAAAGAGGGTTGACTTTGACCTTCCGCGCATAACGTACAGGTACACCTAGGGTGTACATCATTAATGGCGTTGGTCTTGTCAAAGTTGATGATAGGTCATTAACTTACGGCTGCCGGGAGCATGAGGCTCCGGGATGACGACAGGCGAACATTCACTTATGTGCTTAGCAAGCATCGCTAATTACAGTCAGTAGAGTGTGACTACTCCCCAAACAAGTGGATTCTATTCCTGAAAATGTATTCACGCCAGCGCTTTTTTCGATCTTGGCTATAAAGATAATTTCTATGACAGAAAAAAGACCAAAATGAATTTTCTGTGTCAATGATGCCGCACGTATTGAGCCTAAAACTCCATTTGGTAAAGTAGCAATCAGGATGCTGGTCTATACCAGTGGGTTATCACTATGAGTCTGGATAGAAAGGACGGTTCAGTTTATGAAAACGAATACAGAAACAAAACAGACATTGGAATCTGACAAGGTAAGTAAAGAGAACGACAGTCGTTTTCAGCCATATTGGTTTGATCAGGCAATGCAGCAAGAACCGTCATCAACACCGAATGTGTTGTCGCAAGACATACAAACTGACATCTGCATCGTTGGTGGTGGTTATACTGGCTTATGGACAGCCATTAATATTAAACAGCAGCAACCAGAGTTGGATGTGGTTGTTATTGAGAAAGAGTTGTGCGGTAGTGGGGCTTCCGGCCGAAATGGTGGCTGCATGCTGACATGGTCCACCAAATATTTGTCGATGAAAAAACTCTACGGTGAACAAGAAGCTATCCGCTTAGTTCAAGCATCAGAACAAGCTGTTTTTGAAATTGAACGCTTTTGTCAGCAGCATGATATTGATGCAGAGTTACGCGTTGATGGCACCTTATATACAGCTACAAACTTGGCGCAGCAAGGTGGAATGGGCCCAGTATTAGGGGCACTTAGTCAGCATGACATTAGCAGCTGGCAGCAATGGCAAGTTGATCGTGTACAGCAAGATGCAGGATCACAGTTGCATTGTGAAGGCTACTATTCGCCAGCAGCTGCCAGTGTTCAACCTGCTAAATTAGTGCGCGGCTTAAAGCGTGTGGCTGAGAAAATGGGGGTGGTGATTTATGAAAATACCCCCATGGAAGATATTAACACCGATGTGCCTATAACGATTACCACGCCTAAAGCGGATATTTACGCTGGCAAAGTAGTATTAGCGTTAAATGCTTGGATGATGGAGAAATTCCCAGAATTTAAACGTAGTGTGGTATTAGTGTCATCAGATATGGCGATCACAGCCCCCATCCCTGAAAAGCTCAATACGATAGGTCTAGCTGATGGGAAAACTGTCGTCGATTCGCGTATATTTGTGCATTATTACCGAACCACAATGGATGGCCGGTTGATGCTAGGCAAAGGAGGCAACTACTTCTCGTTTGCCAATAAGATAAGCAAAGTCTTTGATCTACCTAGCCAGTACACCAATATATTACGCCAGTCATTTAATCGTCTATTTCCATCGCTATCACAGCAAGGCTTTGAAGCTACTTGGACTGGCGCATCAGATCGCTCTACGACAGGGTTACCTTTCTTTGGCCGTATGAAGCAAAATCCAAATATATATTATGGCCTGGGATATTCAGGTAACGGTGTTGGCCAAACATGGATTGGTGGCAAAATATTATCTTCTATGGTGTTAGAACAAGAGGATAAATGGAGCCAATGTGGGCTTACTACTGGTCCGAAAGGGCAATTCCCACCTGAACCTATTCGCTGGACTGGTGCAATGATGGTGCGAAATGCTATTCGTCGAAAAGAAGCCGCAGAAGATGAAAATAAAAAGCCGTTTTGGTTTGATAAGCAACTTGCCAAGTTTGCGAATGCAGCAGGTAAAGCCGATAAATAATAGACAATAGGTATTATTGGACCAATGGGTGTTATTGGATGAGTGGGTATTATTAAATTAATGTAATGGCTTCCATTTGAGTTATTATTATCTGATTTATGACATTATTCTTCATTGTGATGGAATAATATGAAGTCTATCTAAAAACGTGCCATGTCAAATTAAGCTTCCTAATAAAAGCATATCCAGTAATGGGTATGCTTTTATTATTTCTAATCATGCGATGTTACATTTAATTATGTCTTACTATTTAAATGATTGACTAGATCCCCCTGACGTTAATTGTTAAATTGAATACTTAGTTGGGCCATGGTTTTATTCTTAACAAAGACGAACGGGTATAACCGTCAAGATTACGTTTATCTTGGTCATGTTATCTATCTGTTATGAAACCTAAAATAATTATAGTGATAGAGGGGAGCTCTCGATGATTAGAAATCGAGTTAAGTGGCTGATAAGACTGTGTGATGAAATGGGATTAGATGCTAATGATGAGAAAGTTAAAGCGAGCATTGTTGCTATCTCAATGAACGACAAGCTTAACGATCTTGAATTGGAAGAAGCGTTTTTTAGTGCTTGTCAGTCCAGAGCTGTCGCGTTTATGCATGCACTACAAACAACCGATGAATTTAATGCGATTGTTAAGATAGTTGACCAGCAGTTGCTTTCTGAACCGTGCAATAAAAAAATGAATGTAACTCTATAAATGCAGTTCGACTATATAAAATGACTTAATATGAAGTAACTATATCTCTTTTTGTGCTTGCCATATTAAAAAGCATCTAATTTACGCTATTTATTAGCGGTAGCTTCACGGTTATCCCTTGTATAGTTGACATTGAGATCGACTTACGATTAATAGCAAGAACGGTAAATTGTTCCCGTTCTTGCTTTTGTTACACCTTGGCTGATGTAATTTCTTATTTAGCCTTGCGACAGCGTTGCGACAGATTCAATACTTAACGCATCGTGTCGCCAATACTCCAAATCGCAATCAATCATATTGCCATGCTGATCATAATTTAAACGCTCAATGAACATCGCAGGGCTACCCGCTGTTGCGCGTAAGGCTTGTGCGGTTTCACCCAGTAAAGATGTGGTACTGACCCGATAACGTGTTTTGGCATACAGGGTGTTGTAGTGTTTACTGTAAGTATCGGTAAGTGACGTTGTCACGTCATGTGTCAGTAAGTTCGGAAAATACTCAGGTAAGATGAAATTGGTCACTACCATGACAGGACGCTCATCAAGAAAGCGTAAACGATCAATGCGATAGACTTCGGTGAAGGGCGATATATTCAGTAAAGATGCCGCTCTTCGGCTTGCAGGAACACGCTTAGCATCAATGAGTTCAGAGCGTGCAATACGGCCTTGATCTGTCGCCATCGATGAAAAGTTTGTTGTTAATGTTGGGTCATAACGTAATGGCTCTGGTGATACAAACCAGCCACGGCGATCTTCACGGTATAGCTTTCCTTCTGATTCAAGTAAAGCCAAAGACTCACGCAGAGTGACTCGTGTGGTATTGAATGATTCTGCGAGTTTCCTTTCAGCGGGAAGTTTGTTGCCTGCCGTTAATAGGCCTGCGTCAATTTGTTCATTGATCGCTTCCATGATTTTAATGTATTGCACAGTTTGCCTTCTGGTTAAATGCCAATTCGATTACGCATTCTGCGATAGCAAAATGTGGTAACAAACCTCAGAGAAGAGCCTTGTTTAATCATCAATCGGATAAGCTTTATGATGCCAAAGAGTGAAGCGTAATGGAATGTTAAATATAGCGATATCCCGAGCTAGAGGCTTAACGAGGAGTCAATAAAATGGGCAAAGAAGCACTGTGAATATTTCTTCGCAGTGCTTGCTATTAGCGAGGAGGTTACGGTTAAGCGGTTAACGTTTACGCCATGCTTGGGTGTAATGATCGAGTGCTTTATTTAAGCCAACATGCGCCAGTTTTATTGTGGCTGCGGTTAACAGGATCATGACAGACATTGCGGCCGCAGGGCCAGTTTGACCTGCATCATCCATGTTTAGTACAGAAACGGATGCTGGCATGGTGTCAGTGGCGTACAAGAACACAATGGCGGACGTTGTTGTCATGGCATTAACGAATAAATACACTGCAATTTCCAAAATAGCAGGTGCACAAACAGGTACAGTGACCTTAAAAAACGCTTTGTATTGAGGCATTTTGATAGAGGCGGAAATCGCTTCTACCTCGGCAGGGAGCTGTTTAAGGGCTGTTAGCGCTGTCATGTGTCCGACAGTGTAGTAGTGAATAATGGTATTGATGACCAAAATCGCCATGGTGCCATATAGCATAGATAACGGATTAGCTTGATGATTAAAGAAGAAGATATAGCCTAATCCCAACACCAAACCTGGAACCGCCATTGGAATAATGGCAAACATTTGTAGCAGGCCACGTAACGCCCCAAAACTACGTCCTTTCTCAATACAGTATGCCCCTAGGAAAATAACGACAGTGCCTATTATTGCCACCAAGCTCCCCTGTTTTAATGAGTTAAAGTAGGGTTGCCAGCCGTAAGTACTGAACTCGGTGAAATTGTAGTTGTTGAAGCTTAACGTGAGATTCCAGGGCCAAAAGGTTACTAACGATCCGTAAATGGCCATACCAATGATGGTCAAAATAGCGAAAGAAATCAGTGTACAAAAGATAAAGCAAATGCCATCACGTAGTGCATTTGGCGTTGGCACATACGCGACAGAACGTGAATCAAACATCCCTTTTTGTTTGTTCTGCACCCAACGGTCGCCAAAAAACGCTAAAACCGCAGGTAGCAATAATACGACGCTAGCCACAGCCCCCATCGAGAAATTTTGCTGCCCAACCACTTGCTTAAAAATGTCTGTTGCTAATACGTTGTAGTGGCCACCAATCACTTTAGGTACACCGAAGTCGCATACCACTAAGGTGAATACCACGATTAATGCACTGATGAGTCCGAATTTTGCGGCAGGTAAGGTCACGACAAAAAAGGTTTTAAAAGGGGAGGTATCAAGTGCCCGAGCGGCTTCATACAAGCGGGCATCCGAGGTTTTCAATGATGTCGACAAGATCATCAGCGCGTGCGGAAAGGTCCAAAAGATCAACCCTATCGCAATCCCGATTGGGCCATAAATAGACTGGCCAAATAACCATTCTTTGGCGATGCCTTGGTTACCAAATAGGTAAATTAAGCTGATTGCGGGTAACAGGGATGGGGCGAGAATAGGCGCCGAACCTAATATGGTAAATAGTCCCTTAAATGGCATGCAACTACGGGTTAGCGCATAGGCATAACCAAACGCCAATATACCAACGCTTATAGTGACAATTAACCCTATGGTGACCGTGTTTTGTAATGACTGCCACAAGGCTGGCGATGTTAAGTACTCAGCAAAGTTAGCCATACCCACATAATTGCCTTGGGTATCTTGCACACTTTTTTGCAGCATGCTGGCAAGTGGGCCAAGAATAAACAAAGCCATGGCTAAGGCGAGTAAGATCAGCATGATCGCTAGAGTGACGTTGTCACGGCTTAATCTTGATTTGAGCTGTGTCAGGTATTGGCGAGCCACAGACTGTGGAGGAGGGATGATGATATCCATAATAGGTGTATGCCTTATCGCTTCAGCTGGAAAATATGCGTGTGTTTTTTCGAAATATTGAGGTGCATGAAATGGCCACGCTCTAAGCCTAATTGACGTGTTTCACGAATAGGGACATCCACTTTAATCGAGCTGGCATGATGGTCACCTTGTACTCGACATTCCGCGCGAATAAAGGTGCCTTGGAATTCAAGATCTTCAATTTGGACGGGAAAGGAGGTATCAGATTGTTGCTTATCAGCACTGAACCGCAGATCTTCTGGACGAAGTGCCAGCTCAAAACGATCACCACGGTTGAGTGATTCACAGGGTTTTTCTAGTAAAGATTCACCAATACGAATTTCATGCTCACTAACCACTGAACTTGGAATGAAATTCATATTACCCACAAATTCAGCGACAAAGCGTGAAGCGGGTTGTTGATATATTTCTTGAGGCGTACCGACTTGCTCAATAACGCCATGATTCATCACAACAATACGATCTGCCATCGCAAGTGCTTCTTCTTGATCATGGGTCACCATGATGGTGGTAATGCCGAGTTGGCGCTGTAATCGGCGGATCTCTTCACGTAGGTGTGTGCGAACTTTGGCGTCTAAAGCCGATAAGGGTTCATCAAGCAGTAACAAACCTGGTGATAATGATAAAGCGCGGGCAAGTGCTATGCGCTGTTGCTGGCCACCTGATAATTGGTTAGGAAATTTAACGCCCGATTTAGGTAAACCTATTACGGACAACCAATGGTTAACAATGTCATCGGTTTCTTTAATGCTTTTACCTTGGTTGCGAAGGCCCAGCGCTATGTTGTCGAAAACGCTTAAGTTAGGAAACAGCGCATAAGATTGAAAAACAATGCCAAAGTCACGTTTTTCTGGGGACAAAAAAGTGGTGTCTTTTCCATCTTGAAAGATAGTACCCGTAGTGGCGAGATCGAGCCCTGCGATCGCACGTAATAGGGTGGTTTTACCGCACCCTGAAGGCCCAAGAAAGCAGATAAATTCACCTTTGTTGATCGCTAGGGAAATGTCATCAAGTGCAGTGAATTGTCCAAATTGTTTACTAACATTCTTGATCTGTAGATACGTTTCCATGTTTAAACTCACTTGTTTTGGTATATACCAAATCTACCGAGGAGGAGTTACAGAAAAATGACATTAGGTTGACGAAAAAAAGACAACATTTGAGTGGTGAAAATAAGCAACTGAGTTAATACTTAATGTTTGCTGAATCACGGATTATTTGTTGTTCTAAAAAAAGTAATTGAATGGGTGGTCATTTTTTAGTCGACTAAAGTTTGTTACTTTTGTGCGGAATAAGTAGATAAGGAATAGTTATGGAAATGAAAATGCTTCGTCGAAATATTTCTTATATGGAGCGTGAGCTTTCAGAGATGAAAAGAGAATTAGCGGTTTTAGAAGAGCGTGAATTCCAGATTAAGAAATTGAACCCAGTTTTTCAACCTGATCCACTCGCGATGACTGAACTCAGTGTTGTTGATTAATGATGTCGAAGGAACATCACTTGTCTTATGCTTTTGATCGATAAGACGAAACAAACGGTGCACTAGGCACCGTTTTAACATTAATAGGAAAGGGGATTTATTATCAAAGTGATCTATTAGTAAAACTTAACCACGAGGCTCTGACTTTGCATCGAATCGGTTAGACCAGGATTTTAGTACTTCACTACGGTTTGCGGCCATTTTAGAAAAGTTCATTTTCACCATGGCGTCTTCAACATTCGGGTAGTTTTTTACTGGTGTGCTGACATTACTATGACCAACAACAGGGTAGAATTCGTTGTAGAGTTTATTGGCTTCTCTAGAGATAGACCAATCCACTAAGCGTTTGGCTGCATCTGATTGAGTGTTCACAAGGCCAACCGCTTCAGATTCCCAACCGACACCACCTTTCGGCAGAATAATGTCTATTGGCGCACCTTGCGATTTTAGCTTAGCTCCTCGAATAGCCATGGAAATACCAATCGCGACCTCTCCCATACCAGCTTGAACACAAGGCTTAGATCCCGAGTGAGTGTAGTGGGCAATGTTGCTGTCCAGCTTAGTCATGTACTCCCATGCACCATCATCGCCCATTAATTCCATCCACGCAGAGACCTGCATATAACCGGTGCCTGATGAGGCTGGGTTTGGCATTGCAATGTGACCTTTATACTCAGGCTTTAGCAGGTCATCCCATGTTTCAGGCTTAGGTAGGTTCTGCGCCTTTGCGACCGCTTCGTTGAAACATACCGCATTGAAGAAAGCATCGTTACCAAACCAAGCTTTGTTATCTTCAGGATCAACCATGGTGGTACGGATCTGATCCAATCCTTTCGGAGAGTAAGGCTTCAACACGCCGTTATCTTTCAGCAGCGCCATTGATGAGCCCGCCAGTCCCCAGACAACGTCTGCATGAGGGTTATTTTTTTCAGCGAGCAATTTAGCTGTCATGATCCCTGTTGAATCGCGCACCCATTTAATCTTGATATCTGGGTTTGCTTGTTCAAAGCCTAATTTAAATTTCGCCAGCATATCCGTTTCAAAAGCGGTGTATACCGTTAGCTCTTCGGCAGCAAAAGCAGGGGTAGCAGTAAGAGCAGCGATTGCAGTCAAAGGTGCAATGATCCAACGGTTTTTCATCATTCTTTCTCCATGAATTGAATTTGGTATGTACCAGATTGTTGCGACAGGAATGATGCTAGAGCGGCAATATGACAGTTCAATGATTACAGGGTTTCACTTTGTTAACAGTTTTATGTGGCTGCGATGACAGCGTAAAAACAGACTAAATAAAGGGTGCATGCTGGAATGTGAAAGTTTTATTAACTCTATGGTTGAGGGATTTACAGTTAATCATCTGAGTCGTTATAGTTTTTCTATCTGGTATAGTCCAAATGGAAGAGCGCAATGGAAAACGTTGATAATCAATATTTACTGTTAACACCAGGCCCACTAACGACGTCACCTGGTGTACGTGAGGCCATGCTAAAAGATTGGTGCACATGGGACGATGACTATAACAAAGGCATTGTTCAGGTGATCCGTCAGCAGTTGGTGCAAATGGCAACGCAGCATCATGGCTACACAAGTGTGCTAATGCAGGGGAGTGGTACAGCTTCTGTTGAGGCAACCATTGGCAGCGTTATTCCTGCTGATGGCAAGTTATTAGTGGTGAACAATGGCGCTTATGGCGAGCGTATTGGGCAAATCGCGCAATACCTCAATATTGCTCATCATGTCATTGAGTTAGACGAAGTGACTCAGCCAAGTGTTGAACAGTTAATTGATGTGTTAGAAACCGATCCTGCAATCACTCATGTTGCTATGGTGCACTGTGAAACCACCACTGGCATGTTGAATCCGATTGAGACTGTGTGTGATGTGGTGAAGTCACGTAACAAAATCATGATCCTCGATGCAATGTCGAGCTTTGGTGGTATCCCTATGGATATTGGCGAGCTTGGCATTGATTTTATGATCAGCTCTGCAAACAAATGTATCCAAGGTGTGCCAGGCTTTGGCTTTGTGATTGCGAAGCAAACCGAGCTTGATCGCTGCAAAGGCTTAGCGCGTTCGCTATCGCTAGATCTTTATGATCAATGGCACTGCATGGAGATCAATCAAGGGAAGTGGCGCTTTACCTCGCCAACGCACACGGTACGTGCGTTTCATCAAGCACTGATCGAGCTTGCAGAAGAAGGGGGCGTAACAGCGCGTTTTCATCGTTATTCGACGAACCAAAAAATTCTGGTTGAAGGGATGGAAAGACTCGGCTTTCAATGTTTATTACCTAATGAACTGCATTCGCTAATCATCACGTCTTTCTATTCGCCAGAACATCCAGATTATGACTTTAAGCAGTTCTACTCTTTGCTGAAAGAGAAAGGCTTCGTTATTTACCCTGGCAAAGTCTCTCATGCTGATTGTTTCCGCATCGGTAACATCGGTGATGTGCATAACCATGATATTGAAAACTTAATCACAGCAGTGAGTGAGTCTATGTACTGGCTGGCAGGTAACCAATAATGGCGGAGTTACAGGGTCACACTATAGCGAACCAGCTCCCCAATCAAATATCAACTCACATGGATATGCGTGCGTTACGCAGTGAAGGTGATACAAATATAACGCCTGCTCGTGAGCGCTGGATTGAATCGATTGCCGATCCACAAACGCAAACCATGCTTGCGCAAGATAGCCAATACTTTTTGCATCAAGCCATGTCGACACCCTGTTTAGACGCACTAGTTGGGGCGAATGGTATTTATCTTGAAGATGCTGCGGG
This sequence comes from Photobacterium kagoshimensis, assembly GCF_050337045.1. Taxonomy (NCBI): domain Bacteria; kingdom Pseudomonadati; phylum Pseudomonadota; class Gammaproteobacteria; order Vibrionales; family Vibrionaceae; genus Photobacterium; species Photobacterium kagoshimensis. The sequence continues at coordinate 283,136 of NZ_JAKJSO010000008.1, read as the reverse complement.
TAAGCGCTACATGGACTTTCATGGCAATAATGTCCATCAATTAGGCTATGGTCATCCTCATGTATTAGGCCGGATTCAACAACAATTGGCGAGCCTTCCATTTTCACCGCGCCGTTTTACCAACCAAACTGCGATAGATTGCGCGAAGAAACTCACTGACATAGCGGGAGGCGATCTTAACCGTGTGCTGTTTGCGCCGGGCGGTACATCTGTGGTGGGAATGGCGTTGAAATTAGCCCGTTATATCACGGGCAATTACAAGGTGGTTTCACTGTGGGATTCCTTCCATGGCGCCTCATTGGACGCAATTTCGGTTGGTGGTGAAGCTTGTTTCCGTGAAGGGATGGGACCATTAATGGCGGGCGTGGAACGTATTCCGCCAGCGGTGAGCTATCGCGGTGCTTTCCCTTCACCAGAGGGTAGCGATGTGCATTATGCCGACTACCTTGAATACGTGATTGAGAAAGAAGGTGGCATTGGTGCTTTCATTGCTGAAGCGGTTCGTAATACCGATGTGCAAGTGCCGAGTAAAGCCTATTGGCAACGCATTCGAGAAATTTGTGACCGTCATAATGTGATGCTTATTATCGATGATATTCCTAATGGCATGGGGCGGACGGGTGAATGGTTTACGCACCAAGCCATGGGGATCGAACCCGATATGCTTTGCATTGGTAAAGGGCTAGGTGGCGGCGTTGTGCCTATGGCGGCCTTGATCACCAAAGATGAATATAACACGGCAGCACACGTTTCTTTAGGGCATTACACCCATGAGAAAAGTCCGATTGGTTGTGCTGCTGCGCTTGCAACAATGGAAGTGATCGAGCAGCAAAATCTATTAGAGAAAGTGCGAGACGATGCCAATTATGTTGCTGATCGTTTAGAGCGCATGAAACAACGTTTTCCTATTATTGGGGATGTTCGTGGCATTGGCTTACTGTGGGGGATCGAGCTCGTTACCGATAGGCTAACCAAAGAACGGGCGTTTGATGCTGCCGAGCAGGTGTTATATCGCAGCTTAGCGCTTGGTGTGAGTTTCAAAGTATCGCAAGGCAATGTGTTACAGCTGAGCCCGCCTTTAATTATTGAGCGGAAAGACTTAGCGAAGGCCCTCGATATTGTCGAGCAAGCTATTGCAGAAGTTGCTCATGCGACTGATTTAACATCGTAATATGATTCCATAACAAATTTAGGATTGTAAACATGAAACAAGTACAAGCGGTAATGTTTGATTGGGCTGGCACTGTGGTTGATTTTGGCTCGTTTGCACCAACGTCTATTTTCGTCGAAGCATTTAAACGTGAATATGGTTTTGATATCTCGTTAGAAGAAGCACGCGTGCCTATGGGGCTTGGTAAGTGGGATCACATCAAATGTGTCGGTGAATTACCTGAGGTGGCTCAACGCTGGTTGGCTAAATTCGGTAAACCGATGGATACCAATGACATCGATAAAATTTACCAAACCTTCATGCCACTACAAATTGCCAAAGTTGCTCAGCATGCTGACTTGATCCCTGGAACAAAAAGTGTGGTTGATGGATTCCGCGAGCAAGGCATTAAGATCGGATCATGTACGGGCTATCCGCGCGTTGTCCTAGATGAACTCTTGCCTGCAGCCAAAGCGAACGGTTTTAGCCCTGATTGCGCTGTTGCAACCGATGATCTTGCCGCTGGTGGACGTCCTGCACCTTACATGCTGCTTAAGAACATGATTGAACTCGCGGTTGATGATGTAAAAACATGCGTGAAGGTGGATGACTCAGTGCCGGGGATTACAGAAGGGCTGAATGCAGGTATGTGGACTGTGGCATTGTTGTTATCGGGTAATGAAGCAGGTCTAACGCAGCAAGAGTTTGAAACCGCGGACGACGAGAAGCTTGCACAAGCGCGTAATAAAGCAAAAGATGCATTTGCACTGTCGGGCGCACATTATCAGATAGACACTGTGGCGCAATTGCCAGAGGTTATTACCGATATTAATCGTCGTTTAGCACAAGGCGAACAGCCATAGAGTATATCGACACATGAGCTGATCTTTATCGCAAGCAATAAACACAGCAGCCTCTATAACTAGAGGCTGCTTAGCTTTTGCTTATCACTTTTAGTGACTTTTAGGTTGTGTTTGCTATTTGAATTGCCTGTATTTTAGTTGCTTGTATTCGTGTTACTTATACTTGAACCGTCTGTACTTGAACGGGTTATATTGGTTACTTTCAGGCCGCGTGAGTCAGAATAGGGGGAAGTTCACATAAAGCATCTAAAATCTCTTTGGTTTGTCTAGAACAAATTAAATTATCTTTTGCACCGATCAACTGGATCATTTTTACTTTTCCTGAAGAAACACATTGGCGAAGTGTACGCAGGATCATTTTGTTATTAAGCCGATTATTATCGTCAAACCCAGCACTTGGCATTAATGCTGCTAAATCAATCGTAATAACGAGATGATCGCAGTGGTTGGTATAGCTTAATAGCTGAGACTTGTGCGAGGTGCGATTACGGAAACTGTATTCATCAGACGATAACCAATTTACTCCCAGATCCTCGGCATACTCATAAAGCTGACCCGTTTGGATTTCTTCATCAATGCCTAAACAAAGTAACCGTGTGTTGTCGTAGCGGTTCAATGCAAAATGAAATGCAGAGCCCACTTGTACATCTAACGTTTGCTTAAGATCGAAACGATGCCCGATGTTAATTAAACCAATTTCTTTATCTTTCAGTGCAACTATGGGTAGAGCATGCAGTAAAGTCTCATGGCAGTTTGATAGCACTACAGGGATAGAGTGTAATCCTAAATGCTTGCTTAAGCTGTGCTGAAAAGCGATGTCATTATTGCCTTCCAGCACAAAGTGTCCTGCATCTGAATAGCTAGGGTTAGACTGTTGCGGGTATAACCAGTAAGAAGCCAGTTCAAGGCTTTGTTGAGCAAATTCAAACGTAGCCTGAGACATTGGCTTTACGCGTTCACATACCGTCATGAGTGTAAATGGGTGTATAGGTTGATTGTGGTTGTGACGCATACGGTAGCGTTTGAATATGCTTAACATGGTGAATTACCTTTCTGGTGGCAACACACGTGCTGCCTGTAATACATGTAAGATGATCCGCTCTTTATTCGCTTCAACGCGGTGCGCTGGGGCCATAACAGAAATGGCGCCGATCAACTTACTCCTTTTCATCACAGGGGCGCTAATGCCTGAAACACCGGGGTCAATTTCCGATGTACTGATAGCAAAACCATTGCGACGTATTGTTTCTAACTCTGTTTGCCATGCATCCATTCGGTGTTCTTCACCAAAATAGCGCAAAATCTTTTCACAGCGCTGAGTGGGTAAGTACGCCAACATGACTTTTGATGAAGCCCCTCGAAGTAAGGGTTGGCTCTGTCCTTGTACAAAGCTACAACGAAGTGCTTGCATACTTTCTTTCTGACTAACACACAAAGCCCTATATCCCACAGGGACCATGTATGCAGCCATTTCCCCAGTCTGCTTTTGCAACCGACTTAACACAGCATCGACTGCATCTAAATTGTGTTGGCTCGTTTCGTAACTGCGCATTAATAACAATGCTGCTGAGCCTATAATCAGCGTTTTATCGTATGGACTTTCTTCAATTAAATTCCACTCTTTCAACACTTTTAGGTGGCGATACAGACTACTAATAGGTACGTGAAGTTGCTCACTTAATGCTTTCGCTGTGACTGGCTCTTCATTTACCGCTACTTGCATAAGAAGTTGTAGCGCCTTCTCATTAACTTGATTTACTGCGTTTTTTCTCTCTTTCATGCTTACTTTTATCCCTATTTATCGCACACCTCAAATGTAATTCTTATCTAGTGCGAATTTGAAATAAATTGAGAGGGTATTTTCTCATTAAATGAGAAAAACAACCAAACTAAATGATTCTAAAGGACAAATTTGAGAAAGCAGTCGCGACCAGTTACATTTAGCACTTTATTCTTCTTAAATGAGAATATGGTGGTTAAATTTAAGGTGGACAGTTAATAATTCTATAGAGCTTGTATTGATGAGATAGAAATTAAAGTAAAAGAGGAAGATTGTGATTAGTGGATTGTGAATGCCAGTGTAAAGCACTGGTTAGTGTTATTTAGGCTTATGTAATAGGTTGCTTTTTTGCTTTTATTTAGCGAGGTCTATCAATATCTTTTTGCGTATTTCATTACACACTTTAATCGGTACTATTCATTAATAGCAGAGAATGGCTGCGACTATTCTTATATTGCTGCTTATGTAACTCATTGTTTTTGATGTGTTATTTGTTTGTGTTGTGGTTATGCGCCTTTTTGTTGAGGTCGCTTCGCTGGAAGTAAAAGCTATTTATCGATGCTAAAATAATATTAAATGAGTCCTAAGTATTAATTAGTTGCAGTTTGTAGCTTTTGCTTGGAAATATAATCAGTATTTTACATTTAATATTGGTGAATGACTTTTAAGATAAATTATTTTTTAAGCTGTATTGTGTTTATCTCGTTCTTTACTTGTTAAATAATTGTTTGCCATGTATTTAATTAATGATTTAAATAATCTAAAAGTAAGATCGAACGCAAATTTTCATGATTTTAAAATACTCTAGAGGCAAGTTAAACGTATATTAAATACCAAGGCATAAAGATTTCATTGGGCATACACTCCATTTTTTGAAGGAGCAAGATGCACCATGTTTCGTATTAAGGATAGATATGAAAGCATATAGCGAAATCGTAGATAGCGAGAAGGTGGTATTTGATTACACATCTTTTCTTTCAGCGTCTTGCCAGCAACACCATTTAACGTTTATGGATGCGCTAAAATCAATGATCCCCGCCTTTGAGGTATCTTGGAAATCATCAGCCCCAAGTGGATTATCAGATTCTGAGAAACTGCAATTACAAGCGTTAAAAGTGTTGTCTACAAGCGTTAGTGATGCAAACAACATGATACGGTTACTTCGATTAGCACGCATAGAGGGAATAATGTGCCTGCGAATTACGATGCCGTACGCGCTTGATTACGATCAACTTGAAATGATCACCGACAAAACAGACTGCGCCATCACGTTTGAAGATGACAATGGGGAAGTGCTGAATATTTGCATTCACCCAACCCATCTTAATGACTGATCTTTACGCAATCTTTAGGGCACGAACCTGACCCAGATTGGCAGGTATAGCCTTGATAGATACTGTTGAATACTGAAGTGATTAGAGATAGACATTAAAAAGCCAGCGATTTCAAACCGCTGGCTTTTTTATTGCACGCCATTATGTCGCTCTATAACGCTATAGCATGCCGTGCCATAGCATACCAACAGCGAGAGTCGCTGCCACAGTTAGTAGACCTGCCGCCGCTTTTTCTTTCCCTAAGAATGCAGATACACCTTGCTCTCGCTTCGCTTTTACATAGAAGTAGAGTCCTGGTAGGTAAAGTAAAGCAGACAATAACAAATAGTTAAGGCCAGACGCATAGAGTAACCATAAGCCATATACCGTGGCACAGATGCCGACAATGAGTAGCTTACCTCTGTTTTTCTGTTCGATTGCCACACGCAGTGTATAAGCACCAACAAGGAAGTATGGTACTAAGATCATTTCAGAAGCAATCGCCAGTAAGGTATCGTATGTGCCACCTGCAAAAACCACAAAGAAAAGCGAAAGCTGCACACAGATATTAGTGAGTTTCAGTGATTTCACAGGGCTACCAGCGGCATTTTGCTCAGTGTAGGCACGTGGGAACATATTTGATTTTGCGGCAAGGTAGGGGGCTTCAGACGCTAATACCGTCCAACTAAGGAAAGCACCACAAACTGAAACCAACAAGCCAACACCAATAATGACACCACCCCAAGGGCCAAGAATGTGGGTTAGCACCTTCGCCATGGATGGATTTTGTAGTTGAGCTAGGGCTTCGGTACTGATCACACCCATTGAAAGCAATGTTACGAAAACATAGATGGAGAGAGCAGTCAGCAGACCTAGAATCGTTGCGCGACCAATATCTTTCCGATGGCGAGCACGGCTTGAAACAACCACAGCCCCTTCAATCCCAATAAAGACCCAAACTGTGATTAACATAGTGCCTTTTACTTGAGATAGCAGATCATGCTGTTCACCGAAGTGTAAGCCTGTGAAGTCGAATACGAATGTATCCCACTTGAAAGCAATAAATGCAGCGGCAATAAAAACAAAGAGCGGCACTAATTTAGCAATCGTCGTAATTAGATTGATGATAGCGGCTGTTTGAACGCCACGTAAGACAAGGTTATGTACAGCCCAAAGTAAAACGGATGCCCCTGCCACAGCGAACCAAGTATTACCTTCACCAAATAAAACCAATTCTGGTGTATCGAAAAACATACCTAAGGTACTAAAAACGATCACTAAATAGGAGACGTTGGCTAACATCGCGCTTAGCCAGTAGCCCCAAGCAGAACAGAATCCTATGAAATCACCAAATCCTGCTTGGGCATAGCCGAAGACACCGCTTTCAATATGTGGCTTCATTTGAGAAAGGAATTGGAAAGAAAGGGCAAGGAAGATCATTCCGATACCAGTTATCGTCCAACCAATGATAACTGCGGCAGGGCTGGCAACAGCAGCCATATTTTGTGGAAGACTAAAGACACCTGCGCCGATCATTGAACCGATCACGAGCGCGGTCATTGAGCCTAGTCCGAGTTTGTTATCCAAAATTGCACCCACTATAAATTCTTCGTGGGGGAGATAATAAAGCATCTTATTTTGCTAATTCGTGTGTTTACACAAATTTTGTGACCTAGGGTGTTCATATCTAAGTAAATTAGACTGTTCATTGCCTTGGATCAATTATCAACTAAGTCATCAGTTAAATTGATAATGGTGTCGATATGACATATTTGTAATTAATGAAACGTGATGCGCTTTTTAGCCTGCTCCTTATTAATGACAAACGCCAAAGATTTGCCACCATGCGCAGCTTGACGGATCGAGGTTGTTTGAAACGCTTCAATATTGCCAGTGGTTATCACAGCACTGCAATTACCACTATTTAAAGCTTTTTCCATTAGGCTTGGTAGCGATTTACCTTTGGTTTTATGCAGCACTAATATCTTGTTTAAATCAATACCTGCGCTAGTTAATAGCTTTTTATCGAGTAAAGCGTCATGCCCTATAAACATGATCCAACGGTTTTCTTGATTGGCTTGTTTAAGTAAGCGTAGGAAATAAGCAAGTTGAGTTTGCTGCTCATCGGTGAAGCTGACTTCAATCGGGCAGCGCACAGACTGTGCAATAGAAATAGATGAACCTTGTAAAGATGAGTACGTTGATTTGTAAGCCTGTGAAGCAGAAACAGAGTGTTGTGATTCAAATAGTTCAGCCATTGTCATCATCCTTACTAGTGGTTATCTATACATGCTGTATGTATATACAGTATTGTGAAATTAGACATTTGGCAACTGATAATTTTGCTTTTACCTGATGACTAATATGGCATACGTTTAACTTAGTAAACTTTTCTTTGGTTTATCTTGTTGTTTTTATTGCTATTTATTGACTTTATAGAGAGGTGGGCTCGGTGAGGTAAAAAATGCAGCAAGAAATGGTGTTGTGTTTTTCTGACATGGCTCACACTGTATACAGTGGTTTATACAGTGGTTTATACAGTGGTTTATACAGTGGTTTATACAGTGGTTTATACAGTGGTTTATACAGTGGTTTATGAACTCATCCTGATGTTTCAAAACAATAAGCTTCTGAGCGACTACTATCACTCATTGCAGCAACGTAAAAAGCATCAAGCTAACGTTTTTACTCTATGATTTTTGTATTCAGTGTAGAGCTTGTTACTCTTGGAGTTGTGTAGTAGCGATGGAGAGGGGGACTTATCAAACAGCTTAAATATATCGATTTAGCGCAGTCCAAACGATGGTTACAGCCAGAGCAAAGGCAAGCGCTGGGTGATATCATCAATGCGAGTTTTTCTAATGTTGATCCTGAAGCCTATTTGTTTAAATACTTCGATAGTGCTGAACCCTATCAGCGAAAATTGCGGCTTTATCTCGATCATGGTCAAATTGTTGGTTACTGCCTACTCACGTTCAGTCATATCTCTAACAGTGTCGTGATTAAGGCATCTGCTGCATTTTTGCCTGATTATCGAAAGGGCAGCAATACTTTCATCTTTTCACTTCAAGAGAGCTTCAAAAGTTGGTTAACTCGACCTTGGCGTAAACACTATTATGCAGACACTATGCTCAGCCCTGCTATGTACCGTGCTATCGCCAAGAATACTGGGATAATCTGGCCACACTTTACTCATCAGGCGCCAAAAGCACTATTTGACCATTTTAACCCAGACGGTGATCCTAGCGCAGAGAATGCGATACGGTGTTTGGTTTCGGTCGATAGGGTGAGTAATTATAACCAAGCGGAATTGGACATGTTACTGACCAGTGATAAACCAGAAATTCAGTATTATTGTAAGCTGAACCCGCACTTTAATAGCGGTGTGGCACTTTTCGTTATTATTCCTGTTAATTTAAAGCAATTTTTAATGACTTTGGTAAAGAGTCAGTAAGGCTAGAGCTTGGTTTACACAAACTCGTTTTAATGGAAAGCCTGTTTTCGGTGGTCTATAAACATTATTCGAATATGTTGTGGTGTATTATGAGGGGGGTTATGCCGATGAAACTATTTATGCGTTCCTTTTAATGTTTGAAGTGATACGCAATTTATACTTTCATATTTTGTAAGATCTCATATGTTTATGTGACAATGCGATAAGCTTTATAGTTATAAGCTTGCAGCATGTTCAAGCAACAGGTGAACTGTATTCAAATGATGAGTTTGTCACTAAGGGTTATTCTGGTAAGAGATAGTATAAACCTAAAATTTAGCACGTGAATAGTTTAGGTCCTATACCTAGAGGTAAATTCATACGAGGAAGTGATAAAACAGGGCCTTATATATCTTAGATATGGCAAGGAGTTTACAATAAAGATTATAATACTACTATTAATTACGGTGTTTTCAGGAGTTGTTATGGCAGAAAAGCAAATAGAGACGTTGCCAAAAGAATTAGAAAAGGAAGTTTTAATAGACTTAAAAGAAAGAACATTCTATCCAATAATTAAATCAGGTGACTGGGTCGGTATCAAACATGGTGCTGTTTATTCGATTTTGGTTGGGCCGAGAGAATCACCACAGGTTGTTATCGGTTTTGGATACGATACGCCAGATAACTTCATTTTTTTAACTCATCAAGATAGTGAAAAAATTGATGTAAATGCCACGGTAAATGAAGCCTTTGAAAATATTGATGCTATGGATGTCATCTTTACACCATCCAATTCGTTAGATAATAAAGTATTAACTGCTAGTGGACTGCCTTTCAGTAGCGAGGCTATTTTATCTAAAAAACAAATGCTAAAAGCTCATGAAATTCTAAGCGCAAAACAATTGTTGGTGTCAATTGCTAGAAGAACAGGTTTAATGGTGATTTCTAAAGATGCACCTGAAGAGTTGTTAAGTGAGTTTATTTATTTGCATAATCACGCGTGGAATGATGATAGCTATGGTAATGCTCCAATAGCCAATATGCTCTTTGTAATTGAAAACGGCGAAATAGCTGGTTCTATTCCGTTGGAGTCTGAGCAGTAGGTTGTAGTTTTTGTAAAAGCTTGCTCGAAAAGCGTAACAGAACGGCCTGCTACAGCAATAGGTGCTCTTAGTACCATGAGTCGTTCGTATTCGTGAATATCAGCCCAATCGACTAAGATAATAGGTGTGCATTGACCGAACAAAATTGATGGCAGTGCCACTGATAAATATCGAGTCCATGAGTGATTGGAGCCTCTTTTGTGGGGCTTCATAAGTATCAAGCGTTATGTTGATAAAGGAATTTATGAAAGAACTAATCAGACAGAGGAAAATTGTAAATTTTAAGTTAGCCCATACTATTGCCATGCGAATTGCATATGGTGCAATGTTTGCTTATTATATTGTATCTCTGGTTCATGAACCGTTTAAATATCAAATCGCTTATATTTCTTTATTCGTTATTTTATCAGGGGCGATGGATTATTTATCCGCTAATACTAAGCAATCAGCAGAAATTCAAATTAAGGATAATCAGTTTAAATTGATGGGGGTTGTTATTGATTTGCCCCAAGTTAAAGAAATTCTCTATCATCAAACAAAAAGATTCGAACATACAGTTAGATTCCGTTATTCGAATGCAATATATCAAGATTTTGAATTATCAGATTCGGATTTAATTGAAGACCTGCGTTTTTATCAATTCTTAGTGGATAACATGTTGCCTGTAAAGATGTTAGATAATGGAGGCCGGCTAACTTAGGCAATCTCAACATATCAAGGCCATCAATAATGTCTGAATAACTCAAATTTGATTACGCAACAAAGCCACTTTAGTATTAAGAAAATAAAATTCAGGTCGCTTTATTGTTTTTTATGCGGAAATAGTAAAATATCAAGCTAAATAAAAGTTTAAATAAGCAACTAAGGTATACGCTATTTGACGGAATAGGGACAACATTATGTCTGTGGCTTATCGCAAACGTAGCTAAAGTGAGAAGAGTTATTCTTGTTTTTCCCTTCCATTCCGTCGCTCAGTTCCATAAGATCACATCTTCTATACACATCACATAGTTACGGATTTATGCCTACTCAGTTTATGAATTTTATTCCCGTTGGTGTCAGATATATGCTGGTATCTGCATTGGCTTTTGCACTTATGTCTAGTTGCGTAAAACTGGTTAGTACACATGGCATTCCTGTGTTTGAAATTGTGGCGGCTAGGGCGATTGTTTCACTGTTTATTAGCTACGCAGATGTAAAAAGAAAGAGAATTTCCGTTTGGGGTAATAATAAGAAATTGCTGGTGGCGCGAGGTGTTGCGGGGTCACTTGCCTTGATCTGTGTGTATTACGCTGTGGCGACATTACCTTTAGCAGAAGCGACAATTCTGCAGTACATGCACCCTGTTTTTACGGCCATTTTAGCCTTGGTATTTCTTCGTGAAAGAGTACAAGCATCGACAGCTATCTGTATCGCATGTTGTATTTTAGGCTTAGGGTTAATTGTGAGCCCTAGCTTGTCTGTTGAAAGTGCAGCTGAACTACCTATGTTTAGCGTGGCTGTTGCATTACTGGGTGCGCTGGGTAGTGCGGTTGCCTATGTGATTGTAAAGCGGCTGAGTAAGACAGAAGACAGTTCAGTTATCATTTTCTATTTTCCACTAATCGCCTTGCCATTTTCTATCGTTTTGTTGGGTAATGACTTTGTGATGCCGAATACAGAAGCTTTATTCTTACTGTTATTTGTGGGTATTTTCACTCAGATAGGGCAAGTTGGCCTGACTAAATCAATGCAAACGGTCGCTGCAAGTAAAGCCACTGCATACTCGTATGTGCAAGTAGTATTCTCGATAATTTTGGGTGTTTTGGTGTTTAATGAAACGCCATCAGAATGGACATTAGCGGGTGGGTCATTAATTATTCTTGGTGCGCTAATTAATGTTTTTGGTGGTGTAAAGCCTAAACCGTCGAAGTTGCAAAAAGTAAACTGATAGTCGTTCTATCAAATAGCCAGAGTAATGCGACTTTTTCGCTAACAGCCAAGCCAAATATGAAGATGGCTGCGTTAACAATCTGACGGCAAACAACAAGGCTGTTATGATTGTCAGCAATTAGAGGATGTGGCTTGTCGCTCGTTATCTTCATGGCGAATTTGCCACTCAATAGATTAGTAAGAACTTAATGCGTTTATTTAATGATGATGCTGTTAGCTGGCTGTCAACACTTGCAGATGCGAGTGTTGATTTAGTGATAACAGATCCGCCGTATGAATCTTTAGAGAAGCATCGAAAAATTGGTACGACTACTCGTTTGAAAGTGAGTAAGTCATCAAGCAATCAATGGTTTGATATATTTCCAAATACAAGATTTGAACACTTGTTTCAGGAGATATATCGTGTCTTAAAAAACGGTTCTCATTTTTATCTTTTTTGCGATCAAGAAACGATGTTTATCGCCAAACCCATAGCTGAGAGTGTCGGTTTTAAATTTTGGAAGCCGATAATATGGGATAAAGTCAGTATTGGAATGGGTTACCATTATCGAGCTAGGCATGAATACATCCTATTCTTTGAAAAGGGTAAACGGAAACTGAATGACTTAGGCATGCCGGATATTTTGGCGCATAAGCGAGTGTATCGTGGTTATCCGACAGAAAAGCCAGTGCCGCTTCTTGAAGCTCTGATCAGCCAAAGCTCTCATGAAGGTGAATTGGTTATTGACCCATTCTTTGGCTCTGGTTCAACCTTAGTCGCGGCGAGCAACCTGAACCGTGAATATTTAGGTTGTGACGCCTCACCTTCGGCTCATGCGTATTTTCTTGGACGACAATGTTAGTTCTAGTGAGCTTTAGCTTGTGTCTGCTTTTGTATACATAATACAGTAAAGGCTGATGAGGAAATCCACTGAGTGTGCATCATTTCTCAACAGCCTTTCGTTTTATTTTATCTTCCAGACGTGCTTCTTTTATTGTTTAAATGAGTTAAAGCATCATTACTTGCGCCACCAGCAATAACGAGCCAAAGCCCAATAAGAAGATAACGATAGGCAGTACGAACTTGACCCATTTGTTAAATGGAATATCGAGCATCTGCAAGGTCACCAGTACCAAGCCTGTAGGGGCAAGGAACAGCATCGCGTATTGTCCCCAGTTGTAAGCCGAAACCACAATGTCGCGTGGGATCATTACCGTGTCTGCCAACGGTGCCATGATAGGCATAGATAACACAGCCAAGCCTGATGATGACGGAACAACCAAGCCTAACAAGAAGAAAATAAACATTTGCGAGACAGCAAACACGCTACCGTGCATACCTGATACTAATTCAGACGCCCATGCCAAAATGGTGTCAGACACCATACCTTGTTCAAGAATGATGTTAACCCCACGTGCCATCCCAATGATCAGTGACACTGCCACCAATTCAGACGCTCCTTGTGTGAAGGCTTCAACCGCTTCTTTTTCTTTAAGGCCTGAGATAAAGATAATAATAATGGCAATAGTAAGGAAAGATGCCGCCATTTGGCCAAACCACCAACCTTGCGTCGACACGCCCCAAATCATCATCGGAAATGCAATGGCAAATAAGCCTAGGATAACCTTACGACGTAGCGTGAATGGCACTTTTTCATTCAGGTCTTTGCCTTTCAGGAAACGCTCGCTGAAAGCTTCTCGGTCTTCATAGGTATAAGAGAATGAAGGATCAGCTTTGATCTTTTTGCAGTACCAGTACAGGTAGCCGATCACTGTGATAATACCGACAACTAAGCCAAAGGTACGCACGCCAATCCCTTCGGTAAAGGAAATACCCGCCGCGTTAGAGGCGATGACCACACTGAATGGGTTAATGGTTGAGAAGGCGGTACCAATGGAAGCGGCTAAGAAAATCGCGCCAACACAAACGATTGAATCAAAGCCAAGCGTTAAGAAAATAGGCACAAGGATAGGGTAGAAAGCGACGGCTTCTTCTTCGAGTCCGCAAGAGGTGCCACCCAGTGCCATCACAACACAAACAATGGCAACAAATAGGAACTCTCGCCCCTTTGTTTTCTCCGACAGCCTAACTAATCCTGCATTAAAAGCCCCGGTTTTGTTTATCACGCCAATCATGCCACCTAAGATCAAGATGAAGACAATAATGTCAGCGCCTTCAACTGTCCCTTCCACCATCGCGATGGCGATATCACTGAAACCTTTGGGTGATTGAACCAGTTGCTCATAGGTATCGGGAATCGCAATTGGTTTGCGGATGGTACCGTTAACAAACTGGTCGATACCTATGTTGATGTTGAGCTTTTCTAGCTCGGCTTGTGTCGCTGGCACTGTGGTCACTTCGCCCATCGGGCTAGAGACATGGAGTGCATTTTGACCTGAATCGTAAGACAGCTTGGAATAAGAGCCCGCAGGGACAAGCCAAGTTAAACCGATCGCAAATAGAGTAATGATAAATAAAATGGTAAAGGCGGTTGGGAACTGAAACGTTTTGCCTTTTTCTTTGGTAAGCAGCATAAGAATTTCCTCTAAGCCGTATTATTAGACAGGAAAGGTAGTCAATCCATCCATATACGGTAATGTGTTACCAAATGTAATAACGTCGATTTGATCACGAAGTAATCAAATGAAATCAAAGGAATAAAGGCAGTATTAAACCTGCCTAATTATACGGAGAGGTATAAGGTAAGTCGTTCAGCTACACAACGACACTTCTTCCTGTTGGTAAGTGCTCAAGCTTATCGCCCAATATTTCTTTGAGTAGCCCGAACGCTTTCATGCCGGTGCAATGCCCAGTGTAGAGCTTGTCTATAGGGTAGGTGAGAAGCTGACGTCCAATGTCTCGAATGTCCTCTTTGCTGCCGCCAATGCTATTGAACACGGGTAAACCCACTAAGTGAAAACCACCGACAACGGCTTTGATGCGGCTATCAGGAAAGTGCGTGACCGCTGTATCGATCATGTTGAGTACACCGCTGTGCGCACACCCTGTAAACACAATAAGCCCATCCTTTTCTTTCACTACCATCATGAGTTCATGATCAAAACTATCGTGTTGGCAGCCATGCTTTGATTCGGTGTACAGGTATTGATTGCCCTTTGGCTGAGGGTATTTTTGATTGATATTCGTGATCAAAAATACATTCGGCAGTATCTCGGTGGTGTCTTGTATCAAGTTAAGCTGGGTATTGTTTTTTCCGAAGAAGAGCTTGTCGAATAAGCTTTTGTCGATGCCGACGTTACTGCTAAAGCCAAAGGCTTTGAACCGATAACCTTGGCTTTCACAATCTCTAAAATAAATTGGTGCGGATGTATTACGATCAATGAAATGGCTGACACCGTTACAGTGATCGTGATGACGATGAGAGATAGCTACTGCATCTACGTCTTGCATGCGAATACCTAGTTGCGCTGCATTATCGCAAAAAGTCTGACCGCTGCCCGCATCAAATAAGATCTGTTTACCCATAGTATTAAGGTGGATTGCTAACCCACGCTCAACGCCTAAGTCAGGTCTATCTTCTAAGCGGGAATTGTCGACTAATGCTGTAACTATCATAACGTCCTTCTACTATTTAGAGTTAGCTGATTGAGGTTTATCGCTAGAGTGTGTCTCTTTGCCGCTATTCCTCCACCACAGAATGGGAGTTAGCATGATTAAAGCGGTAGCAACAGTGATAACTTGAGTAAAATCAGGGGATAAATCTGAACCTAAGGTTATCAGAGTACTACTTATGGTACTACCAAGCCCAACAGAAAAGTGTTGAACTGCGCCTTGAAGACCAATCATTTTTACTCGGTCATTCACAGTCAGAGAGCTGATGAGTTCAGTGGTAATGATCAAGGTTCTGGCCGAGCTTGCAATAACAAATACGATGAAGGTTATCGCAGCATAAACAACCTCTAAAGTGCTAAAACCAAGATGAATGGCAACCAACATAGCGATAGACAGTAAGGTAATCACATAGCTAATGGAACGGTTTTGCAAAGAGATTCTGGCATAAGCCTGAATCGCTAGAAAAGAGCCAATTCCGCTAACGGTATAGCACCAGCTAAGCAGTGAGTCTGGAATATTGAGTGTGGTAATTAACATCACAGGGTATTGCGTCGAAACAATGAAAGTGCTCACCACAGCGCTAGTGATAATAAGCAGAGCAAAGCGCAAAGCCTTGTGAGTCGCTGGTGGCTCGGACGTTGAAAGTGCAGGAGCTAGTGAGGCTGTGGATTCTGCTCCTGCTGAATCCTGGTAATGGTGGTAAAGCGCAAATAAGATTAAAAGGCAGGTAAACCCACCACCAAGCAGCTGAAAACCTAGCTGCCAGTTTGTCGCTGATGTTGAAAATAAAAGCAAAGGCACACCGAGTGCGAGCGCCAAAGGGAAGGCACTGAGTAAAATCGCCGTGTTTTTCTTTTTATTACTGTCGTTTGAAGCTAAAAGAAGGTAATTCAAATTAACAACAGCCAAAGCCCCACCAAATATGCCTGTTAAGAGCCGTGTGAATAGGACGAGATAAAAGTCATTGAATACCGACACCAGCAGCGTAGTGATGGTTACCCCAGCAAGTAAAAGCAGGATGCGTTTTTGCTCATGGTTTACATTTTTACGGCACTTCATTATTAAGCTGATCACTGCAGCAGATAAAGCATAAGCGGCGGTGAGATACCCCGCTTGAGCACTGGATGTTCCTGTGTCTAATGCGATTGATGCACTAAACGGAACAATGATCAGCATATCGATAGCAATTAAAAAGTGTAGCGAAAAACAGCAGAAAATGAGGCTTATGTCACTAACTTTCAGTCGGTTAAGTAGTATTTTCATGGTTGCTTCTTATCAAGAGAAAGCAACAATTGTAAGCGTTAGTGTCGTAGGATAAAGTCGTCTAAATAGGTTTTATAATCCTAAAAAATGGGATAGTTATGATTGACCAAATCGATCAGCAGTGGCTGAGAAGCTTTCACTGCGTGTATGAAAACAACAGTTTTAAACAAGCGGCAGAGTACCTTGGCATGCCGACTTCTAATGTCAGCCGTCATGTCGCCTTACTTGAAGAACAACTAAATGTACGCTTGTTGAATCGAACCACACGTCGTGTCACACCAACAGAGTTTGGTGAACAGCTGTATGGCTCAACGATTAACTTAGTCGGTGCCTTGAATGATGCATTTAAGGAAATCAGCTATCACTCTCAAGCAGTATCTGGACAGCTTAAAGTGTTAATGCCGGATATCCCGATGCTTGCTGATGCCGCAGTCTCATTTTGCCTTCAATATCCAGAAATCTCTTTCTTGTGTGAAACAAGTTTGAGCCCCAAAGAAGATTTGCTTGATGGTTATGATTTGGTTGTGACGTTCAACCGAGGAAAGTTAGCTGATAGTGGCTGGATAGCGAAAGAGATCAAGCGTTACCCAAGTGTGGTTGTTGCAGCCCCGAGTGTTATTGAGCGCTACGGGCGGCCCCATAAGCTTGCTGAACTCAGCCAGTTACCTTGTATCACTAGCCTAACAGCATTAAATGGCGTGCCCTGGGTGTTTAAAGACAGTACAGGACAGCATGTTCATCAGCATGTGAAGTCATCATTTAAAGTTAACAGTGGCACCATGGCGAGATCGGCAGCCTTAGCTGGCATAGGTTTTTCAATCTTACCGCAATGGTCATGTGCTGCTGAAATTAACGCCGGTTTACTCAAAAAAGTCGAGCTAGAAGCGCAGCCAGAAGACTTGGTGCTATATGCTTTCCATGCAGGCAGAAAACATTTAGCAACCAAGATATCTATGTTTGTTGAGTGCCTACAACAAGCACTAAACAATAGCTAATTGTTACTGTGTGGTAATAATGTTTGTCATATGGATGGGATTATCACACGCCATATTTACGCATACACTTGACGGCATCAATTAAGCCTGTGAGCGCGTACTTATGAAACAAACATTCAACTTATTCCGACATGTCAGCTGGATCGCTATCATTTGTTCTATGCTGGCTTCATTTTTGCTGTTTGTGATGGGAGCTGCGAAAACCTATTCGGCTTTTGCTGTTTTCGCCCTTAACAAAATACCACCAGCAAGCTTAGCGCACTTAGACACCGCTGATATTGCCATTTCATACTTGATAAAATCACTAGATACCTTTCTTGTAGCCTTAGTGTTATTCATTTTTGCCCATGGTGTTTACACCCTGTTTATTGCCAACAAAGAAGACGAAAACAAACAAATTAAAGTTCTTCGTTGGATCAAAACACCTAACATCGGCCATCTAAAAAACATATTGGCTGAAGTGATCATCGTAATCTTATTTGTAAAGTTTTTGGAGTTGGTGTTAATCAACTTCGATAGCATTAGTTGGGATATTTTAGTACTACCAACATCGATCTTGTTACTCAGCATTGGCTTGAAATTTTTAGGGCTAGGGCAGATCGAAAATCATAAAAACGATAATAAAGATAAGTAGCGATAACAAGAAGCTGCTCAATATGATAGGGACGTACCATATTGAGTATGAATGTTTACGGTTGGCATTTTCTGATTATTAACATTCGCCGTTGAAAAGAGAATACTGAGTTACCGAATAGGGTTTCGCAGTCATTAAAATGTATCGGCGAGTAAATCGATTAATTCATTTTCAGTTGTTGGCATTTTGGCAAGCTCAATAACAGAAGATGCGCCGCCTTTGAGCATGTAAGCTTTGGTTGTGCAGTGATCGTGGTGGAACCATTTACCGTTAACACAAACGTCCGTGTAGCATCGCGAGTCTTGTTTTAATGGCATATTTTAACCCTCTGTTGATTGTTAACGCATTATTAACATGCCTCAAGATTACTCGTTATGAAAATGATTTAGATCAATATTGTAAATGTTTACCACTATGGTGTTAGTTGATTTGGTGTTTAATGTGATCTAGATGTTGTCGGTGTAAGGTTGGTATTGACGTATTATCGCTAGCGGATAACGTATTAATGATGTGTTAGATGTTGATGCTGCACTTACAAAGTGACTAAAGTTGTAGATTTACCTAATAAAATGCAGTAAAAAATCGAGAAAGAGCCCCTGAGTATTTATTCAGAGGCTCTTTTTTTTGCTCGCAATAAAAGTACAATTTACAGTATGGTGTTTTGTTTGTTTTTTAAATATGTATAATATGCGTCACATTATGTCGCACTCATAATGATAATAATCATAACAACAACGACATAGCGTCTTTTTGCATGGTATCAACAGGGTAATTGAGCAGTATGGCGAAGAGAGCAAGCACTCAAGAGTCGGTCGCGTTGGCATTTGAATTACTAAAACGTATACCCAGATCGCGTAAGGTGACGGCCAGTGAACTTCGTGAACAATTAGAAAGTATAGGGATCACAAGAGATATTCGGTCGATACAACGTAACTTAGAAACCTTGTGCGAGCATTTTAATATCACGCGCGATGAACGCAGTAAGCCTTATGGCTATTCTTGGAATAAGAGTGGTGAAGGGCTCGCCATGCCGAATCTTAGCTCGCATGAAGCACTACTGTTGAGCATGGCTGAAGAGTATTTAACGAATTTATTACCTGCGAATGTGATGTCATCATTAGACGGCTTTTTTGCCGAAGCAAGGCATAAGCTCAACCCAAGTTGTGACAACAGCAAAGACAGAAATTGGCTAAAAAAAGTCAGGGTGGTGAGTGAAACCCAGCCGTTATTGCCACCAAAATTGGATGATGCTGTTTTTAAAGCCGTTAGCGAAGCCTTGTACAAAGATAGGTTATTGAACCTGGAATATCACAATGCTCGTCAGCAAACACGCACGGCGCTTGTGATGCCACTGGGGCTGGCACAGCAAGGGTGTCGAATGTATTTAGTGTGCCGATTTGATGGCTACGACAATGAACGAGCTTTAGCTTTGCACAGAATAAATAAGGCAGTCGTTTCTTCATTTGGTTTTGAACGGCCAAAAGATTTTCAATTAAGTCAATACGACGCAGATGGCCGGTTTGGTTTTGGCGAAGGGGATAAATGCAAAGTAACCTTCGATATAACCAAGCAGGCAGGCTTTCATTTATTAGAGACACCATTGTCACATGATCAAATAACAGAAGAAAACGAACAGCATTATTCCATTACCGCGACAGTCATTGATTCACTCAGGTTGAAAATGTGGGTGAGAGGCTTTGGTGATGATATTTGGAATGTAAGTTATAGAAAATAAAGCTCGCGTTAGGTCTATTACAAACACAATGAATAAAAATGACTTTCATAGTGAGTTTTATTCACCTGTTAGTGAGTCATTGGCGTCGAGTAATATCAAGTCATTGTACAGATTTTTTACTCTGTATATATCAGAGTGATTTAACAAAAATATTAATAATTAATTAGTAAGGACGCAGTATGGCATTACCATTCATTTTAGCGGGAGCTGCAGTTGCAGCCGCAGGTTTTGGTGCAAAGAAAGGGTACGATGGTTACCAAGATAAATCGTTAGCTAATGATATTTTAGAATCAGCGAAAAACGATTACGAGAACGATAAAAAATTGTTCGATAAAGTGAATGAACGTACGACGGCGAGTCTTACCCAGCTGGGTGAATTGCAACTTAAGGTTGGCGAAGATTTTAAAGAATTCCGCACGATTGCAGATAAGTTACTTGAAAAACTTAACCAAGCAGGCTCAAAAGAAGTCACGCTTGATTTCCCTCAGCACAAATTAGATAAAATTGATGGGTTAGCACTATCGACAACAGCTTATCTAGGCAAAGTTGCAGGTGCAGGCATTGGTGGCGCAGCAGCGGCTTACGCGGTATATGGTGGTGTAATGGCATTGGCTGCAGCCTCAACAGGTACACCCATTGCCGCACTTTCTGGTGCGGCGGCCTATAACGCGACGATGGCCGCGATTGGTGGTGGCTCTCTTGCGGCGGGCGGTTTTGGCATGGCTGGTGGCGCGATGGTATTGGGTGGCGTTGTTGCTGCTCCTATTATGGCGATTGCAGGGTGGGCGTTTGCAGCGCATGCGGAAGAAGCATTAAGTGATGCCCGCAAAACACGTGATGAAGTAGATAGCGCTATTGAAAAAATGTCCCAAGGCCGTAATCAGCTCAATAAAACCCGTGATTATGTTGTTCAAATTAATACTGAAACCCAGCGTATTTATGAAGTGTTCCTTCAGTACTTCGACAGCTTAAAAGCGATGGATCACTTGATTAAAACAGGTGCTAATATTGATGCCTTTGGTAATGATATTATTCAAATTATCCAGAACGGTTACCAAGTGGCTGCAATTTTGACAGATATTATTACTACGCCATTATTTAAACCTAAGTTAGATAGCACAGGTAAAGTTATTATTAAAGATAACGTTGTCCAAATTGAAACAGATAAAGAAGGCATGCAGGTAATTAACAGTGCAGCTATTGATGAAATGCTTGCGAAAGCGAAATTTGATTCTAAACAATTCGATTAATGGCTAATACCAGCCTTGCTAATTAATGATGATTATTTAGGTTGGTGTAATTAAAGGTGGTGTTTAGACCACCTTTCTCGCTCTGGAGTATGTTATTCATGTCTGCAACATCTGTCTCTTTACGTACTGATTTTCACTTAACCGAAGAACTACACAAAACCGTCGTTCAAAGTTTAGTGACCTCGTTTGGCCTTGATTTTTTATTGTTTGAAGATAAGAAAGGCGGCGAAGTTGCCACCATTCATAATGTGCGTAAACACCACAGTGGTGAAACCGATATTCACCTTTCTGAACAAGTAAAACAGGAATATGTAAACCAAGGTGCTTACAAGCCAGCGAAGCTTGATGCAGATGGTAATCAAGTGTTCAACAGTAAAGGCAAAGCGGTAAAAGTTGATCGTTACCACGCTGACAGTAGATATAAAAACCGAGGCGCAGCGGATAAGCAGTTACATCAAGAAGGGAAATTATACGATGCTTATCGTGATCAAAATATGGCGCAAAATGAGAATCGCCAGCTTGACCACATCATCTCATCGCATGAAGTTCATAACGATGCGGGTCGCGTGCTGGCAGGGTTAGATGGCGTTGAACTTGCTAACCAAAGTTCGAATTTTCAATCAACCCATTCATACGTTAATAACCTAAAGTCAGCGTACTCAATGGATGCTTTTTTAGGGGATGTACTGCCACGTACTATAGAGAATAAAAAAGCCAAAGTTGCACAAAATTGCGAGAAACTGGCAGCAATGCCAACATCAACGCCTCAGCAACGTCATGAAAAACGTAAAGTTGAAGATTCGATTACCAAAGACAAAGCACATATCGAGGCATTAGAAAGCCTTGATCATGACAAAATGCGCGAAGCTGATCACCAAGCCCGCCAGCAATACGATGGTCAGATCAATGCCACGTATTACACTAGCAGCAAGTTTTTCAAAAGTACTGCAGTCGAGTCTGCAAAATCAGGCTTTAAAATGGGGATGCGCCAAGCACTCGGCATGATCATGGCTGAAGTTTGGTTTGAGCTAAAAGAACACATTCCATCACTGTACAAAGATGCACAGGGTAACTTTACCTTGGAGCGTTTTCTTGACCGCTTAAAGAAAATGGCGGTCGATATTTGGACGCGAATTAAAGCACGCTTTAAAGACATTCTTACCGAGTTCAAAGACGGCGCCATCGGTGGTGTACTTTCTAGCTTGACCACCACAGTCATGAATATCTTTTTCACGACTCAAAAGTTGATTGGTAAGTTGATCCGAGAAATGTGGACCAGCTTAGTGTCAGCGGCCAAAATGGTGTTCTTTAACCCAAGTAAGCTATCTGCTGGCGATTTAGCGCGTGAAGTGACCCGTATTTTATCAACGGGTGTCGCAGTCGCTATGGGGGTTATTTTGAACCAACACCTAGCAACTGTCATGACATTCCCTTTTGGCTCTGAGCTTGCATCATTCATTAGCGCTATTGCCACAGGCCTAATGACATTAGGGTTGACTTACTTTTTGGATCACAGTGAGATGATGCAAAAGATCTGGAACTTCCTTAATCAATTTAAAAGCGAAGCGCGTCGCACTTTAGAATACTTCCAAAAAGTGAATGCAGAATTAGATCGCTATTTGGTGGAGTTGGCTGCCCTTGAATTTAATTTAGCCCCACAAGAGTTAGCACAATTTACTGACAGCTTGGTGGCGGTTAATAGCGAATACGAGAAAGGTTTGATCCTTACGCAAGAAATAAAAAAGCGCGATATTGAATTACCATTTGAAGCGGGTAACTTAGATAGCACGCGGAGTTGGTTGAAGAGCTTATGCTAACCGAAAATCTCAAACCTTTTCCATGCAATGGCTGCGGTAAGTGCTGCGCAAATGTTCATTTGTCAGAAATAACATTACCACTGAGCCGAGGTGACGGCATATGTCGTCACCTTGATACCGCGACAAGGCGCTGTCGGATCTATGAACAAAGACCCGATATTTGTCAGGTTGAGTTGCAGTATAGAGAGAACTATTCAGCGCAGTTTTCATGGGATGAGTTTATCGCAATTAACTTAGAAATATGTGAAAGCTTACCCGATAGAATAGCCAGTCGATATGATGAATTGATCAGCGATATAACGCATAAGTCATTGTAAAACAAGGATATAAATGCTAGATAAGATTGAATCCGCTTTGGATAAGTTCAACACTTCAGCCGAGCAAGCCCAAGCGATTGTCGATAATGCGAAAACGGTAGATTTAGAAACGAAGTCGCTAGACACCAAAGCATTAGCACCTATGCTGGATCTTGTTGATGAGCGTATTCAAAAAGCGGCAGAAAATGTAAAGAAAGAAGTGTTAGAAACCATTGACCAAGCACATGCTAAACACAGGCAAGAAATGGAAGCGCAATTTACAATTGAGCGAAGCCATCAAAAGAAGATGTTATTGCTTAACATGGGTATTGCGGCCATGGCTGTCATTACGTTCATCTTTCAGCGAATTCTTAGCTAGTTTAACTAAACAAAGGAACCCAAATAACCGTGCTCAGTAAACTCAAAGCCATTAAAGCGGCATTACCCCGTGTTAATCACAATCAACCAACCTCCGATCCAAGCGCTGCCGTTGAGTTGTGCGTTATTCGAGAAGGTAAGCAAGAGCCTGCGCCAACAATACTTGTGATTAACGGTTTTATGTCGGGCAAAGGTTGTGATGTTTCTGACTGGCTAGAAATTGTCGATACCTTATACCCTGAACACAAAGTGATCCATGTGAAATGGAAGGCGGGTAACTTGAGCGACTTGCTGCTGGATGATGGCCTAATTCAGTTAATGCCAAGTGTGACTACGCAAGACTCATTAATCAAAAAATTAGGAGTGGCAGGCTTTTCTGCGATCAATAAAGTATCGGGCCATTGGCGAAAAGCGTTTACTGAAACCGAAGTGGTTGGGACTGCACTGGCTGATTTGATAGAGCAAGAACCTGAATTAAAGGGTTGTGTTTTGATGGGACACTCACTGGGCGCGCGTATTATTCGCCACACGATGGAAAAAGTAACAACCAACAAAGTCAGCAAATGCTATTTGTTAGCGGGTGCGGTGTCATCACATTCTAAATTGTGGAATACGGTTTTTGATAAACACGCGACCACAGTTTTTATCAACTGCATGAGTAAGACAGATTCGGTACTAAAATACGCCTACAAAGCGGGGACGTTATTTCGTGAGTCACCGATTGGTTTACATGCGTTAGAGCATAAAACCCATACCGCTATTACTAACCTTGATGTTACTGACGTTGCCAGTAAGCATACTAAGTTCAAGCATAAAGCCTTGGGTGAAGTGTTAAAAGAAGCGCTAATTAAAATGTAACATCAGTATATTAAAAGCATTTCCCACAGAGCGACAAAGCTGTGTGATACCCAGTAGTGAGCTAGTTAAGAAGGGCATGAGCTCTGAGGGCGAGAGCTCATGAAAGCGAAAGCTAGTGTTGAATCACGATACTTTCTTTATCTGTCGTGAATAAGTTCGCTCTATTTTGGTCGATAAGTTGAGCGGCGTAAGATGGTGTTACCGCTTGTACTTCACCTTTTGCTTTTAGGGTTAGTGATTCCCACGCATGATCTTTGTACTTACCTGTTTGCGTGTATTGAATGAGTATTTTCACTGACTTGTCTCGCTTATTATTGCTATTAACGTGCTACTAACATTAATCGCTTTACTGCAGTTACACACCCGTTAAATGTGGAACATAAGATTAACCAAACCGACAAGTAAAGTTAACGAACATTATTTTTGTTTCTATGTCGCTCATGTATTTTGGTTTTCTGATAATGCAGTTTGATGAAACAATCTTTCCGTTTGAGCCACAAGGACAATGCCAGTGATTAGCCATGACGAATTAAGGTTACAAGAGTTAAACGCCGCCAATTTCTATGCTATCTGCCAATTATCGGTTAAGCAGGAACAGGAGGGTTACGTAGATACTAATGCCATATCAATGGCTGAAGCTAACTTCTCTGATTACGTATGGATGAGAGGTATCTATCTTAACGAAGCTCCAGTCGGGTTTGTGATGATTGATGCTCGCCCTGAAGAAAACACCTTCTATCTGTGGCGCTTTATGATAGATGGGGATTATCAGGGAGCAGGGTTAGGTCGTTCTGCTATTCAGCTTATTGTTAACGAATTAAAAGCAACTTTTAATGCTAAAGAACTCACGACCAGTGTTGTTCCTGATAACGGTGGGCCTCAGCAGTTTTACGAAAGCGTGGGTTTTAAACTAACGGGTAATTATATTGAAGATCGAGAGCTGGAGTTAAAGCTATCTATATAGAAACCTAGTTGTCGTGTTTTGGTAAACTATAGCGTGTAAAAATTAGCAACAAATGATTAAATTATCTTGTTTACACTTTGCTATGGCATGATACTTGGAACCCAATAATGTATTTCAAATGCAATTAAGATTTTTCCCTTTATGAAGTCATTAAATTTCGGTATCAGTGCGGTTTATCTTGTGTTTGTTACCTGCACTGTATTATTTTCTCACGCCCCAGTTGAATTTTTATCGAGTTATATTGTTCTAAGCCTTTTGACTTTTGCTGTGTACGCGAAAGATAAAAGGGCGGCAGTGAAAGGTGAGTGGCGAACGAAAGAAAGTACCCTTCACTTATTATCCTTAATAGGTGGTTGGCCGGGTGCATTGATTGCACAAAGAAAATTGCGACATAAGACCAAAAAACAACCGTTTAAGTTGATACTATGGGTAACAGTTGTTTTAAATTGTGTCGCTTTCGTTTGGACTCAAACCCCTAAAGGAAGTGTTATTAGCCATGCTGTGTTGGCAGAGCTACATCAGTTGTTAGCGACGGCAATAAGTTAGCCAGTATTAACCAATAGGCTGAGTTTGCGTGGGGTTCCCGAGTAAACGTGAGTGTATTAGGAGGCTAACAAGCATGAAAGAATGTTGTTATTTTAATGAGTAAGCATTGATGGATGTATTATTAATTAGCGTTATTGTACTTTTGATGTTTTTTGTTTTTCCTTATGTGAGTTCTCGATTCAACGATGCCGTCAACGACAGTCACCGTATTCTTGAAGTAACAGACGATCATGTTTGTATTCGTCAGTTTGCAGCCCAAAGAGTGCTGAGGTTACGTGGTAAATCTATTCCTGCATCGGATATTGTGCGTATTGAGTACGCAATCCAATTACCACAAGGCGTTTGCGTGACGCTGTTTAATAAAAGTGATAAGGCTTTAAATTTTTTGGTACCCGAACATCAGCTTAACGTTATCAAGGCCATGCTGAATAAAGCCTGTCCTTTAGCTGAGGTCGAATGCATTTAGGGAGGCGAATTTGAGATTAACTCAAAATTAACGTTAGAAGCAGGTGATGATTTTCGTATTTGATCACAATCACGCTGCGAAAGCGTGTTATTTATCGTTAGGTTTTGAGATCACGTCGTTGGAAAAAGGGTGACGTTCTTTTAATCGTAAGCCGTGGGATTTAGTGTTGATGACAAAGACGGTGTAGTCTTTATATTTAAGGCACAGCGTCATGCACTTATTTTTTAATGCATAAAGTTAAATGGCGGCTGCGATGAGAGACCCTGATATTGATTTTCAGCGATGGAGAATGATAAGAAAAGAAGGGCTATCCCAGCACGTTATAAAAACCACTGTTGCAACAATATGTTATGCATTGGTTGGTAATGTTATTGTGGCTTCTTTTAATCAGGAAAGACTCACCACTTCGTTCCATTCTATTGCTGAATTTGCGGCGTATTCAGCCGTGTTTTGTATTGGTGTTATAGGCTTTAACTTACTGAATTGGTACTGGAACGAGCATAAATACAAAGACCGCTTATAGTCTAAACCTTACTCAACACCCTGTCGAAAGATCGCATTTATTACTAAACACTGTTTAGTAAAGCGCGTGATTGCTTCATACATTCTGCTAACAAAATATTCCTTACACTGCTCATAACTTAATCATAACGGCTTACAGGTGGTTATAAGTCATGAGTACGAATGCAAAAGCTTGGGTTGAACAGGTTGTTCTTCCTACTTACCCAACGGGCAAGGTTGATCCCAATCCACTGTTTTTAGAGAACCGAGTTTATCAAGGCTCATCGGGTTCTGTTTATCCTTACGGTGTCATCGACAGCATTACGGATCAAAAAGTCGATCAAAGCTATCAAGCGGTGTATATCGAAAATGATTACATCAAAATCATGCTACTTCCTGAGCTTGGTGGCCGTATTCATCGCGCGTATGACAAGGTAAAAGGACGTGACTTTGTGTACTACAACGAAGTGGTTAAACCCGCTTTGGTTGGCTTATTGGGCCCGTGGATTTCTGGTGGTATCGAATTTAACTGGCCGCAACATCACCGCCCGACGACTTTCATGTCGACTGATTTCACCATAGAGCATCATGATGATGGCGCTGTGACTGTGTGGATGGGCGAAGTCGAGCACATGTACGGTTTACAAATCATGGCGGGTTTTAAGGTTTACCCAAACAAAGCGCTGATTGAGATCACGGGTAAAGTCTATAACGGTAACGAAACACCCCGTCAATTCTTGTGGTGGTCGAACCCGGCCGTTAAAGGGGGTGACGATCATCAAAGTATCTTCCCGCCTGATGTCACTGCGGTATACGATCACGGCAAGCGCGATGTTTCTAATTTCCCAATCGCAACGGGCGAATATTACAAAGTGGATTACTCGCCAGGTACCGATATCTCGCGCTATAAAAACCTGCCTGTACCAACGTCTTATATGGCGGATAAATCGGCTTACGACTTTGTGGGCGCATACAGCCACGACGAGCAGGGCGGTTTGCTTCATGTTGCCAATCACCATGTCTCACCGGGTAAAAAACAATGGACCTGGGGTAACTGCGATTTTGGTATTGCATGGGATCGTCAACTCACCGATACCAATGGCCCCTACATTGAATTAATGACAGGTGTCTTTACCGACAACCAACCCGACTTTACATGGATCGATAGCCATGAAGAGAAGGTGTTTGTTCAGCATTTCTTGCCATACAGTAATCTTGGCAATGTACATAATGCCAATACCGATGTGGCGATAAAACTTGAACGCTCAAATGGCAAACTAGCGTGGGCAGTGTACGCCATTGCAGAAATAACTGATTACACCCTGGTGATTTCAGACGGTAAGCATACCCTGTGTGAAACGTCATTAACCATGATGCCGGGTGAAACTCGCCAAGGGGAATGCTTGCTTGATGGTCAATGTTTTGGTCAATGTGTCGGTCTTATAGATCAGAGTGAACTCACGACAGCAAACCGTTTAACCATGACAGTCACATCTGCGGATGGTTTCAGCTCGTTATCTTATAGCGAACATATCGCCGCAACGGACGAACCAACACCAGAGCCTGCCACGCCGCCTGCATTACCTGCTGACGTCGACAGTGTTGAAGCCTTGTATTTCATCGGCCAGCACCTTCAGCAATACCATCATGCAACGCGAAGCCCAGTTGATTATTACCAAGAAGCGTTAACGCGCGATCCGAACCATTACCAAACCAATGTGGCAATGGCATCGCTAGCGTATGAAGGGGCCGATTACACCGCAACACTTGGCTACGCCAATGCCGCACTGGCGCGAGCTCATCAACTCAATAAGAACCCGTTATGCGGCAAAGCGAGTTACTTGCGTGGTTGTGCCAATGAGAAGTTAGGCCACTTGGACCATGCCTTTAGCGATGTCTTTAAGGCAACGTGGAGTGCTAACTGCCGTGATACAGGGTTTTATGCCGCCGCTCGCATTGCGACTAAGCAATCTCGTTGGGGGGAAGCGCTGGATTATGCGAACCGTGCTTTACAACTTAACGGTATGCATTATCAAGCTGCGATTCTGAAAGCGCACTTGCTGATCACGCTGAACCGCACCACCGAAGCGGCTGCCTTTATTAAAGCGCAAAAAGTGATTCAGCCGCTGGGCTATGGGCTGGCTTTTGAGCAATATCAACTCAGCCAATCGATAACGGATTTAGCAGCCTTTAAGCACTTAATGAACGGGCGTGAAGCCAATGCGATCCATCTGGTGAATTTCTATTTGTCGATTGGAGCAACGGACAGTGCAAAAACCGTATTGGCGCAGTGTGATAGCCAAGGCGCGATGACTTGTATCTACCAAGCTTATTTATCTGATGATTACGCTAGTGCTGACGTTGATCTAAAAACTGACGTTAAAACTGGGGTTAAAACGAGTGTTGCAACAAACGTGACAACCTGGCTAGACACGGCGGCAGAGACCTTCGCTGATAATGTGTTGTTCCCTAATACCTTGACAGAAATTGGGGTGCTGGATGCCTTCCCCGATCATTACTTTACTCAGTACTTATTGGGTTGCTTCTTCTACGCCAAACGTAATTATTCTCGCGCTGTACGTCACTGGGAACAGGTTTTACACCTCAACCCTGACTATGCGCCGGTATTACGTAACTTGTCGGTTCATGCATACAACAAATGCCAAGATCCAGAGAAAGCCATTGAGTTGATGTCGCGAGCGTTTGCACTTTCGCCTAATGATGCCCGTATTTTGTACGAGTTAGATTTTCTTCATCAAGCAGTAGCGACTGAGCCTGCAACGCGATTAGCGCTGTTACAATCGCACTTAGAGGTGGTTGAAAAACGGGATGATTTAACCGCAGAGTTGCTCAACTTGTGCAATATCACAGGGCAGTTAGAACAGGCTGCTGAGTGTTTGGCAACAAGGCAATTTCATCCATGGGAAGGAGGCGAAGGACGCATTACTGGCCAGTTTGTGGTGAACAAATTGCGCACCGCACTGAGCTTGATAAACCAGCATGCCTATACCGATGCGATTACATGTTTACAAGCTGCGCTGCATTACCCGCATAACTTGGGTGAAGGGCGTTTAGTTGGGCAAACCGATAACGATCTGTATTACTACCTAGGTTATTGCTACCAACAGCTAGATCAACATCAATTGGCTGCTCAACATTTCAAATGTGCTACACAGGGTAAACAAGAAATAGGGCAAAGCCGTTATTATAACGATCAACCTGCGGATTACTTGTTCTACCAAGCTGCGGCATTGTATCAGTTGGGTGAGACTGAAAAAGCGGTTTCACTGTATGAAAATATGGTGGCGTGGGCTGACGCAGAAGCGGATACACCCGTTAAGACGGACTTCTTCGCGGTATCGCTGCCAGCCTTGATTGTGTTTGATGGCGATTTACAGGCCGAGCATCAACAGCATTGCTTGTTCGTGAAAGCCATGGGGCTGCTGGGGTTGGCCTTGATAACGGCGCAAGGTAACCACATTGCTCGCAGCACAGAAGAAGCCGAAACAGATAAGCAACTAACGTTTGAACACACCTTGCAGGCATTGTTAACCCAATCGCCAGCACATACAAAAGCGAACTTATTTAAAGAAGTCGCGCAACATCGCTACGCCTTTGGCCGCTACGGTCAAATGTAATGGATAGGTCACTTCGGGTGATCTATCGCCTGAGGTGACCATAAAACAATAACTTGAATAGACGTGTACCTCTACAAGGATTGATTATGAGTAAGACAAGCGATCAACTCAACATGAGAAATATCTGGCTCATCAGCCTGGTTGCTGCCTGCGGTGGGTTGTTATTTGGTTACGACTGGGTGGTTATTGGTGGGGCAAAACCCTTCTATGAAGCCTACTTTAATATTACTAGTGCGTCGTTGTCGGGTTGGGCAATGAGTTCGGCGTTGCTGGGTTGTATGGCAGGGGCGTTCATCGCAGGTACTGTCTCTGATAAATACGGGCGTAAACGTCCTTTGATCTTAGCGGCACTCTTGTTTGTGATTTCAGCATGGGGCACCGCCGCGGCAGGCAGTTTTAATGCTTTTGTTATATTCCGCATTATTGGCGGGATAGGGATAGGTTTAGCCTCTGCGTTATCACCTATGTATATCGCCGAAATCGCACCTGCGGAAAAACGCGGTAAGTTTGTGGCGATTAACCAGCTAACCATAGTGATTGGGGTATTAGCAGCGCAAATCATTAACTTGATGATTGCAGAGCCTGTGGCATCGGGCGCGGCACAAGCCGACATTTTACAATCATGGAACGGCCAAATGGGTTGGCGCTACATGTTTGGTGCCGAATTGGTGCCAGCACTCGCGTTTTTACTTTTGATGTTTGTGGTGCCGGAATCGCCACGTTGGTTAGTGAAAATGGGCATGGCAGAAAAAGCCAAAGGCACGTTACGTCGTATTGGTAGTGAAAGCTATGCTAGCCGCACCGTGGCAGAAATTGAAAGTACGCTGTCAGCCGAAACCCGTTCGCTACCTTTTAGTGCGCTGTTAAAGCCAGATGTAAAACCCATTTTGATCATTGGTGTGGTGTTGGCAGCGTTCCAACAGTGGTGTGGGATCAACGTGATCTTCAATTACGCTCAAGAGATTTTTGCTTCCGCTGGGTTTGACATTAACGACACCTTGAAATCGATTGTAGCCACGGGCTTAATCAACCTGGTCTTTACGATTTTAGCGATTCCGTTTGTTGATAAAATCGGCCGTCGTAAATTAATGATTGTTGGCTCATTTGGCCTAACCATTATTTACGGCTTAATGTCTGCGGCTTATGCATTCGGCATGCTAGGACTGCCTGTGCTGTTATTGGTGCTGGTGGCGATTTCTATCTACGCGCTGACATTAGCACCAGTGACTTGGGTCTTACTGTCTGAAATCTTCCCGAACAAAGTACGTGGTACCGCCATGTCAGTTAGTACGCTTGCACTCTGGGTGGCGTGTTTCGCACTTACATACACCTTCCCATTGCTTAACGCTGGGCTAGGCGCATCGGGTTCTTTCTTACTGTACGGCGTTATTTGTGCTTGTGGCTTTGTTTTCATTTATCGCCGTGTGCCAGAAACCAAAGGCCGTTCATTAGAAGAGTTAGAGAAAGAGCTGGTGGCACAATCGGCTAATCTAGGCAAAGAAGTGAACGCGCAAGCGTAAAAAGCGATACAAGTAGCAACTGGATAATCACAGTAACAGTAACAGTGACAGCTACAGTAATAACAACCAGCATAACGGAAAAAGATCACCCCAGCGGTGATCTTTTTTATGCGAGAAACAAACTATCTAGTTCCTGCTCAACCCACAAATAGCTCATGCCCATCACTCGTTCTATCTGGCTTAGCTGACCAAACGACACCAGTGTTTGATCTTGGCGGCGGGCATTCTTATCTTCAAACGGATTCGTGAGTGTTTGATCTGTGATCGTGTCTAACCAAGGTTGACCCAAGGCGCAGGTGTTGCCGTACAGAATGATTTTATTGATGTTGAGGGTGATCAGAAAGTTATACAAAGCTTGGCCAAGCACAGTTGCTGCGCGGTGGGCGACATCCAAGGCGATAGGATCGTGTTGTTGATAGTGCAGAACAAAATCATCAAACGTGAGTGTTTGCGGATAGTGCGTACTCTCACCCGTATTAACTGCCTTGCTGTGACGGCGTAACGCAGATTGTTGAGAATAGCGCTCGCACAAGGCTTTTGAACTGGCTTCGGTTTCTAAACATCCTTCGCGGCCACAACCACAAATAATGCCGTTATTTGCCACTTTAGTGTGACCGATTTGCCCACTGCCAAACATTTTGCCACGGTAGATATTATTGTTGATCAGGAACGAAGAGCCGATCCCGTAATCGATATTCAGTACACAGAAATCTTGCCCACTGTGGCCACCTAACCACTTTTCTGCCAGTGCCATCATCACACAATCATTATCAACCAGCACATCAACATGTAAACGTTGTTCGAGAATGTATTTTAGCTCTATGGCTTGTGTCCACGGGGCTTGTGGCATCCGCATTGACGATCCAACATGAGTATCCACTTGTCCATGTACCGCAATCGACAACCGATACGGTGTAGTGCGGTTCACTTGGCGACAGGCAACAATCACAGTAACAATATCGTCGATGAGTGCCTCTGGCGTAGCGGGTGCAATGGCTTGATTGATGAATGCAGAGCAGGGGGTAATCTCATTATCGACCATAATGGCCTGAATACGGGTTGGGGACACGTTAAGACAAATGGTATCGGGGCGATGGCGCGATACATTGTACAAGCCTTTAAAGTTGCCCTTGCTAACGTGTGGCGACACGGTATTTTCAACGCGGCCTTGTTCGATTAGTGCAGCAATGATCTTGGTGATCGCTGGAATGCTTAATTGTGTAGCCTGCGCCAGTTGTGATTTGGTCATCCCTTTGTTTTTATACAACAACGCCATGATGATACGGCAGTTATACTGTCGTACCTGTTGGTTGTTAAGGCCCTTATGGCCATTGAACCTTAAGGTATTGGTCATCATTGTTTGTTACCACCTAATCAAAGTCGCTTTACTGGCCGCGTCATTAACCCTATTACTAACCACTTTTTAGGAGCCGTGTTTAGTAATAAATGTTTAGTCCTAAGTACTTAGTTATTAGAGCTTAGTAATAAGTGTTTAGTAATCCCTGTGACCTCGCTATCACTCCGCGAACCATCATCCATTTACAGTAGCTTTTATAAGCAGATTTCGGGCTAATTACTTATTGAGTTAATTAACAAGTAGCACGGTATCACAACGGTAGAAGGGTTAATTTATGGCAACTCACACACTCGAAAATCACACATTAAAACTGGTAATTAATGAGCGGGGTGGAGTTATTGATGCCTTCCAATACACGTATAACAATGGATGCGAATATGTCTGCAATCAAGGTGAAGAACATGCCTTCGATATTCTGCGGCCACGAACAAAACTGAGTGAGCACAGCGCGGCGGAAGCCAGCATGTTCCCTATGGTGCCCATGGTGAACCGCATTCGAGGTAACAGCTTTGAATGGCAGGGACGCCAAGTAACATTGCCGATTAATTCACAAGTGGATCCCGATTTCTTTTTACACGGTGATGGCTGGTTAACCCAATGGCAACTGTGTCGGCAGAACCCGCAAGAGTTATGGCTAGAATTAGTGATGACGTCAGACATTAAAAGTGTGTGTCACTACCAAGCCAAGCAGCGTTTTCAGCTAGAACAAGACAGCCTGATTGTCACCATGACAGTGACCAACCTTAGCGAGGAAGCCTTCCCGTTCGGAGCGGGTTTTCATCCCTTCTTTTATTGCTTACCCGATACACAGGTGCAGTTCTCGGCGCTTGGCGTATGGCGGGAAGATGCAACGTATCTGCCAAGCGATTATACAACGGCTATTTCCACAGTATTCGATTTTGAACAAGCCAAACCTATCCCCAACGCATGGATAAACAATGGTTATCGGATGGATAAATCGGGAGTAACAGCCACCTTGAACCACAATAACGGCTTACGAGTCACGCTCACCAGCCCATGCCATTACTTGCAAGTGTATAAACCCGAAGGGCAAGCGGGTTTTCTGTGTTTAGAACCACAAAGCCAAGCGGTAAATGCCCACTCAGAATTAGCGTCGCTGGCTACAACACCATTTGATACGACTAAAAACCATGAAAGCCTAACAATATTGGCACCAAAGCAGAGCATGCAGATCACCATGACGATTAAGGTTCAGGCCACGTTGTAATACGCTCGAAACCTCGAAATCTTGAAATCTTGAAGCTCAACCTCCCGAACTTATTCCCTACCTCAATCAAAAAAAGAAAGGCTATCACTCCTGTGCCTAGCTATTCTTTTT
The DNA here is from genome assembly GCF_050337045.1 of Photobacterium kagoshimensis. Classification (NCBI taxonomy): domain Bacteria; kingdom Pseudomonadati; phylum Pseudomonadota; class Gammaproteobacteria; order Vibrionales; family Vibrionaceae; genus Photobacterium; species Photobacterium kagoshimensis. Next base: position 248,452 of record NZ_JAKJSO010000008.1, on the reverse strand, counting down.
GCTTTCTTGATTTGTCCAAATACCCATACAAAAAACAGGTTTAATAATGAACGTTTTGATATAATGCTGCTTTCATACGGTTGGTGCTTAGCACGAATAAGAATGGATAAGCTGAGTGAGGGGTTTACGCATGCGAATCGTTTATGCCACACGGGAATGATACTCGCTGCGGTAGATAGGTGCAGCAGTGGCGTAGATGTGAATGTGAGGGTTACTAGAAAGTTAAGAGGTTCAATATGAATGAAGAAAGTGGCAATACTGAATTGGATGTTTCTGTTACCGCAAAGAAAGATGAGCTGTCTCTAAAGGCCAAAGGTGCGGGGTTACTCGTTTTGATTGCTATATGCTTAATTGGAATTATTTTGCTTGCATTAAAAATGGCTGACAATGAAACGAATCCATTTATCAGTATGCCGATCGTTATTCTGAGCTATATAGCTTATAACCTAATCGCAACTATGGATGCAGTCTTAGGGTTAACTGTGAGAGTCCGAGACTAATGCAACCCTAACAAACTGTTCAAGCTGACAGCTAACCTGTGGCTTTTTTGGTTCAGTTGAGTTAGTTCTTACGGTATGTTCTGACTTCTCATTTCTATTGGTTCTGTGGTCATATTGATTGATTATATGTATTTGCGAGGGGTAATTGCATAATTGAAGTTGAGTAATAATTGAAAGTTGAAATGGTTATATTATTTACGGTTTAGTTTTAATTATATGTTGAGAGTTAATATGAAAACAAAAATCTGTTTTGTTGTTGCAGCGATTGCTTTGTCTGGTTGTACTTCCATTAAAGTAGACCCAGTTTCAACTGAATATAAATTGTCTCATGTTTGTATAGAAAGAAATTCAAAAGTTCAAGTAAAAGAGTTTCTTCCTGTAGTTGAGGACAGGTTGCAATATCATGGAATCACCACTCAAGTAAGTGATGCCGTACCACAGTCGTGTGAATATAGACTTACGTATACAGCATTAAGATCTTGGGATTTTACTCCATATCTATCACACGCAGAATTGAGGCTGTATAAGGGATATAAACAAATTGGTTATGGGGAATTTCACCTTAATGGAAAGGGTGGTTTAGCATTGACAAAATTTGATAGTGTAGAGACTAAGATGATACCAGTTGTAGATCAAATGCTAGGCAAATCTTTACAGACAAACACCAATTAGATCCACATAACACATATGAGTATCCGTAGTTTTAGAGAAAAGGAGTTAAATTTGTTCAAACTTTACTATTATCCTAACAACGCGAGCCTAGCTCCTCATTTTTTGCTTCATCACTTGAATGCGGACTATGAATTATTATTAGTTGATAAAAAATCAAACTCTCAAAAATCTGCGGATTATCTTAAGCTTAATCCTGCAGGTCGAATCCCAACGTTAGTTGTCAACGAACAGCCAATATTCGAAAGTCCAGCCATCTGCATGCATATCTGCGAATTGCACCCTGAATCAGATTTAATGCCATCTTTAGGAGACCCTAAGCGTCCTTTATTTTATCAATGGCTAGCGTTTCTGAATAACACACTGCAAGCAGAACTGATGGTTCGCTATTATCCTCATCGTCATACAAATGATGAAGCTACTATTCCAAATGTTGTAGCGGCACAAGACGACAGAATTGCGGATGCGCTATCCATTATCAACGACCAACTTGAGCACAGTGAATACTTGCTTGGTGATACGCTAACTGCATGCGATTACTTCCTGTTTATGCTCGCGGAGTGGTCATTACCAATAGAGAAGTCTCCACTTACTTTTAACCATCTAGCAGCGTATTTGAGACGGCTTTGTGCAAACCCAACAGTTAACGCTGTTTGTGACATCGAAGGTATAGATCTCACACCATTTAAATCATACTCATAACAAAGCATTTCAGAGTGATTCCCAACGCTTGGCACTCTTCATTCCGTCGTTGGGTTTGTGTTTACGGTGGTAGGCTGAAGCCCCGTTCTTGTCGTGGTAGTGCGTATTAAAAGGGCGAGAGGTCGAGGTGATTATCGACAATGTGGGAAATCGCATACTCGATAGTGCCGGGGATGAGTTGTTCATCGATGATGACAGGGACGAACATGTTTTGGTTCGAGTAATCGGTTTTGAAGTTGGGCATAACCGTGTCTCATTGCGAATAATTTAGATCACAATGAGTTAATGCGTTCAAGTTCATATAGTGCTGAAATGGCGATAGGATCAGAATTGAGACGGACGAGGAGAAATTCTACAGCCTCGTTAGCTGCTATGGCTGTTTAGGTAATTTGATATGAGTCGTAAATCAAAATATTAAAACACCTCTAAGGGTAAAGAGTAATTACAATAAACTTTTTATGTGAGGGGTTAATATGAGTGCTTATAATTACAATGGAATAAAACCGTCATCTCAAATGAAATTCAATGTCAAGTAATCATTATTTGTATGTGGTAAGCGAAAATGACATGGTCGAATTAGCTAAAACAAAGAATATTGATTATGTTGATGGGTTAAGAACAGCAAGTGGTTATGTCGCAGCTTCATTAGATTCCAATATTTTGCGCAAGCTTGTAAAAGATTTAGGCTTTACTGGGCGAGCATATGAGAAAAAGGTTAACGGCAAAAAATATGTCATTTTCAAAGGTAGGCCAGGGCAGCGTAAAATATTTACTGGAATAAAATATTTAAGCAATAATGCAAAAGTTGTGGATATGTTCGTAGGGCAAAAAGGAATAAAAACGTCAGCAATACAGGGGGCACGTCTTACCATTTTTCTAACTGTTCCTTTAATCGTACTTCAGCATGTCCTTAAAGATAGATTTTTATTAAATGAGTTAGTCGCAGACTTGTCTGTTTCTCTAATAAAAATCGGTATATCAAGTATCGTTGGGGCAGTGTTTGCAACAGGAACAACTGCAATTACAACAATTGCGGCTGCGCCAGTAGTATTAGCAATAGTTGTTGGCTTAGCCGTTAGCTATGCGCTTGATAGGTTAGATAAAGAATATAAGATTACAGAAAGACTTGCTAAGTTACTTGAGGATAAGACGATGAAACAAGTTAAGAAAACAGCTTGGGAGGTTGAGGATAGATTGAAGTGGCAAATTGCAAATAGCCAAGCTGTGGGTAAAGGAGTCTATTATTAAAATGAGGACTTTAATTTTCTTAATATCAATATTAGCATCCGCATCGTTAAGTGCAACGGTGCATGTAAATTGCATTATGATTCATGAGTCAAGTCAAACAGAAGTAATTAAAAAAGAAATATTATTGGAAACATCTGATAAATTAAAACAGTTATATAAATTTGATGAGGTTGCAGTTGGTATTAAGCCTCATGCAGTTGTAAATATAGATGGAAATGAAAGTATATCTTCATTTAAGGTTCTTTTGAAATCAAATAATGGATTTACGGCCTCAGCCATTGCTGAAGAAGTTTTCAAACATGATAGTTCTGTAACTGTTTCGTTATCAAATGAGCAGTGGTCACTTTTAACTGAGTGTTATCAAGTTCAATGATGATTAACTTTACATTGTCAGTTTTTTTGCTTGTGTTGAGTTGGTTTGTTTTTAAAATTAGTATGGCTATTTATAAAGAACCAATTAAAAAAGAACATGTTATGAGCTTGAAGACTAAGATTGCTTTTTGTCTTATACTTCTGGTTACTGTTGTATTGCTACTTTTCAATATTGGTGTTCTTTTAGATGATGGGCTCGTTAGTATACAGTATCGTTTTGGTGGATCTGGCTATGGCCCTTATTCTTTTTCCCTTATTAGTTTGTTAATGTCAATTGTAATTTTTATATCTTGTTTGGTCTTGAAGTTGATTAGAACGCTATACTAAATTATTTCACTCACTCTTAGCAGCTAACACATATGAGCCTTCGGGCGTCAAGAGGCAAACGCGTTAGCGGTCGACTAAAAGTCGATTAACAAGCGCGTCCTCTTCGTTAGTCAGAATGGCCTTCAAGTACACTGAGTCCATGAGTGATTGGAGTCTCTTTTTGTGAATGCTAGAACATTGATTTTCCAGCGAGTCGTGGTAAGCGCCGTGGCGGAGTCTCATGAACTGGTTGAGACCTTTGAACTCCTCACCATAACAAATTGCTAAAGAGTGACGGCTATCCATTGGCATTTTTGGTTTGGTTGAGTTTCATAGCTTAGCCGCACCTTAGCAAGGCGTTAAATGGTAAAAAATCCGATCTGTGTCGGAAGAATATTGACCATAACATGATGATATATCGAGACTAACTATAATCAGACATAGTGGATGGTTATAAAGTTATATGGTTACTGCAACTGAAAAGGCAACACTAAAGGCAAAACTGGAAAATTATGAGGGCAAGGTTAATCATATGTACCTTGATTCGAAAGGTTATGTAACAGTAGGTGTTGGACATTTAATTAAAGATCTTGCTAGTGCACAAAAAATCAATTTCAAAAAAACAAATGGATTATCAGCGACTGAAGACGAGATAAAAAGTGATTTTGAATCTGTAAAAAAACAGTTAAAAAATAGAGTTTCTAGCTACTATAAGAGGTTTTTTAGTTTAAAACTTCTAAATACGGAAATTGATACTTTAACTAACAAGCATATAGATAGTTTTGAGAGTGAGTTGAAAATTCTTTTTCCTAGTTTTGCAACATATCCAACTGAAGTTAGACTAGCTCTTTTTGATATCATTTTTAATGTTGGTATGACTGACTTGAATACTAAGTGGCCTAACTTTAAAAAAGTAATAAAATCTCAAGATTGGGAAGCGGCGGCTAATGAATCCAATAGAAAGCCGCCTGTTTCAGCTGAAAGAAATAAATATGTAAAAAATTTAATTTTGAAGGCGGCAGCAGACAAGAAAAAAAGAGAAGAAGCTAAAAAAAAGAAGGTTAAAAATGAGCAATAAATTATATCGTTTTTTTATTTTTCCAATTTCTTTCATAGCCATGCTTTCAATTAATGCGTGTAATGCAATTGAAAAAATACCTGTATCATTGGCCGATGGCTTAACTTTACCTGAGCTTTTATCTTCCAATGTGGAGTTAAGTAATGTAGAAGAATTATCAACGTTAATAAAAGAACCTTGGTATTCTGAAATAATAGTTAAGAAAAATGGCGGGCATGAGTTAAGTTTATCTTCTTGTGATGATTATTTTATAGGCTCATCTCCTGAAGCACAAACAGTAAAACCATATGAGATGAATGCTTATCTTGAGCTAAAGGTTATGTGTGAAGCATCAAGGTTAATGTTAAGTGCAAAACCATCGAAGTTAAGCTATTTACCTATTCCTATACTAAAAGAAAGTTCTCCTGACTTTTGGCCGAAGGCATTATCTTTTATAACTTCATCAGCAGAGTCGAAACGAAGTAATCAAAACCCAGAGCTAAAGTATTGGTCTGATGTTACACCTATTACGAGTTTCAAAAAAAACTCCGAGTCAAGCTTTACGTATTATCACATTGGCGGATATCAAGAGGTTGGTATTATTGGTAGAGGAGACCTCAATAATGATGAAATTGAGGATTTGATTGTTGTAATTCGTGATCATGTATCAAATGGTAGTTACTTTAATATGCGCTTACTGCTTTTAAGCGTTGATAATCAGCAACGTTGGTCACTGATCTCAGAACATTAAGTATCCAAACCATTTAACACATATGAGCCTTCAGGCGTCAAGCGGCAAAGTGGATTCTATCGACCGCATTAGCGGTCGACTAAAAGTCGATTAACAAGCGCGTCCTCTTCGTTAGTCAGAATGGCCTTCAAGTGCCCGAGTTCATGAGTGATTTAAGTCTCTTTTTGTGAATGTTAGGACATTGATTTTCCAGCGACTTGTGTCGTATTTGAATATCACGCATACTGCTTTCAATCTTTTGTGTTTATGGTTAATTCATTAGATCAGAAGGTAAGGTGCATGTCTATTTATTGAGCTTAATAAGAGGGTTAAATATGTTCAGTAATTTATATGCTTACGGTGTAAAATTTATGATGTCTAAGGTGATATCATGTTGTTGCATGTTACTATTTTCTTTTTCTGCAAGTTCGAGTGTTCTACCTGCATCGATAGATAAAGTTCAAACATATAGAGTTAATGACTTTATTGTAAGAGTCGTGAAGCATAACATGGAAGTAAACCCTATACTCGAAATTGATAAAATAAGTACTCCAGAGTTTATAGTTATTGATAGTCTTAAAATAAAATCAGTAATTGTTGGTAATGAAGAGTTAATCTTTAACGAGTCCTCAGGTGTTTTTGTTGAATCATTTTCATCAAAAAATAATGATATCTTTTTTTCTTTAGAATATTTCTATTTAGAAGGGGGAAGCAATTATATTGATTGCGTTATCTCATTTGATGAAGGTTTAATTGGTGCGCCAAAATGTGGATATAAAGATTAGCGGCAACAGCTAATAACACATATGAGCCTTCGGGCGTCAAGCGGCAAACGCGTTAGCGGTCGACTAAAAGTAGACTAACAAGCGCGTCCTCTTCGTTAGTCAGAATGGCCTTCAAGTGCACTGAGTCCATGAGTGTTTGGAGTCTCTTTTTGTGAATGCTAGAACATTGATTTTCCAGCGAGTCGTGTAGTATTTTCTCAAATGGAAGGTTCACTTGTTCTGTTAACCATGAGTCATGCGATAATGCTTTTTGGTGTTGTGCGTACAAATGTTAGCCCTAGGGTTTGAGTAGGGCTAATTAATTGGGTGAACACCATTGCCAACCTATGGCACTTTTGGTTTTGGCTTATGTGGTTACTATGGTCTGTTTGATTGCGGTGCAGTTGGCAGCAAAAAAGTGATGGTAGTGAGCATTTGGAACGATTTCACAATAAGGGACTATGATGGAAGAACTTCAAGGCGGGCGTGAAGGGCTCATTTTTCGCTCGGAAGATAAAGTGTATCGACCAAGTGGTTTTTGGTCTGTTTCAATCCATAAATTGCTGTCTCATCTCGAAAGTGAGGGCTTTAATGGTGCGCCAAAATCATTTGGTTTTGATGATAATGGGAATGAGGTTTTATCTTATGTGTGGGGTGATGCTTACAATTACCCTCTAGTTGGTGCTATCTCGACGACTGAAGCATTGTGTTCTGCTGCTGTACTTTTAAGTCAGTATCATGATGCAACAGTATCCTTTGTTCAAAGTGAACAATGCAAAGATTTAAGGTGGCGTTTACCTATAAGAGAGCCGCAAGAAGTCATCTGTCATGGTGATTATGCCCCATACAACGTGGCATTAAAGGAAGATACAGTTGTTGGTATTTTTGATTTCGATACGGCTCATCCTGCACCTAGGATTTGGGACGTGGCTTATGCTATTTATTGTTGGGCGCCTTTTAAAACGAATCCATATGATTCGTTAGGTGATGTAACAGATCAATCCATTCGTGCAAAGCAATTCTGTGATTCTTATGGCCTATCATATAAAGATCGTATTCAATTAGTAGACACCATGGTGTTGAGGGTACAAGCCTTAGTTGATTTTATCCATAATGAAGCAGCCAAGGGCAACAAAGCATTTATAGCAAATATCAAGGATGGACATCATTTGGCTTATATCGCTGATATTGAATATTTAAAGCGAAATAAAGAGCAAATAATTGCCTATTTATCGTAAACAATATGCCATACATGCAAGGTGATGTTGTACTTGGCGATTTTCTTTGGTGAGAAAAGTGTCCAGCCAGTATTTATGTTTTGTAGGAGCGGTCTGTTATATGGAAAGTATGCGCATAAAACGCACTCCGCCATCATTAGAATATGCAGATTCGATGTCGGCTTTATTATTCGAGACCCTGATATCCCAAGCTACATTGAAAATAATATAAATTAAGCGGTCAAGATAGCGTCCTAAGGTTGGGGTTTTAGTTCCAATTGGGTAATGTGTATATTTTTGTGGAGAGGCCCACTAATCTCAAAATATTACATCAGAGGTAACAATGATCCCAGTAAATACATCTATCGTTTCGGGTGTCGCGCTATCGGAATTTAACGGTGAAACAAAAATGCTGTTAATGAAACGAGTGAAAGGTGGCTTCTGGTGCCATGTTGCAGGTTCGATAGAAGACGGTGAGACCGGTATTAATGCTATTGTTCGAGAGTTTCAAGAGGAAACTCAAATAGAAGTAGTAAACTTGTACAACGCTCAATTTTTAGAGCAGTTTTATGAGCCTAGCGCGAATGTCATTGAGTTAATTCCTGTTTTTGTGGTTATGTGTCCACCGAAACAGGCGGTTATTTTAAATGAAGAGCACACTGACTATAAATGGTGCTCTTTAGAAGAAGCATTAGAACTCGCGCCGTTTCCAAATCAGCATGCTGTGTTTAAACATGTATGGTCATACTTTGTAGAGAAAAAAGTGAATACGCTTTATCGAGTAAAGATCAGCTAGCTAAGCTCGGATAGAGTAGTCCGAGTAGAAAAGGCGAGTTTCAGGAGGAAATTATAACAGTGAATTATTGTTCAAATGAGTTTGATGGAGCATTAGACAGCCTTGGTCATTATCAGATCTACCCCGATCTGAAACCTTGGGTTGGTTGTGAATATGCCGCATCGAGAGTCAAGATTTTAGTGATTGGTGAAAGCCACTATTTAGATGTTGGAAGTACTTATCACCATAACCCTGAAGAATGGTACGCGGGTGTCACCGTATCAGATAAAGAAGATAATGGCTGGATTAAGACGCGAAATATTATTTCCAACGGTATAAAGAGCAAATGGAAATCTAAGTCCAAAACGATATACAGAAACATAGAGAAAGCGCTCTTTGAAAGTGAGGCTGATTTTCATCCGAGTTCAACCGCATTTAGTCGTATCGCATTTCTGAACTACTTTCAGCGACCAGCGGAACAGACGGGTAAATCAATTAAGGTATCTCAACTTGATGCTGATGTTAGCAAAGGTGTTGTGGGCCAAGTAGCTAAAGTTATTGCACCTGAAATCATCATATTTACAAGTTCACTGGCATATCGCCATGCTAAACGAAGTGGTTTGTTAACCGAATTTGATGCGCAATCCATAAAATATACCCGAACGCCTCATCCTGGAATGCCATGGTGGAACCGAGTTTCTAAAGCTTATGGGAACCGCACTGGTAAACAGCACTTTATTGATTTTGTAAATTCAGCCGTAAAAACTGAGGCTTAGCAAAGCGATTAAGGAAAATTCGGAACGTGTGGCATTTGGGGTTTATGTCACGCGAACATTTAGCGACATATGTGGCTCTAATCGTGAGTGGGTAGGCAATCGTGGGTTCAACGATGATTATCGATGAAATAACCTAGCCAAATTAGTAAAACGAAAGATGGCGAGCCACTTGACTAACCCACCATTAAATCCTTTTTAGTTAAAGCGATTTAGTACATCTGTTAGTACCGTTCTTAAATCATTAATTTCTCGGCTCTCGGTTAATTCAATTCTTTTTCTGGTTGATTTAGCCTTGCTTAACACTAATTCTCTGTTCTTCTGGATTATACGTTGAGCAGACGAAGAATCTTTTTTATAAAACATCATTAGAGCAATAAAACCAACTTGGTTTTCAACCGTTCGCTCTTTGACTAAATCTTCTAATCTTGCAGTGCTGAGCGGCGACATTTTTTTCCATGCTTCTTCTGTTTTACTTATCGCTACATTGTTAGCTGCATCGCCCGCACTTTTAGCTGCTTTCACTACTGAATCAAAAAATCCCATGTTAACTCCTAACCATCTGAAAATTATAGTTTTATATAGAATGTGTTTTTATGTTAACTCATGATTTCAACTCTTTATGTGACTTTCATCGAATGATTGTTGATGTTTACCTGCAATAATCTGCTTTAGATCAAAAGAAATGCTTTCAAGTGCCTTGTGACTAGGAAAATAGCGAGGGCATGAGGCAACGAGCAATAACCACTTTATTCCGTTCCGTAATGAAACACTGTGGCGCTATTTGACTACCACTACGCGCGCTATCTGTCTTACTTCTGTCGATTTTCACTAGGCCTTCGCCATTGGCTCTTGTTCCGTTTTTTTGAGCTGTTTTTGAATGACTCTTTAAGTTGGAGGGCTAAACTTTATGCGAGGTTGATCCTGATGATTTTGCAAAATGCGTCACAAAAATTCATTGTTTGCTCGGTATCAGCGTCTGTGGCAATCGCTCGATATTAGTGATGGTTAAGAAATTATCCCTTTATATTCAAGTTATTATATTGTGTTTGCTTTGAGTGGGGAGCGCACTGGAATGATCGGGTTTTACCGAATAGTTTTGTATATGAACATAAATATAAATGCTATTGGGGCAGTGAATGAAAATAGCGTGTGATTGATCACGAAGCGTTAGATTTTTATCAATCTTGTTCCGTTATGAAACGTTTTGGTTGGGTAGTTCATTTCATAATGAAACGGATATTTTTGCGTTGTCATATGGTTCATGAGATCTAGGATGGAACCACATCCCAGCGACAAATAGTTTGAAACTCGCTGCGAAAGGAATCAATCAACAATCCCATTTAACAAGAGTGCTGAGCCATGAAAAAGTTAATTAACCGTGTTGAAGATGTCGTGAAAGAGCAAATGGAAGGTCTAGTGCTTTCTCGTCCAGAGCTGAAAGTCAGTTATGAGCCACGCTATATGTGGCATGAACCTAAAAAGCAACAGGTTGCTTTGGTCTCTGGTGGAGGTAGCGGTCACGAGCCTCTTCATGCGGGTTTCATTGGTGAAGGTATGTTAACGGGCGCTTGTCCTGGTGAAGTGTTTACTTCGCCAACGCCAGATCAAATGTACGAGTGTGGCCAGAAAGTCGACAGCGGTGAAGGCGTGCTGTTTGTGATTAAAAACTACACTGGCGACGTACTGAACTTTGAAACTGCCGTTGAGTTGTTACATGCCGATGGCGTGCGTGTTGGCGCTGTTCTAACAGATGATGATGTGGCGGTAAAAGACAGCTTGTATACCGCTGGTCGTCGTGGTGTTGCGGGTACTGTACTGGTAGAGAAAATGGTGGGTGCGGCAGCTGCACAAGGTTACGATTTAGATAAATGTGAAGTATTGGCGCGTCGTATTAATAACAACTGTCGTTCATTTGGTGTTGCTCTGAGTGCGTGCGTTGTGCCTGCTGCGGGTAAGCCATCATTTGTGCTGGAAGAAAATGAAATTGAGTTTGGGGTTGGCATCCACGGCGAACCGGGTATTGAGCGTCGTGCTTATGAAGATGCGAATACGCTGGTCGATCAAATGTTTGCAGAAATTATGGATAACGCGGCCTATAGCCGCACGCAGCGTATTTGGAATCGCGAAAGCGGTGACTGGGATGAAGTTGAAACTAAGATCAATGATTTCAATACCGACCAAGACTATATCGTATTGGTTAACGGTTTAGGCGCGACACCAGAATCTGAGCTTTACGGTGTGTACCGCCGTCTAGCGCAAAACTGTGAGCAGGCGGGTTTACGTATTGCGCGTAACCTTGTTGGTAACTACTGTACTTCGCTAAATATGGAAGGTATTTCAATCACCTTGTTGCAAGCAGATGAAGAGATGCTATCGCTTTATGATGCACCAGTGAACACAGCGGCGATGACCTGGGGTAAGTGATTATGGCTATGCAAATTGAGAAACAACATATCATTACTTGGCTGAATCTGTGCGCAGATACCTACGCCGAGAACCAAGACTTTTTAACGGATTTAGACCGAGACATCGGCGACGCCGACCATGGTCTGAACATGAACCGTGGTTTTACTAAAGTACGTGAAACGTTACCGAAAGTGGCAGAACAGAATATCGCGGCCATTTTGAAAAATACCGGTATGACGCTGCTATCAAGTATTGGCGGTGCGAGTGGCCCGCTATATGGCACGTTATTTATTCGCATGTCTGCTTCTGTGGGCGCCCGTGAAGTCTTGAGCTTTGAAGAGCTGGTAGACGATCTTAAAAGTGGTGTTGATGGTGTCGTTTCTCGTGGTAAAGCGGAGCTAGGCGATAAGACAATGTGCGACGTTTGGTTACCAGTGTTACAGCACCTTAAAGCAGCGCTAGAGCAAGGTGCCAGTGGTGATCACTTGTTGAATGAGATGATCGAAACTGCTGAGAAAAGCACAGTAGCAACCATTGAAATGCGGGCTAAAAAAGGGCGAGCGAGTTACTTAGGTGAGCGGAGCATTGGTCATCAAGATCCGGGGGCGACGTCATCTTTGTTAATGATCAAAGCATTGAAACAAGCCATTACAGGGTGCTAAACCATGGTGGGTATTGTTGTAGTATCGCACAGTACATTACTGGCGCAGGGCGTGGTCGAACTGGCCACGCAAATGACTCAAGGCAAGGCTAATATTGCGATTGCCGCAGGCGTTGATGACCCTGAAAATCCTATCGGTACTGACGCGATTGCGGTGATGGCTGCGATTGAGGAAGTCTGTGATGACGATGGGGTTGTTGTGCTAATGGACTTAGGAAGCGCCTTACTTAGTACAGAAATGGCGCTTGAGTTGCTTGACCCTGAGTTAGTCGACAAAGTCTCGCTGATTTCAGCGCCAATCGTTGAAGGCACTATGGCTGCATCAGTCGCGGCAGCAGCAGGTCTGCCGCGCGAAGCTGTTATCGCTGAAGCCAGCAGTGCGCTTAATGTAAAAAAAGCGCACCTTGGTGAAACGATGGATGGCCCACAAGATGGCCTAGACAAGGATGACTCAAACTTAACATCATTAACTGCACCACAGAACTCTGGTGGCTTAACCCTCAGTTTTGAATGGCAGGTACAAAACCCACATGGACTTCATGCACGTCCTGCCGCTGCGATTGTCGGTGCACTCGCCAGTTTTGATGCGGATTTAGCACTATTTAAGGGCGAGCAACAAGCAAACGCCAAGAGCCTAAACAGTATCGCTAAATTAGGTGTACGTTGTGGTGAGTTGATCCGTTTACAAGCCAATGGTCAAATGGCACAGCAAGCGATTGACGCCTTTACCCAGCTTGCGAATGATCATTTTGGTGAAACTGCGCAAGTGGGCAGCATGCTTGTTGGTGAGGGCTGCTTCGGCGAACAGGGTGGTGAAAACCTTGAAGAAACGTTGGTACAGAGCCAAGAAAATGCGGCACCTGAAGGCGCGTTAGCGGGGATCCGTGTGAGTGACGGTGTCGCAATTGCACCAGCTGCGATTTTAAGTGTCGCGATGCCTGCAGTGCCGAAGCGTGAATTCGCGGGGGCCTCCGCTGAAATGACCGCGTTGAATAATGCTATTGCGCAGGTTCAACAAGAGCTCGCAACCGAAGCCGCTGGGCCACACGGTGCTATTTTTGAAGCGCATGGGTTAATGTTGGCGGATCCAGAGATCATCAGTGCGTTAGAGCAAATGGTCGCTGACCATGTCACATCTGAACAGGCATGGCTTGCGGTGATGGAGGCGCTAGCAGCGCAATATGCGGCCGCTGAAAGCCAGTACATGCGTGAACGTGAAGCGGATATTCGGGATATTACTCGTCGTGTCATGGTTGCGCTAACGGGTGACAAAGGCTCAGCGTTAACATTGACTGAACCTGTCGTTTTATTTGCCCGTGATCTGATGCCATCAGATGTGGCGAGTTTAGATAAATCTAAGGTGTTGGCTATCTGTTTAAGTGAAGGTGGCAAAACCTCACACAGTGCTATTTTGGCGCGCGCGATGGGGATCCCCGCCTTGGTGAAAACCAAAGGGTGTTTAGAGCAAGTTCATGCAGGAGACACAGTGATACTGGATGGATTCGCAGGGCACCTCTGGTTTGCTCCTACTGCTGATATTGCACAGGCGCTAGAGTTAAAACGTCAGCAGTGGCGTGATGACATTGAAACTAATGCGGCTAAGGCGCAAGCGGCAGCAGTCACTAAAACGGGCAACACGATTAGCGTGTTAGCCAATATCGGTGGGCCTGACGATGTCGCGCAAGCCTTGGCGTGTGGCGCAGAAGGTGTAGGACTATTTCGTACCGAGTTCTTATTCCAGCAAAGTGATGCGTTGCCGAGTGAAGAAGAGCAGTATCAAGTCTATCGTGATATCGCCGCGGCTTTTGGTGCTAAACCTGTCACAATTCGTAGCTTAGATGTGGGTGGCGATAAACCGTTAGTAGCGTATCCGATGCCTGCGGAAGAGAATCCGTTCTTAGGGCAACGTGGCGTACGTTTATGCTTGGCACACCCTGAGTTGTTTGCTACTCAACTGCGGGCAATATTACGAGCGCATGCTGAGCAGCCAAATATTCAGCTAATGATCCCAATGATTGCGACTGTGGATGAAGTGCAGCAAGTGAAAGCACTGTTAGTACAACAATGCGCGCAACTGGGGCTTAGCGATACAGGTTTGGCTGTTGGGATCATGATCGAAGTGCCTGCGGCGGTATTCAATGCCGAAGCTTTAGCCAAAGAAGTGGATTTTTTCTCTATCGGTACCAACGATTTGACTCAATATGTGATGGCAGCGGATCGGGGTAATAGTGCGATTGCTGAGTTAGTCGATTACTTCCAACCAGCCGTGATCAGCGCGATTGCTCACACATGTGATGTTGCTAACAAAGCGGGGATCAGTGTGAGTATGTGCGGTGAAATGGCTGGGGATACCAAGGCGACAGAAACGCTATTATCACTTGGCTTGAGTAAATTCAGTGCAAGTGCAGCATTGCTGCCAGCGTTAAAAGAGACGATACGTCATAGTTAAGTTTTAGTTTTAGTTTAAGTGTAAGTTTTAGTCTTATTTCTAGTCTTAAGAAATGGCCGCCACTAGTCTGGCGGCTTTTTTGTGTTTGGCCCTTAACTAGTTATGAATTAGGGGCTTATAAATTAACAGCTGATGAATTAACGGAGTTTTTCACTCAAACCGTATTTATCGATTTTGCGCCACAGCGTAGTGCGACCAATAGCGAGCGCTTTGGCCATCTCAGACATCTTACCGTCATAAGTATCCCACGCTTGAATAATGGCTTTCTTCTCTAAGGCTTCAAGGGTCAACATGGGTGAGTTGTGTTGAGGATGTCCATCTGGGTTGTGCTTAATATGATCGGGAATATCTTTGAGTTGGATCCGATTGCTACTGCGGTTGAGCAGTAACCGTTCCATACGGCTCTTTAGCTCAGGATCGTTCCCCGGCCACGCAAATGCGAGCAATACATCTAACGCCACAGGATCAATCTGAATGTGCACTTGGTGGCGTTTTTCGTAATCAGCCAAAAGGTGTTCAATATGTAAGGCGATATCCTCTTTACGCTGGCGTAATGGTGATAGCGTGAGTTCATTGTTAGAAATTGCGTAGTAGAGCTGACGGCCAAAAGAGCCTTGTGCGACGTACGCACTAAGATCAGAAGAGGTGCTGGTAATAAGCTGGAAATTTACAGGGATTAAGCGTTGGCTATCGCTGCGGCTGACTAATCCTGTTTTCAATAATTTCAGGAGCACAGATTGAAGTTCTTGGTTTAAGTATTCCACCTTTTCAAGTAACAAAGTGCCGCCGTGTGCTAACTCAAATTTAGACGGCAAACCGTTATCAGCATCAACCCCCAGTATTTCTCTACTCATCGTATCGCTGCTAAGGGTACGGCAGTTAACGGTAATAAAGGGGCCAGATTTGAACTCACACTCATTGTGAATGGCCATTGCCAGTGATGATTTCCCAACGCCTTCCTCACCACAAAGTAAAATAGGGGACTTGGATTTCACCGCGCGTTTCGCCACGGTAATTAAGTGTTTCATTTGTTTTGAACGTGCAGGCAAGGTGGCAAAGGTGTATTTAGCGCTGCCGCCAATTTGCTGTTGGGCTAACTCGCGAATTTTGTGAACAGGGTGAATAAATAATAGGGTTGAGCCATCTTGTAACTGGCTGACTGATAAAATTGCTTCAATGAAGGCGTTGTTGACTTCAACGGTGGTCAGCTTGCGATAGGCGTTTTCATGTTGTTCGAAGTAGGTCAAAATATTGGGCGCAAAGCGAATAATATCAAAGATGTTTTTGTCTATTACATTTAGGGCGCTGATCTGAAAAAGCGTCTCTGCTTGCTGACTTACCATAGTGATGCGCTGGTTGGCATCCCAGGCTAATAGGCCATCATCCATGCATGCGACCGTCGCATTGTGCATGCTGACTAGCCGATTCATATTCTCTTGTTCATACAGCAGTTGCAGTTGTAGCGAGATCTCTTTTGCGCACGAGGTAACAATCACACTGTTTTCGCGGCGATATTGGTTGGCGGTTTTTATCAGTGCCATGGTGCCACGAAGTTTCCCGAACGAATCAAAAATTGGTGCGGCACAGGCACCGTAGGGGTGCAGTGAACGATTGAAATGGTTAGCTGCAAAGACTTCAGAAGGAAGGTGAGTGTCTATACATAAGCTAATAGCATTGGTGCCAATTTTACCTTCTGAAAAAAAACAGCCTTGTACTATACCTAAGGTTTCTAACTCATCGACTAAATCAGGGTGTCCGATTCGCTTTAACACACAGCCATTGTCGTCAGTAATGAGTAATACAATAGGTTCATGAACTAGCAGATCAAAGGTATCTTCAACAACTGTGGTCGCACATTGGATAAGGTTCTCATTACGCTTTATTAGGGAGTTGAGGGTAGAACCAGACGCCACATGCGGTGGAGACCAATGTGTAGCGCTGCACTGTTTAACGCAGCGTTGCCATGAAGCAAAACATTGCGTTTGTGAAAATTCAGGTGAGACCCAATGGTGTTTATGGAAGAATTCCCAGCAATTTAGGCTGGAATCGATGCAATAAGCCGATGGCATGAAATGTATACCAGCAAAAAGTAATCAAACATTTTATCGTGACGATGAAATGGGTAACGTGACCATACTCCCATATGTATTCTTGGGGGGTAACAACGGGAAGTCGTGTTTGATGCGCGGACTGGTTTTCTGGCACTCGTATTTTTTAGATGAGAATCTCTCCTTTAGACTAGACTTTATGTGGATCGAAAGGAGGTATTTATGCCTAAATATGTCATAGAAAGAGAGGTCGAAGGCGCAGGAGATCTTACTTCTGAGGAGCTACAGGGCATCTCTCAAAAATCATGTAGTGTTCTAGAGGCATTAGGACCGAAAATTCAGTGGTTAGAAACTTTCGTTACTACGAATAAGATTTATTGTGTTTTTATTGCTGATGATGAAGATCTAGTTCGAAAACATGCTGAAATGGGCGAGTTTCCAATTAGCCAAGTTAATGAGGTTAAGTCAGTTATTGACCCTACGACGGCAGAAGTCGCTTAAATTAGATGATTAAAAGTATTGGCAATACAATACTAACCAGGTATTTAATAGGGTTCAAACCGCGAGGTATTCGTGATTTGGACCCATTTTTGTTTTTATCATAAGGGTTTACATTTGGTGGCTACGTTGTTTTCATCATTATAGAACGTTATTTTAAAGGGAGACCTTGTGTTTAAAGATAGCCATATATACTTTCGAATCAGAAAAGGCGAAGCTCAGATCACGCATGTAGAAAGTGGTCAGTCGGAAACGAGGGCGTGCGATGCCTTGGCGCACCCTCGAACGTTAATGGGTGATTTTTATGAAATCGAAAGCTGCTTAAAAGAGCTTGTAAAACAAGTTGTTCCAAAATCATTACTTTCATCAGCCCCAATTGCAATTGTTCAGCTTTTGGATGCTTCTGAAGGTGACTATACCAATGTTGAAATACGCGCTTTTCGAGAGGCAGTGCTAGGTGCAGGGGCTAAACGTGTGTTTTTCCCTGAATCAAAGCTTTTACTTTCCGCATCAGAGATTAAAAACAAGAAATTTGTAGAGCTACGAAACAACGTATAATAATGAAAGTAAAACGCTTTAGTAATTTTAGCACCTCGGTTGTATAGAGAATTTATGATGAATATAGTGAAAGTTGATAACAGTAATGAGCAGGTATATGCGAATTTATACCAAGGCTATGCGGCAGAGTTTTCAAAGATTATTGGGGACAAGCCTGATGAAAATGGTTTGTTTGAAATATATCCCAAAATCGGAAACAAGGTCACGGGTTACCTATTGTATATAGACGGTGTACCTGCGGCTCTTACTGCAATCGAAGACAAGTCATCCCAAGAGTTTGAGATTTGTGATTTTTATGTAGTGCCATATTTTCGTAAGAATAAGGTGGGAAAGCAGTTCATTTCGACGCTTTTTGAGCGACTTGAAGGTTCTTGGGAAATCAAGCAAGTCGCGGGTGCTGATCATGCGGTGAAGTTTTGGCGTGATGTCGTAAATGACTATACATCGGGGAATTATGAAGAAGACAAATACCTTGATGATAAGTGGGGTTTAGTTACTAGGCAGTGCTTTAATCATACTCAAAAGTAATGAGAGAATATAAAGAATCAAAATGGATAAAGTAATTGATAAGCTGGCTTGGTTATATATTCGTGATGGTAAGTTACTTACTGTAAGGTCAAAAGGTAAAACGCTATTCTATTTACCGGGTGGAAAGCGTGAACTGGGCGAAACTGATGAGCAAGCACTAATACGCGAAATCAAAGAAGAGATTTCTGTCGATTTAGTCTCAGATACCATTAAGTATGTTGACACCTTTACGGCGCAAGCCGATGGTAAAGATGATGGTGTGTTCGTTCAATTGACGTGTTATGTCGCGGAATATTCAGGAGAATTAAGCCCTGATGCCGAAATTGAAGAGCTGAAATTTGTGGATGGTGATGATTTCGCTATTTGTTCACTTGCAACTAAAGTCGCGATGGATTGGCTAGTGGCGAAGGCATGGGTTGCTGAAGCTAGTGTTAACGAATAGTCTTTGAGTACTAAGGATGGGAAATGCAGAAGGATATTGAAACGCATAGGCTTGTATTACGAGCCTTTAAGCTCAGTGATAGTGAACGAGTGGCTAGGTTAGCCGGTGAAAAGGTCATTGCTGATATGACGGCCAATATTCCTCATCCTTATGAGCCTGCTATGGCATACGACTGGATTCAAACACACCAAGCACAGTTTATTGAAGGTGAAAGCGTGGTTTACGCCATCACGTTGAAAGACTGTGACGATATTATTGGAGCTGTCGGTTTTCCTTTATTGGACAGGGGTTTAGGTGTTTTAGGTTATTGGCTTGGTGTGCCGTTTTGGGGGCAGGGAATCGCTTTTGAAGCAGCGGAGGCGTTGGTTGAGTTTTATAAATCACATCATGGCCTTACAGAGCTTCATGTTATGCATTTAGCTGAAAATGAACGGTCTAAATCCGTGATTCGAAAGCTGGGCGTTGGCTATGTAGAAAATATGATGCGACATATGCACGGACAGGCTCGTGAGGTTTGCGTGTATAAATCAGTTCTCTAGCCTATTTTGTTATGACTTCAGATTGATAATTGTGATCGAAATATTGAGCCTCACGTTTACTATTGTATCTGCTTAGGAATAGCACGAGACAATAGATGGTGAGGGCGTATGAACATGTTATCTGTTACTTTCCTGACCTTATATACCTATGAAAGCGTGTTTCAGCGCAATGTTAGCCAGAGAAAGCTTGTTTTTATTTTCCGTATTGTTGTTGCCTATTTGATGGCAGCTTTCGTCGTGGCTTTGGTGTTGTTCTGTTTAGACAAATTACCGTTAATGAGTGACCCTCTGGTGGCACTAAAGCGCATTATCGTGATCACTATGCCAGCTTCGATGGGGGCGATCGTCGTGGATAGCTTCGATAAGGAATAATGCTCTATGCAGTTGTAGCTAGATAACGCGGCGATCTGCTGCGAGCGCTTGTATGTAAACTTGTCCTTGAATCAATACGATTTAGGGGGATCAATGGATTGCTGTCATCAATAGTTGCAGTCAATATTTCGACCCATATCAATATTGTTATCCTGATGAAGTCAGTTTTTGTTTCGCATTTATGACACAATTATTGAGTAAATTGTGGTGGGCGTTGCGACGATTAAAATTTAGATAATTCATTACTTTTCAATTATCTAAAAGATAAATCAATCGTCAAAGAGATAGCCACGATTCGTAGCAAAGCCTTATCAATGGAGTGTTTATGTGGGCTGATAGATTGCGTCGTATGTCGAAGAATAACAGCAAAAACCTTGGTTTAGTTTTACCCATCCTCTTAATGCCGAGTCTGGCCTTTTCTGCAACTACGTTCGATAAAGATAAAATGGATCGGTATTTGAAGTCGCTTGCTGAGCATAATAAGGCAACCTTGAGTGTTGTCTTAACTGAAAAAGGAGAGGTCATTTATAGTAAGCAAACCCTGCTCTCCAAAGAGGCTGCAAAGTTCACGAGTGATGAAAAGTTATATAAGGCGGGTTCTATTACTAAAACCTTCACCTCGGTTTTAGTGTTCCAGCTGATCGAGCGAGGTAAGCTGACGTTAGCAACACCTCTTTCTGATTTTTATCCTCAGATTAAGAATGCTTCTAAAATAACCATAGGGCAGATGCTCTCGCATCGAAGTGGTATTTTTAACTACACCAATGATCCTGCGTTTAACGCTTACTTTACCCAGTATCAAGATAAAAAAGAGATGCTGGAAAAAATAGCAGCGTTCTCGCCGACATTTGAACCTGATTCTAGCTATGAGTATTCCAATTCAAATTATGCACTACTGGGTTATATATTAGAGGATGTAACAGGAAAATCTTATACCCAATTAGTGCAAGATCGTATTATCAATAAACTGGGTTTAGCACATACTGTATATTGTGCAGAAAGGAAGGATTGTGGGCGTAAACAACAGTCTTTTTATTTCGATAATAACGAATGGCATTTAGCTACTCAGTGGTCAATGAGTGTGGCCAATAGTGCTGGTGCAGTATTGTCGACGCCTTATGATTTAACACGGTTTATGCGCGCTCTATTCAAAGGTGAATTGGTCTCTAGACAGTCCCTGGCTTTAATGAAAGGGATAACAAATACCACGAGTAAAGGGCTTTTTAAGTTACCGTTTTATAATAAATACAGTTATGGGCACAGAGGGTTAATAGAGGGCTTTCAGTCTGATATGAGCTATTTTGAAAGTGATGATTTTGCTTTTGCGATTAATACCGATGCACTGAATTATAACTTCAACGATATCACCATCGCTATTTTGAATATCTATTATAATCGACCTTTTGAGTTGCCGGATTTTGACCGAAAGCCTATTACTTTAGACGTGAGTCAGCTAAAAAAATACCAAGGTAATTTTTCATCGCCTAATTCCAATGTGGATATTAAGGTTTTTGTTCAAGGTAATGCATTGATGGTGCAAGCGACGGGGCAGGAGGCTTTAGTTGTAGAGCCTTTTAGCTTACATGAATTTGAATACAAACCCGCTGGTATTTTGTGCAAGTTTGCAAAAACAGTCGACGGAGGTGTTAATTACACCAAATTCACCGTACACCAAGGTGATTGGGTATCAAATTATCAGAAGCAATAACAAGGTTAATACCGACCTAGATAGAGATCGTTCAGTTATTTAGGTTGGGTATTAGTATTCACTAGTTATCATTGAGGAAATAATGGACACTTTCGTTCAAAATGGAATTTTAGCGTTAGCGAATGTAGTTGAGCAGGAAAGTACAGGTTGGATAAATGGTCATGTTGGTGCGTCTCTATTGGCTGGAGCGGCTTTGTTGAAGAGTGGTTATCTTTCAGATGCAGCTTATGAGAGTTTACTGCTAAGGTTGCATTTGCAATCTGAAGAAGCGGCTTATTTATTAAAACCACTTGCACTTAGCCAACTAACAAAAGATTACACGCCTGTTATTGATGCGATAGCGAAAAACACACAACAACTAAGCCGTTCAGGGCATGGTGTTATTTATGGTGCTTTGTTTCTAAGGGCTGTCTCAGATAATAATCTTAGAGTGAGTGAAAATATTGTACTGAATGTCGCTCAACTCATTTCAAATTGTTCTGCTGATAATTGGGGGCGGTATTTTGGCGTTGCTGATTATCGCTTATTCCATTCTCAAGCGCGCCATACACTGCAGCACTTGGAGAAGACGCCAGTTGATATTAATGCATTATGTGAACTCGCAATTAAGCGCAGTGTTAATCATGTCTATTTTGATACCGATGCGCATTTTTTTACTGGTGAGAAAATCCATGGAATTACACATGCCCATGCTATTTATTTGCTGCATTCGCTGGGTTATACCGAGTTAGCAAAGCAAGCGATGCCCATGCTTTTAATGCAGCTTGAACTGAATGATTTAAGGCCTGAGTCGGGTATTACTCGCGTTAAGCCAAAGCGGTTAGATCTATCGGATCCAACGGTATGGGGTGTGGGCTATACAAATGAACATCAGATAAAACTAGCGCAAAGTTATGTTGAATTATCTCAGGCATTAACCCTACCGTTATCAGTATTAGATGGCTTATGGGGTGGAGTGGTGGATTAATATTCTTATTTATATAGCTTGCTGTTTGAGTGCAGGGCATATTTTATGAAGTCCCTGCCAATATAGAATTGTTAAATTAGAAGGACGTAGCAATGACAACAAAATCGCAGTATTTGCAAAAATCTTATGGTTTTAGATGGTGGCTGATAAGAGTATTGATTTCTGTACTTGTTATTATGCTCGTTGCTTTTTCTTATCTTTTATTTGTTGGTTCATCGGCTAAATCAAAGCTAATAGAAGGAAACCCTGCGCCAGGGCGTCTCGTTGATGTTGGTGGCTACAAGATGCACATTAACTGTATGGGAGAAGGGTCTCCGACAGTGATAATGGAAGCAGGGGCTGGTGACTTTTCTGTGTCTTGGGCGGCTGTTCAACCGACAGTAAGCCAAACAACCCGAGTGTGTTCTTACGATCGTGCAGGCTTTGGTTGGAGTGAGCCAAATGTTGAGCAAGCACGAACAAGTCAGACGATGGTTCAAGAGCTCGAAACCTTGCTTGCTAATGCCAACATCGACGACCAGTTAGTCTTGGTGGGACACTCATTCGGCGGCCTTAATGTTCGCTTATTTGCGGATCGTCACCTCGATAGAGTCGCAGGTGTTGTGTTGGTGGATGCATTGCATGAAGATGTTTCGCCTGAAATGCAGCGTATTAATTCAGAGGCCCAAGTGGCTTTAGTCGAAGAACTTCGCGTTGTTTCCGTCTTACAGTCGATAGGACTTTTAGCACTATCACCAGAAGAGATCCCAGAGCAGGGGTTGCCTAGTGAAGCCATGGCGCAGTACCGTGCAATATTAGCCACAGGGAGCCAATTGGAGACTATGATTGCTGAATTAAGTGCCATCGAAAACAGCCTGACTTATGCGCGTAGTCTTGATCTGAAGCACTTAGATAATATTCCTGTCGCGGTACTGACAGCAACGCACCGTAATCAGCCTTCTTTATCGGAAGAGCAGAATAAGCAGATGGCGAAAGATTGGAACAAGATGCAAATAGCCCAGAGTAAATTGTCGTCGGAGAGTTACTTTGTCTCTACATCGAAAAGTGGCCATTACATTCAACTGGAACAACCCGAACTTGTTATTCGTACCATCAACAAGCTGGTTACAAGGGCGCGTTATAAGGGCTAGAATGATGTTACTTGTACCCACGATAGCGATTTTAGTTTTATATTTTTACTTTTATGGTATTGAAGGTCTTAATTTTCATGTCATCTCTGCCGTCGTTGTTATGGCTATGTATTTATTATTGTTTTATATCGCTTCACCATCAGGTTTGCAGTACAGCGGTTCAAAAATGGGAGGCTTATATATATGTCTTCCAGTTCTGTCATTTGGGGCATTAGTTTTTGCTGATACGGATGAAAACAGTCATGAACAAAAATGGTGTTTTGTTCTTGGAGGATGGTTTGGGCTGCTAACAGCCTTATCATTTCTCGTTTTCTTTAAGTTTTATTATTGGTGATAAAAATAGGTATCGTTTACTCTGTTTGGCATAAAAGTGATGGCGTATTAAGAAGTAAAACCCAGCGAAAGGCTGGGCTTTACTGGATCTCTGTATCTATCGCGTTACAAATCTCGCGTTACCAAGTTAATGTCGGGTCGATACATTGATAGATCTCACCGATGCTGGCTTTATCAGTGAGTAATTGTAAAGCGAGCCTTGCAACTTCACTACGGTGGATCAAACCGTGAACTTCAGTGTGTTGAGAAAGCTCACCATGATTGGTGACGTCTCCATCTTTTAAGCCACCAGGGCGCAAAATAGTGTAATCCAGTGCGCTCGACTGAAGCCAAGCTTCGGCTAATGATTTTTCACGAACCGCAGCCCCAAAGCCTTTTTTGGCAGCGTCAGAAAGGTACTGCCAAGAATCGCCACAACCGAGAGAGGTCACAAGCAAGAAACGTTTGATATCGTGTTGTTCCAATGCGTTGATTAAATGTCGATGCCCAATGTAATCAACAGGCACCTCGGCATGAAAACTACCCATAGTAGAAACAACCCAAGCATCGGCTGGCAATGCTGCTACCGCTCTTTCAATTTGCTGGGCATCGGTTGCATCACAGCTAATAGATGGGATCCCTAATTCTTGAAGGCGAGGATTTTTCGATGGGGTACGCGCAACGGCAATGACGTTCGTTCCTTGGCTGTGGAAGAAATCGACCATGGCTGCGCCTAAGCCACTTGCCGCTCCCCAAACAACAATCGTATTCATAGTTAACTCTCTTTTTGATAATGAGAATAGTTTACATACTTACTGGCAAATTGCGAGCTATCATCAATGAGTGTGCTTATGAGTTTTATATATCCCTATATGAGATCACAAAATGAGTGCGTTTGTACGCAAACATAGAAAGCCTGTAATATCATGAAGATGAATAAAAAACACAAGGTTGAAGAAGTGCTATGGCTATTTTAGATATTCTGACAATTCCAGACCCAAGACTCAAAATTCCAGCAAAGCCGGTAACGGATATTGCCGCTGTTCAACCTTTCATTGATGATTTGCTAGCAACCATGTATTCGACAAGTGATGGTATTGGATTAGCTGCAACACAGGTTGGTAGCACCAATGCCATTGTTGTTATCGATATTTCAGAAAATCGCGATGAACCTTTGGTGCTAATTAACCCTGAAGTCGTGAGCGGTAGCGATAAAGCGATGGGGCAAGAGGGGTGCTTGTCAGTACCTGGTTATTACGCCGACGTAGAACGTTACACCTCTGTTGTGGTCTCTGCTCTAGACCGTAACGGTGAGCAAATTACAATCGAAAATAGTGAATTTCTTGCTGTGGTCATGCAGCATGAAATTGATCATTTAAAAGGGAATTTGTTCATTGATTACCTCTCACCATTAAAGCGAACAATGGCATTAAAAAAAGTTAAGAAGACCCTGAAAGCGCGAGCGGAGTAGTGGCAAATGGATAATTTGTTTACTTATATCGCTGCGATTAAAGGGCACCGAACAGTTGTTTCGATTATTCATCGAACAGTGAACGCTCATCATTATATAGATGGTGATATTGCTGTGGATGAAGAGCTGACATCTTATACTTTCGATAATGGTGTTGTTATTCAGTACCACGCAGAGAAAGACAGCGTACTCGATATCGCCATTGGCGAGAATGGCACGGTGGATAATCAGGTGTGTGAAGAGTGTTGGATTAGCTATCAAGTCGTTGAATCTGGTATTTACGCGATCAGGCCGACTAAGAAAGTGTTTTATAACATATGCCAAGAAGCGTTTTGGATGAAGATTCAATTAGAACAACAGCTAGCACATTAAAGTGACTGCTGACGATCAGCATGACGTAGGTTTAGGTCGTTGCGATATGTGCTGAACTTAAAAGTAACTTATATATGATTAAAAAGGATTATAAACGCATTGTCGCAGAATGAGAGTGCCATCTTCTTATGGCACTCTTAATCGTGTTTTATTCTTTAATGGTTACTTTTTCAATCACAATGGCTTCGCTAGGTACATCATCGTGACCACGCTTACAGGTTGTGCGTACAACAGCCATTTTCTTCACGACATCCATACCCGCTGTTACTTTACCAAACACACAGTAACCCCAACCCATGTTGGTTGTCGCAGTGTGATCCAAGAAGTCGTTATCATCTAGGTTGATAAAAAACTGTGCTGTCGCTGAATGCGGGGCATCAGTACGCGCCATTGCGATAGAGCCAATCACGTTTTTCAGACCACGGTTTGCTTCATTAGCAATAGGATCATGGGTTGGCTTTTCAGTCATATCAGCGGTGTGACCGCCACCTTGGACCATAAAGCCTTTAATCACACGGTGGAAAATAGTGCCTTCGTAGAAACCTTCCTGACAATATTTAAGAAAGTTCTTACAAGTAACAGGTGCGCGCTCCATGTTTAGCTCAATTTCGATGTCGCCCATGTTGGTGCTTAAAATAATCATTTGGTTTAACCGTGTTGATAGGTATTTAGCGGCGCAGTATACGGAATTACCTTGTTAAGCGTAAAGTTATAAAAGAAAACGCTCAGTAAAGACTGAGCGTTTATTGCGTTTTAACGTCATAAATACAATGACATTAAGTTTGGTGAATACTACTGTGCATTCATCGCTTTTAATTTATCACCGACAGGGCCAGAGAAGTTGTAGCCGTCGTGCTCATCCCAATTGATAGACCATGTCATCACGCCACCGAAGTTAGGGTAAAGCTTAGTTGGAACCACGTTGCCACACTTGGTACCTTTGGTCGCACAATCAAGTGCATCCAAGATATTTTGCGTTGGCGCTTGGCCTGAGTTCGCAGAGCTAGGGCCTGATGGTAAACCGTAAGCGACTTGGTCATCACGCAGTGGCGCAAATTGTGTCCCATCTGCCAGTGTAAAGCCTTCTACCAGCATACGTGCTGATGCAACCATCATGTCCACAGAACCTTCAGGTGCAGAGCTTCCGTTCATGTATGGGTTAGGTAAACCACCGTTGTTGTATAGTTGAACATGGAGTAGGTCGAGGGTATCGCGTAGTTCGTTAATCAATGGAATGTAAGCCCCCCAAATACCGCTATAAGCCACCATACCACCTTGAACATATGGGTGTTCTGGTGCCATCGTTAGGTACATATCGCCACCCATATTGGCTTCGATTTGTTTGAGTGCTCGCGGTAAACGTGCTTGGATTTGCGTGCCATGAAGTAAGTTAGAACCACTTTCTAGGTCAACGTCTAATCCATCAAAGCCCCATTCTTGAATAATGCTGGTTAAGCTACTTACAAAGTTCGCTTCATCAGTATCAGTATTTAAGGTGATGGTGCCTTCCGCGCCACCCAGTGACAGCACGATCACTTTGCCTTGTGCTTGTAGCTCGCGAACGTCTTGTTTAAAGAGTTCAGGACTTAATGCAGGGCAGCTGCTGTGCATGTCGCCAGCGTACAAGTTGAAGTGCACTGTACCGTCACTGTTACGATCATTGTCTGCAAAGGCAATATCAATAATATCCCAAGCAGGTGAAATTTCACGTAAGCGGATAGGGCAACCAGCACCGTTTACAAAGTTGTGCCAGTAACCGATGAGGTTATGTTTTACTGCTGATTGCTCGACAACTTTAACAGAAGCCGCAGCTGATAGTGCCGTTGCACCAAGTGTATCTGTCGCCATGGCAGTGACGGTGTAACTACCAGCGGAGCCTGCTGTCCAATTGGCTTGGTAAGGTGCCGTGGTGTCAGATGCAACAATGTTACCGTTAACTAAGAAGTCCACTTTTTGGATTGCGCCATTAATGGCAGAAGCCGTTGCTGAAAGATTAAATGCTTTTCCTAAGGTAACGGTTGACCCGCTTACTGGTGAGGTCAAACTGGTGACTAATGCTTGATCGCTTACACTGACGAGCACCGATGATTCTGCATTATTGCCTTCGTTATCCGTTGCGATAGCCTTCAAGCTGACATCACCTAACCCTGTTGCAAGCCAATCTGCCGTATACGGCGCAGTTGTGTCTGTACCTAGATTGTCATTGCCAGCAAAGAACTGAACCTGAGTGACACTGCCGTCGGCATCGGAGGCAGAAGCGGCTACCGTGACATTCGAGCCAGCAAGGATAATGCTGTTATTTGCTGGGGAGGTAATCGCCACTTCAGGCACTATGGCGCAGATGCCTAAATCACTCCAAGCATCTGTCCAATGTTGGCCATTACCAGGTTCATAAGCCCACGCTGCGTTGGATGAACACCAGCCAGCCACATCACAGCGATACTTATGGTTTAAGTTTTGTACTGTGTCACCAACTTGGTAGCTGTGTCCTGCGGTGTAGGTTGGAATGCCTTGGCATCCACCGCTCTCAGAACCACCAGAGACTGCCACTATGATTGTTTCGCTAAATGTTGCCGCATTTTCATTATCGATCGCTTTTGCTTTAAAACTACGCGTACCTTGTTGGGCAACCCAAGTGTGTTCGTAAGGCGCTGCGCTATCACTGCCGACTAAACTGTCATCAATATAGAAATCAACCTGTGAAATCGTGCCATCTTTGTCAGTGGCAGAAGCGGCAAGAGTGAGGTTGTCATTGACTCTAATTTGAGATGTGCTGGTTGGGTTCGTCAGGTTAATTTCTGGCGGTAAGTTGTTGGTCGCATTGGTGACGGAAACATTGACGGTTTTGCTGCTGGTCGCGCCTTGGTTATCAGTCACTTTTGCTTCAATGGCATGGTTACCTGTTTGTGCGAGCCAATCAAGCGTATAGGGGGCAGTTGTAATTAGCGCTAAAGATGTGCCATTTAATAGGAATTCAACGCTCTCGACAGTCCCGTCGGGATCACTTGCAGAGGCACTAAGTACAACGTTATCACCCGTAGTGAAGTGCGCATTGCTTAGTGGCGAAGTAACAGTAATGCTGGGTGGTTGATTACTCGGTGTGCCGTTACATTGGCCCAATGCAGACCACTCTTGCCATTGTCCTGAGTGTGCTGAAGGTTCATTTCCTTTCGTCCACCAGTTGGCTTTGTACACAAGACTACTGCTTTGTACTTGATCATTCGTGCTGTAGGCAGTGCGACTATCCCAGTTCTCAATCTGGGAGCAGTCCATGGCATTAGCTTGCCCAATAGTGCTTAAACTACCAATGATGGCGCAAGCGATTAACGATTTTTGCATCATAATATCCCTATCAAATAGTGAATGTAATTACTGATGAAGATTGTTGTTTTTTTCTGCTAAAAAAGAGGTCACAACGAAGACGTAAATTAAAACTCTTACAAGCTCAATCATTAGCTTATTTAGGCCAAAAGAAGAGGTGTTTTTTAAATTAGATTCAATAATTTATATGGCATTCACAAGCTTGTTAAAATGCAAAGTAACAATATGAGTTATTTGGAAGCAACTCGATGTTTTTTAGTACAGAGAAATAAGCGGTTAGATACAGAGGAAGTTAAATTTACACCTGTATCTTATTGTTATTAAAGGAAGGCGGTTATTGGTGAAAATGGAAGGTGTGGTTGAATCATGCTGTTTGTAAAAAATGACTTTGCATGTAGATAGGTATAATCAGGGCTAATGGATACACCTAAATGTATGGCAAAGGCTGATGGTAAAATTATAAAAACGCTGTTCATATTATGTTGGTGACGATATTATACTCTCAACAATATACCGCGTGAGATAAGCGCCTCCATCAATAGTTATAAGCAATGCAAACACAGATAGCCCCTGATTTACTATTAACACCGGAAAGTGCCAATCAACTAAGGAAAGATTTTACGATAGAAAAAGCTTATCTGATTAAGCCTAAGGTGATTGAATCTATTACTGATTATCAACTCACCATAGCAACAGTAAGTGTATTCAGTTTCTTATCATTTTTTCTGATTTTCTTCTTAATTGCTGAAACAGTGAGATCATTTAACGGCACATCATAATGGTTGGTTTAAAGAGGATAAAAGCAGGGCAAGATTGCTTTTTCGTCAGCCATTAGGCTTATCACCATTTCTAGGTTTTACTCGGGAAGGGCATCCCGAATTATAATGTTGTGGTTATTTGTTTAAGTTACTTGCATTCAAGAGCTTGTGATTCAAATTTCACGCCACTCCAACCATATTGAATGAAGTTTCTAATATTCAAATGGTCAATATTATGCGGATGTTTCAACACATCATCGCGATAAAAACGGCCAAAGCAGGCTAAAGCCTGTTCTTCAGGTAGCTTGTGGATCTTCGCAAAAGACAAAATCTTACACGAACCATTATTTTCACCTGCTTGATTACTCACATCCCCATTAGTAAATGCAACTGGAGTGAAGTTGTAATACTGGCTGATGATAGCCATTGTTTGATCAAACTCGATATGGCTCGGGTCGTGTTTTAGCTGCACTAAAAATTGTGACAATTCCATTGCTTTCTTTATCCCCGCTTGATTATGGCTAGTTAGATTACGCAGCCACTATAGCGTGTCAAAAACCTATTAAAAATCACTATTTGAAACTTTGAGCTAACTTCCAAAATAAAGGGGCTAAGCTGCTTCGTTACTTGCGATAAGATTAAATAGGGATAACCAAAAGATAGGGAAGTTAGGTATGAAAAAACCATTTGTAATTTTGGCTATTGTAGCGGCTATATTACTCATAGTTCGACAGTTTGCGAATACCGAGCGAGTACCCATAATGGTGGCATTACCCGATAGCCCGTCATTTACTGTTACCGATGCTTTCGATGGGCAATGGGAAGGCAAACGAGTTGACGTTAGTGGTGACAAAATTTGTTTAGAAACACGAATTATTGGCACCGTTTATAATGGACAGGTTTCCTTAACACTGGTGTATAACAACACGCTTTTAAAAGGCTGGGTATCAGAACAAGGCATGTTAGAGCTGTACTCGGATAGTCCTAGGTGGGGGTATCGGTTTAGCGGGGCTGCAGTTAATAATAAAATGGATGGTGAGTGGAAAGTAACTAACGCTTTATGCCACGGAACTTGGCATATAGAGAAAGTAAGCTGACCATACCGCGTTGGATGAAGATGGTAGGAATCCCACTTATTCGAGTGGGATTTTTTTTGCCGAAAAGAAAAGTGAGTAATCTGGCACTAAACTTGTTTGTTATTTTACCTATCTATGCAATTGGTTGCTAATTCACTTGGGTGATGCAGTTTGCAATGAATGAAGAGTGGCAGATACCTCGACTGAGAGGTCTGTAGCTGAGGTATTTGCATAAAGCGGCCTAGGGAGTGTCAAAATGCAAACCAAAATGAAATGCGTAATCGTAAAGCAGCTATTTATTGCCTTGTTGGTCTTTATGTCTTTCCACTCTTTTGCTGGACAGAAAGAGATCGTTTTCGGTGTGGTTCCACAGCAATCCGCCTCTAAATTAGCAAAGCAGTGGGGGCCTTTGCTCGATGCATGGAGTGAGGTAACGGGGATAAAATTTCGATTTGCTACAGCTCGCGATATTCCTACGTTTGAAGAGCGTTTAGCTGCTGGTGAATACGATATGGCTTATATGAATCCTTATCATTTTACGGTCGTTAACCATGCTCCTGGGTATAGCGCGCTGGCTCATGCCAAAGATAAGCGCATTACCGGCATAATCGTTGCTCAAAAAGATTGGAGCGGTTCTATTGATTCTTTGAGTGATCAGCTGCTTGCTTTTCCTGCCCCTAGAGCTTTTGCTGCATCCATTCTCACACAGTCAGAACTACACCAAAAAGGGTTGGTGATTACACCTAAATATGTTGGATCACATGACTCTGTATACATGGCTGTTGCTAAAGGGCTTTATCCTGCTGGTGGTGGTGTTATGCGAACATTTAACAGCATTCCTGATTCTTTAAGAGAGCAACTTAAGGTTATTTATAAAACCAAAAGTTACACCCCTCATGCCATTGCTTACCTGAGTTCGTTAGACACTGAAACCGCTGATCAACTACGTGGCAGTATAGAACTACTTAACCAGCACCCTAAAGCAAAAGCGATGTTTGACATGCTGAGTATTAAAGGTTTTGAGACAGCTAAAGACAGTGATTGGGATGACATTGTTGGGTTAGGTATCAATCTTTAGCAATAGCAATAGCAATAGCAATAGCAATAGCAATAGCAATAGCAAGGGAGGGACTAGTTATGACGTTAAGAACGAAGACAATAATTGGTATCGCTCTGATTGAGGCTCTTGCTCTTGCACTACTTATTGTTACAGGTTTGCAATGGTTAAAATCATCGAATGAAAGTCGATTAAAAGTGGGTACCAATCAACTCGCCAGCGTTTTTGCAAAAGCAACAAGGGATGCGGTGTTAGCGACTGATTTAGCTTATTTAGATAGTTTTTCTGAATCACTGGTTAGTGAGCAAAACCTAGCCTATATCCGAATTACCGATAGTAATGGTGTTGAGTTAGCCATGCATGGTGATTATACCGGTGTTAATACAAGTGTTTCTCCTGCTGATGTAACAGATGGTGTCTATGATGTCATAAGCCCAATTCAAGTAGATGGCCAGCTTTATGGCAATGTTGAGATGGGGGTAACAGTTAACGACCTTCATGTCATGCTTAGCCAAGCCACACGCTCAAGCTTGTTAATTGCCATTGCTGAAATGTCGCTGGTGGCTTTGTTCTCTTTAGCGCTAGGAACATACTTAATGCGTCGTCTTGATGTATTAAGAAAAGGCGCAGACAAGGTGGCTAAAATGGGACCTGGGGCTCAAATAAAGGTGACGGGTAACGATGAGGTAACGCGAGTGAGTATCGCCTTTAATGAAATGTCTCGCTCTTTAGTTCAAGCACAAAAAAAACTGGCAGAAAAACACCAACAGCAAATTGCATTAACGGAAAAAGTCACGGAGCTTGCTCAGGTTGCGGAGCATGCAAGGGACGTCATCATAATCACAGATGTGGATGGTAAAATAACCTGGGTAAACCCAGCCTTTGAAAACCTGACGGGTTATACCTTATCTGAAGTTGTTGGCCAGTCACCAGGCTGTTTATTACAAGGCGATAGCTCTGATCTTGATACTGTTCACGAAATGTCACGGAAGGTCGCTCAGAAGGAAGCTGTACGCGTTGAGATCCTTAATTACACTAAAAGTGGCGAATCTTATTGGGTTGAGCTTGATATCTCACCGGTAACAGATAGTGCGGGGGAAATTGTTCGGTTTATCGCTGTGGAACGCGATATTACGCAACGTAGGCAGGTTGAAGAACAATTAGAGATAGCACTCAAAGAGGCGAAGAGGGCAACCCGAGCCAAATCGGAATTTTTGGCCAATATGAGCCATGAAATTCGCACGCCAATGAATGCAATTATGGGGTTTACAGAGCTACTGCTTGAAAAAGCGATGCATCCAGAACAACGCGAACAGCTTGAGCTAGTTCATCGTTCTGCGGGTAATTTAGTTGCCATTATTAACGACATTCTTGATTACAGTAAAATTGAAGCAGGAAAATTATCTCTCACCTGTGAACCTTTTGATTTACAAGAGGAATTAGGGTCTACGCTAGAGCTATGTAGTTATCAGGCGGAAGAGAAAAAATTGCCGTTAGTCATGAATATAATGCCTGAGATTAATACCAAGGTAATAGGTGATAAAGGACGAGTTAATCAAATTTTATTAAATTTGATCGGGAACGCGCTTAAATTTACTGAGTCTGGTTGTGTGACTGTGACTATTGATGCTGAATCGAATGACGAAACAACACAATTTCATATTTGTGTTGAAGATACAGGGATCGGCATACCTGCTGAAAGACTGCCCTTTATTATGGAGAAGTTCGAGCAAGTGGATAATTCTGCAACCCGTATGTATGAAGGGACAGGGTTAGGGTTAGCTATTTGTAAGCGTTTAATACAACTGTACGAGGGAGAGCTAAAAGTAGAATCTGAAGAAGGAAAAGGCTCTCGTTTTTCATTCAGTATCACGTTAGCGAATCAGCATACACAGGCCTTGGCTGCCGCTAATCAAAGTTACGCAGTATCTGATGACAAACTCGTCACTCAAACGCTAGCCAATAAGACAATACTCATCGCTGAAGACAGCTATGTTAACCGGCTATTGATAGAGAAAATGTTAATGGGAACACCTGTTGAGTTAGTGTTTGCAGAAGACGGTGAGCAAGCGGTAGCACTTTATTGCCAACATGTACCAGATATGGTTATTACTGACATCTCTATGCCAAATAAAGATGGTTATGAAGCAACAGCAGACATTCGAGCATTACAAGAACAAGGGTATCCTTGGTGCCCAATTGCTGCTTTGTCTGCTCACGCTATGACTGAAGAGCGTGAGAAGAGTTTTGCAGCTGGGATGGATGATCATTTGAGTAAACCGATCAGTAAAGAACGCTTGATTAAAATGATTGTTAAGTGGCTTTCCCTTTCTAAAGAGAATGAAGAAGGGCAAGATGCGAAATTTAAATGCTGACCCACGCAGTTTAAAGTAATACCAACCTAAATAAGCCGATAGCTAATTATTATTTAAGTTGGTATTTAGCGTGATATCAAGATTGAAGCGTAAGAGAGATAATACTTAATCTTTATGCGACACCACTGAAAACAACTTTGTGTTTCAAGTGGTTATGAGCAAGAGCCACAACAGAAACCGGGTTCACCGTGTTTTCCTTTTTTCTTCTCTGCTGCTTTATCTGCAGTAGCATCGATTGCCGCTTGTGCTTCCTCAGTTTTCGCTTGTTGCGTCAAAACAGCATTTGCTTTGGAATCGTCTTTTTTAAATAGCTTTTTGAAAGATAGTGCCATGTTGACTCTCCTGAGTACTCTGTAAGATTAAAGGTGTATTTTGATTGCATGTTATTATTCCTGAGTAATAAGGTCAAGTATCTATTTGTGAAATGCTTATTACAGCAACACTTAAAGCCGTTCGAGTGTTCGGGGCATTACATTACTATTGCGTAGCTAAATAATGAGCTATGATGCGGGCAAATACGTATTTTGAAGCTGTTTATGAATATTGAAGTCAAGAATGTCCCTGCTTCTGAAGTGACATGTGCTAATTGCCAAGCATGTTGTTGCCG
This sequence comes from Photobacterium kagoshimensis, assembly GCF_050337045.1. Lineage (NCBI taxonomy): Bacteria > Pseudomonadati > Pseudomonadota > Gammaproteobacteria > Vibrionales > Vibrionaceae > Photobacterium > Photobacterium kagoshimensis. The sequence goes on along the minus strand of NZ_JAKJSO010000008.1, from coordinate 213,681 downwards.
TTTAGAGGTAATGATATTGACAGATACAGGTGTACCAGAAGAGCATATAGCGACAGATGATTGGGGTGGTGAGGTGATGGCTCGCTTAGACGATGGCTGGTGCTCGGCACTAGATCGTGACACCTTAATGTGTACCATTTACGAAAATCGCCCTTGGATTTGCCGTGAGTTTGAAATGGGCTCTTATGAATGTATTGATGAGCGTATAGCGAATATGTAACTTGGCCTTGTTCAGGGCTAGGCAGACGATGTATCCCAAACTTTTTGAGCATTGTGAAAATATAAAGTTTGGGATAATCGTAGTGAGAGGCTAAGCGTTAAATGCTTTCTCAAAATTCTTCTGATTCCAACCAATAACCACTTGATCACCGACTTTCAAAACTGGAATAGATCGTGCTCTCATTGCACTTAGCTCTTTCTGAGCACGAGGCGTCGCTGCATTCGTTAAGCGGTAGGGGATTTTCTTCGCATCAAGGTAACGTTGAGCATCTTTACAGTGTGGGCATTTGTCTTTTACGTACAAGGTGATCTTTTTCATTGGTGTCTTTTCTTATTGTTGCGTTAAGCAAAAGTGAGCTTTGCTTTGAGCTGATTAACTTTCACGGTTAAAAATAACATTCTCGCGCGTAACAAGCCATTCGGGATAGGGTCTCATCACTTTTGCATATACAGGGTTGTTATAGTGAGCTATCAACCACTGCTGAAATTTGGGATAAGGCGCTTGTAGAAACCACTTTCTATCCACTTTGGAAAACTGGCGCATGAAAGGGAGCATTGCATAGTCAGCAAGCGATGGCGTATCGCCCATCAGGAAAGTTGAATGCTCTAATTTAGCTTCCAGTATCGCAATAAAGCTTTCACAGGCCTGCCTAGCGTTGGTTTCTTTATCGTCATGATAACGTGCAGCGGCTCTGTATTGCTCTAACAGAGGAATGAAGACGTCATCATGTTGTTGTATCAGTCGGCGTATTTCATTCGATACATCAGGCTTATTCACGCGCAATAAGTTGTGGGGATCATTGCTTGATAGTGCCCAATCCATAATGGCTAAACTTTGGTCGATAACAGTGTCAGTATGCGGAAAGTAAAGCACGGGAACAGTGCCTTTTGGCGACACGGCAAGCATCTCGTGGGGTTTGTTTTTTAACTTCACATTACGTAATAAGACGGTCTGATCTGCGAACAATAAGCCGAGTCTTGCCCGCATTGCGTAAGGGCACCGCTGCAATGAATACAGAATAGGGTAATTCAACTCACTCATAGCTTTACCATCTCAGCCTTGTTATCGCGTTACGAGTTACAGTTACGAGTTCACTCTCGCCACTTAGTTAAAGCGTGTAGCGATTTAAAAAAGATTGAAGAGGCTCAATGCCTGATTTTTGCTGACACGCATTTTGCCAGCAGGCGTAAATAGCTGTTTCATGAGCCGCGATCAGTTCGTATATCGGCAATTCTAACGCGGAATGCATGTCTGTTTGGTTATACCAACCTCGGTATTGGCGCTCATAGGGCTTAACCCAAGCTTCAAGTGTGATCACTAATTCATCCCAAGGCAACGCTATCCACTTTTGTGCGTCTGCTTCACCTTTGCTAATCATTTTTGTGTCATGACTATTATAAGGATGTTGAATGTGATCAAAATAAGCTTCGATTAGTTTTGCTGTACGCACTTCAACTGCTATCAATGTATCCCAAAGCAGTTGTTGCTTTTGTTCTGTGTAGTGCTTGGCAAAGTACTCAAAAAAAGCAATACCATATAGCTCGCCTTGATAAGCTGTCAGTATATTTTGGTTCATTTCATGGCCTTCGTGTTTACATGTGTTGATTTAGCCGCTGGTGGCACGTATTAACGACGTCAGATAATGAATGTATGTTAGATAATTAATTTAGTAAATCAAGGTATTGATAATGATTCGCAAATAAAAAGGAGTGTGTCGTGTCTTCTGTTCCGCAAAATAAAGTAGAGTTACTTAGCGCAATCAATGAGGCGTTTAGCAAACTGCACTGTGACGTTGTCACTATTCCAGCCGAGTTGACTCGCCTTTGTGAGATTGAAGGCAATGTGAAAGGAACAAAGATCTGCGTTTGCGATACCTTGGCTTATTTGCTTGGCTGGGGCAGGCTTGTGTTGTTTTGGTATGAAGAAAAAACAGCAGGGCGAGATGTTGAATTTCCAGCTGATGGTTATAAGTGGAATCAATTAGGCCAGTTAGCCCAGCACTTTCAGCATGAATATCGTGATTGGTCTTTTCATGCGCTGCAACAAGAACTTGAAATAACAATGGCATCAATCTGTCGGTTAATTGAGAACTTGGATAATACCGAACTGTATGAACAGCCATGGTATGAAAAATGGACATTGGGGAGGATGATTCAATTTAATACATCATCACCGATGAAAAACGTAAGAACAAAGATACGTAAATTTAAGAAAGCTCATCAGCTGAGTTAGTCTTAGCTATGCATGTTTATTGGATATACACGGAGTAGCCCATGAATAAACATCAAATAGAAACATTGTTATCATCGTTTACTGGTTCCGATGTGTCATCGCCCTTTGGTCCTGATGCTTTAGTTTATAAAGTGAAAGGTAAAATGTACGCACTCGTTTCTCAAAATGAAGAGATAGCGCGTGTTACGGTGAAATGTAAACCTGAGGATGGTGAAGTATTAGTATCTCAATTTGATTCGATTTCTCCTGGTTATTACATGAATAAAAGGCACTGGATAACGATTAAACTTTGCGGAGAAGTTGATTCAACTCTATTAACGGATCTTGCTCATCATTCTTATCAACTTGTTGTTGCTAAACTAAAAAAAGCAGAAAGGGAGTCACTTCTTATTAATAGGGACTAGCGTGTTTATTAATAATCGTTGAAGAGTAAGGGATACGATTCATAAATATGTGATTTCTATTCCTTTATTTTATGAGTGATCAATTTCTCACATTAGTGACAAGATAGTGCTGCTATTCGCCTATGAGAAAAATGGGACAAAATTTGGCATACAGAGTTTGATCGTATCGCTATAGGCAACCTATAGCGGTACTTTTTTGCGGTAACGCTGTACTTGTGCCATTCTCAATAGTAATTCGATACTTAAGGTGACAAGGATGGCATCAGAGTTATCTGTCGTAATTCATGCAGAAGAAGAATTCGATTGGAAAGGCGGCTTTGATCGTTCAAATACTCGTGTTTCGCCTCAGCACATCTTAATAAACTTGGTTGATGCCTTAGTTGCACAAGGGGCTAAAGTGACATTAGCGATGGATTATGCTTTTGTTAATAGTGTTGAAGGTAAAAAGGTCATTGAGCATTTTAAATGGCTTGAAGGTTCATATATAGAGTTTGCATGCCATTTACACCCTTGGGTGAATCCTCCATTTTATTCACAGACTTCATCGGTGAGTAATTTTGCATCGTATCCGGGTAACTTGGCGCCGCATGAAGAGAAGCAAAAAATAATCTATCTGACAGAGAAGATCGCTGAAGTGTGTGGTGTACGGCCTGTCAGTTACCTTGCAGGAAGGCATGGGGTTGGAGTTAATACGTTGGCACACATCGTATCTTTAGGTTATGAGATCGATTTAAGTATTTGCCCTTATTATGACTTTTCTGTCAACGATGGGCCGAATTTTAGTCAGCGGAATTGTTCTAATTTCACTGAGAAAGGGATGACGTTTTTGCCTCATACTGCTGCGGTAACATCCTGGCTTCCTTTTATTGAATCTGTATTTAACCGACAACCTAAGACCTTTTCGCAGTGGCAAAATAACAAGCTACTTAAATTTATGGGTCAACTTATAGGCTTACGCTTGGATAGGTTATCACCTGAAGGTTTGAGTCTGCGTCAAATGAAGCGGGTATTTAAAGCGCAACAGAAAATAGGGCAAAACAACTTTATTCTTTCTTTTCATTCATCCAGTTTTATTCCTTATGTAACGCCTTATACCCAAGGTGACGACGACGTTGCACATTTGGTCGAAAGGGTATTATCGTTTGTTCGCTGGGCAATCGAAAATCAGCACTGTGAGATGACATTACCTAAGCATCATGCAACCCCAAGAGGTGAGCGCATGAACGAAGAGGTTGTTAACAAAAAATTAGCACCAGAATCAGCACCTGTAATCCCCACACCTTCCCATCGATCATCGATAAAGTGTGAAAGCTTGACGGCTAAAGACGAATATTAGCGCGACTTCACATTTCCACATGTTTCATCATTGCTATAGGGTATTGAATTACTGAGTGTTTTTATAGTGGCGCCTGTGGTGGGTGTTTTTTGACCACTCTAATTTTAACCATGTCAAAAAAAAGCGATTATTCCACATGCTTGATGTGGTCTTGTTGCATATTTGCATGTTAGATCATTATTTAACAGTTCTGCATATGTTAGTTTTTGCGGTGCATAATGTTGAAGGAGTATAACATGCAAGATGCAAACACTAGATTTCCCAGTATTGCGAAGGTTTTAATTTTGCGGCAGTTCCTTTGGGGAGCTGCTTTTTACGGGGCGTATGTTCTATTAACAAAGTATTTTCTTTTTGAGTTAAATTACAGTGAAGCAGATACCATCATGATGATGGGTGCTTTTGGTGCTGTTGGTCCTGTATTTTCGGCTGTTGGTGGATTTGTTGCTGATAGGTATATTGGTTCATTCCGCGCAGTATATATTGGCTACACGACTTACACTATCGGCTTTTTCTTATTGGGAATGGGGGCATCAACGCTCAATATTCCACTCAGTATTTTCTCTATTGCTTTGATCGGTTACGCTCGCGGGCTATCGGCAACCAGCCCGACAGTACTATTGGGTAACTCATACTCAGCAACAAACAGGGAAGCTTTTCAACAGGGTCTAACGGTTAACTATTCCATTAATAACTTGGGGTCGTTTGCATCTAAATACCTTTTCCCATTCTTGGTGGCGTACTTGGCTTACCAAGGTAACTTCTTTATTTCATCATTTTTGATGCTGATTACTTTGGTGCTCTTTGTTACTTTTAGAAAACAACTTGTCCAAGTCGGTAATGACATTGACCGCCGCAGTGTCAGTATGAAAACGTGGGGATATTTTGTGACAGGCTCAGCGCTCATGCTGGGCTTAGTGTTTTGGATTTTCTCAAACTTAGATGAAGGTAAGTTCTTATTATATGGTCTAGGTGCATGCGCTATTTTGTATTTCATTTATGAAATCACAAAAGCATCTGCGGCGTACAAATACAAAATGTGTGGTGTACTCATCACTATTTTTATCATGATCGTGTTCTATTTCTACTATGGTCAGATGCTTACCTCGATGAACATCTATGCCATTAACTTAATGGGCGATCAGATCCTTGGCTTTATCCCAATTCGACCTGAATCTAACGCTGCTTTTAACCCACTGTGGTGTTTTGTTTTAGGTGGGCCAATGATTTATGCGTATAGCTGGTTAGAGAACAAAGGTTACTCGCCAACTATTCCAACTAAATTTGCCGTTGCGTTTATCTTTAGTGGTATCGCATTTAGCTTGTTGGGCCTATCAACCAGTTTTGTGGGTGAAAATGGCAAAATCTCTGCTGATTGGATCTTGTGGGTTCATTTCTTCCAGTCAATGGCGGAGTTGATTGTGGGTGCGCTAGGGGCTGGCTTCATTTTTGAAATGGTGCCTCGTTACCTTTCTGCGTTTGCTATTGGTCTACGTTCAGTTGCGCTGTCTCTCAGTGGTATCTTAGCTGCCGTTATTTCAACGAAGATTGCCTTACCAAAAGATCAAGTACTTACACCTGAAATTATTGAAGGTGTATACGCCAGTTACTTCTATAATCTCGCGATTCTTGCCATCGTAATGGCCGTTGTTACGTTAGGCTTATCGAAAGTGATTGCGAAGCTGATTAATAAAGGTGAAGAGTTAGAGCGGTTAGAGAATGCATCACAAACCTCTACACAGTCTTAAATAACTTTAATTATAAGCCGCGGTCTTATTCGTAAGAGCGCGGCTTTTTTTTGTTTAATTACAGTGCTATAAAAAGAAGTAATGAAAATAATCAGTGAAAGTAGGGGAAAGAATGACAGCTTTTAAAGAATATAAAGTGGTACACATTGTCGAAGGCGGCTGCGGTACTTTGTTGCTAGGGTCGAGTGGCTTACCACTTAAAAAGCTGGAAGCGACCTTGAATGAAGAAGCGGCCGATGGCTGGCAATTAGTTTTTCAGGTTATTGAGCGTAAACGTTTCTGGTTATTTTGGAGTCGTGAAGCTGTCATTGTGACATTAGGGCGTAACGGTTAATGCTAATTAAGCGTATTGCGCTAGGGATGATTGCACGCTATCAACGAGGTGGTGGTTCAAAGCATTACTTTAATTTGGAATGCAACTTTGAACCGACTTGCTCAGAGTACACACGGCAAGCAATTGAACGTTATGGCGCATATAAAGGGATTAAACTTGGAGCGAAGCGCATTCGTCGTTGTAGTGATCCTGATTGCGTTCATAAAATTCATGATCCTGTACCTAATAAACAATCAAAATAGCACTCCTACGACTACGTGCTAGTAAATATTGAGGGCAGAATATGGTGTTACGTCACGCGGCGTTGAAGCAGCAAGAAGATGACTTACGAGGTCAAATTCGTCAGCTTACGGACGCTCAACGCAAACAATACTACCAGCTAGAAGTTGACCAAGTGAAAGATCCAGATACCTACGCAGTATTGAATTGGTTCTTTGTTGTAGGGCTACATCATTTTTATTTAGGTAAGTTTGTACGAGGAGGGGTGAATTTAAGTCTGTTTTTGTTGTCGATACTATTACTGGTGATCTACCCCAACCATTGGCTGGGGTACAGCATGTTGATCGGCATATTGGTGATTGAACTGCCACAATTGCTTAATTCTCAAAACATTGTTCATCACCATAATAATCAGATAATGGCAAAGTGTTTAGCGAAAGTGCTTCATCCCAACGCTTGATTAGCCCTCGTTGATTTATTGACGGAGCCTAGTTAACAAGCATTTGAACTAGGCGCGGCGCCAATGAGGTATGTAGTTTGAAATTGATAGTAAAAATGATTGTACTAGTATCGGCGCTTGGTTCGTTGACGGCATGTAGTGATAACGACCAACTAGCCGCAACGCCCATTAAAAATGTTCAAAATATAGACGTTGTTAATAACCAAGCGTTGGATGTGCAATGCGACACGGGAATTTGCCAGTTTGAGATATCAACCAGTAGTCATGATGAAATTACTGTGAATATGTTTTATGACGCTAAACGTGCATTTGAAAAAATAGAAGGCGTGAGTGTGACTGGCCCTTCTGGTGCAACGGTAAGAATTGAGGGTAATAATCAATTTACGCTTATTTTAAGCGGTGATGATGAACCAACCAAAGTACAGGTTATCGATTATTACCGTAATTAGTACGCCTTCTATCTACTTAACATTCCCTAATATCTTCCGCCTGTGGCGATTTGACACATTTGCCGCAGGTTTTGATGGAACAGGTCGCCTTTCCGCTAATAAATGGCGTATAGCAAGAATAGGGTGCTTATAAAGCATTCTTGGCCCACTGTAGCGCATTATTGTTTGAGATTTGCTTTTGTACTCTTTTTTGTAGCAGTGAATAGGGCACTGTCTGCACGTGGGTTTGTCTTCACCATACGGACAGCGATCAAGCCGCATCTGTGCATAGTGCAAAAAATCATCACAGTCAGCACAAAGTGTTGTAGAGCCATGATGATCGCGACAATAAATATGTACCATGGCAGTTAAGGTTTTGAACTCGGTATTTAATGAGCCAAGTAAAATGAGCTCTGCATCCGTTTTCATGTGTTTGCCTGATATTTTATGCAAAATTTAAAGTTACATATAAAATACACCTAAAAGTATATCTGAGCAAAAGTTGATCATAAAATGTGATTTATATGACATATTTGGCGAAACAGGTAAGCAACATGAAAAAATAACGTGTTTTATTGCAAGAACTGGCCTTGATGGGTTGATTTCATGGGGTTCGCGCAGTAGTATCCGCTCCTCTTTTTTTGTGGTGGTGTATATGAGCAGATTTGAGTGCCTTGAAAGAATTGTTGACGAATACCGTAAGAAAGTTCGCGACGCTGAGTTCAACAAACAGAATGACAGTGAAGTAGCTAAAGTATTGGTATTATTGGTCGGTAACTCTATGTTTAGCTTGGCAGATGAATTTGCGGATTGGGTTAACCGTGGTGGCGATCGTTCATACGGTGGTAAGTTCTTCGTTTCTAAGCAACTAATGACGTTGTTAGAGCCTGTAACTTTCCGTGGTGTGACTGTGCGCCGTGACTCAATTAAGCTATTCCGCGTGTCTTAAGCTGACCGCATAATAGAAATTCAATGACTTTCATGAAGAAAAATTGAAGACCAAATTTTTCAATCCAGCTTCATAGACGAAGTATGATTGAACCAAAAGGATGCCTCGGCATCCTTTTTGCGTTTTTGGCACCCACATCTTGTGCTACTGAGCGGGATTGGTATGCTAGGGTCAATACAAGCTAGATCCGTTCTAGATAAAATAAAAAGTCAGTTAAGAGAAAATCAAAATGGATGCAGAATTTTGGCATAGCCGTTGGGCTGAAAATCGTATTGGATTTCATTTGGATGATGCAAACCCACTACTATTAAAATATTGGTCGGCATTAGGCGCGACACGAGAAGACAGCGTGTTGGTGCCTATGTGTGGTAAATCTATCGATTTAGACTGGCTTGCACAGAAACACAGTCGTGTTATTGGTGTCGAGTTGAGTCAGATAGCAGTACGCTCATTCTTTGCTGAGCACCTGTATACGCCGATGGTGATAGAGCAGGGCAACGGTGAAGCGATTTATGAATTTGATGAAATTAAAATTCACTGTGGCGACTTCTTCACTGTACCGGTTGAGCCGACGGATGTTGTTTACGATCGTGCGGCCCTGATAGCTATGCCTGAAACACTGCGCAAGCAATATGCTGAGCGTTTATTGTCGTTAACTAAGCCTGGTGGTCGCATTTTGCTTATTACGCTGGATTACCCGCAAGAGCAGCTAAATGGCCCTCCATTTTCTGTCGCAGAAGCGGAAGTGAATGCGTTATTTGAAGGTTGTAAGATCACGCTGCTTGAACGTGATGAAAAAGATGAGTCTCACCCTCGACGCAAGCAGGGTATTACGCGATTTGCTGAAGAAGCATGGTTGATTGAAACGCCAGTTTTAGCGTTATAAATCTGATAATTAATTCGTCGCGGTAGACATGTGAAAAAAGGAGCTTAAGTGCTCCTTTTTTATGACATCACTATGATGACGATCGTTTGCTGGTGACAGGGTCACTTAATTGACCCTGTTTAAGACGCTAGTCTCAGTTCGTTAGAAAACAACTTTTACATCAGCGGCTGTTGCTACTGCATCTTCAACAGCTTGGTCGATGCTGTCACGGCGTGTTAACGCAACACCCAAACGGCGACGACCATCAATTTCTGGTTTGCCAAATAAACGAATTTGCGTTTGAGGGCGTGATAACGCTGCGGTTAGGTTATCAAAGCGAATGTTTTGCGAAGTACCTTCCGCAAGAACAACCGCTGATGCAGATGGACCAAATTGGTTAATGCTGTGGATCGGTAAACCTAAGAAAGCGCGTACGTGTAGGGCGAACTCTGATAGCTCTTGCGAGATAAGCGTAACCATACCCGTATCGTGTGGGCGAGGTGATACTTCACTAAATAATACTTCGTCGCCTTTGATAAATAGCTCTACACCGAATAAGCCATAACCACCCAATGCATTTACTACTTTTTCTGACACGGCTTGCGCAGCTGCTAGTGCTTTATCAGACATCTGCTGTGGTTGCCATGATTCACGGTAATCACCATCTTCTTGGCGGTGACCGATAGGCGCACAGAAATGTACGCCATCAGCTGCACGCACTGTAAGTAGGGTGATTTCATAATCGAACTCAACAAATCCCTCGACAATGACACGACCCGCACCAGCACGACCACCTTCTTGTGCATACTTCCACGCTGATTCGATATCAGCAGGGGTTTTAATCACACTCTGACCTTTACCCGATGAGCTCATAATAGGTTTCACAACGCAAGGTGTACCAATGCGCTCTACTGAGGCGACAAAATCATCGTATTGCTCAGAGAATTCGTAAGGAGAGGTTGGAATAGAGAGCGTCTCTGCAGCTAAGCGACGAATACCTTCGCGGTTCATTGTTAGCTTAGTTGCATTTGCCGTTGGTACAACGTTCACCCCGTCAGCTTCAAGCTCAACCAGAGTGTCAGTTGCGATAGCTTCAATTTCAGGAACAACGTAATGGGGCTTCTCTAGTGCAATAACACGCTTTAATGCTTCACCATCCAACATATCAATTACGTGGCTACGGTGAGCAACGTGCATGGCTGGTGCACCTGCATAGCGATCAACAGCAATCACTTCTAGGCCTAAACGCTGGCATTCAATGGCGACTTCTTTACCTAATTCACCAGAACCAAGAAGAAGAACACGAGTTGCATCAGGGCGAGTAGCTGAACCTAACATTGATAATCCTTACGAGTGAGTATTTAAACTGATGCTGATCATACCTGATTTACACTTTTGCGCAAACGTTTGCTTTGCGTGGCGGTGTACTTGATTAAGAGTTAATCAGACGACAGGATATAAGGTTAATGAGTGAGAGCTATTTGCTGATTTATTACGGTACATATTGGTTTATCAGAAAACGTTCCTTTGCTTTTGTAAAATGATTGTCAGAGTTTAGGCGCTAAGCTCGTTAAACAAGGTACGAACCGCTAGAGTATAGGGATTCAACAGGAAAGCTCAGTGCTCTTGTTTTGTTTTGAGCGTCATAAATAGGTAAATAACCAATGAAAAAGTTGTTAGTAGGTTTAGCATTGATTGCTGCAGTACCTTTCTCGGCACATGCATCTAAAGGGATCGGTGTATTTCTTGGTAGCCCGATGTCTGGCATTCAGTATAAACACGATGACTTACGTTTTTCGTTAGGTGTCGAAAAATTTGGTGTGGCATTCGATAAAACCTTCAACCTTGGTACATTAGCGGATAACCGTAAGCTGGATAGCTTATACACCTTTGTGGGTGCGCAGTATGTCGATCATCATAATAAGAAAGTCGGTGTACGATCGGGGGTGGGTTTTGAGCTACCAGTGAACAACTTTGAGCTTTATGGCGAGTTAGGGCCATCTTTGTATGTGGTTGAAGAAGTCGATTTGGATCTTGAAGCTGCATTGGGCTTTCGTATTCGTTTCTAGAAAGGTGCAGTTATTTATTGTAAAGCACCACCCAGAGGCAGAGGGTGGTGCTTTGTTGTTGGAAGAGAAGTAAGCCAGTTTTAAATAGGGCCTCCTTGATCAAAGAGGTTACCTGAATTTTTCCAACATTTATCCGGCGTTAAGCCTCCTGCGCCAACCGCAGCGAAAGTTTCCCATTTATCATCAGCACGATTATTACCGTCAGAATCGGCATCAAAGTGCCCGACAGAAACCGTTATGCTTGGGTGATCAAAAGGTGCTTTTTCACAGCTAACACGATCATCGGTGAGGGTTTTTAGGAAAGCAACAAGTGCTTCTTGTTCATATTCAGTCAACCCTAGTTCTTGAATATCAGGGTCGAGATTTGATTTATGTTTTCCATACCCCGTAGTGTTATTTTTCTTTGTTCCACGGTGGTTCGCACCACGGTTATAGAACTCTACGACTTGCTCTAAGGTGGCATAACCTCCGCTATGGAAGTATGGCGCCGTTAGTGCGATATTACGTAGCGTTGAGGTTTTAAATGCACCGTCGACAGCATCATTTTCCTTACCTGCGAGGACTCGTTTAGTTAGCTTATTCAGTTGCTTATCCTTATCACAAGGAAGATTATTGATAGCTAGCACTTCAAAGGTACATGGATCGACTTCGAATGGGTCAGGTACATTATTTCCAAGTAGTATTTGGATAAATTGACGAGTAAACGACAACGGGTTACCCCATTGATCTTCTGCGCCGACTCCCAAGTCTTCTTTGGTTGGGGTTACACCTATGTTATAGAAACCATTGTCATATAACGCGACTCGATTATCAGCCATTAGCATGCGTTCAACTAAGCCTTCTTCCTCATTTTCAGCTTGTAAATGTGTTGCAGCTGAGCTGAATTCAGGCCCATTATGACAATTGACACATTTCCCTTTATCAACAAAGACCATTAATCCATCTTTCTCAATGTCAGTTAACGCACTATCGTCTTCTGGGATTTCAGGGGTACAGTGAGGAGATTTACAACCTCGGAATTTGTCGAAAGGCGATTGATCGGATAAGAGTTCTGCCTCGTATAGCATGATGGCGATTCCCCAGAACATTGAAAAGTTAAGTTCTGCCTGGGTATGCCCATTAGCGTCCATGACAAGTGTTGGGGAGCTTGAACTTGTATCAATGCTATAGGTACCGCGTCCAGCCCAATATTGAGGCTTAAATGCCATGCGGATCATACGTGCATAGCTAAGCGTCAAACCTTGCCCACTAGGGTGAACCAAACTGCCTAGTTGACTATCATCTGGCGCAACATCTTGAGTTGCCAATGGGCGTAAGCTCATCATACGGCGCCCTACATCAGCAAACGTACGTCCAGCACATGACATTTCAAAGTCGCTTAGAGTTGGGCCAACGGCTTGTGACGCAAGTGATGCATTACGTAAATCGAGTTCTGCAAGTTGTGGTGTACGCCCTGATAGAACCACTATACGCGCATCCTGATTACGGCGGCCAAATGGATCTACACCATTAAAAACATTATTTGCTCGCCCATCCCAAAAGTTGCGGAAGTTGTAAGCCGAATTAATCACTGTAGGTGTATTGCGCGGTTCTACTTTTCGTGTCGGGTAGTGGGATAAGGTATGAAATAGATCGCCACTTGGGTCACCACAGTACTCATCTAGGTCGCGTGGAATTGTCGTACCAAATGAACCGTCGAATGTACCTGGTGAGGAAGCGACATCATTTGTTGAATACAGTACGTTGGACTTCCGCTTCAAAGGGTTTTGTAATTGATGAAATGGAAAATCGTCGGGCGTCAACGTTATATTGGGTTCCGCAATTGCTCCACTTGCTGTCAAGCCAGCGGTCGCATTTGGAGAAAGGGGAGGCGAACCACCGAAGGTCATATCTGGGTCTGGATTTTCGTTGTCATCAACCCGTCTTAAGCCCGGACTTAGTACATTGGTTATTCGATTGTCGGCCCCTGCTTTAAAGTGACAACTGGCACATGCTTGTCCATCACTCCCTGCTTGTTGATCCCAAAATAAAGATTTTCCCAGTTTAATCGCCCAACTTTTGTCTTGAATAATGTTGTCTAAATTGGGTAGTGGAGGTTTTAAATTGGTTAATGCAATCGGAATTAAGCTCTCTGGTGTTTCTGGCGGCTCAACTAATTGGTCATCTTCTACTTCAGCGATAGCAATACCACTTAATGAAATAAAAGCACAAGCAATCGAACCGTATAATAATCGCTTATAAATAGTAGGTGAGGTGCTTGGTTCCATTATTTCCTCCTGAGGGAGCATAGATAGCTCAAGGTGCAAAATTTGGATGATGTTTAAATGTAAGCGATAGCTATTTAGCTTTATGTTTTAGAAATGAGAATTTATGACGGAATAAAATGAGCCCTGAAAGGAAAGATAAGAATAAAGGTACAGTGTGTGGTTCAGGTACAGATACAGTGCCATCGAAATAAAAGCCTGAATTCATATCATCAAATAAACGAAGGCCTGGGCCGTTAGGTGATATTGATAGGTTAAAGTCAACAACAGCGCCTTGTGATAAATTACCCAAGTCAAAACCGAGAGCTAGACCAGTAGAAAAAAAGCTAGGTAAAGTAATTGTATTTAGGAGTGCTAAATCAAAAGGAAGATTTAAAGCTAGGTCGAAGCCCTCAGCGACCTCCCATGAATCTGCTGTAGTCCCTGTATAAGGTGATGCCATATCATCAGAAACATCCCAATCGAACTCATCATCAAATATAGCCGCATCAAGCATAGTGACGAACTGTGAGTTTGACAGTGTAGACCCAGTATTATTAATTACTTTCCAGTTCAATGTTCCAAAATTGTTTGCATCCAGAGATGCACTAAATGACGTGTGTATATTACTTGGGAACGTTGAAAAACCAACGTTTGCTATATCAAAAGAGTCGTCTTGGACGATACCTGTTTCATCTGATGACAAAAAACCGCTAAATGCGAACAAGTCAATATATTGAGCATTGGCTACTTGTGAAAAAAACAGGGTAGAGCTTAGGGCAAGTGAAGATAGTACTGATTTTGTGGTCGAACGTTTCATGATAGTCGCCTCCATTCATAGATTCATATTCAACTAAGCAACTATAATGCCAATAAAAATTATTCTTAATTATTAGAATGTTATGAGAGCTTGGCATATGTTCATGGGGGCGTTGTGTAAAGTAAACTGACAATAACTGGACTGATAGAAATGTATTTGTTTGTTATTTCAGAGTTATCTAAGAAGAGACGGTTATTGAAAGTGAGATTGGATAATTACTTTTTATTTTTAACAACTAAAGTGCATAGCGAGATGGGAATATAACCTGATGCAGGGTGATAAGAGATCCTGCATCAGGTTTATTTAGCGCTAAACTCGTTTTCTACTTTCCCAATGGGTAATGAAGGCAACAGAAGCAATAATGATTGCCGCCCCCAGCCATAATCGACCTGGAGGTGCCCAGCCAAACACAACCCAGCCTGCTAATACATTGAGTGGTAATTTGGCATGGTCGAAAGGCTGAACAAACGATGCATCGGCAACCGCATAAGCTTTAGCAATGGCCCATTGTGCTAACCCTGTTAATAGGCCCGCACCTACTAATAGTCCCCAAGTTTCGACAGACGTTGGCATTGTAAAATCAGGTAACGCCAGCAAAATATTGAAAGGTGTTATCAGCAGTAACAGATACACCACCATGGTGGTTGGTGAATCGTGCGCTGACATTTTCTTCACCATTAATGAATAGCTGGCCCAGAAGAAAGCGGCACCAACGGGCAGTAGCGTTGCCCAGCTAAAATCGTCACTCCAAGGTTCTAGAATGATCATTGCCCCGACAAAGCCAGCCAAGGTAGCAAACCAGCGCGCGGCACCTACACGTTCACGCAAGAATAAGCCGGAGCCTATGGTCGCGAATAACGGTGAAGTCATGAGAAGGGCAATACCTTGCCAAATAGGAACGGGATAAGCTAACGCCCATAACCACAGCTGAATACCAATAACAGAAAGAAACACCCGAAAGCAATGTAAGCCGAAGTGCTGGGTGCGCAGTGCTTGGCGTAGTCCTAACGATCTAAGCCAAGGCAGCATTGCAATTAAGGCAATAAAGTATTGAATAAACGCAACGGTAGTGGAAGGTAGGTGAAGCTTCACGCTCAGTACTTGAGCTAGGCTATTAACAATGGCAAACGCTAGGCCTGCGGTGAGCATCCAGCTCGCGCCTTGGATTGGATTATGGTGTTGAGACATGAGTAAGAGGCACTGTCTGATGAATAGTATTAATAATTTGCAGAATCATACGCCTGTGAACTTATATCACCAAGCATAAATGAAAAAAGCGATGCCAATAAATGAACATCGCTTTTTCTACAGGTACTAAAACTGTCTTTTACAGATATCGTATAACTTACAGAGCGCTATAAGTTAATGGAATATCTGGGTTGAGTGCTTCGAGTGTATTTTTTGTATCAGCAAGGTGACTAATACTGCTACTTTGCTCAACAAGTGCGGCTTCAGCAATACGGTTTAACTCGTAACCGGCCATGTTCATGTTGATCAGTGCCACTTGCAGCGGTGGTAGGCTTGGGTTGAATGCGGCATTTTCAGCGTACATACCAACGAAAATACGACCGTCATCAGCTTTTAAAGCAACACCACTGAAGTTCTTGGTATAAGGCGCATGAGCGCGGTTAGCGGCTTGGCAAGCTGCCTGAACAAGCTCGCTTTCTTCATCAACACCAAGGCCATGGTTGATTTCGGTTAACAGTCTTTCGGTGATGCCTAAATCATTTGGGCCGAATGATTCTGGTAAATACTGTTGTAGTGTTTTTTCTTCACGCTCAGGTAACTGAACTTTAATGGTGTCTGCTGTGCTCAGTTCATTCATGAATTGGCGACAGTGACCACAAGGGCTGTAGTTAATGGTGATATCTTTAACACCCGTTTCGCCTTTAACCCAAGCGTGGCTAATCGCAGATTGTTCTGCGTGGACCGTTTGCGAAAGTGCAGCGCCGACAAATTCCATATTGCCGCCGAAGTATAGGCGACCGGAGTTACCTCTAACCACAGCACCTACACAAAAATGAGAAAGGGGAGACACAGAATACGTGGCTGCAAGAGGAAGCAACGCAACGCGCAATTCGCTGTCAGTCATATGAGTTTGGCTGAGTAAGTTGTCGAATTGCTCCGCACTGATGGTAGCATCGAAATTGCCATCTTCCAGCATAGGCTTAATTGCAGTTGCAAGATCAGCCGGTAAAGAACCTAAAGCATCCATTACTTTAGTGTGCATGGTGGATTTCTCCGTCTTGTGTATGGAGAAATATTGTAGACAGGTCAATAGAATAATAGTGTGATCCTGATCACGTTGTCATTTATCTTGTTTCACCCATTACATATCTGAGAGTGAGGTCACACAAAGGTCGAAAATTGATATCCTTATTTTTCAATGAATTAGTTTTATATTCGATTACTTGCACATAATTAGTAACCAAACAAAGATGCAATCAATGGAAAAAGTACAGGGGCAAGTATTGAGGTCATCACTCCACAAATCACTAAAGCCAGTGAACTAAAAGCACCTTCCTGATAGTTTTCTTCAGCCGCTTTTGCGGTACCAAGTGCATGTGAAACTGTCCCCATTGTTAACCCTTTTGCTATTGGTGCTTGAATACCAGCCAGCTTAAAGAGTGGATAGCCCAGTACGGCACCGAATAACCCTGCAATGATCACCATAATGGCTGCAATAGCGGGTACGCCCCCAATTTGCTCTGCCACAGCCATCGCAATGGGTGTCGTTACAGATTTAGGTAAGATGCTGGCTACTAACTCGACATTTGCACCAAGCGCAAACGCAATACCAGCCCCCGTTACCATAGAAAGAACACTGCCAATAAAGCAAACAGTAAAAATGGTTTTCCACTTTGCACGGATTTGTGACAGTTGCTCATAAAGCGGGAATGCAAGGGCAACAACGGCGGGTTCTAATAAGGCATTTAACCATTTGTTTTGTTCAAAATAAGTCTCATAAGGTACGTTTAGCCACATAAGCAAAGGGATAATAATGATGAGACAAATAAGCAAAGGGTTGACGATAGGATGCTGAAGTCGTTTTGAAATAAGACGAGCGATATAGAAAACGACTAAGGTTGTGATTAACCAGATCATTATTTTTCCTTATGGTGCGCTGCAATACCGATAACAAGAAAGACGACTAAGCTACTGCCGATGGTGCTGAGTAAAATAGGAAGACTATTGGCGCTTAGTAAAGCAAAGTGATCCATAAGGCCAACACCCACAGGAACAAATAACAATGCCATGTAACGAATTAAGAAATGGCAACCTGATTGCACCCAATGGGAACGTATAAGGCCAGCAGAAAGTAAACCAAAGAGAATAAGCATGCCTAGAATGCTACCGGGTATAGCGAGACCGAGTAATGCTTGTATGCCTTTACCCAAGAAAAGGCAGACGAGAATAATGCTGAAGGAGCGTAGATAACTCATGCTTTTATGTGATGCCAGTGGTGGTGCTTTTGTGTGGTGCATTCATCATACAAAATAAGTGTGACCTACGCCACACTTATTTCGTGCATATTGTTAAGTAGTAAACACAGGCGTTGTGATGAATCTTTAGCCTATCTGGCGATGTCTTTAGATAAATCACAGTAAGATGTTGTCGGCAAGAAAGAACAATGCGATGCCCGCAGCGGCAAGCAAAAAGACAGAAATCTTGTGCAACATACTGTGCTTTACAATATGCTCAGTGGCTGATTCTGAAGGCTTACTCTTGTCGGTTTTGTCGTTAGTAAACTGGGTAAACTTCGACTCTTTAAATGCATGTACAAGTCGACATGTTTTACAGGGAAGGGGAACGCGAAAGCCATAATGTGCAACGATCTCTATCGTAATTGCAGGCTGATCTTGTTGGGGGTTTAGTTTGCGATTGAGCGATACTAAAAGTGCATTAAGGTCGAAATTAGTGTGGCCATTTTCGTCGTAGGATTCGAGTTGGATAAATGTCTTATCGTACAGTGCTTGAGGGTTAATAACCTCACCTGCGCTGTAGCACAGCGCTTCAAGCAAGCGTGATTCATGCACAGTTAACATGGTCTCAGAACCATCTTGCCAAACTAATACCCGTAGATCGGGTTCAAAATCAACGCTGGGGAAACGATAACAGCGTGTCAGGGCTTTTGTCGTCATAGCTACCACTTAATGCTATCCATGGGTTGAACCTAGCTTGTGCTATTTATGTTCAGTAGATTAAGTGTGACTGGCTACGGCTGTTCCTTCAACTTTTGATGAGTGGAAACTGTCTTATTAAAAACACCCTGAAAACGAAGGTTATCAGGGTGTATAAGAAAGCCTTTCTTTTAAATAACTTAAGAGTTTAAGCTGTTTTTCTGATGTGCCGTTAAATTAGGCTAGCTGGATAACGTAGTCATACACTTTTTTCAGAATAGCCATCTTCTTCTCGTCACTTTGGTGTTCCATCGCAACGTTATCAAGATTTTCAATGTAAGCGGGTAAGTGGCTTTCAAAGTAATCTTGGCAATGGTGCTTCCAACGGATCTGTTCCTGCTGAGTCAGTGTGAGTGGGAAGTTGCGCGCACGATAGCGAAATAGCAAAGGCTTAATACGGGCATCCGCAACTTGCGGTTCAAAGTCGACAAGTTCTAGCGGATCCATTTCACGGATAATATCCATCGCGGTACGGTCAGCATGAGAGAAGAAGCCATCGTACAGTTTGGCATCGACGTTATCATGTGGTTCAAATTCACGGTCGACACTGAATATTTCAACTAATTTCTCACGCACTTCAGGGTGTGCTTTAAGCATTTGAAGATGTTTAAGGCAAAGTTCACGATCAATGCCTAGGCGTTCTGCATCGTCAGCCTTCAGTGTTTTGGCTGGCGCAAGCACTGGGCATTTATTGATATGTACAAGTTTGACTGGTACAGGTAGCTCATCTGGGCCAAGCTCACTGCGTTTGGTGTAAAGACGTTCGCGTAGCGTGTCGGCATCAAGCTCAATCAATGGTGTTGGATCTTTGGCTAAGTTAACCGTGATCACTGCGTTTTTATTATCAGGGTGCCACTCCATTGGAACAATCCAACTGGTATTACCGCACTCAGAGCCAAACATCCCCGACACATGCACTAACGGCGTTAAATTAATAATGTCGATAAGTTCTTGTAGCTTACGCTTGTTACGAAGATCAAACAGGTAGCTAAACAGTTTAGGCTGGTTTTTCTTGAGGATCTTCGCCAACTCAATCGTGGCGTACACATCGGCCATTGCATCGTGTGCATTGGCGTGTTCAATGCCGTTCGCAACAGAAAGGTGCTCCAATTTAAAGCTAGGGAAGCCTTCTTCATTGGTTGGCCAGTTTACGCCTTCTGGACGAAGGGCGTAGCAGGTGCGCATGATATCGAGCAGATCCCAGCGTGAGTTACCGTTTTTCCAACTCCACGCGTATGGGTCAAAGAAGTTACGATAAAGAGTATAACGGCTCACCTCATCATCAAAGCGCACGTTGTTGTAACCAATGACACATGTGTTTGGTTTGGACAGCTCATCATGA
Organism: Photobacterium kagoshimensis; assembly: GCF_050337045.1. Lineage (NCBI taxonomy): Bacteria > Pseudomonadati > Pseudomonadota > Gammaproteobacteria > Vibrionales > Vibrionaceae > Photobacterium > Photobacterium kagoshimensis. Next base: position 193,834 of record NZ_JAKJSO010000008.1, on the reverse strand, counting down.
ATTTTGGCAATAAACTCATGTTCTGGTAAACCTTTCTCCATCGCTTCTTGTGGCGTGATGCCTGTGATTAGGCATGCTTCAGGTGATGGAAGGTAATCACTAGGCGGTTTGCAGTAGATAACCAATGGCTCGCCAATGATATTGAGATCCATATCGGTGCGAATAGCGGCAAACTGAGAAGGGCGATCAACCGATGGTGTAGCACCAAAGGTTTCATAATCTAACCAAAGCATGGTCGGTTGATGATTGTTATTACTCATTATTTTTCCCTACAGGGATGAATTACTTTACTGCCCTCATAGTAGCAAAGAATAGAGTATCAACTAAGGTATTATGCCGTTCAAACGGGGTATTTGTTCTTTTTGGGCTGGCTTAGCGCTCTATCTGGGTGAGATGCGAAGGTTATGAGTAGAGAAAGAGAAAACAGAATAAATTTTAGATGTAAAAAAGGGCGTCCGAAGACACCCTTTTGAAATTTTATAATCTGACTAAATCAGAATTATGCACGCTCAACGTTAGCAGCTTGAGGGCCTTTTTGACCTTGCTCGATGTCAAAAGAAACTTTTTGACCTTCAGCAAGAGATTTGAAACCTTCGCCAGCGATAGCACGGAAGTGAACGAATACGTCAGCGCCGCCGTTGTCTTGAGTGATGAAACCGAAACCTTTCTCGTCGTTAAACCACTTAACGATACCAGTTGCTTTAGACATGACATGTCTCCTGAAAAAAATATAAAACACGCACTATTGCGTACTTAAGCCAACATAATGAATTACTTATGGACAAAAGAATGAGAAGCTCTTCAGGACAATAGCTTAGTTGTAAGCGGTAGAACGAAGGGTCTTTCAATACTTGCATAAATAGGACTGCATTACAGGCCGTGAAGTATTAAGCCACAGAGCTCAGGGTTGGGCAAGATAATATTTTAAATATTCATCAGTGGAAAAACAAACTGTGATAGATGACGCATTAATCAAGCAAAAAAGTGTTTGGTTTGAAGGGGTTAAAGCTGTATTTGTGGGGGAGGTTTAACCCATTATTGCTACATTTATGTCGAAAAAAAGGGCTGTGATGACACAGCCCTTTTATCTGAATTATCTTGTATTCAGAACAATTACATTGCTTCAACGTTAGCAGCTTGCAAGCCCTTTGGACCTTGCTCAGTTTCGTACGAAACTTTTTGGCCTTCTGCTAGTGTTTTAAAGCCATCGCCAGTGATTGCGCGGAAATGAACGAATACATCAGCACCGCCATTATCTTGAGTGATAAAACCAAAACCTTTCTCTTCGTTAAACCACTTAACGGTACCTGTTGCTTTAGACATGTTGTCTCCTGAATTCCTTACTTCAACAAATTGCCAATAGTCCTTATAACAACAGTGATAACTAAAACCGGATACCTTCAGACAACATACCTAGCGGTGTATTTTGAAGCGTTGCAGCTAGTTACCGACATCGAAAAAACTATCGGTCACCAAAAGACTAGGCACTGTGGCTAAAAAAGCAAATGTTTGAGCGGTTAAATTGTGGGCTAATTCACATCAATAAGTGTTAAATTCAATGAACTTTGAAGTTATACCATTTTGTCATAATTGCTAATTATACTAAGCCAAGCATTTGTATGTTTAAAATCATGGCAGATGAAATAAAAGGGGTGAAGCGACTTGGTTGCTTGAGCTTGGGTAGTACTTTCTGATATAACGTTTTGCAGCAAGGGTTTAGTAGATTTAAATAAGGACAAATAATGAACAATATCCTAGAGTTGGTTCGTCAAGCACGTCGTAAGAATAAACTTAAGCGTGAAATCTTAGACAACGATCGTAAAATCCGCGACAACCGTAAGCGTGTTGAGCTGTTAGAAAACCTAATGGAATACATCCGCCCTGGTATGAGCCACGACGAAATCGTTGAAATCGTTGAAAACATGAAAGGCGATTATGAAGACCGCGTTGATGATCATATCATTGTAAGTGCGGAACTATCTAAAGAACGTCGCGAAGTAAGCAAAGCAGTTAAAGAACTTAAGCGTGTCGAGATTGCCGCTAAACAGTAATAACGATTGCTAATAAACTGAATGAATAAGACCTGATAGAAATATCAGGTTTTTTTATGTCTTAATGACAAGAATTTGATAAACCTCGCAGTTTTATCTGATAAAATCGGACTTCGATGTATATATGTGCGGTACTAATGACTGAAAGCACTATGCTGTCATTAATACAACTGTTTACCTGAGGAATCCTACTTGAAACATTGGCTTGGCTTAACACTGGCTTTATCCGCAGTGTTACCGGTGGCATCTTTTGCCGATACAAATGAACAACTATCCGAAACGGCCAGTGTTGAGGCGTTGCGAGAGCATCGCGAACAAGAAAAGAGGTGGGGTCTCGCTGCCGTTGTTCGTCAGGCGAGTATTCCCTATTCGCAAGGCGCTGGTGTTGACGATTCATCCGTCATGTCTTTTGTGCCTATGATGTTTTATCGAGGCGATAAGTTTTATATTAATGGGACTGAAACAGGTTACCAGCTCTATAAAAAAGATGAGTTTTCAGCTAATGCTGTCTTACGAATGCACTTCATCGACATTCCTGCGATCTACCAAAATTCGATTGGTGGCGATACCGGTATGGGTGGTATACAGCTAAGGTATCAATGGGACGATAATGTATACAGCTTTGCTGAAGTGGTAACAGATCCTGATGCACATTTTCAAGCCAATTTAGAAGTTGGTGCCAAGTATGAAGTTGGGGACTGGTATTTTCATCCTTCAGCAACCTTGATTAATAAAACATCAGATTATAATACGCATTACTACGGCTTTAATCAGGAACATATTGGCGGTGGTTCAGATATTAAAGTAGGTGGTAAGCTTCGTTACCACGTAACATCGAATTTGTACTTGCTTGGTGGGGCATACGCAACGCGTTTTGATCGCAATGTTCGCCATTCCGATACCGTTGATAACAATTGGCAATCTGAATTCTATGCTGGTTTTGGTTTCTTTAATGATTCCTCGAAAACTGAGAGATCGTCCATCTCGACTAAACCGTATTTACGGGTAGCACACGGTTGGGCAACGCCTTCTAATATGGGGGATATCTTAGCAGGAGAGACGGTTAAAGATGAATATAATAACCAGTTAACCTCAGTATTTTATGGCCACCCGCTAACGGATAACTTATTTGGTATACCACTGGATATTTATTTGACCCCAGGTTTCGTGACGCATTGGCAATCTGAGGTGCAAGATTTATCTGCAGAGCTAGTGATGGCAATAAAAGCATACTATACCGTCAATTGGCCAGTGAAGTGGCGCTTGGGTGTAGCTGAAGGCTTATCGTATGTGAGTAATGTAACTTACATTGAGCGCACTGAATTAGCAGATAAAGGCTACGAGCCAAGTAAGCTGTTAAACTACATCGACTTATCGTTAGATGTAAATATTGGTGATTTATTTAATCAACGTGCTTTAGACAATGTATGGCTTGGCTACAGCATGCACCACCGTTCTGCTATTTTTGAGCAAGCTTCACAGTTTGGTCGTATTAAAGGCGGCAGTAATTACAATACGGTTTACTTACAGTTTGATTTTTAATGTTTGAGTAAAGGGCGGTGCTTATTGGGCGCTCTTTACTGATTTCGTTTAGTATTAAACATACAGACAACAAAAAGCCGAGCCCTTGTAAAAGTGCTCGGCTTTTTTATTGTATTACTGATTATTGAACCTACTGTGCAATATCAAAAGCTTGACGTAACTGAGATAAATAACCTTCATCACGACACATACTCTTTCCTGGCTCATCAGAAATTTTGGCAACAGGACGGCCTTCACACTGAGTCAGCTTCAGGACGATATTTAGCGTATCAACATTTGGTAGGTCACAACTTAGTTGGGTACCAATACCAAAACTGACATTGATGCGACCGTAGAAATGTTTGTAAATCGCTAATGCTTTATCGAGCGTTAGGCTATCTGAGAAAACCAGCGATTTTGTGGTTGGATCTATCCCCAGTGACTCATAATGCGCAATGGCTTTTTCACCCCAAGCAATAGGGTCACCACTGTCATGACGTAATCCGACAAAGCGATTGGAAAGACGAAGATCGAAATCACGTAAGAAAGCATCCATGTTGATGCAGTCTGTAAGGGCAATCCCTAGGCTGTCAGGGTACTCTTGCAGCCAACGGTTAAGCGCGAGTTGCTGAGAGTCCGCCAGTTCGCCTGTGAGCTGCTGGTGGGCTTGAAACCACTCATGTGCTTGCGTGCCCATCGGGGTTAACCCACGCGTGCGAGCAAGATGATAGTTCGAGGTTCCTTTGAAGTAAGGAAAGTGCTCAGCTAGGTAATCGACAACTTGATGCTGTACTGCTTTAGAGAAGCGACGTCGGGTTCCGAAATCAACCAATGCAAATTCCGTTAAATCTGTACCTTGGGCGCTAGCATAAAAACGCGCAATTTTTTCTTTAAGTTGCTCGATAGCGTCGTCAGCACTCGCTTCAGGATAGCGTGCAGCGCAGCGAACCTCACAGATGATCGCAAGCAGAGGGACTTCCCAGAAAATAACATCTAACCATTTGCCGGTAATTTTGATAGCAAGCTGTTCACCGGATGCGTCAATCTCAACTTGTTGACTATTCAGTGAGAAGGATTCTAGGAATGTCAGGTAATCTTGTTGGAAAAAGCCCAAAGTAGAAAGGTAAGTTAGCTCGTCTTGTGTAAACGACAGCGAATCAAACTGAGCTATTTGTGCTTGAATAGCCTCAAAGTAAGGGCGTAGGTCCTCTTTGCTGCGGCAATGGAATTCAGCAACCACCTCTGTTTCAGGGTATTGATGGAAAATTGCTTGGTGCATGTGCAGTTTATATGCATCTGTATCCAGCAGTGAGTCGATAACTCTATGTGTTCCAGTATGATTCATATTAAAAGCTGTGTTTGTACGCCATTAGATAATTTATATGATTTTGCCCGCATTCTTGGCTAAATGCGACAAAATTAGGGGGCGTACGATACGCCTAAATCCATCAAACAACAAGGAAGACCGCTTTCAGCTGATTAAATGTTCGACTATTGGCTGGTGATACACAGAAATAATCGATTTCCTTACGTATAGTTGTAAACAATTCTTGTTTTTATGGTTGAGAGCGATATAAATACCTGTGTTAAAACGATTCTAGCAAGATAAAACAACTTCTCGTTATCTTATTGGCGCGTTAAATGCCCCGATGAGTGTTTGCGTAATAAAAGGAAGACATAATGGCGGATCAACCCCAAGCAAAATACCGTGCTGACTATCAAGCGCCTGAATATACCATTACCGATATCGCCCTAGACTTTGACTTACACGATACAGCCGCACGTATTGTTGCTGTAAGCCAAGTTCAACGTCTAGCAGAGCAGGATGCCGCGCTAAAATTGGATGGTGATGCACTTAAGCTCATTCGCGTAGAAGTGAATGGCGAAGCCTGGAGTCAGTATGAAGAGACATCTTCAGGCCTAACCCTAACAGGCTTACCTGCAGCGTTTGAGTTAACTATAGAAACAGAAGTGAACCCAGAAGCGAATACGCTGCTAGAAGGCTTATATAAGTCGGGTGGTGGCTTCTGTACTCAGTGTGAAGCTGAAGGTTTCCGTCGTATTACTTACTACCTGGATCGTCCAGATGTACTTGCTCGCTTCACCACTAAAGTGACAGCAGACAAAGCAAGCTTCCCATTCCTACTGAGTAACGGTAACCGCATTGCTCAAGGTGATTTAGAAAACGGCCGTCACTGGGTGCAGTGGGAAGACCCATTCCCAAAACCAAGTTACTTATTTGCGCTTGTTGCGGGTGACTTCGATGTGCTTCGTGATAAGTACACGACCATGAGTGGTCGTGAGGTCGAACTCGAAATTTTTGTCGACAAAGGTAACTTAGATCGTGCTGATTACGCGATGACTTCGCTAATCAACTCGATGAAGTGGGACGAAGAGCGTTTTGGCCTTGAGTACGATTTAGACATTTATATGATTGTGGCGGTTGATTTCTTCAACATGGGCGCAATGGAAAACAAAGGCTTAAATGTTTTTAACTCGAAATTCGTATTAGCAAACCCACAAACTGCAACGGATGTTGATTACCAAGGTATTGAGGCTGTCATCGGCCATGAATACTTCCATAACTGGACGGGTAACCGCGTTACTTGTCGTGACTGGTTCCAACTAAGTTTGAAAGAAGGTTTAACGGTTTTCCGTGATCAAGAGTTCTCTTCTGATCTGGGTTCTCGTGCTGTAAACCGTATTAATAATGTACGCATTGTTCGTGGTCCACAGTTTGCTGAAGATCGTGGCCCAATGTCACACCCAATTCGTCCTGAGCAAGTGATCGAGATGAATAACTTCTACACCCTGACTGTTTATGAAAAGGGTAGCGAAGTGATCCGCATGATGCACACCTTACTGGGTGAAGAGAAGTTCCAAGCAGGCATTAAGCTTTACTTTGAACGTCATGACGGTACTGCTGCGACATGTGATGATTTCGTTCAAGCAATGGAAGATGCATCAGGTGTTGATTTAGTTGCATTCCGTCGTTGGTATAGCCAAGCAGGTACACCAGTTGTGAATGTATCCACGGATTATGATGCAGAAAGCAAGAGTTACCGTGTAACGGTTAAGCAAGCAACGGCCCCAACACCAGGCCAAGAAGAAAAAGTCGCGCTGCACATTCCGCTTGATATCGAACTATACGATAGCAAGGGCAATGTTATTGAGTTACAACGTAACGGTGAGGCGGTTCATCACATCCTTGATGTGAAGCAAGAAGAGCAGGTATTCGAGTTTGATAACGTATCAGAGCTGCCTGTTATTTCTCTGTTGCGCGAGTTCTCTGCACCTGTTGTGCTGGAATACGATTACAGCGATGACGAACTTGTGTTCTTGATGGTGCATGCGCGTAATGAGTTTGCACGTTGGGATGCAGGCCAAATGCTATTGGCGAAGTACATCCGTGACAATGTCACAAATGTACAGAATGGCAAAGCGGTTGAATTCCCAGCAAGTGTGGTCGATGCATTCCGTGGTGCATTATTGGCAGATGATCTTGATCCAGCCTTTATTGCAGAAATGCTGACGCTACCAAGCGAGAACGAAATCGCAGGTTGGTACAAGTGTGTGGATGTTGATGCCATTAATAAAGTGGTTGGTGAAATCAAAGCAATCCTAGCAACAGAAATGGAAGATGAGCTAACGGCTATTTATCATTCGCTGGCACAAGCAAGTTACACTATCGAACATGATGCAATGGCGAAACGTGCACTACGTAACCGTTGTTTGTCTTACCTTGCATGTACTGAAAAGGGTAACGAGCTTGTTGCTGCACAGTACCAAGTATCAGACAACATGACAGATACGATGGCAGCGATGGCGGCAGCGAACAATTCAGAACTGGATTGTCGTGCAGAGCAGATGCAAGATTTTAGTGATAAATGGACACATGATGGTTTAGTCATGGACAAATGGTTTGCGCTGCAAGGGAGTAATCCTGCTGACAACGCATTGGCAAATGTGCGTGAAACCATGAACCACCCAGCATTTGATCTGAAAAACCCGAACCGTACTCGTAACTTGGTGGCCAATTTCTGTGGCAATAACCCAGTACGTTTCCATGCGAAGGATGGCTCTGGTTATGTATTCTTAACTGAAATTCTAACAGCACTGAATACATCGAACCCACAAGTTGCCTCTCGCTTGATCGAACCATTCCTGAAATACCGTCAGTACGATGATGCACGCCAAGCGTTAATGCGTGCAGAGCTTGAAAAATTAGCGGGTCTTGAGAATCTAGCGAAAGACTTGTTTGAGAAAGTAGAGAAGGCGTTAGCGCAGTAGCAGCGCTTAGCTCAAAGGCTATACTACTGAACAACAAGTAGAAAATAATGCCAGCCAGTAATGGTTGGCATTTGTTTATGTAAGTCGAACAATATGAAGAAAGGCCATGAATTCATTTACATTCTCAGTCAGCATTAGTTACCAATCTTTCCTTAACCATTATTCTGGTGCAGCGAGTACGGTCGTAGTGGTTACCGATAATGGTTTACGGCTGCAACTGCCAGCATCACGTTTTCGTCCTTTTTTAAGCCAAATTGGTGTAAAAGGGCGATTTCGAGTTGAGGTGAATGCCCAGAATAAAATCGAGAATATCTACCAAATAAACTAAGACGATTACGTAGATATTAGGTAACTAACAATTAACAATTTTATTTGTAAGGTTATTGCAGAAAGTCGGAAATATTATTTCTGTGCCAACATGCTTGTTATTCATCCTGAGAAAAACAGCCGCTAGCCATTAGAAAAATTGATAGTATAAATAATTGGTTAGACCAATTGACCGCTTGAAGCCTTATTCTGCCCGCATTGGAATGGAGTGTGGCTTTTATAAACCACTAAATCTTAACCTTAGTCACATATTCGATTTTTTGTCTGTTTTTTAGAGTAATTAACGTAACTAAATCGCAACAAAAAGCTCTACAATAGCTCCACGCATTATGCGTTTATACTAAATTTATAAAAACATAAACGATGGAGCATCACGATGACCGCACCTGACCCAATCGTGCCGGTATTGCTTGAAAAAGTGTATGGCTTAATCCAAGACAAAATTGAAATTCCCCAGCAGTCATTAGTCGAAGTATTTGCTCAGCGGTTATTAGGACAGCTAGCAGATGACGATCTATTGCAACGAAACGAATCTGATTTATATGGTGCTGTACTGAGCTTATGGCATCACCTATTAAAAACTGATCCTACAACTACCTCTGTTCGTGTTTATAACCCAACATTAAGTCGCTACGGCTGGCAGTCAACACATACCGTGGTTGAGATTGTTGTGCCTGATTCTCCCTTCTTAGTCGATTCAGTACGTATGACACTGAACCGCTTAGGCATTACAAGTCACCTCATGTTGAATGGCCCTTATTACTTCAAACGAAATGAAAACGGCGCAATAGTCGAAGCATGTGGTACAGAAGGTGATTTTCAAACGCTGTTCCACATAGAAGTTGATCGCCTGACAGATAAGTCTGAGATGGAAACCTTGAAGCGTGAACTAGAGCAAATGCTAGTTGATGTGGATCTGGTCGTTACTGACTGGCAAGCGATGCAAGATAAGATGCGGTCTATCGCGAAAGAGCTGAAAACAGCGCCGTTGCCAGTAGATGAATCAAGCCGTGAAGAAGCCTTAGAGTTACTTGATTGGGTCACGCGCCATAACTTTACTTTCATGGGTTACCACAACTACGACTTAAAAGCTGTAGAAGGTGACTACCAGCTTTGTCCGACAGAAGAAGCAGGGCTTGGTTTATTAAGCAAGCCAGATAAAGCGCGCTGTTTGATGCTTTCCGACTTACCAGAATCGGCTCGTTTTGAAGCTCGTAAACCTGAAATTATGATCCTGACCAAAAGTAACGGTCAGTCGAAGATCCATCGCCCCGCTTATATTGATTACATCGGGATCAAACGTTTTGCGGAAGATGGTAGTGTGATCGGCGAACATCGCTTTGTCGGTTTGTATGCCTCTACCGCTTATCATCAAACAGCAACGAATATCCCGCTTATTCGTAATAAAATGGCGCGTATTCTGGAGTCCTCCGGTTATTCCGAGGGATCACATTCTTGGAAAGCCCTCAACAACTTACTTGAAACGTATCCACGTGATGAGCTATTCCAAGCGACTGAAAAAGATATGTTGGAAGTGGGTTGTGGTGTGGTCCAAATGCAAGACCGCGATCTACTACGTTTGTTTGTTCGCCGTGACCCATTCGGGCGTTTCTTCTCTTGTATGGTTTATGTCACCAAAGAGCGTTATAACACGGAACTTCGAAGTAAAACGCAGGCGATCCTAAAAGACTATTTCGGATCGGAACAGAACGTCGAGTTCACCACCTTCTTCTCTGAAAGCCCACTAGCGAGGACGCATTACATCGTGAGGGTAGAAAATAATAACTTCAATATCGATGTGAAAGCCATCGAACATAACTTAGTTGAAGCAGCTGCATCTTGGGAAGATCGTATTAGCAATGCATTAGTGGCTAACTTTGGTGAAAGTCGTGGTACCTCACTGGCGAAGAACTATTCGCGCGCATTCCCACGTTCTTATAAAGAAGAGATGCTGCCTGGCTCTGCGGTTGCTGATATAGAGCAACTTGAAAGTTTAAGCGAAGAAAACAAGCTGGGTATGTTGTTCTACCGTCCTCAAGAAGAAGCGGCAGACTCGCACTTCGTGAAACTTAAATTGTTCCACCGTGACGAGCCGATCCACTTGTCTGATGTGATGCCAATGCTCGAAAACCTTGGCTTGCGTGTGATCGGGGAATCACCATATCAGATCACCACCAGCAAAGGGACCGTATTCTGGATCCTCGATTTTGCGATGTTACACAATGCGTGTACTGGCATTGATCTTCGCGAAGCACGCGATCGTTTCCAAGAAGCCTTTTCAGCTATTTGGCACGGCACGTTAGAAAGCGATGGTTTTAACCGTTTAGTGTTATGTGCGGGCTTAACTGGGCGTGAAATTACGATTTTACGTAGTTATGCGCGTTACATGCGCCAAGTTGGCTTCCCATTCAGTCAACATTACATTGAAGAAACACTGTCAAGCCATAACGATCTTGCTCGTGATCTTGTGGCCTTGTTTAAGCTGCGTTTTGATCCGAAAAAGAAACATTCGGAGAAGGCAGAACAAACACTGATTAGTAAGTTGAACGAGAAGTTGGATCATGTAGAAAGCTTAGATGACGACCGTATCATTCGTCGTTACATGGAAATGATCCTTGCGACACAACGTACTAACTATTATCAGCTTGATGACAATGGTAAGAATAAGCCTTGGCTATCGCTGAAACTGCGCCCGTCTGATATTCCTGAAATTCCGCAGCCTGTGCCGTTCTTCGAGATCTTTGTGTATGCACCCGATATTGAAGGTGTGCATTTACGTGGCGGTAAAGTAGCACGTGGTGGTTTACGTTGGTCGGATCGTCAGGAAGATTTTCGTACTGAGATCTTGGGCTTAGTGAAAGCGCAACAAGTAAAGAACACCGTCATTGTACCTGTTGGCGCAAAAGGTGGCTTCGTCTGTAAACGCCAACCACAAATGACTACCCGCGAAGAGATTTGGGCGGAAGGGCAACGTTGTTACAAGCGTTTTATACGCGCCTTGCTTGATGTAACAGATAACATTATTGATGGCGATTTGATCCCACCAGCGAATGTAGTACGCCATGATGAAGATGATCCGTATTTGGTTGTGGCTGCAGATAAAGGAACCGCAACCTTCTCTGATTTAGCTAACTCGGTATCGGATGATTACAACTTCTGGCTTGGTGATGCATTCGCATCAGGTGGCTCAAATGGTTACGACCATAAAAAGATGGGTATCACTGCGAAAGGTGCATGGGAATCGGTTAAACGTCATTTCCGCGAGCTAGGTACAGATTGCCAAACCACAGATTTCACCTGTGCAGGTGTGGGTGACATGGCAGGGGATGTATTTGGTAATGGTATGCTGCTATCGAAACACATTCGGTTAGTCGCAGCCTTTAACCACATGCACATCTTCATTGATCCTAATCCAGATTCAGCGAAAACATGGCCAGAACGTGAGCGTTTATTTAATCTGCCACGATCAAGTTGGGAAGATTATGATCAAAGCTTGATCTCTGAAGGTGGTGGTATCTTCTCGCGCCGCAGTAAGTCGATCAAACTCACACCTCAGATCCAAAAACTATTGGGTACACGCAAACAAACCATGCCACCTAACGAGTTGATCCGCCTGATTCTTCAGATGGAAGTCGATCTACTATGGAATGGTGGTATCGGTACTTACGTTAAAGCAGAGTCTGAAACCCATACCGATGTGGGTGACCGTGCCAATGATGCACTTCGTATCAACGGTAACGAACTGCGTGCCAAAGTTGTTGGTGAGGGCGGTAACTTAGGTATGACCCAACTGGGCCGTGTCGAGTTTGCTAAGCGCGGTGGTTTAGTTAACACCGACTTTATCGATAACGTCGGTGGTGTGGATTGTTCAGATAACGAAGTGAACATTAAGATCTTACTTAATAGCTTAGTGGCTGGTGGCGATCTCACATACAAGCAACGTAATCAACTGCTTGAAAGCATGGAAGATGAAGTTGGAGAGATTGTTCTTGATGATGCCTACTGCCAAAGTGAGTCCATTTCAGTGACTCAACAGCAGCAAGTACAGCTTCTTAAAGAGCAAATCCGCTTTATTCACCACTTGGAGCGTGAAGGTAAGCTGGATCGTGCCCTTGAAAACCTACCGGATGATGAAACATTAGCGGAACGTGAGAAATCAGGCATTGGCCTCACACGTCCAGAGCTTGCGGTATTGGTTGCTTACGGAAAAATGGTGTTAAAAGAGCAACTTGTGACAGATGAGATCTCAAGTGATCCATATCATGCTCGCTTATTACCTGCGTATTTCCCAGCGCAGCTTAAAGAAAAATACCGTGCGCAAATGGACAATCACCCACTGCGTAAAGAGCTGATTGCGACATCGCTTGCGAATCAGATGTCGAATGAGATGGGCTGTAACTTCGTGACTCGCTTACAAGAAGAGACTGGCGCGACAGTCGCTGAAGTCTCTTCTGCGTATGCAGTAGGGCGTAGCGTATTTAATTTCGATAAGTTCTTTGATCAAATTCGTGCGCTAGACAATACGGTTTCAGCAGAAACGCAATACGACATGCTTTACCGCTGTCGCCGTATGTTGCGCCGTGCAACACGCTGGATTTTGCGCAACCGTGATCGCAAACTCGGCATCGAACAGCAAATTAGCTTCTATCAGCCTGTTGTGAACACTTTGAACGAGAACTTAGAAAGTTACCTTGTAACAGAAGAGGTTCAAGAGCATCATGATCAAGCTGCAGTAATGGTGGCGCAAGGTGTACCACAATCACTGGCCGATAGTATTGCTCGTCTGAGCAGCTTATATTCAGCAATGGATATTGCGCAGATAGCCAAAGAACTTAAACAAGAAATTGATCAAATTTCTCGTGTGTACTTTGTTGTTGGGGCAGAGTTGTCATTGCACTGGTTCTTACAACAAGTGAACAACCAATCTGTCGATAACCATTGGCAAGCACTAGCAAGAGCATCGTTCCGAGAAGATCTTGATTGGCAGCAGCGTCAATTAACCTCGGCTGTTATTACAACCATGGCTGATGATGCAACGGCAGAGCAGGGGATCGAGGCCTGGATGCAAGAACACGATAAAGCTATCTTGCGTTGGGAAAGCGTATTGGCTGAATTTAAAGTGGGTAATGTTCACGAATTTGCGAAGTTCTCCGTCGCATTACGAGAGCTGATGCTACTTAATTTGAATTGTCGTTCTAGTATTTAGTTACAGCAGTAACTAAGCTAAACAAAAAGCCAACCGAGTAGGTTGGCTTTTTTATTGAGAATGCTGTCGAGTATGTTTTGATAATGGATCCATCTATCTATTTATAGTTATCGTGCTGGATCAGCATTTAGATCTTCTATATCTATAACACTAAATAACCTTTTGATCTAATTCGAGATCATCAGTTACAGCGTCACTTTTCACGTTGATTGTAATTTGATCTCGGCCGTTTTCTTTAGATTGATACAGGGCGATATCTGCTCGTTTAATCCAACTCACCGCATCATCAGTATTAAAAGCTGGGCTAATACCGACACTCATAGTGATTTCTGCATGATAAGGATAGTGTTGTGTTCGAATCTGCTTACAGAGCTTATCAAGCAGCTTATACGCTTCGCTTATATTGGTATTATCCAATAAGAGTAAGAATTCATCGCCGCCAAGTCGAAATAAAATATCTAAATCACGCGTATGTTCATTGATGACTTCGACTATTTTTTTGATGACAATATCACCTACATCATGGCCATAAAGATCATTCACTTGCTTAAAATGATCGATGTCGATTAAGGCAACACTGGCTGAGAACCCTCGCTTTTTCTGTGAAATGGAACGATTTAAAAAGGCATCAAGTTGATGACGATTCAGTGCCCCCGTTAAAGCATCGCGGGTTGATAAATATCGTAATTCAATTTGGAGCCGATGGATGGCTTCAACGGCCACATGGGCAATGCTGGCACAGGCAATCAGAGAAGAAATGAATCTTACGGCAAGCTGCCAGTCGACTAGGTGAAAAGACACGATGCCGCATCCTGCAACTAGGCATGAATTTGTGATGAGTGCCTGACGACGAGGAATGATAAAAACAAGTGTAACAACAATAGGATATACCCAGTAGCTAGCGACCATTCCGAGTTTGTAAAGGCTTAGCGTAATAGAAATGACCAGTAAAGAAAGTGGGATACCATTGCCTATAATTTTGCGCTCAGCATAGAGTAGACCAAACATTTCAATGGCGAAGCTGATCTCGAAAGCAAGAAGAGAAAGACCTAATAAGGTTTCACCAATCAGTAAATTTTTAATACCAAGTGGTATAAAAGTGAAGAGGGTTACCGCAGTAACAAATTTGAGGATGTGTTGGCGACGATAAAAATCCAAGAGCTCATCATCACCATGTTCAAAACGGAGTTTATTTAATGTCATAAGCGGCCTTATTGAAATGATTGATTGGCCAAACCAGCTTCTAATGAAGCATAGTTTTACTTTTTGATAGTTTAACTTACCTTTAAAACATATGTTTTAAAAGAGCTACTCATCCATTTATTCGTTATTTGAATGGTTTGAGTGATAGACAGTGTTAATTGTTTAATAAAGGAGAGGGATAGATTGCTGTTGTTATCGGTTTTTATTTGCCTAAAAAGACACAAAAATAGCCTAAGCACGTAAACGATTGCTTATAAAGAAAAATAAAGGTGTTTTTCAATGTTAACTAACTCATTGTAAATAATAAGGTTAATTATAACTAACTGTTTTAGGTATGATTTTCTTAAAATTCTGATTGATGTTAGCGAAGAATGTGTGAATAATGTCATCCCGTTTATACGGGGCTTTTATTCGGAGGTACTATGTTATACCGCCTCGCACGATCTGTTATTTTCAAGCTAGACGCTGAAAAAGCACATGATCTTGCTATTCAGAACTTCTCTCGCTTCACCGGCACTCCTCTAGATCTATTCTATCGTCAACGCGTTCCTGATCGTCCTGTTGAAGTAATGGGAATTACCTTTAAAAATCCTGTTGGTCTTGCGGCTGGCCTAGACAAAAACGGCGAATGTATTGATGCATTTGGCGCAATGGGTTTTGGCTTTGTTGAAGTGGGTACAGTAACACCACGACCACAGTCAGGTAATGATAAGCCTCGTTTGTTCCGCGTTATCCCTGCTGAAGGTATTATTAACCGTTTTGGTTTTAATAACTTGGGTGTTGATAACCTAGTTGAGAATGTAAAAAAATCAACTTATGACGGCGTTATTGGTATCAACATTGGTAAGAACAAAGATACACCAGTAGAAAAGGGTGCTGAAGATTACCTTATCTGTATGGAAAAGGTATATCAGTACGCGGGATACATTGCTGTTAATATTTCTTCACCTAACACGCCGGGGCTTCGTAGCCTTCAGTACGGTGAAGCGCTAGACGATCTACTTTCTCAATTAAAAGAGAAGCAGAAAGAACTAGCGGAGAAACACGGTAAGTATGTACCGCTTGCATTAAAGATCGCGCCAGATCTTGAAGATCATGAAATTGTACAAATTGCCGCGTCGTTGATCAAAAATGAAATCGATGGCGTTATTGGTACTAACACCACACTTGATCGTACTTTGGTAAAAGACTTACCGCATTGCGATGAAATGGGTGGTTTGAGTGGTCGTCCACTACAAAACAAAAGCACAGAAGTAATTCGTCGTTTAGCTGAAGAGCTAGATGGCAAATTACCTATCATTGGTGTGGGTGGTATTGATTCTGCAATTTCTGCACGAGAGAAGATGGAAGCGGGCGCTCAGCTTGTTCAAATCTATTCTGGTTTCATTTACCACGGTCCAAAGTTAGTCAAAGATATTGCGACCAACATTTAACGATTCGCTAGCTAAATAGCTTGATTAGAAGTGAATTTAGCGCTGTGATTGTCAAAATTACATACTGACGAACAATGAAAAGGGGATTTATTTCCCCTTTTTTTTTGTCTTTATGAAAGTAAAATTATTCTAAAGTTTTCTGTAAGTCGTTGGATAAACAGTATAAAGAACTAAAACTGGAGTGTTCACGTGCTAAAGCCAAATAACTCATGGAAGTGGTATTTTGACCAACAACATAATTCCCTAATGCTAAGTTTGGGAAAGGACATGGTTTTTCGTACGGCAATTCCAGCTAAATTCTTAATCACTTGTGCTATGCAAGAAAACACCTTCACCGTTGAGGATGCGACTGCTTTTGAAACGTTTAAAAGTAGTATCGAGCATCTGGACCTTCCTAAGCCACGTAAAGCGGAACTTGCACTAAATGCCGTTGCTGCTGGCCGTTTTCACAAACCTATGATGCCTAAGAGCTGGTTTTTCCAAACGCAGTCTCATGGTTATGAACCTGAGCTTGGTGAAATTGTCACGTTAGCGACAGAAACAGGGCAGAGTAAGTTCATCGTCATAGAAAACAGTGGTAGTGCGAGCCTGTGCATGATGGCAGAGCAAGATTCATTGGCGCTAACTAGTACCAAGAACATGCATTACTGCGACACTATTAAAGTAATGAACGACCGTATCCCACCGTTTGTCGAAGAGTTGCACCAGGGGCTTGCATTGGTAGGTTAACCTTGAGTCAATGACTGCTCAACATCGTTGCGTAATTCATTATCTACTAATGGGTTAGCTATAGATCCCAATATTTATAACTATTTCAGCGCTCCGCTTAAAATTAGCCCGTCTTATCAAATCTGATCTGTGCTTTTAAGCGCTTACTGTGGAGCTAAAGCTAGGATAGGGGCTCTAGTCTTACTACATTCTCGCCAACAGGCCATATACGCTTACCTCATGTCAGTTCATGGCAATAAACAATAACCCACTGCACCTTAAAAGCTTGTTGGTGCAAAAACGCGTCTAGCTTGTTCCTCTTGTTTGTCTAATTCTCTATATGCGTTTGTACAACATATACGTTGCTCAGTCGAAAGCAGCATTTTCCACCTAATCATCCCTTCTGATGAAAATCGCATTATTAACTAAATAAGTCGTAAGGCTCATTGAGGTCGTCATTAATAAGTAGCAGTTTTCTCTCATAAACCAGTAAATGAACACCTTACTAGTGTGTTTTTTAATCGGCGGGGTGGTCAACTATTGCTCGTCATTAGTGATATAACGCAGAAAAATTACGATTAATTATAATTTTTTTGTGCCTCTTTTTGTGATTTAAACGCAAAAAAATACCATTCATAATCATGTGTTGACTGTGCACAGAAGTGTAAAGTTCCTCTTTTTCCTTCTTTATGAAAGTAAGCTACATGCGCAATTTCAATTAATTCCCAGTGGGAAAGTGTTGACTGTGTCTGATTGGGAAAGAGAGAGCGCTAGAGTAAGTGCTTGCACCAATGAATGAACTTTCTTCTTGTTACCTTAAAGTGGGCGGCAGGATAAGTAACTTGTGAATCAATGACTTGTAGTTGATGTTTCTTAGGGTGAACAATGGCTGCGTTGGTGTTGTAAGTGCTTACTGTACCTGAAAGAACTTGAATTAAGCATGATTGTCTTCAGGTGTGAACAGTGTGTTGGTAGGCATTAGGCGGGTTTAGTTAACTGTTGTCATAGGAAGCGGTGTTGGAAAGGTCTATGAGTCGTTGCGGTGCTTTACTTGAAGGCAGCAGGAAAGGTGATGTTTTTCTTCTGGTCAGATACTTGTTTTACACCGCTGGTTACGGTGTAACTGCTTTGCGCGCATTTGCCTTTCGTAATCCCTTAATTGCGATAATGCAATTAAGGGGATTGCTACGGTAAGTAACCTAGTTGACCGATTTTTCATGATGGTTTTGTTCTATCTGCACATTAACTGGATATTTTTTAAGTAAATATCAAAAGCATTCGTTGATTCGCGAGGTATTTTCGGGGTTTTCGGTTATAATTCCGAGCAACTAAAGTGCGAAAAGAACTCCATGAATCAATATCTAGCAATCACGTCTCGAGGTCTTGAGAACCTCCTAGCCGAAGAACTTAATGAACTCGGCGCACAAAGCGTTCAAGTCGTCCATGCGGGCGTACGCTTTAAAGCAAATCAAGAAACAGCTTACCGTTGTTGTCTATGGACGCGTATTTCATCGCGTATCATCCAAGTATTGAGCGAATTTAATGTTCGCGACGATATGGACTTGTACCTTGGCGCTGCGGCGATCAATTGGACAAATTATTTCAGTAACTCAACACGTATTGTTGTTGACTTTAACGGTACTAACCGTGAAATCCGTAATAGCCAATACGGTGCGATGAAAGTTAAAGATGCCATCGTAGATAGCTTCACCAAAGCAGACTTACGTCGTCCAAATATCGACCGTGATCAGCCAGACCTACGTATTCACATGCGTTTATCTGGTGAGAAAGGCGTGTTAGGCCTTGATATGGCAGGTAGCGGCCTTCACCAGCGTGGTTACCGTACCGAAGCTGGTCGTGCTCCATTACGTGAAACGCACGCTGCTGCGCTTGTGATTAAGAGTGGCTGGACACCAGAACAACCATTACTCGATCCTATGTGTGGTTCAGGTACTTTGCTAATTGAAGCTGCAATGATGGCGGCAGACATAGCACCTGGCCTTAAACGTAAACGCTGGGGCTTTGAGTCAATTAAAGATTTCGATAAAGAAGCTTGGCTTGAGATTCATGCAGAAGCGACGGTTAAAGCACGTCGCGGTGTAGCAAAAGTTGAGACTAAGTTCTTTGGTTTTGAACTTGAACATCGCGTATTAGCGATTGCTCGTGATAATGCGGGCCGTGCTGGTGTTAAATCGTTAATCAATTTCCAACAGGGCGATGCAACAGAGCTAAAAGCCCCTGAAGGGTTTGAAGCGGGTACGGTTATTTGTAACCCACCATACGGTGAACGTCTAGGTACAACGCCAGAGCTAATCAGCCTATATACAGAGTTAGGTAATCGTCTTAAGTTAGCTTTTGCTGGCTCAACGGCGGCACTTTACTCGGGTTCTAATGAACTACTTAGCTGTATTCGCATGCGTGCTGACAAGCAATTCAAACTAGCGAACGGTGCACTTGATTGTGTGCTTAAAACTTATTTGATTACGGCTGGTGGTGTTAAAAAAGAAGAAGGGGAAGCAGAAGGACACATCGAACAAAAAGATGTTGCACCAGATTTTGCGAACCGTCTTAAAAAGAACATTGCAAAACTCGGTAAATGGGCGAAAAAAGAAGGCATTGAGTGCTACCGCATTTATGATGCTGACTTGCCTAACTACAACGCAGCGATTGACCGCTATCAAGATTACTTGATCATTCAAGAATACGCAGCACCTAAAACGGTACCTGAAGAGACTGCACGTCGTCGTATCATGGATATCTTGCGTGCAACGATTCAAGTAACAGGCGTTGATAACAGCAAAGTTATCTTGAAAGTGCGTGAGCGCCAAAAAGGTAAGAGCCAATACCAGAAGCTATCAAGTGCAGAGCGTCACATGAATGTTTCTGAGTATGGTGTTCAGCTTAAAGTGAACCTTTACGATTACCTTGATACGGGCTTGTTCCTGGATCACCGTATTACTCGTCGCAAGTTAGGCGAAATGGCGGCAGGGAAAGATTTCCTTAACTTATTTGCTTATACCGGTTCTGCAAGTGTCCATGCGGCTGTAGGTGGCGCGAAATCAACAACTACGGTTGATATGTCGAACACTTACCTAACGTGGGCACAAGAAAACATGGAGCTGAATAACCAAGTTGGTGAACAACATGAGTTTATTCAAGCGGATTGTTTGCAGTGGCTACAAGAAGTTGATGATACGTTTGACCTGATCTTTATCGATCCGCCAACGTTCTCAAACTCTAAGCGTATGAAGCAGAGCTTTGATGTTCAGCGCGACCATATGATGTTGCTTGAAAACTTGAAGCGTATGCTACGTCCTGAAGGTCAGATTGTTTTCTCTAACAACAAACGTCACTTCAAGATGGACTTCGAAGCCCTAGATAAACTAGGCCTTGAAGCAAGTAATATTTCGGATAAAACGTTGCCAATGGATTTCGCACGTAATAAACAGATCCACAACTGTTGGGTTATTAAACACAAGGAAGCGTAAGTGCTAATCACGCTTTATAGCACGGAAGGATGCCACCTTTGCGAGCAGGCTTATTGCTTGCTCGTAGAGGCCGGAGTAGAAGAGCACGTTAAGGTAGTTGATATTGCCTTTGATGACGTGCTCTTTTTACGTTACGGCGTCACGATACCTGTTGTATCAATCTCATCAGATGCATCCACTGCGATGGCAGAGGCATCTGATGATTCTACACTTTCAATTTCTGAACTTGGCTGGCCGTTTGATCGTGCCGACCTTGCAGTATGGTTAAAAAATAATGGCTTTAATTAATATTAGTAATGCGCAACTGGCGTATGGTGATCACGCGTTATTGGATAAGGCGGAGTTTGTTCTTCAGCCAAATGAGCGTGTGTGTTTAGTGGGCCGAAATGGCGCCGGTAAATCGACCTTTATGAAAGTAGTAACCGGCGATGTACTGCTTGATGACGGTAGCATCCAGCGTCAGACTGAACTTAAAATCTCGCGTTTAGAGCAAGATCCACCGCGTAATGCAGAAGGCAATGTATTTGATTATGTTGCTGAAGGCTTAGCAGAAGTGGGTAAGGTACTGAAAGAATACCACCACTTATTGGATTTAATTTCGGTGGATCCAAGTGAGTCAAACTTAAATAAATTGACTCGTGCGCAAGAGAAAATTGATCATGCTAATGCTTGGCAGTTTGACACCCAAATTGCAGCGGTATTAGAAAGCTTACACTTAGACCCACATACTATGCTTTCAGACCTTTCTGGTGGTTGGCAGCGTAAAGCCGCACTTGCTCGTGCATTGGTATGTAACCCTGATATTTTGTTACTTGATGAGCCAACCAACCACTTGGACGTGGCAACTATCGAGTGGCTTGAAGGTTTCTTAAAGAGCTTCCGTGGCTCAATCATCTTCATTTCGCATGACCGTGCATTTATTCGTTCAATGGCGACTCGTATTCTAGATCTAGACCGCGGCAAACTTGCTTCTTTCCCTGGTGATTACGAGCTTTACCTAGAAAGTAAAGAAGAGATGCTACGTGTAGAGGCGGAGCAAAATGCAGAATTTGATAAAAAGTTAGCTCAAGAAGAGGTATGGATTCGTCAGGGCGTTAAAGCGCGACGTACACGTAATGAAGGCCGTGTTCGTGCATTGAAAGCATTGCGTGCTGAACGTAGCGAACGTCGTGAAGTGGTTGGTAAAGCCGACATGAAACTTCAAGAGGCGAAACGCTCTGGTAAGATCGTATTTGAAGCCGAGAATATCTGTTACAGCTATGCTGACGCGCAGATCATCAAAGATTTCAGTTTTACCGTTATGCGTGGCGACCGTATCGCTCTGATTGGCCCAAACGGCTGTGGTAAGAGTACCTTGCTAAAAGTGATGTTAGAGCAACTCACGCCAACATCAGGTAAGTTCCACTGTGGTACCAAGATTGATGCGGCATACTTTGACCAATACCGCGAAGTGCTAGACCCAGAAAAGACTGTTATGGACAACCTGGCTGATGGTAAGCAAGAAGTTACCGTTAATGGTGTAACACGTCATGCATTAGGCTACCTACAAGACTTCCTTTTCCATCCTCGTCGTGCGCGTACACCGGTTAAAGCACTCTCTGGTGGTGAGAAAAACCGTCTGTTATTGGCGAAATTGTTCCTTAAACCTAATAATTTATTAATTCTCGATGAACCAACGAACGATCTAGATATCGAAACATTGGAACTTTTAGAAGAAATACTTGCCAATTATCAGGGTACTTTATTATTGGTGAGCCACGACCGTCAATTTGTTGATAATACTGTGACTACAAGCTGGATTTTTGAAGGTAATGGGGTTATCGATGAGTACGTAGGTGGTTATCATGACGCTCAGGAGCAACGTGCTAACTCGCTAACGAATATTGCAAAAGCGCAGGCTGCTGAATATGAGCAGGCGAAGAAGAAACAAGAAAATAATAAGCCGCGTCAGGAAGAGCCTAAACGATCTGCAAAGAAACTGTCGTTTAAGCTTCAAAATGAATTAAACAACCTGCCGCAGAAACTAGAAGAATTGGAAAATGAAATTGCTGCTATTCAGGAACAAGTTAATGATCCTGCATTCTTCCAAGACGTAAAAAATGACACTGAAGCAACGCTAGCGCGCTTAGCCGATGCTGAACAAGAACTTGAAAGTGCATTTGAACGTTGGGAAGAATTAGAAGCAATGCAGAAGGAATCCTAATGCGACAAAATATGTTAAAGCTGTCTACGCTGGCGATTCTTATCGCTGGTGTCACTAACGCTAATGCCGCTGTTTATAAGATAGTTGAAGTTGATGATGGTAGTGGTATTGCTGCCATTGATTCCATTGATTATTACGGAAAAAACACATCAGGTCGCACAGAAACATATGCACAAGCTATTCAGCAATCTAAAGATGGCGAAGATTGTTTTGCTGGTAGTTGTGCCACAGATTACAAAACCGTAGGGGAAAGCCGCTTTGGTAACGCCGGCTTAGAATATCGAGATGAAGTTGCTTTTATCTTTGATAACCTGCAGGAAATAAATGATGTAAGCACGTTAGAGTCTTACTGTAAAAATAACCTCGGCTTTAATACCTGTGATTCTTGGGCTGAAAGTCGCTATTTTGGTACAGGTTACAATACAGAAGATAACCATGACGGTAGTGGTTATGCTGGGTTACTTCGTGAACAGCAAGCATTTAAGCTTGGTTATACCCGTAATTCATTTTTATTAGTGAATGGTCAACCGACACCAACGTTTGCTGAAGAGAGATCGAAATACGATCCATCCCTCATCGGCTCGTTAGGGGATATTCAAGCTAACTCTATGAACTCAGTACCTAATGGTATTGTGAACAATGGCGTTGATGGTGCTGGAACAGATTATGTTTACGGTGTCACAAGCGGTGCATATTTTAAAAATGGTTCAGGTAACGCTCGACCGTTTGCTAAGCGCGGTTTCATTCAAGATGACGCTAGCTTTAAAGTTGCCCTAAACCCTGCGACCGATGCAACGAAGCTTGCTCAAGCTATGGGTACAACAACCGCGTGGGGCGCAATTAAGAACCCTAATAATACCAATTTGCTTGTTGTAGGTAGTGCATCGTTTACTGAAAGTTACCTTGATGACAGTAAGAAGCTACCGTCATCGAGTGACTTACGGATCAATGATGTTAAGCAAAGCTTGAGTACGAGCAGCTTAAATAATTGTTCATCACAAGCTAACGCAGGCAACTTTAATGGTTTGTTTAGCACGTGGGAGTGCCAGTTTACTGTTTTTGCCAATGATGCTTATTTGTGGAATGTGAACCCTGCAGATGGCAGTGCGACACCTATTCGTATTACAGCTCGTTCTTTAAATGCCCGAGACCCAGATGAAAAGCGTCGCTCTTATCAGGCATCTGCGCATGCAATTGAAAACGTTAATAACAAGCTAATGATTGTTGGAACAAGCACTGAGCGTGTATCTAACGATTACTATGTTCAACGTGCTGCTGTGTATACCCCTAAGTCAACACTAGATCTTAATGATATTAAAGCGGATCAATGGGATAAAAAACTGATCGGTCCTGAGTTCAAAGATGGTGATAAGCGTCAGTACGCTTACAGTGTCGCGACAGATATCAATACTAAAGATCAAGTAACGGGTGTTGCTAAATTGTATCGTTCAGAGTCTCGTACTTATACAGAGCGTATGTTTATTTACGATAACACCAAAGGGTCGTATAAATTCTTAGATGCAGGGGTTAACCCAATCTTCTTTGATGGCTCTAATGGTTATGCTGCTGCAATCAATAATAATAATGTGGTTGTCGGTAAGCTCGATTCAGAGAATGCGAATCAGGTAGATGGCCGTCAACGCCGTCAACGTGGTTTCTTGTATAATGCGGGTAGCGATATCGCAGGATCGCCGTTAAAAGCTGGTGGCGCTTGGTTCCTTGATGATCTAACCAATGATGGTGTGACATCTGGTAGTAAAGTAGCGAATAGCTACCGTATAGCTGAAATCTCAGACATCAATGATGCAGGTGTTATTTCTGCAACGGCAGTTTATTGTGATGGTGGTTACGATAAATTAACGCAGGAAGCGACATGTAAAGGGGGAGAGAAGAACTCTGAACGTGTTGTTGCGGTTAAATTAGTACCGATTCAAAACGGTGATATCCAAGCTCGTCCTGCTGAAGAAACGCAGATCAAACGTAACGGTGCCTCACTAGGTATGTTCGCTTTGACACTGTTAGGCTTCATTGGTTTCAGAAGACGCAAATAAATTTTCGTCAAGTTTGGTTAAAACTCATACAGGCTCACAAATTGTGAGCCTGTTTTGTTTTTGGGGTTGATCATTATTCATAAATCACTCATCTTTATATCTGGAGTCACAAAAACTCCATCATTATGAAATTGTAATGAAAGAAATAAATAAGTAAGGAATGAGGACCGAAGTATGAAGAGACAAAAGCGGGATCGTTTAGAACGCGCACAAGCTCGCGGTTATCAGGCAGCTTTGAATGGCCGTTCTAGTGAAGCGTGTCCATATCAGGCAACGGATGCCCGTACAAATTGGTTAGGCGGTTGGCGAGAAGCAAGAGGCGAAATACAGCAAGGTCTCTATAAATAAATCCCCCTCAAATTACCTTATTTAGCCCCTTAGGAGAGGGGCTTTTTAATGTCTGCAATATAGGCACAGAAATACACTATTGGTATTACTGCTGGTGGCCATTTTATGATTAAATCACGCACAATAAAAAAGGCCGCATAAGCGACCTTTTGAAATCAGTTTGGGAAGAATTAGAAAGCGTTAGTGTCTTTGAATAGGCCTACTTTCAGGTCTTTAGCAACGTAGATTTCTTTACCATCAACAAGCACTCGACCATCGGCTACGCCCATAATCAGTTTACGGTTGATAACACGCTTGAACTGAATGTCGTAAGTTACTTTCTTTGCTGTTGGTAGGATTTGGCCTGTGAACTTCACTTCACCCACACCCAGTGCACGGCCTTTGCCTTCACCACCAGACCAGCCTAAGAAGAAACCAACAAGCTGCCACATAGCATCTAGGCCAAGACAACCCGGCATTACAGGGTCACCTTTAAAGTGGCAATCAAAGAACCATAGGCTTGGGTCAATATCTAGCTCTGCATGGATAAAACCTTTACCGTGCTCGCCACCTTCGCCAGTGATTTTAACAATTCGATCAATCATTAGCATGTTATCAGAGGGTAGACGCGGGAACTCAGGCCCGTGTAGCTCACCTTTACCACATGCAACTAGTTCTTCATATTCGTAAGATTGAGGGCGATTCATCACTATTCGTTAGCTCCTTGAAAAGTATGGGAGCAATTTAGCGTACACGTGTAAGCTAAACAACTCGGATCAGTGCTGGACAAACCAGTTCTTAATTCGAGTTAACCAACTGACTTCATTAGAAAGATCACCATGATGGAAGTGATCGATACGTTCCGCAATACGCGTTAGCAAGGTCTCAACGTCGTCATCATCGCTTCTAAATGGTACACCCGTCAGTAAAGGCAAGGTTTCATCGACATTTTCAACTGGCCAAATATGGAAGTGTCCCGCTTTGATTGCTTCAACCACTTCATCATTCAAGCATAGATTAACCAGGTTTGTTTTGGGTAAGATCACGCCCTGATTACCCGTTAGTCCGCGATGAACACAAACCTTATAGAAGCCTTCAATTTTCTCATTGATGCCACCAACAGCTTGTACGCGTCCAAACTGGTCGACTGCACCTGTCACGGCAACTTGCTGATTGATCGGTTGGTTAGACAATGCTGAAACCAGCGCACAAAGCTCGGCAAGTGATGCACTGTCACCATCGACTTCGCAGTATGATTGCTCAAATACAATAGAAGCTGAGTAGGGTAAAGGTTGGTCGAGGTCTAATGCTGCGCTGACAAACGCCTGCATGATCATCATACCTTTAGCGTGGATATTACCTGCAAGGTCAACTTTACGCTCTACATCGGAAATATCACCGTCACCAAAGTGAACGACACAAGATATACGTGCTGGTTCACCGTAGGATTGTGGGTGGCCTGGAACTTCGACAACCGTTAAGCCGTTTACCTGCCCAACTTCTTCACCTTGGGAGATAATAACCACCATGCCATGATGAATATCTTCGATTGCACGCTCAGGGAGGTAAGACTCACGAAATTCTTTGGCTTTTAATGATGCGGCGAGATGCTCTGCCGTAATTGCTTCGCCTTTAGATTCTAATGCTGCTTCAGACAAAATGCCTTGGTGCCAGATAGGGCATAGAGGAACACGGTTTTTATCTTCAGCGTAACGGGCACCAGTGCGCAACAGCAACTCAATGGCTTTGGCGTCGGCCAACTGTGGTAAGCCCGCGTGTTCACAAACAGATTTCACGTAACTTAAATAATCTGGCATCGTTTCTGTTGATAGCACCAGATCTTGTTCAAATTCGCTATACATAGAGAAGCCGCTGCTTAAATCAGGCTCTGCACCGTCTAACTCTGCCATTAAGTAACGATCGCCCATTATCACAAGCTTCACATTTAACTTTTCGGCAGGCGGTACACTATAAAGCGTTTTATTTGAAGCCGGTTGCCAATCCAACTCGCCATTCATTAGCACGCTTTTTAAGCGCGGCCATAACGAAGGGTTCGCCAAAATACTGGTGACAGACAGAACAAGGTAGCCACCATTAGCTTGATGGAGTAGACCGTGTTTGATTTGTTGTTTAGTGATAGCACTGTCTTCAACGGGCGGGTAAACCGCACCAAAGAGGGTCATTTCCGTAACGTTTTCGCCAGCGATGATAATACTTGCATCTGAGTTATTGAGTTCAGCATCAGATTGCGCTAATAATTCAATAACATAATCGCGGTATATTTTGTTATCTGGTGCAATGACACGCAATACTCGTGGTTGGTAAGGTATTGCGGTAAACCGGCGTACGGCATCCACAAGTCGGTCTTGGAGTAGGCCCGTAGTAGCAGATGGAATCGTATTGAACTGATCCATAATTTCAGCGTATTGTGTGTAATCAGGGATCATGGTACGCCAAGTTTCTTGATGCATAAGCTTGTGCTTTCTTTCGTTACTGTGAAAAGGACAGCAGTATAAATGAATCAGTGCCTTCATAATAGCCATATGCGTGATGATATTCGCGAAAACAAATAGTTAAACACCATCTTGCGATTGAGCTTTAACTTGCTTACAGTTACACTGTCACAGGTTAAGTGTAGACTTCTGAGAATCTCTTTACATTATGAAATATCAACAACTTGAAAATCTTGAAGCGGGTTGGAAATGGACATACCTAGTCAAAAAATGGAAAGAAGGCGAAACCATCACTTCGCATGTTGATACCAGTGAAGATGAAGAAGCTGTTCAACAACTCCTAGCGCTAGAACATGAGCCAACTAAAGTTATTGCTTGGATTGCTAAGCACATGTCGGAAGAACTCGACAAAAAGCTAAAACAAGCGATTCGAGCTAAGCGTAAACGTCACTTTAATGCAGAACAAGTGCATACACGCAAGAAATCTATCGATCTTGATTACCGCGTGTGGGAGAAGCTTGCTGAGAAATCACAAGAGCTTGATTGCACCTTGTCTGATGCAATTGAATACTTGATCAGTGAAAGTAATCGTTCTGAAACGGCAACGCGAAAAGTATCTGATATCAAAAATGAATTATCAGAGCTATTAGATTTTGATCTAAACGAAAGCTAATGCGTCTTTTGTCATTGATACCGCTTTTTACATCAAATAATAGGGTGTTTTGAGCGGCTATACTGAATACTAAGCATATTATTACGGGGAAAACATATGGAGTATGTTGTTGTTCTGGCCGTTGTTGTGGCTGTTTTCGTTTTTTGGGATCGCCCAGTCATGGTACTCCAGTTCGAAGATGGTGAACTAACAAAATCTAAAGGAAACATCCCAAATGGCTTTTTAATGGGGTGCAAAGACATCGCACACAAACAGCCATTCTCTGGTAAGGTTAAAGTTTATAAAACCCGTTTTACGACTAAACTCGTGTTTTCTAAAACCATTCCTTCTAAAATCAAACAACGCATTCATAACGTATTCCCATATACGGGTGGTAGTAAAAAGCATGGTCGTCGAGCTTGACGCTATGTTAGAAGAGTTGCTTTGTAGAAAAGGCTTCCAGTTGGAAGCCTTTTTTATTTAATGCTATTTGCTAGCGCATTATGGTGGTGTAAATAATTAGAAACCACATTTTTAAGTTGCTGCAACTCATCTTTTGTTTGTTGATGGCTATCTTGTTCTTGCTTTAACTGATTCCCTAGCTCAACGGCCATATAGCCACCTTTGATCAGCGCTTTCGTCGTGACCTTGTTACCTGTAAGTTGTTTAAGGTCTTCTATCATGTAGAAGTGCTTTTCTACATTTCTTATTGTTATTGCCATAGAACCTCTCGAAAAGAAGCATTTTATCGAATAACATCAACTACTTCCAGTAAATGATAGCAAACTCACCAGCTTGGTATCAGCAGCTAAGTGTTCTTTTGCAATCATTTTATTACTAACGCACTATAACTTATAAGCGGCATATTTATTAATACGTTTGTAACTTCATTATTAAATTAATACACTAAGCAAAATTTAACTATTACTCGCTCATCAAATGGAACTGAAAAAATATACGTCTAGTAAGGAAAAAGAGAAGCAGATACCTGGTGCTCAAGGTGCATTGCTGATCAAAAGTAGTAGTGTCGTAACCATCAGCATTAAAACACCATTAGGGCGTATTTTCCGATGTGAGACCGCATTCATCGGGACAAATACCCATGATTACTTACTGTTTGAAATGCCGATGATCTCCAAAAAAGAAATAGAGATGTATTTGCTAGAAGGTTTCAACATCGCTATCAAAGCCATTTCAGATCGTGGAGAAGGTGCCGTCGTTCGATTCTCCAGCCAAATAGAGCACCTAATTCTTAAACCTATTGGATTGCTGGTTATTAACATGCCGCACACTATGGTATTAACACCATTACGTAGCGAGCCTCGTTATGAAGTTAATCTGCAAGGGAAGGTTATCTTACCTGAACGCCAGCTACAGGTTGAATTACAGGATTTATCCCATAAAGGCTGTTGTTTTCAACACAGTATTCATGGACCAGAAATTAACCTGGATCAGAAGATCGATATTTTTGTCATGAACCCAACATTAAAAACGTATTTTCAATTGTCGGGTTTAGTGAAAAGCATCAATCGCATAGGAGTGTTTTGTCAGTATGGGGTAATGTTTGATCAACAAGGCTGCAGTAATATTAAGTTATTACTCAAACAGCTTGTTTTCGATGGAACAGGGCTCTCGTTCAAAAAATAATACGCGTACTAGGAGGGGTTTGCCACAGGTAACACTTTGCTTAAACAACGCTCTAATTTTTGTATTGATAGTGGCTTAACAATATAGTCTGCAGGCTTTAATGAAATAACTTGTTTTACAGTATCCATCTCACTGTCACCACTCACAATCACTACAGGTAGGCTAGGGTGCTGTTTTTTAATAAATTGTAAAATCGGAATGCCATCGAGTGGCTTTTCTAAATTGAGATCTAAAAACACACAATCAACAGTGTTATTTATTAAGCCATTAACCGCTGATTGTGGCGATACTGCATGAATAATTGATTGAGGCTTTGCACATTTTCGAAGAAGCTGCGTAAGAATTTGTGCCATTATCTTATTATCTTCAATTATCATAAATCGTTTCATACTACTTCCTTGTATCAACGTCTTTACATCCTTGTTAATAATATTAACGCCTCATGACGAAAGAGTGTAGTAGCAAATGCGATTATGTTCATAAAACAACTATTATTTTTTACACTTATTCGCGCTCTTCAGTTTTTTTAATGCACTGATTTGCTTCTTCATTTGTTTCTTTTTAGGCTTACTGGCCATGATGTACTTCTTATCTATATCCGCACGCCTTGATTCAATGCCACTGCATGATAAATACTTGTACTGCTCAACGTAATCATCAACGGTTTTCTTTTTGGCAAAGCTTTGAAAAGGCATAAGTAAAATTATTAGCAACAAAATTCGCATGTCATTACCTCTTTAAAAGTAAAACTATAACGAAATTCTTACTCTCTTCGTCAAATCATCTCTAACTCTGAGGATGATTGCTTCTTATGCGCGTAACAAGGGCAGGTATACATAGAAGAGTGAGGGGTATTTCACAACATAGAGGCATTACGTTGTCACTTCACCCTGCAATATAGCTACATTCTTATCGATTCGACAAGCTTAGAAGGGCGCTAGTTTAGTGACGGCGTCACTTTGTTTGGGAGATGTGTGAGTTTAAAATTAGGATCTAAAGCAAGCGTTCGCGGGTTATATGTCTATGCCGCTGAAAAAGAAAAA
The DNA here is from genome assembly GCF_050337045.1 of Photobacterium kagoshimensis. Lineage (NCBI taxonomy): Bacteria > Pseudomonadati > Pseudomonadota > Gammaproteobacteria > Vibrionales > Vibrionaceae > Photobacterium > Photobacterium kagoshimensis. Next base: position 163,231 of record NZ_JAKJSO010000008.1, on the reverse strand, counting down.
GGTAGCTTTTAAGCTACCTTTCACAATCAGAACAGAATGTATTATTGCTTCTTCAGATCTTTAGTTGGGTAAGTCAGTGCCATACCGTCAACTTTAACGTGAGTGTAGAAACCACCACCACTGAAACCAGTAACAACCATAACACCTAGATCTACGCCTTTAGTTGCTACTACTTGATCATCGAGTTCAAACATTATCTAACACCTTGATTATAAAAAAGATCATGACAGCTATCTATAGGCGTATTTAAACAGAAGCTAGGCCAATGAACTAATCTATTTACTCATCATGTCGATGAGATATTTTCACTAAATTATCCTCAATGTATGTGATTGAAGTAGCAGTAACTGATCTAATACATAATGGTTTATCACGGTGTGTAATTAGTACCAGTAAACACCTGAATTTAACGAGTTACCGCGTCACTTCTTGCCTGTTTGTAACTCTAAATACCATGAATTTACTCTAGCTGAGCTATAACGCGCGGTTGCTAACAACCAACAGATAAGGATAATGGCTTGCTCCTCAGAAAAAATAGTTGTTGTTATGCGTCTTGATAAGTTTGTTTGTAAAAGTACTGAATTCAGCAAAGCTGAAGCGATTCAATTAATCGCGAACGAAGCCGTTAAAGTTAACGATCAGGTTATTACAGATGAAAGGTCGCAAGTCCATAAGAATAATAGGGTTACTTTGAATGGTGTAACACTCACCCCACGAGCATTCCGCTACATTCTACTGCACAAACCCGCAGGTACAATTTGTTCAAATAAAGATGAAGTATACCCATCTTTATTTAATTGGATTGATATCGATAATAGCGAAGAACTGCATATTGCAGGGCGTTTAGACGCAGACACTACGGGGCTAGTCTTAATTACAGATGATGGCCATTGGTCTTTTAATATCACCACACCCAATAAGCAGTGTGAAAAGTGTTATCGGGTTGGTTTATCTCGTCCGATTGCGGATGATGTTGGTGAAAAGTTTAAGCAAGGCATAGCCTTACAAGGCGAGACTCAACTTACTCGACCAGCAAAGCTTGAAGTCATTAATCCTACAGAGGTCTACTTAACAATAACCGAAGGTAAATTCCACCAAGTAAAACGCATGTTCTCAGCAGTAGGCAATCGCGTTGTATCGCTGCACCGAGAAAGTATAGGTAAGGTTACCCTAGATGTTGGAGCAGGAGAGTGGCGCCATTTAACTCGCGACGAAGTGCAGTCTTTTTCTTGAATGGTTTAGTACAACGTATAAATATAGTAGTCCTCCTCACTTACGCACAGGTTACGGTGTAACCCATTGGTCGCATCGTTCGTGGTTGGCCTGTGGGATATGCTGCGTAACGAGAAAAAGTAAGGGGCTTAGATGACTGAACTCATCAAGCTGATAAATGAGCTGGGCGTTAATCCGCCCACGCTTATTATCTGCTATCTACTGTTTCGCTCGGTTAAAGCGCATGAGTCCGTACTAAATGAGCTTAAAAAAGTTTTGGCTAGCCATGATAAGCGGTTGATGAAACTGGAGTGGGATAATAAAAAAAATTGAAGGTGTTAAAGTGGGTACGGTAAAAATAGTATGGGTGCAGTTAAATTAGGACAAAAATGCTAATCAACCCTAACTCTTGATATTAAATACTCTTGTTATTCAATGGGTTATGATGATAAAGCTAAAAGTGAACATCTCGCATTGTTGACACTATAGCGCAAGTGCGTTAATGTCTTAGTGTCAACTGATTTAGGACAATAGAAAAAGGTGAGCTAAGCCCACCTTTTGAAAGATTTTAGTTTAGTACAGTGGTAACCAATCCAGATGCTGTAACAAATCTAAAATTTGTAGTGCCTGTATCAATAAATCGATACAAAGCATTATTACTTTCAATGTCATTGAAACCTCTCTTGACATATGAGTGTTCAAATTGTCTAAACGATAAGTACAGTCTGCAAACTTAGAACTTATTGAATAGTTGTAAATAGTCACTTAATTGTGACTATTTTTGTACCTGAAAGTACAAGAATAAACATACCTCATATTAGTGCGGTTTCACAGCTTATTTTTTATCCATTCTATTTGCAGTGTACTGGCTGCACAAATTGCATGTGTTTTGAACATTAAACCCGACCTTTCGGGCTTTTTCATACCTAAAGGCTAGGGAAGTTATCACATTCGTTTCTTGGCTTTCTCGCGATACATCTTCTTTTTCTCTTTGGTTACCGTGTCACTTTTTGGCTGTTTGATACGGCGGCCACCACGAAACGGTAACGGCGTGACCACATTAGAACGCACGGGTATATAGTCCAGTTCGTACATGCGTTTTAACTGATGATACTCATCAAACCGTAACACCATCGAATCCAGCTCTTTGGGGCTGAACAAGCTCACCAAGACAATCACGGCGGTAACGAGGCTGGTAAACACGAGGTTTACGCTTGGCATGAGGAACCCAGAGGCCATCTGCGATCATCCATTGGCGGAGCGTTTCAACAGAAACATGAATATCATGGCGTTCAGTCAGTTTTTCATGGGCAAGTGTTGGACCAAAGTCTGCGTAATGCTCATGAAGAAGAGATAAAACTCGTAACTTTAAAGAATCAGAGTGACGTCGATTACCTGGCTGGCCACGCTTTAGAGAAATCAGTCCACTAGAGCCAAACTCTGTAAAGCGCTTCACTAAACGATGGATCTGCCGTGTACTTAATCGTAGGAGCCGGGCAGCTTCAACACCAGTAATTCGTTTATCACAGGTGTCTTGAATAACTTTGATCCGCTGTAATTCATTATCAGTCATAGTCAGTAACATCAGGTTGGGATCCAGAACTTTAAAATCACAAGTTCTAAAGCTAGTTCATCATGACATTTCTAACTGGTTCAAACAGGACATTTCTAATTAGATCTTACATACTCAGTGCGCATTATATATATTATGTTAAATAAGGTATATGAAGACGGTAATATCAATGCTGGTTTGTGCCCGTTGTTCTCCTCTTCTCTTATTTAGGCTCATTGCTGCGTGTTATTTAACAGTATTGTGTATTTACCATAAAATAGGTAATAAACACCTATGTTTAAGTACTGCTGCAAATGTTCAGTTTGCCTGGTACTTCAATATAAATGTTTATTACAGCACAGCTAATATTTTAGCTGTGCTTGTTTTGCTTTTAATTTAATACGTAACTCAGACTTTATATAGTCTGAGTTACGTAATGCAGATCTTGCGGCAATTACTCCCAAACAGGTTCTGGAGCATCAGGCGTTTGCGCGAAGCTTAGTTTTCCTTCGTATCATACGCGCTCTATGATTGTGGCTATACCTTGTCCCATACCTATACACATTGTGGCTAAACCATAACGTCCTTTACGTTGCTCCATAACATTAATTAAGGTGCCAACAATCCGTGCGCCCGAACAGCCTAACGGATGGCCTAGTGAAATGGCTCCACCATGTAAATTGACCTTGTCTGTGTGATCATCCCAGAGGTTCATGTCGCGTAAACATGGAATGGCTTGGGCTGCAAAGGCTTCGTTTACCTCAGCATAGTCGATATCGTTAATGGATAAGTTTGCTTTCGCTAATGCCTTTTGGGTTGCAGGAACTGGACCATAGCCCATGATTGCAGCTGGTACTCCCGCTGTGGTTGTAGCAACAATACGGGCCCGAGCAGTTACACCCAGTTCGTTGGCTTTTTCTTCACTCATGACCAATAAACAAGATGCGCCATCAGACAATGCTGATGAACTGCCTGCGGTTACTGTGCCATTCACAGAGTCAAATGCAGGACGAAGTTGGCTTAAGGATGCCTCTGTTGTTTCTGGGCGAATCACTTCGTCCTGTTTTACCAAAATAGGTCTTCCATGCTCGTTATGACCGATAACAGGGATAATTTCATTATCAAAACGCCCTTCAATTGTTGCTTGATGTGCAAGACGATGCGATCGGGCACTTAGTGCATCTTGTTCTTCTCGGGTAACGTTATGCGTTTTTGCTAATGCTTCCGCGGTTAATCCCATTAATACTGATGCTTGAGCGACTTGTTTGTCATTCGCTGGGTTTAGATTTATGCCTTTGGTCATGGGAATATGGCCCATGTGCTCTACTCCACCGACAAGGATGATGTCGGCATCATTTGCTTTGATGGCGCGCGTTGCAATGTGTAGTGCATCCATTGACGATCCACACAAGCGGTTGATCGTTGTTGCGGGCACCTCGACAGGCAGTCCCGCTAGTAATGCAGCATTACGCGCTATGTTCACACCTTGTTCTTCTGTTTGCTGCACACACCCCCAAATAACATCATCAATCATTGTTGGCGCGACTTGAGGCTGACGTTCAAAAATCGCCTTCATTAAATGAGCAGAAAGATTATCGGCACGTATATGGCGGAACACTCCGTTTTTAGAACGCCCCATAGGGGTACGAATTGCATCAACAATTACTACATTTTTCATTATGTTATCCCCATCTTAGGCGTAAAATTTCTGGTTATTTTTAATGCGATTCAGTAATCCTTCTGGCGCTTCGTACAGATCACCCAAGTGTTTATACTGTTCAGCAACAGCCAATAATCGATCCAGACCAAATTGATCCATGTAATAGAATAATCCGCCGCGAAATGGTGGGAACCCCGTGCCATAGATCATCGCAATATCGGCTTCATCAGGTGAGGCAACAACACCTTCATCAAGGCAACGAATGGCTTCAAACATCATAGGTAGCATCATGCGCATAATGATGTCATCGGTGCTAAATTGATAGGCATTACTACACTGCTTAGCCACCAAATTATTTGATTCTTCACAATTAGCGGGCTTGATACGGCCTTTGCGATCGGGGTGATAAATATAGAATCCCTGCGCCGTTTTTTGGCCATAATGTGTATTATCGACAAATGACTGAATAATGTTTACAGCAGGCTTTTTCATTCTGACTGGGAAAGCTTCGCTCATTACATCGATACAATGTGCCGCAGTATCAAGGCCAATCACATCCAGTAAATATGCGGGTCCCATAGGCCAACCAAAGTCTTTACTCATTACTTTATCAATCGTTGGGATATGCCCTCCATCAATGAGTAAATGGTTGAATGCGAGGAAGTATGGCGTTAGACAACGATTAACTAAAAAGCCTGCACAGTCATTCACTACTATGGCTGTTTTACCTAGCTGACTGACATATTTCACCGCTTGGGTGATTGTCTTATCGCTAGTTTGTTCACCGCGAATGACTTCGACTAATGGCATTTTATGTACGGGATTAAAGAAATGAATACCACAGAAATTTTCTGGTTTTTTAAGACCCTTCGCGAGATGACTAATTCGCAATGTGGATGTATTCGAGGTGATAATTGCGTTAGGTGCAACTTGCTCAATTTCGGCGAGAACAGCTTGTTTTATCTCTGAGTTTTCAACCACAGCCTCAATAATGAGGTCGTTTGTTTGCAGAGCATTATTGTGTAAACTCGGTTGGATCCGGTTGAGCGTATCCCCCATTTCTCTTGGTTGTTTACGCCCCCTTTCAACTTGTTTAGCGAGCAGCTTATTGGCCTCTGACAGGCCTAATGACAAACCTGCTTTATTGATATCTTTCAATACAACGTCTATGCCTTTATCTGCTGTTACATAGGCAACCCCCCCGCCCATAATACCGGCACCAATAACGCCAACATCTTTAATGCTTTCAGCGTGCTTGATTAGCGTTTTTGTTTTCGCTTTCACAGCCATATCACTTAGGAAGACTGACACTAATTGATCGGCGGTTCCTGTTTGTACACACTTAACGATCCCACTACGTTCAACAGCAAGCGCTTCGTTGCGCTGACAGTGTGCCGCTTTTTCAATGGTGTCCAACATTATTGCGGGGGCTGGGTAATGTTTACCTGCCACTTTAGCAACCATGCCGCGAGCCACGCTCAGAGACATAGCCAACTCATAATCATTCAGCATCAGGGGCATTTGTTTTTCTTGTCGACGCGCTTGCCAATCAAAATCACCGGCCAAACAAGCGGAGAGTAACGCTTCTGCCTCTGTAACGGGATCGACGCCTTCACTATTGACAACCCCATCAACAAAGTGGTGTTCGAGTGCTTTATCAGCGCGGTATGTTTTGCCTGTTGTAAGCCACTGTAATGAAGTATCTAACCCTAATACACGCGGTAGACGAGTTACACCTCCCCAGCCTGGCATAATCCCCAGCTTTACTTCTGGCAAACTGATTTTTGCATCCGATGTTGCTAAACGATACTCAGCTAATAGCGACAGTTCCACACCGCCACCTGCTGCAACACCATTGATGATCGCGACTTTGGGCATCTCAAGATCTTCGATGCTGTTATATATATCGTGCACCCACTCTAGGTAGGTTGCGACAGCAGATTCTCCATGATTGAATAAGGTGCGAAATGCTTTAACGTCGGCACCTGCGCTAAATATCGGCTTTCCTGAGCGGATAATTAATCCCTGTGCACTAGAGGTTTTAATTGTGGCCACACACGCGATTAATTCTTCAAGAGCTTCTTTGCGCAGCGTATTTACACTATCGGCCTTAGCGTTAAAAATGAGTTCTGCAAATTGCCCACGTTGAGCAACCTGAAAATATTGTCCTTGATACATAACTTAATCCTCAATGAATACACAGGTTACTTTTTAAGACCACATGCTTGTGCTTCTTCCGTGAGTCCCTGGCGGAAATCAGGGTGCGCAATATCGATCAACGCTGCGGCTCGCTGCACTGTCGTTAAGCCACGTAAATCTGCAACGCCATATTCAGTCGCGATAAGCTGAACATCATTTCTTAGCGTAGTGATTGGTGTGCCAGCGGGCAATGCGGTGCGAACCGTGGACTCAACGCCATTTGGCCCCTTGTAAGTTGAGGCTAATGCGATAATAGATAAGCCACCTTTTGATAAAGATGCCCCTCGTACAAAATCGACCTGACCACCAGAACCTGAAATTTGCTTGTGCCCAACACCTTCAGAAGCGACTTGACCGGTAAGGTCGACCATGATGCAGGTGTTAATTGAAACGAAGTTATCATTTTTGGCGATTTCATTAGGGTTATTCACAACCCCAACATCGCTAATTTCTATGTTTTCGTTATTCCCGACAAAATCTATCAGCTCTTGTGATCCCGCGGTAAACGCAGCCACCACTTTATTTGGCTTATAGTTCTTCTTAGAGCCATCAACGGCACCTGATTTGCATAGCTCTAACATCGATTCAGTAAACATTTCGGTATGAATACCTAAGTGTTTATGACCTTTAAGCCCTCTTCCTAAAGCATTCGATATTGTCCCTATGCCAATTTGGATCGTTGCACCATCTTGAATATAAGGAAGCACATGCTCTGCGATAGAGATCTCTAAATCGGACGGGTCGGCCGCTTTGGGGCCCGCAATGCAATGGTGGCCTTCAGTGATAAAAGAAAGGTCATCAATATGAATAAGGTTGTCAGCATTTCCAATAAACGGTTGCTCTTTATTAACCACTCCAATCACTAAATCCACATTGGGTAGCAAGTGTTTATTACCTACACCACCGCACGCCCCCATGCTTACAAAGCCCTCTTTATTAGGTGGCGTGACTTCAATTACCATCACATTACAGCCGACTTGGTCGAGAATTTTCCCTGTATTGGATAGATGATAAGCAATGATTTCAACGTTACCATTGTGTTGGAATTTCTTTTCCAAAGGTCCCATGAAGAAGCTACGATACGTCAGATGACCACGATACTCTGGTTGCAAGAACGCATACGGATAAGTTAACAAACCAGAATACAGCTCTGTTCCTTGAAGTGAAAGTGCCGTTTTTTCTAATTCTTGAAGGAAGAGTACGGGGACAGATAAGTAGCCACCGGCCCATATTTTATCACCAGACTTGATCTTACTTGCTGCATCAGCCATTGAAATAAGCTTTTCACTGTAATCTTCTTGCCAACGTGTCATAAGACTTCTCCATGTTTTAATAAAGGCATCTATCTCAGCCGCTATGCACTCGTTGCGAGAACGTTAACGATTTTTAAGTTACATGCTTTATTTTGTCGATGAGCATTTGATTAACGCTCTAAATCAAACCTTCTTTACTATAATCTCTTGCGCCATCCCCAGCTTTGCATTTCAGGCCAAACGCATGTCTCCATAAGTCAAAATCAAAACTATATGACGTCCCTCACACAGAAAAAACACGCTTAATTTGAAACTCATCCTCAGCATTGATTCATAGATATTAGTGCTAATTACATCTATAAGTGATTGTTATTAAGCGATTTTTATAAGAAGGGAAGATTGGGCATAGACGAAATAAACTAGCGTTATCGTTTGATGAACGCCTCTAGTGAGTAATATTATGAGGAGAGATAGTGGTAGTTAGGAATTGATAGGTGCGAGTAAACAGGTTGGTTGATGTCAAAGTTAGGGCTTACAATAGTAAGCCCTAATCGATTTTAGTCTTTTAGTTTATAGGCATCTTTAAGCGAATAAACGTGTTCTTGCCATAGCTTTTCAAAGCGCTGCTGGTTTGCTATTGGGCGCTGAATAATCGCTTTGGCCTTTTCACTTTGTTCATCGCTATTGCTTGGTTTCGTCATGATGTTAACAGCATAGTGCGACATATCTCGGACTAACACATCAAAGATCTCTTCAATCAGAGCGTTGTCGACTTGCTCTATCTCAGCGTTTTCAAGAATAAGATGACCATAAACAATAAGCGTAAAGCATTCACCTACAGCCAATAAATAATCAATATCTTTGGATTGCTCAGCCGTTGGTGTCGCTTTAATTAAGAAGTTCTTAAATGCTTCGATCTGACCTTGGAAAATATTCACATTTGGTAGGTCAAATTTGTTGTACGTTTGTTGATAGTCGTGAAACTGTATACGACCAAGCCCCTTTGTTGGCCCTTGATTAAACAAGAAGTCATCATTAACTGGTTCATCACGACGCCCAATATCTGGCAGCGTTTTAGGGTTAAACAAGTAGTTCTGCATGAACTTGATGATCAGTGCCATATTAACGTGCACGGTCCCTTCAAGCTTCGGTAACATTCTTATCTCGTGGGCAGCAACTTCAAAGAAAGGTTCTTTTTCAAATCCTTTTGCTGCGATAACATCCCATAAATGATTAATGACATCCTCGCCTTGCGATGTCACTTTCATTTTAACCATTGGATTGAATAATAGATAACGGCGATCATCTTCAGATGCCGCTCGCATATAGTCTGTTGCGCGCTCAGCAAATAGTTTCATCGCACATAGTCGTGCATACCCATCTACAAATAATCTTTTCACATGCGGAAAGTCGGTGACATATTTACTATAAACATAGCGGTTGGCAGCATGATTTATTGCTTCGTAAAAAGCATGCTCACAGAGACCGATAGAACCAAAGCCAAGATTAAACTTGCAGACGTTTATTGTATTTAGCATGTCATCCCAGGCTTTAGGACCTTGCTCGGTAATATCTGCATCAGTTATTGGGTAGTTGTGTAAGTTATATTCTGAAACGTGAATTTGTTCATTCACGGTGTTTTTTACACACTCATAATTAGGATGACGAGAATCAACAGTAAAGAAAACATAATCATCATTATCTGAACGCTTGGCAAAAGTCGAGATTAATGCCGCTTCGTTGCCGTTACCTATATAATATTTACTACCGTTTCCGTGGTAATTACCATCACTCAATGGATCGAGTTTCATTTCTGATGAGTAGATATCTGCACCATGCTCTCTTTCTGATAAGCCAAACCCGAAAACTTTGCCCTCTTTAAGTAATTCAGCCGTTTTATGTTTTAAAGGTTCATTACAGCCTAACCAGATAGGACCAAGACCAAGCATCGAAACCTGAAACGTGTACCAATACGTTATGCCATAGTAAGCAACAATTTCAGCAAATTTTGTATTTCGGTATGTATCCCAACGGGCATCGGAATCACCATAGCCTGACGGTGTCATTAATGTCGCAAGAACATTATTCTCCTTCATAAATTCAGCAAATTCATGATTCCAAACTTTATCATGCCAATCTTTTTTAAGGCTATGTAGTCCTTTATCTTCAAAAAAGTTGATCACTTTTTGCATCAACTGCTGCGTTGTTTCATCACGATACTTGAAATTGTGCTCTTTCGGGTTAAATAACATTGAGGAACCTCGCGTTAGTAATGATAGGGAGTTCCTTCCGAACGAAACTATCCACTTTCTTTCAGCGCACTTAGTCGAAGATGTACGCATTTGTTCTGTACGGTCGGTATGGTTAGTGTAAAGAGAAAATAGACGGCGACTTTGCATATTGCGCCATGGGTTTTGCTATTTAAGCCGAAAAGACCAGACTGTGATCGTGGTGGCACATTGAAGGTTATCTATATTCGCGCGTATTAGGTACGATCAAACATTCAAAGACGAACCTCAAATAAGCCCTTCTACATCTCATTTTAGACACAATTGAAGTTGGATTGATTGATTTAAGATTTTTATCATAGAAATAAACGAGTTGGATGTAGACAATAGCAAAATGGAATATGTAATACATACCAATGTAACTAAGAATGGAGCGGCGAGCCCTTACCTGAAGGCGCTAAGGTTTCTCGTTGAGTCTTTATGAAGAATATAGAATCAAAGCCATTGCCCAATTATTCTGTTCATCCAGGCTGGTTACAACTTCTGGAGAAAAACATACGACAATATGATTTGAGCTATAACCGTTACCTTCTATCGAAAGCGCATAATGGTGGTGCGAATGCTTTGTTAGATGTACGCGATGTGCGCCAGATCCTTCTTGAGATGTTCAAAGAAAGTCATGATCCATTGTTTGCAATTAAAGCATCTCAATGGGTAACACCACTGACTTTTGATAGTTATACTCTAACCCTATGGACCGCACCTGATGTGCGTACGCTAATTGAAGATGCCTGCAAGTTCAGTATTGCACTTGGTACACCGCTCCGAACTTTTTTTCATGAAACTGCGTATGGCGATATAGCAATCTGGTTTACTAATAATGATAAAAGTAGCGAAGAATCCCAGGTTTCTTATGTGGGTGTCACGCTTTATATCGCCACTTTGATCAGTATCATCCAGCAAGCATCTGACTATTGTGTTCATGAGATGGAAATACATTTGATCTCTTGGCCATATAGCAAAGAGGTGTTGCCATTATTTGAACGTTACTTGAACTGTAAAATAATTCTCAATTCACCAATTAGAAAGCTGTGCATTAAGCGCCGTTATTTGTTCACGCCCTTGCCGACCAATAATCCAGAGATATATCACACCAATAGAGCGCTTCTCCATCAACATGTCGCCCAATTAGAGTCCAGCGATATAGTACTTCAGATATACAAGGTGTTAGATCGATTACCCTCGTTAGCGAATATCTCGAGCGATACGATTGTAAAAGAAATGATGACGAGCATTCGTACTCTTAATCGACGGCTTGCTGAGGTTAATACATCGTATCGAGGTGTGATTGAAAAATATAAGCTAGAGAAGGCATTACATCTACTGAGTAAACGCAATGCCAATATGTCAGAAATTGCTTTTAAGTTGGGATTTTCCGATTTAAGTACCTTCTCTCGAGCTTTTAAGCGTTGGACTGGGAGCTGCCCTAGCCAATTAAGAGATGATAAAATCAAAAACTAATAAATCACAGGCCATCACAGGCATTGATACTTTAGTAAGGTTGCTTCTAATTCACTGGCTTGAATTGGTTTTGCGATAAAATCGTTCATACCAACTTCCTTACACATCAATTTGTCTGAATCCATTGCATTTGCGGTTAACGCTATAATAGGAATATTGTACCCGCGATCTCGTAGGATCTGCGTGGCTTTCAATCCATCAAGAACTGGCATCGATATATCCATCAGTATAATGTCATAACGTTCTGGGTTTCGTTCGTATTCTGAAATGGCTTCATCACCATTATTAGATATCTGAACTTTATGGCCTCGCTTCTCTAACATCAGCTTGGCAACCAATTGGTTAGTTTGGCTGTCTTCTGCAAGTAATATACTTAGCTGACGACTACTGGCTGGGAATGTTTCTTGTCGGTGCACTGAAAGTTCAGCATTACAGTTTAAACATGGCAATATCATGGTAAAACAACTGCCAGATCCCAAATCACTCTCTAAGGTTATTTCCCCACGCATTTTCGTAATTAAATGCTGGCTGATTGCTAAGCCTAACCCTGTGCCACCATAGCGCCGAGTGATACTACAGTCTGCTTGAATGAATGGATTGAATAAGTTTTTCTGCGCTTCTTTCGCAATGCCAATACCTGTATCTGCCACTGATACATGTATTTTGCCTTCCGTTACTTTTGCGACAATGTGGACGGCGCCATCATTGGTAAACTTAATGGCATTACCCACTAAGTTAAACATGATTTGTGCGATTCTATTTTTATCACCATGAATAAACTCTGGCATAGAGTCTTCAATATCAGCGGTCAAATCGATGTTTTTGATAATCGCTTGTTCTCTCAACTGACTAACGACAAGATTAATGCTGTCTTGAATGCGCATCTTTGAATGATAAAGCTCAAAGTTGCCTGATTCTATGCGCGATAAATCCAATATATCGTTGATGATGGTCAGAAGTAGCTGTGCAGACTGATCCATTTGGTTGAGCCAGGTTTTTTGCTCATTATCGAGCCCTGAATCCGCCAATGTGTCCATTAATCCGAGTACACCGTTAAGTGGTGTACGAATTTCGTGACTCATCATGGCTAAAAATTGTGACTTGGCTTTGTTTGCTGATTCAGCTTGTTTACGTGCTTCAAGGAGCTCGAACAGGCGTTGTTTGCGGCTGGTGATGTTTTTAGCCGTTCCACGATAGCCGAGTAATTTACCTTTTTTATTAAAATATGCTGTTCCGCTGATGCTGACCCATATTCCCCCTTCACTCTCTGGTAGCTGCCATTCGACATCTTCAAACGGTTCTTGGCTACGTAGCTTGATGAGAAGCTGTTGGCGAACACCATCTTGATCTCCAAAAATATCGAGAATATTTTCATTATCGACAATATGCCCCGCTAATTCGGGTGCCGATATATAAGTGAAAATATAGTCGGTGTCTATTTCCCAGAACCAATCACCAACGGTATTGGCGAAGTCTTTAAAACGTTGCTGACTGTAGGTAAGCTCTTGCGTTCTTGCTGCAACCAGCGACTGTAATCGCTCTCTGTAATCGATATCAATAATGGCCCGCTCTAATAACGGTCGAAAGCGGTCAAGCACACGTCGGCACTGTGGCGTGAATTGCCCTTTATCTGAATGTATAAAGATAAGTAATGCATCACCAGTACTGACTTTTACCCCAGTGAGTAACGCAGATTGGCAGTATGCTGCTTGCTCTGGCGAGCGGGTCGAAAATTCTTCAACACGGCTTGGAGAAAAAAGAACGATACTTTCACCGTTCATGCAGCGAATAAACGTATTCGAGACATCCCAAACACTTGATTGGAATATTGGGCAGGTTGATACAAGTTCAAGCAAAGGTGAAGATTCATCTTCACGAGTTAATACAATCGCATTTTCAAAACCGATATATTTGCGAAGAACAGACAATAAGCTGTTAAAGACTTGGCGCTTGTTGTTGGCGCCAGCCATCGCAGAAATCCCCGCTAAAATGGCGGAATTTTCATCGCGTAGTTGCCTTTCTCTTTCATTACTACGTAATAAATCGAGTAATGTTTCTTGTAGCTTCTCAGACTCAAAACGTGGCATTGGCTAGTCCCTGTGAAATAATACGGCTGAAATCATCAGGTTTCCATGGGCATTCTCACCACCAGTAAACTGACCTTGCTCGCCAAATGTAAATGCACATACAAAGGGAGCGGCATGCATTGCATTGTTGATATAATTGGCGACAGTATTCATTTGATCTTGCACTCGCAACATACAGCCAGCACAGTAAATCGCGATACCACCAATAGGGTCTAGCGCTTGGCTGCTGCCAGTTTCATTGGCTGACTCAATAACACGTCCAGCTCGGCTGACCAACCTTTCTTCAGTACCTTCCATAAAAAACAGCTTTTCACCTTCATTAATGGTGGCGAAAAATTCAATACCGCCGCGTTCTGTCAGTTTGCATGGATGTGACAGTTTAAAATACGGTAAGTCATGTACTGTTCCGGCTATACGCCCTAATGGGTTTAAGCTACTGTCGCGCATGATCCCTGATGCTGTAAGTTCTTTTCCTAACCAAGCAGAATAGACTTCACTCGCGGGGCGACCATTTAATTCTATAATTTCACGCCCTTCAACTTTGGTGGCGTAAGCATTTTTTCCTGTACTTGCATAACCGGAGTGAAACGAAAAACTGATTTCACACGATGGATAAAACACGCAAATGCCAACACCTTTTTGTGTACTTTGCAGTTGATTAAACAGCTTCCAGTTACCCTTAACGTGATCATCAGCAGCGCTACCACCTATGATAGGTACTGGGACGGTGAGCTCATCCTCAATGCCTTTTAACACATCTTCTTCTGCACCTGGTGTAGCATGAAGCAAGATTAGTGCCGGTAATTCACCCGGGCGATTACTATTTTCAATTGCTTGAAGGACAGCTTGTCGTGCCATGTCATAAGCCGACTGATTTGAAGACACAATAGCTGTACCATACGCACCGTTGTAATCACAAAGCGCCCACAGCGCAATGCCTTCTCCTTGTTTGTAGCCATCGTCGGTCATTACGCCTTGGCAAGAAGTACATGCCAATATTTGGCTGTCTGGGTAGGCTTCTGTGAGTCGAGCTTGAATCGCTAATTCGTCGTAATGCTCAGATAAATACGCTAGCACCAACTTAGGATTTGCAATTTTCATATTCAGTTTGCGAATAGCATCTGAAATTGCTTGATCTGAGGAATGAAAGGCTGAGAAGCTAGTGGCGATATCCATAGTTTCATTATTCTTAGAATGAATTTTCATTAATCATAGTCATTTTTCATCTAACAATCAGCACTCTATCAATTTTTTACTCAAATAAATCTTAAGTATTTATGTATCGTGCCGTTATGGATGAAAACGATTGCTTAATCACTGAAGTAAAAGGAATAAAAATGACAAACAAGGTGTTTTTGGTCACTGGTGGTGCGCGAGGTATCGGAAAAGGTATATGCGATTTATTAAGCCAAGATAGTGCCGTGGTTTTTGCTGTCGATATTGATGAACAAGCTGGTTTTGAATTAGTCGCAAACAATCCATTAATACGTTTTCGTCATGCAAATGTTACTTGTCAGAGTGAAATCCAATGCGTGATTGATGAGATCCAAAGCCAGTATGGTCGGCTTGACGGTTTAGTAAATAATGCCGCGATATCTAACCCTTATAATGCTCCGTTAGCAGAGCTCAATTTACAAGATTGGCAACGTACAATCGAAATTAATCTCACAGCACCATTGATGATCACTCAGTCTGCCTTAAAGCTACTAAATCAGACGCAAGGTGGTGTTGTAAATATTGCGTCGACCCGTGCAGCTCAAGCAGAAGCAAACACTGAAGCCTATTGCGCCTCTAAAGGTGGTTTGGTTGCTCTAACAAAGGCGCTAGCGGTGAGCCTAGGTCCTACGGTGCGTGTTAACTGTATTTCACCTGGCTGGATACATACCAACGAAAATGAAACGTTACGCCCTGTTGATCATCGCCAGCATTTAACGGGCCAGGTCGGTCAGGTGTCTGACATAGCTAATATGGTTGAATTCTTGTTGAGCGATAAAGCCCGTTTTATTACTGGAGAAAATTTTACCATTGATGGTGGAATGACAAAAAAAATGATTTATTCCGAATAAATTGGCTATGTTTAGATGGGATTTTTTTCGATAAACAGAGGTTTAACTTTTAAACCTCTGTTTATCACGTCAACCGCGTTTTATCGTTAAAAAATCAATCACTTTTCTACAGTGAAATGTGCATTCATTATTTTATCTTCTTGAGTGATTTTTATCACCCATTCCATTTTATCGTGCATGCACGCTGGCACCGTAAATTCACCCTGCCAACCACGGTCATTTTTTGTAAAGACAACAGGGACAGATCCCATATACATACTCACACCTTCTACGATGCCCACAGGTTTAACATTTGTGTTATCAATTTGTATGATAATCGGCGCGTCGGCTTTTAACGCTTCTGAAACAAATGAAACTGGCAGCTTTTCGTTTGAGCTCTTAACCAAGCAACCAGTTGTTGATAATTGACATGTTAAACTCGTCTCTTCGCCTTGCTGTGTTTGATTGTAGGTTATTGTTCTCCAAACAAATGCTGCAATTAACACTACCATCAAGATGATTATCTGAGCAAGCCTGCCCCTAGTAAGTTTTTGTGCTGCCATGTATTTGTACATCCCGTGTTACAGAGTTCAAAGTTTTCACATAAATGTTGCTTAACCGTAAACATAGTGTGGGCTTCACACTGTTAATCACCTGTTATCTAACGTATTATGAGCAATGAAAATGCCACTTTTACAAAAAAATAGCAATTTGATTGTTAAGTTGTTCAAAAACAATATGACGTTAATTTAGCTACTGGGTGGTATTGCGACAACTTGTTGTTCGCACAAGGAAAGTAAAGAGTGTAGTTGAACAATAAATAGTGGAAGCATGCAACATGAGCCAAGTAAAGCAGCTTGAACAAAACTACAACTATACAGTCGTTCGTCAATTCACCTTAGTAACTATTCTTTGGGGTATTGTCGGTATGGGTGTTGGTGTATTGATTGCCGCTCAGCTAGTATGGCCGGCGCTAAATTTCGACCTACCTTGGTTGACATACAGCCGTTTGCGACCATTGCATACTAATGCAGTGATTTTCGCATTTGGTACCAGTGCGTTATTTGCTACGTCTTACTACGTAGTACAGCGTACATGTCAAACAAGATTGTTTGGTGGGAAGTTAGCGGCGTTCACCTTCTGGGGTTGGCAAGCTATTATCCTGTCTGCGGCAATTTCATTGCCGATGGGCTGGACATCCGGTAAAGAATACGCAGAACTGGAATGGCCGATTGATATCGCGATTACAGCTGTTTGGGTAGCCTATGCCATTGTCTTTTTCGGTACCATGATAAAACGGAAAACGTCACATATTTATGTGGCTAACTGGTTTTTCGGTGCCTTCATTCTCACGGTAGCGGTTCTACACATTGTAAATAGCCTTGCAGTACCTGTTTCCATGACTAAGTCCTATTCGGCTTACTCTGGCGCAGTCGATGCAATGGTGCAATGGTGGTACGGCCATAATGCGGTAGGTTTCCTACTGACAGCCGGTTTCCTAGGTATGATGTACTACTTCGTCCCTAAGCAAGCTGGTCGTCCGGTTTACTCGTACCGTCTTTCTATCGTTCACTTCTGGGCATTAGTATCACTTTACATTTGGGCTGGCCCGCACCACCTTCATTACACAGCACTACCAGATTGGACTCAATCGTTAGGTATGGTGATGTCTTTGGTTCTATTTGCTCCTTCTTGGGGTGGTATGATCAACGGTATCATGACGCTGTCAGGTGCATGGCATAAACTACGTTACGACCCTATCCTACGTTTCCTTGTTGTTTCATTGTCTTTCTACGGTATGTCTACCTTCGAAGGCCCAATGATGGCAATTAAAACGGTTAACGCCTTATCGCACTACACGGACTGGACTATCGGTCACGTACACTCTGGTGCTTTAGGTTGGGTTGCGATGGTTTCTATTGGTGCCCTATATCACCTTATTCCTAAACTGTTCGGTCAAGAGCGTATGTACTCAATTAAGTTGATTAACGTGCACTTCTGGCTTGCAACGATTGGTACGGTACTTTACATCGTCGCCATGTGGATATCCGGTGTGATGCAAGGCCTGATGTGGCGCGCTGTTAACACAGACGGCACATTAACTTACAGCTTCGTTGAGTCGCTACAAGCGTCTTACCCATTCTACTTCGTTCGCTTCATTGGCGGCTTAATCTTCTTGTCTGGTATGTTCTTGCTTGCGTACAACGCATACAAAACAATCTCTGCACCGAAAGAAAGCCTGAAAGCCATTGAGCAACCAGCATAAGGAGTTCGGCAGATGAGCAATCGTCATGAAATTGTAGAAAAAAATGTCGGCCTCCTAGCCATTCTTATCGTGATTGCGATCAGCTTTGGTGCGCTAGTAGAAATTACGCCGTTGTTATACCAAGACCAAACCACAGAGCCAGTTGAAAACCTACGTCCTTACACAGCGTTAGAAATGGAAGGCCGTGACATTTACATCCGCGAAGGTTGTAACGTATGTCATAGCCAAATGATCCGTCCATTCCGCTCTGAAACAGAACGTTACGGACATTACTCTGTTGCTGGTGAAAGTGTTTGGGAACACCCATTCCTATGGGGTTCAAAACGTACAGGGCCTGATTTGGCACGTGTCGGTGGTCGTTATTCTGATGACTGGCACCGTGTTCACCTTCGCGATCCTCGTGCAGTTGTTCCTGAGTCAAATATGCCTGGCTTCCCTTGGTTAGAAGAGAACGTACTTGACGGTAAATTAACTTCTAAGAAACTTGCAATCTTTAAAGATAACTTCGGTGTGCCATACACTGACGAGCAAGTTGCCAATGCGGGTGAAGCCGTTAAAGGCAAGACTGAAATGGATGCACTGGTTGCTTACCTTCAGTCTCTTGGTCACGCGATGAAATAAGGAGCGTTCTTATGGATATTGGAACCGTTCACAGTATTTGGACCGTCATTTTATTTTCTAGCTTTATCGGCATTGTCGTATGGGCTTTCAGTAAACGTCAGAAATCCCGTTTTGAAGAAGCGGCTAATCTAGTGTTTGCTGATGAAGAGAAAGACGTGGCAACGCGCGATAAAGACAGGAGCTAGGAAGCATGACGACGTTTTGGAGTCTATGGATTACTATCATCACTATCGCGACCTTTGTTGGTATTGCTGCCCTACTTTATTGGTGTAGCCGAGACAAAATGGGGGTCGAAGAAGGTGAAGATATGGGGCACGAATACGATGGTATTCGTGAAATTAACAACCCGCTGCCAAAGTGGTGGTCCTACATGTTTTGGGGCACGCTTATCTTTGGTGCGGTTTACTTAGTGCTATACCCTGGCCTAGGTAACTTTAAAGGTGTACTTGGTTGGACGAGTTCAGATCAAACTGTACGTTCAATGGCAGAGTCTCAAGCGTCGGTTGAACGCTCTCGCCAAGAAAAGTCACTGGATCAATATGCAAAAGAGTTAAGCGACGCACAAGCGCGTTTTGGTGAAACATTCAAAGCACTGGCATATGACAGTACAGGTAATACTTTACTGCCCATTACCCAAATTGCGGAAAACGATGAAGCAATTAAAGTCGGCCAACGTTTGTTTATCCAAAACTGTGCTCAGTGTCATGGCTCTGATGCTCGTGGCCAAGCGGGTTACCCTAACCTAACGGATAACGCTTGGTTATACGGTGGTGAGGCTGAAACAATCAAAACAACCATCATGGATGGTCGTATTGGTGTGATGCCAGCGTGGATTGATTCACTGGGTAAAGATGGCGTTAAGGAAATCACAAGTTACGTGCTTTCAATGTCTGGCCGTAAAGTGAATGCGAAAGAAGCCGCTGCAGGTAAACAACGCTTTGTTGTCTGTGCCGCTTGTCACGGTACTGATGGTAAAGGTAACCCTGCTTTTGGTGCACCAGACCTAACGGATAACACTTGGTTATATGGTGGTTCTCGTCGTGCCGTTGAAGCAACCATTACCCATGGTCGCCAAGGTGTAATGCCTGCGTGGAAAGATGTACTTGGTGAAGAAAAAGTACAACTTATCTCTGCTTACGTATGGAGCCTAAGCGAGTCAAATAGCAAATAAATCCCGCTATTTATCATCAGTTACAGTTAATCAAAACATTAACAAATCTAACTGAGACATAATCTATAGCCCCTGATAGTCTCAGGGGCTCTTTCCAAGAAGTCTTCAAAGGTAATCAGCATGAAAAAACCATGGTATAAGCAGTTTTGGCCTTGGTTCCTTATGGCAATTCCTGCAACATCAATTATCTATAGCCTTAGCATTGTTTATGTTTTCTCACAAAACCAAGTCGACCTTGTTGCTGAAGATTATTACAAGAAAGGTAAAGCGATAAACCTTGATCTATCACGCTTAAAAGTAGCCGATGCGCTCAAATTAAAAGCAAGCCTTCAAGTGACCGATGATCAAATTACCGTTAATTTCGATAAAGGTGAACTCACGCAATATCCTAACTTGCGCGTCACTTTTACCCACCGTACTCTTGCAGACAGAGACTTTACTCAAATGGTGAGTGCCGATCTTAAAGGCAGCTATCACTTCAATACATCATCACCTATTCAAGGCCCTTGGTTTGTTGAAGTAGAACCATTTGAAGGCGACTGGATGTTGCAAGGCCCTGTAGCGCTTCCAACATCCGACCCGATTTCGTTGTACGGGCAGATCAAGGAATGACAAAAGATTGTTACCACTGTGGTGACCCTGTTCTAACGGGTGACCAATTCCAAGTTGAAATCCTGGGTGAAACACGCGACATGTGTTGCCCAGGTTGTGAGGCTGTTGCCCAGACTATCGTTGAAAGCGGCCTTACATCCTATTATGAATACCGCACCGCCCCTGCTGAAAAAGCCGATCTTGTACCGCAACAACTTCAATCACTCCTTTTATACGATCACGAAGAAGTGCAGCAAGAGTTTGTACGTAGTAATGAAAACAGCAAGGAAGTGACGCTGTCACTTGAGGGCGTATCTTGTGCTGCTTGTGCCTGGTTGATTGAAAAGCAACTCATGCGCGAAGCCGGTATTATTTCTATTCGCGTAAATACCACTACCCATCGTGCTCTGCTTGCGTGGGATCCTGAACAAACAAAGCTTAGCCACCTTCTCTCTTGTATTCATCAATTGGGTTACAAGGCTGCGCCATTCGAAGCCGATGCCCAAGAACAGCATTACCATGAAACCATGAAGCAATACCTCTATAAACTTGGTATTGCAGGGATTGCAACCATGCAGGTGATGATGCTGGCGGTTGCTTTGTATTTTGAAGTATTTGGTGATTTAGACACTGAGTTTCGAAATTACCTGCGTTGGGTCAGTTTAATTTTTGCAACTCCTGTCCTTTTATACTCTGCGTTACCTTTTTACCTGAACGCATGGCGGAATTTACGGGCATGGACGCTTGGTATGGATGTCCCCGTTTCTATCGCCTTGTTATTCGCTTATACCGCCAGTGTTTACGCAACGGTGACTGAAACAGGAGAAGTCTTCTTTGAGTCGATCTCCATGTTCACCTTCTTCTTATTACTTGGTCGCTTCCTTGAAATGCGCGCTCGTCGTCAAGCCGCTGCGGCAAGTGCTAACCTGCTAAAACTTGTTCCTGCATTGGCAACCTTAGAAGACGGAACACAAGTGGCAGCCAAAACGTTAAAAGTAGACGATATTGTGTCTGTTCTGCCTGGAGAAAGCTTACCCGCAGATGGGTGTGTTTTATCGGGTGAAACTCATATTGATGAATCCATGTTGACTGGTGAGCCGATGCCAGTCCCACGTACTAAAGACGATCTTGTGTATGCAGGTACCATTAATGGTGACGGTAATATTAAGATTCGCGTCACGACTGATCGTCAGAACTCATTAATCTCAAACATTGTGCGTTTACAAGATGAAGCACAAATGTCGAAGCCAAAAGTCGCGGTATTAGCCGACGTAGTAGCACGTTACTTTGTTGCGATCATTTTGATCGTGGCTGCTGGTACTTGGTATTACTGGCACCAACAACAACCAGAAGATGCGTTGTGGATCACACTGGCGGTATTAGTCGCTACATGTCCATGCGCCCTATCGCTCGCCACCCCAACTGCGCTGACATGCTCTACATCTAGCCTTGGACGATTAGGGATCTTACTGCGTAGAGGCCATGTGCTTGAAACCTTATGTAAGGTCAATCAGCTTGTTATCGATAAAACGGGCACATTAACTGAAGGTAACGTGCGCTTGGTTGAAACGCGCTTGTTTAGTGATTTTACACAACAACAAGCCTTATCCATGGCTGCTGAACTGGAGCGCTTTGCTAATCACCCTATTGCCAATGCATTCAAGCCTTACCGCAATGAACGTACTCTGTTTAACCATGTTGAAAATACGATCGGACAAGGGTTACAAGGCAACATTGAGCAGCATAGCTGGCGTATCGGACAACTTGGATTTGTTCTACAAGGTAACCCAAATGCTAAGCAGCTAAGTCAGCAGATGAATAACCAATACCAAGTCTGGCTGTCTCGTGACAGCGAACTTGTTGCGGCGTTTAAGTTAGAAGACCCTATTCGCGAAGACAGTGCAGAGTTAATTCATCAATTTCACCGCGCGGGCATTCGTGTCACTATGTTAACTGGTGATAATTCAGTCAGTGCACAGCTGGTTGCTGATAAACTTGGTATTGATAAATTGGTTTCAGGTGTAACGCCAGAAGGCAAACTTCAATACTTACGTAGCCTTGATGCCAAAGATATTGCATTGATGATAGGTGACGGTGTAAATGATGCACCAGTCTTGGCGGGGGCTCACCTTTCTGTCGCTATGGGCGGTGGTACAGACATTGCCAAGTCATCGGCCGATATGGTGCTATTGGGCGATCAATTAACGCGCATTCTTAACGCACGTAAGCTCGCGCTGAGAACCAAGAAGATCATCCGAGAAAATTTAGCATGGGCGCTAGGTTATAATTTAATTATTCTGCCATTAGCGGTCGCAGGGTTTGTTGCACCTTATATCGCAGTAGTGGGAATGTCGGCGAGTTCGATCATTGTTGTATCAAATTCTTTAAGGTTATTAAAATAAAATGGCGAGTCTTTACATTTTGATCCCGATTGCCATCATCTTCGTTTGTATCGCTGTGGCTATCTTTCTGTGGGCGGTTAAGTCTGAACAGTTTGAAGATCTTGAACGGCAAGGCTTTGATATTTTATTTGATGAGAATGAAAAGCAAGCCAAATCGTCGCAAGAATCTGACCCAAAAGTTGAACACCAAAAGCCAGAGTAACCTATGAACATTGATTTCTATGCTGCCTTTGTTATTGGGCTTATGGGGGCTGGACACTGCTTAGGGATGTGTGGCGGTGTGGCGGCAGCATTAACCATGGGAATGCCAAGTCAGCAACAGCAGAACCGTTGGCATTATTTACTAATGTACAACACTGGGCGGCTGCTATCCTACATGGTTGCTGGTGCTGTTATTGGTGGTGCATTTGCTGGTGTGGCAACCCTTAGCAACTCATCTTACTCACTGATAATATTACGTTTATTTGCAGGCATCATGATGATTGTACTTGCGCTTTACTTAGGGCAATGGTGGCAAGGGTTAACACAAATAGAAAAATTTGGCCAAGTCATTTGGAAACGTATAGCCCCTAAAGCAAACCGCTTATTACCGTTGAAATCTCCCCTTGCTGCACTGCCCTTTGGTATGGTGTGGGGATGGTTACCATGTGGATTGGTATACTCAACATTAAGTTGGGCGGCAGTCTCTGGTAGCGTAATGAGTGGTAGTTTAGTCATGCTGGCTTTTGGCTTAGGGACGTTACCTGCCATGCTTGCTGTGGGCGGATTGGCCTCTCAACTCAAACAACTGCTTAGTAACCTGTATTTTAAACGTGCAAATGCCTTGTTGTTATTGGGTTATGGCATTCATACTGGTTATATAGCAATCAATCAAATAATGTAGGTTTTTAATACTCGTCATATTGCTTCATAATATGTTAAAATATTGACCTACATCAAATTGGTTAGACAGGCTTATGATTTCAGACAAACTTACAACCAAACGTATCCAGTCAGGCGGGTGTGCAATCCACTGTCAGGATTGTAGTATTAGTCAGTTGTGTATCCCATTCACTTTGAATGAGTCTGAATTAGATCAGCTCGATCAAATTATCGAGCGTAAAAAACCAATCCAGAAAGGCCAAGAGCTTTTCAAAGCAGGCGATGAACTAAAATCGCTTTATGCTATTCGCTCAGGCACGATTAAAAGCTACACCATCACCGAACAAGGTGATGAGCAAATTACAGCTTTCCATCTTGCGGGTGACTTGGTTGGTTTCGACGCGATCAATGAAATGCTACACCCGAGCTTTGCTCAATCACTCGAAACGTCAATGGTTTGTGAGATTCCGTTTGAAATCTTAGATGACCTTTCGGGTAAAATGCCAAAACTTCGTCAACAAATCATGCGCTTGATGAGTAACGAAATTAAAGGCGACCAAGAAATGATTCTACTGCTTTCTAAAAAGAATGCAGAAGAACGTTTAGCAGCATTCTTATATAACTTATCTCTACGTTTCTCGCAGCGTGGCTTCTCTCCTCGAGAGTTCCGTTTAACGATGACACGTGGTGATATTGGTAACTACCTAGGTCTAACGGTTGAAACTATCAGTCGTCTATTAGGTCGTTTCCAAAAGTCAGAGATGCTGAGTGTTAAAGGCAAATACATCACCATTCTAGACCATGAAGAACTAGCTCGATTAGCAGGTGTGAGCAAAAACAACAGCCTGTAAGATCCTATTCTTCAATGAAAACAAAAAGTGATACGTTTTTGATGCGTATCACTTTTTTTATATTTGTCATCTGTATTTATCCCCTTTTCTCCCCACTTGCGTTACAGTTAGTTATACCTGTTTAAGATCTATACTAGGTATTGCACGTTTATATTGCAGTTGCCAACACAGTCATGATGACAGTTTGTGTAAGGGGGCAGTTATGACACAGTACAAGAATATTTTGGTTGTTGCCGATCCGGCGCAAGACAATCAACCCGCGCTTTCGCGAGCCGCACACCTTGCTCAAGGTTCACCAGAAACTAAAATTACGCTATTTCTCGCGATCTACGATTTTTCTTATGAAATGACGTCTATGCTCTCGTCTGATGAGCGGCAAGCCATGCGCAAAGGTGTAGTTCAACAGCGTGAAGAGTGGCTAAAAGATATCATCCGCCCTTTCGTTGACGATGGATTAACCATTGAGCTATTAGTCGTTTGGCATAATCGTCCTTATGAAGCCGTGATAGCCGAAGTGTTTAGTAATCACCATGACATAGTGATCAAAGCAACGCATGAACACGATAAGCTCGGATCTGTGATTTTTACACCGACAGATTGGCACTTATTACGTAAATGTCCTTGCCCAGTATTAATGGTGAAAGAACACAAATGGCCGGATAAAGGTAAGATCATTGCGAGTGTTAACCTCGCAGCTGACAGTGAAACTCACGAAGCACTAAATGATTGCATTATTAACGAAGCTAAACGCTTTGCGGATACGTTGAATGCTGAAGTGAATATTGTTAATGCTTACCCATCTACACCGGTAAACATCACTATTGAGCTACCAGAATTCGATCCTGCATCATACACGGATGCGGTTCGAGGTCATCACCTCACATCAATGAAAGCCCTGCGCCAAAAGCATGGTATTCCTGAAGAACAAACCTGTGTCGTTGAAGGTTTACCAGAAGATGTTATTCCTCAAGTTGCAGAAGAACTCGATGCAGAAATGGTGATCCTTGGTACGACAGGACGCACAGGGTTATCTGCCATCTTTATTGGTAACACCGCAGAGCATACGATTGACAGTTTAAACTGTGATTTATTAGCGCTAAAACCAGAGGGCTATATCAGCCCGTTAGCACCTAATATTGATTAGCAGTAAGCTTGAAAGAGCATGTGAGCTTTAAATACAACAACGGAACCATGATAGGTTCCGTTTTCTTTTGGATCATTCTTTGTTTTTATTTAGCAACAGGCTGAACGGGTTGTACCTTGTTTGCATTCTCTTTCTTGGTTTTTGAGCTAATTCCAACCAACGCTTTAGCTGCCGTTGTAATAAAGAGCTCTTGATTTTTATCTTCGCAATATTTAATGCTTAAACCACGTCGGTTCCATTCGCTCGCAATCGCAAAGCGCGTGTGTACCGAGTCACGGCCATGAACATACACATCACAAATTTCTTGATTAGACATTTGCTGCGGCACTGAGTTAACGGTACTACTTCGTAATCCGAGTTGTTGCGTTTGCTTCGATGAGCAACCTGTAAGTGCGCCTGAAAAAAGAATACTGAGCAATGTTGCGGTAATGAACTGCGCTGGTTTAGTGATAGCCATAAATCCCTGCTTGCTAAACAATAATACTACCCTATTGAATTTACGACCATTCTACCTAAGTCTGCTGTGATTGCGAGTTAAGGTCTGTATGAATTTAGAGGTTAATCGAGCTTTCAATATTAACGCTTTGTCTTTAGGTCTTCTTGACAGAGAAAAGGCATAAAAAAGGCGACCATTTGGCCGCCTCTTGAAATCATGCTGTTTTGTTAAACGTTAGTCACGTCAATAAACATAGACTCATCAATGTTAGTTGATGATACTTCCGCTTCAGTGAAAGCATATTCTGCACGCTCACCTTCACGATCTAACGGTAAGTTTACAAAATCAAATAAATTCTTATCTGCTAACTGACTTGGGCTAATGTTCTGAATTGATTTAAAAATACTATCAACACGGCCAGGTGTTTTCTTATCCCAATCAATCAGCATCGCTTTAATACTTTGGCGCTGAAGGTTTTCTTGTGAACCACATAGGTTACAAGGAATGATCGGGAACGCTTTATGTTCAGCGTATTTGATCAAATCTTTCTCACGACAGTAAGTCAGTGGACGAATAACCACGTTACGGCCATCATCTGAGCGCAACTTAGGTGGCATCGCCTTTAAACGAGAACCGTGGAACATATTTAAGAACATAGTCTCTACGATATCGTCAAGGTGGTGGCCTAACGCAATTTTGGTTGCGCCAATTTTTTCAGCAAACGAGTAAAGTGTACCGCGACGTAAACGAGAACACAGGCCACATGTTGTCTTGCCTTCTTCAATTTTCTCTTTCACTACAGAGTAGGTATCTTTATCTACGATGTAGTAAGGGATGTCTAAGCTTTTGAAGTATTCAGGCAAAATATGATCAGGGAAACCCGGCTGCTTTTGATCCAGGTTAACCGCAACCACATCAAAATGAATAGGTGCTGCTTTTTTAAGGTTCAAAAGGATATCCAGCATCGCAAATGAATCTTTACCGCCACTGATACATGCCATCACAACATCGTTTTCTTCAATCATGTTGTAATCGATAATTGCATTCCCAACATTTCTCCTTAGACGTTTCTGGAGTTTGTTGAATTCAAGTGTCTCTTTTCTATTATCATTCTGATTCATTGCGACTTCTCACACTGTCGAAGATATCGACTGTAGATTTCCTAGATGGATGCTTTGTAGGGCGAGGATTATACGGATTTTTCTGCGATGTTGAAACATCTCTATGACTGGATCTAAAAAAGCTGCATTTAGCAGCTTTATTTAAGGGTAAGAAGTGCTTATTTGAACAGACTTAAGAAGAAACGTTTGATGTAATCAACGATCTGACTAAAGAGGCTCCCTTCTTCGACTGTTTCAAGTGCGACTAAAGGCGCTTCCCCAACATCATTTTCGTTCACTTGGTAAATCACTTTACCAACTACCGTTCCTTTACGAACGGGTGCAACAAGCTCGTCATCCAATTCAACATGTGCTTTAAGCCATTTCACTTCATTGCGTGACGCGGTAACAAAAGTGTCCTCGCCGACGCCGAGTTTTATCTCGTCTTTATCACCCATCCATATTTTTTCATTCAGAATAGACTCACCTTGCTTGTGTGGTGACACTGTATTAAAAAAGCGGAAGCCATAATTCAGCAGTTGCTTACTCTCTGCTTCACGGCTTTTAGTACTACTTGCCCCCATCACGACCGAAATTAGACGCATGTTATCTTGAGTCGCAGAGCTGGCTAAACTAAACCCAGCGCCGCTGGTGTAACCTGTTTTCATGCCATCTACATTCAAGCTTCTATCGCCAAGTAGACCGTTACGATTACGCTGTGTGATGTTGTTGTAATTAAAAGAGCGTTCGCTATAAATCGAATATATATTAGGTAAATCATGAATTAATGCTTTACCTAATAGCGCAATATCATAAGGCGTACTATAAAGGTTCTCGGAATCTAAACCGTGTGGGTTCGAAAATGAAGAGTTCGTCATCTCAAGCTTTTTAGCCCATGAATTCATCAGACTCACAAAGGCCCCTTCCGATCCTGCCACATGTTCCGCAATGGCCACGCTGGCATCGTTACCGGATTGAACAATCAGGCCACGGTATAAGTCCATCATATTCACTTCTGTTCCCACTTCTATGAACATTTTTGATGAATCGGGGAAATTACGGGCCCAAGCATTGCGGCTAATAACGACTAAATCATCAGCATTAATATTACCTTGCTGCATTTCTTTACCTGCTACAAAGCTGGTCATCAACTTCGTTAAGCTGGCTGGATTCAGTTTTTCGTGCGCATTTTTTTCTACCAGCACTTTTCCTGTGTGGTAATCAATAAGAACATACCCTTTTGAACCTAATACGGGTGCATCTGGAATCACTGTTGGTGCCGCTGTAGCGTTAAGAGAAAATGATAAAAGCATTGCAGCTGTCAGCGAACAAACAGGCAACGAGGATAAAACGCGTGGAATGGTACTCATTATGCAACATATTCCGTTTAACCAAAAGATACATCCAGTATATATAAGGTTTTTGCGAATACCTGTATCTCTCATCAACAATTACGATTGAGGTTAAATTCTGACAATTTTTCACGCCAGGTTACACTTTTAAACATGATCGCTCAGCCACTTTACTGCACTTATGGTGCTAATTCTTCTTGATAAAGCATGATGTTGCCATTAATTATAAACACGTTACTATGCTAAATAAGATTTTAATGTCATCACGTTAAACCAGTTCTTGAAATTTTAGGTAACAAGCATCCAAAAACAAATACAGAACACATTAGAACAAGTGGTCTTCCACATCAAAAATTGTCATTTAACAGGAATTATTACAGGGAAAGAAGATGTCTAACTATCAACAGCTTGAAAAACATTTTAAAAAACTTGCTCGCTTTAACCATTTGGGGGCAATTTGTGGTTGGGATCAGGCCTCAATGATGCCTGAAGGTGGTAATGAAGCACGCTCTGCAGCGATGGCAGAGTTAGCGGTTTATACCCATCAATTATTGACAGATCCAAAGCTAGAATTTTTATTTGCACAAGCTGAGTCTGAAAGTCTTTCTGCTGGCGAGCAAGCCAGCCTTCGTGAGATGAAAAATCATTGGCAGCAAGCTACCGTACTGCCAGAAGCATTAGTAGAAGCACAATCTAAAGCTGGCTCTGTATGTGAGCATGCATGGCGTGGTCAACGTAAAGGCAATAATTGGGCAGATTTCCAAGTTAACCTCGAGAAAGTGGTCACACTTTCCCGTCATGAAGCGCAGATCCGAGCTGAAGCTACCGGCCTTAGTCGTTATAACGCCTTGGTAGACTTATACGAACCTGGTATGACAACAGAGAAACTCGATGTTATTTTTTCTGATGTTAAATCTTGGCTGCCAGCACTTATTCAAAAAATTCAGCAAAAGCAAACTACCGATAAGGTGCTAACACCACAAGGCCCTTTCGCAATTGAACAGCAGAAAGCGCTAAGCGTTGAAATGATGAAGTTATTAGGCTTCGATTTTAACCATGGTCGTATTGATGTCAGTGTTCATCCTTTCTGTGGTGGCGTGCCAACCGACGTTCGTATGACAACCCGCTACGATGAAGCTGATTTTACGTCGGCATTAATGGGGGTTATCCACGAAACGGGCCACGCACGTTACGAGCAAGGTTTACCAAAAGAATGGGCAGAACTTCCTGCAGGTGAAGCACGTTCGATGGGGATTCACGAATCACAAAGTTTGTTATTTGAAATGCAGCTTTCGCGCAGCCCTGAATTTATTAATCTGTTAACCCCGATTGCACAAAATCTATTCGGTCGCGAAGACGACCCTGCATTTACGGCAGAAAATATCACTTTGTTTAATACGCGAGTAAAACCTGCTTTTATCCGTGTCGACGCCGATGAAGTCACCTATCCTGCCCACATTATTCTGCGCTATGAAATCGAGCGAGATTTGATTGAAGGCAAAATTGAGGTGGCCGATATTCCGTCACTGTGGAATCAAAAAATGACAGAGTACTTAGGTGTGAATACGGAAGGTAATTACACCGATGGCTGCATGCAAGACATTCACTGGACCGACGGCAGTTTTGGCTACTTTCCATCTTACACATTAGGCGCGATGTACGCGGCACAATTCATGGCAACTATTCGTAAAGAGATGGATGTAGAGCAGCTCATTAGCGACAACAACCTCACCCCTATCTTTACTTGGCTTGAAGCAAACATCTGGTCAAAGGCATCCACACTCGCAACCGATGAACTTGTGATTCAAGCAACGGGTGAATCGTTGAATCCTCGTTACTTTAAAGAGCATTTAGAGGCGCGTTATTTGTGATTAGAGATAAACGACAACTCAAGTAACGTATACCTCTTCGAGTAACTTAAACACAAAAAAGCCGCTAAAATTAGCGGCTCTTTTGATATTACAGCGATGCACGTCTAGCGTGATCAATCGTAAACGTTAGCTGTGTTTTTTCAGTATATCAAGCGCAACCGCTTCAGCGATTTTGATGCCATCGATACCAGCAGACAAAATACCGCCCGCATAACCTGCGCCTTCACCACCAGGGTATAAACCTTGTGTGTTAATACTTTGGAAATCAGCGCCACGTTTAATTTGGACCGGTGATGATGTACGCGTTTCAACACCCGTTAGCATTGCATCTTTACTATCAAAACCGCGGATCTTCTTAGCAAATGCAGGCAGTGCTTCACGAATCGCTTCGATAGCAAAATCAGGTAATGCATCACTTAGGTCTGTCATTTTAACATTCGGTTTGTAAGATGGCTCAACCGCTTCAAAAGGCTTACCTTTACCAGCCGCTAAGAAATCACCAACCATTTGTGCAGGTGCATCGTAGTTACTTCCACCCATGACATAAGCATTGCGCTCTAGCTTACGCTGAAGTTCAACACCTTGTAGCGGATCGTTATTGAAATCTTCAGGAGAAATACCAACCACAATCGCACTATTTGCATTACGTTCGCTACGAGAGTATTGGCTCATACCATTGGTGACAACCGCATGCTCTTCCGATGTTGCAGCAACCACAACCCCACCTGGACACATACAGAAGCTATATACAGAGCGACCGTTTTTGCAGTGATGCACAAGTTTGTAATCCGCTGCACCCAAAATTGGGTGACCCGCATTTTTACCAAAACGTGCTTGGTCAATCATTTCTTGTTTATGTTCAACTCGGAAGCCAATAGAGAAAGACTGTGCTTCCAGATGTACACCTTTATCATGCAGCATTTGGAAAGTATCACGCGCACTATGGCCGATTGCAGCAACAACATGTTTACTGTTGATCACTTCGCCACCGTTCAGCGTTACACCGACAACTTGACGTTCGCCATCTACTTCTTCGATATTAATTTCTTCAACACGCGTTTCGAAACGAATCTCGCCGCCAAGTTCAATGATCTTAGAGCGAATTTTCTCAACCATGGTTACTAACTTGTAAGTACCAATGTGCGGTTTGCTAACGTAAATGATTTCAGAAGGCGCACCCGCAAGAACAAACTCTTGTTTAACTTTAAGACCAAGGAAGCCAGGATCTTTTACTTGGCTATAAAGTTTACCGTCAGAAAACGTACCCGCACCACCTTCACCAAATTGAACATTCGATTCCGTATTTAATTTACTGGTACGCCAAAAACGAAATGTGTCTTTAGCGCGTTCATGTACTGATTTACCGCGCTCTAACAGAATGGGTTTAAAACCCATTTGAGCGAGAATTAGCGCGACAAATATGCCACAAGGACCCATGCCGATCACGACAGGACGCTCTGTTAAATCACTCGGTGCACTAGCAACATATTTATATTCAGTGTCTGGTGATTGGCGCACGTTTGGATCGTTGTCAAAGTTTGCTAGCAGTAACTCTTCATCAACATTTTTTAGCGTAATATCTAAAGTGTAAATTAAGAATATTTGGTTTTTCTTGCGTGCGTCATAACCACGTTTAAATACATGGATATCAACCAGTTGCTGTTCAGATATTGACAGTGCTTTTAAAACATAATCTTGTAATGCGTTTTCACCGTGATCCAGCGGTAATTTCACTTGGTTGAGACGTATCATAATTTACCTGATATATGGACGAAAAAAATGAGCGCGTAGTTTACGTGATCTATCTAAAAAATGTAATAAACATTATTTGACGAATTAATCACATAGTGTTGTTTCAGCTCTGCATGATACTGGCGATTAGCCCTATCCGGCCTATAAAGTAGCGCACACCAGATGTTTAGGTTATTTATTGAGCGCTAAGACCTCTCGCAAGCAACCAAACGACATTTGTGATGACGTTATCTGATATCGCTTAAAAGTTGACAATATACCGTGTACTTCGTCCACCTGCGCCTGTTTTCTGTAAACAACCCAGTTTAACTAACGCCGAAAGGTGACGAGTTGCAGTCGGACGGCTCACTTTGGCGACTTTGGCATATTGACTGGCATTGATGCCAATATCAAAATCGCCATCTAGCATTCGGTTCATTACCTTCATCTGCTCAGCTGTTAATTGGGTTTGATCGATACGTCGCCAAAAGTTTGTTTTAGCAACTGTTTGCTCTATCTCAGCCAGTACATCACAAAAAGTTTGATTTAAGGTTTCTAAGAACCATGTTAACCAAGCTGTGATATCTAAATCACCTTTCTGGCTTTGCTCTAAGATCTCGTAATACGATTTACGCCTCGCCAAGATACTCACCGACATAGCGTAAAAACGTACTGACTGTTGTTCTGCTTGTGCCAGTGCAAGGTCAGTTAACAATCGCGTGATACGGCCGTTACCATCATCCATAGGGTGAATAGTAACAAACCAAAGGTGCGTGATTGCCGCTCTGATCAAAGGGTCTAAAGTGACATTGTCACGTGATTGATTAAACCAAGTGATGAATTGTTCAAGCTCTTGTTCTAACTGATGCCGCTCTGGGGCTTCAAAATGAATAACGGGCCTGTCTATACGACCAGAAACAACCTGCATAGGCGCATCACCGCGTAGCTTGCCCCCTTCGACTGGGTTAAACATGGTATAGCCTTCAGGAAACAATAAACGATGCCAATCTAAGATCCGATCTACAGTTAATGCGGAGTCTAGATTATTGACGGCATCTAGCATGATCTCAGCAAGACCATCACTTTGATCTGAGGTTGGGTACGGTTTATCTTCAGTGACACCGAGCTTATTCGCCAGTGATGAACGAACAGAAAATGCGTTCAGCTTCTCACCTTCAATCGCGCTCGAGTGGATGATATTTGCCAGTAGCGTATCAAGCATGGCTTGTTGTTCATCTTCGCCTTTAGCAGATACCTTCCCCAGCAAAACACCTTGGTTGAATCGAACATCGCGTAACAATAAGGCTAACTCTGAGTCTCTCCACGTAAAGTTTGGCCATTGTTCTTGCTGCCATATCCACATACTTCTACCTCAATGATTCAAATAAACCGAACATTCAAATCATATTATGATGCAAATAATACCAGTATTCAAATCATATTATGATGCAAATAATACCAGTATTCAAATCAAGTAATGATTCGAATAATAAGTGTATTTGAATCATTACCTGTAAATACAGAAAAGGCAGAACATAAGTTCTGCCTTTCGGTAACAAACGGACTGATTATTAACGCACAGCGTGAGTCTTAATAGCCCAACCCGCTTGCTGTGGATACAAACGGTTAATAATCGTTTTGCGCTTTCTTTTCAGCAAGATATGGCAACCTTCCATAATCAAACCAAACGCCATCGCGAAATACACATATCCCTTATTCACATGAATCGCAAAACCTTCGGCCATTAGCAAACCACCTAACAGTACCAAGAATAATAGCGCCAATGTTTTAAACCCAGGGTAACGGGTAACACAGTCATTAATTTTCTCAGCACACAGTACCATGACAACAGCAGAAGCTAATATCGCAGCGATCATCAAAGGCACTTCATCTGTCATACCTACTGCCGTGATCACTGAGTCCATCGAGAACACTGCATCTACTGCGACAATCTGTAATAAGACTAAGGCAATACCCGCACGAACTGTGCTCGCTGTATGGCTCTCATCTTGAGTCAACCACATCCATAACTCTTTTAGGCTCTTCGCTAATAAGAAAGCACCACCAAGAATCATGATTAAATCACGCCCTGTAAAAGCACTGCCCATCAAGGTAAACAAGGGGGCCGTTAGGGACATAACCCAGCTGATTGAGAAAACTAAACCAATACGTGCGACTACGGCTAACGCAATACCTAGATTTCGCGCCAATTTACGTTGATGCGCAGGCAAACGTTCACATAACACAGAAATAAACACCACGTTATCCACGCCCAAGACTACCTCTAAGGCAAACAAGGTCGCTAATATGATCAGTGATTCAGGTTGAAGGAAAAGTTCTAGCATGTTGAATACTCCAAGAAGGTGGAGTAAGTCAGGGGTGAGCGACTCGAGGGGTCGTCCATATATGTATTTAACCTTTTGTTAGAATGAGGCTGTATTTATCCACTTACTGATAAATTCAGCAATCTGATAAGTGTAACAATTTGTAACCCCACCAAGAAACTGAACTAAACGCTGTTAGCTGCAATTTGCTTTCACTGAGTTCAAATTTATTTGTAATCTGTTAAGTACGTTTCATATTACAATGAGAAACTTATCTATAATCATAAGGTAATATGCATTCTTTCAAGGGATTATCATGACATATAAAGCACACGATTTAGATTACAAGGGCGAAAGCAGCGGCGTTCATAACTGGATGACTCAAGATGGCCATAGTTACTATTGGCACCCTGAATGGCTGCACATTGCAGAAGACCAAACGGGTTTACACGCTAAAGAGCAGCTAGATATTGATGCGGGTGAACATGGCACGAAAAAACAGGCTGTCACCGCAATTTTGAAGCACTTAAACGACTGGGTTGTCGATAGCTTGGGTAAACACCAAGAGATTGAAGATTTCGCTAAGATTTCAGAAAACGAACTGAAAAAATAATAAAAAAGAGAGCTCATAAAGCTCTCTTTTTCTATCTATGTCCCTCGGTTTGGGCACATATTACTTGCTGTATTTACTTGCTGTATTTACTTGCTGTATTTACTTGCTGTATTTACTTGCTGTATTTTCAGCTAGCTTAACAATCACTTTAACGGCTAATTCCATACCTTCAATCGTAATGAACTCATGAATACCGTGGAAGTTATAACCACCAGTAAAGATATTCGGGCAAGGTAGGCCTTTAAATGACAAACGCGCACCATCTGTACCGCCACGAATAGGTTTAATATTAGGCTTCACATCACACGCAATCATGGCTTCTTTAGCGTATTCAATGATGTGGGGATGCGGCTCTACCATCTCACGCATATTGTAGTAGCTATCTGTTAATTGCAGCTCTACACGGCCTTTTGTTAAACGGCTGTTTAACTCATCCACTTTTTGCTGCATGAAAGCTTTACGTTGCTCTAAACCTTCGCGGTCAAAATCACGAATAATGTAGCCTAGTTCAGTTTTCGCAACAGCAGGCTCCATTGATTTTAAGTGATAGAAACCTTCGTAACCTTCTGTACACTCCGGTGTTTCATCTGCAGGCATCATCAGTTGGAATTGTGCTGCGATATTCATCGCATTAACCATTTTGTTTTTTGCCGTACCCGGGTGAACGTTAACGCCGTGACAGATTACATCTGCAGACGTTGCGTTAAAGTTTTCATACTCAAGCTCACCCACTGGGCCGCCATCAATCGTGTATGCCCATTCGGCATTGAATTTTTCAACATCAAACAGGTTTGCACCACGGCCAATTTCTTCATCTGGCGTAAAGCCAATACAGATATCACCGTGTTTAATTTCTGGGTTTGCTTTTAAGTGTGCAATGGCAGTAATGATCTCAGCTACGCCCGCTTTGTTATCAGCGCCAAGCAAAGTTGTACCATCAGTCGTGATAATATTGTGACCGTGTAACTTGTTTAGCTCTGGGTATTGAATTGGTGATAAAATCTCATCCCCAATACCTAGCGCAATATCCCCACCCTTGTAGTCTTCGATAATCTGCGGTTTTACATCTTTGCCAGATGCATCAGGTGCTGTATCCATGTGAGCAATAAAGCCAATTGCTGGCACTGGGAAGTCAACATTTGATGGTAAGCGCGCCATTAAGTAACCGTGTTCGTCTAAGGTGACATCGCACAACTCTAGTTCTTCTAGTTCACGCTTTAATTGCTCAGCAAGCACTAGTTGGCAAGCCGTACTTGGGCAGTGCGCAACTGAAGGGTTAGATTGAGTTTCAAAGCTAACGTATCGTAAAAAACGCTCAATTAATTTATCCATGTCCCGCTCTTATTGTTTCAATATGTATCTGAATTCGAAGTGACCATACTAAAACTTAAGCAAATATGAACATTGAGATGTGTCAGTTTTATATAAAAAAAAGCTGCAAAAGTTAAACACAGAGCACACTTTAAATAAAAAGTTCTTATTCATTAATGTGTTACAAGAGCCTACCTGCATGATAATTACATAAAAATGCACGCTTCCTCTACGATCTCGTCGCACAAAGTGAAGATTAAGACGCTAAAAACTAAAAAGGGCCTTCAATGAGAGCCCTTCCTTATTACTTGTGTATTACTTCGCTGGGAGCCAGGGTGTGATTTTGATCGGTTTCGAAGGGAATGTGACTTTTTCGCCCGCTTGTAGCTGACTGAGCTGAAGGACCAATTTGTTATCTTTGATGGTATACGCATTGTTTTTATTCGTAACAATACGATCGCCGCCCACATCAGAAAAATGCACAACCACCCCTTCCACACTTGGCATAAACCACGATGAGAACATACCGCCAAGATCCGACATCATGTTATTCATTTGTGGTACGAGTTTTTCGATATCACTCTTGCTGATTGTGTCAACAAATTGTGTATTCGCAATCACTTGCATCGACATATCGCATGTAATGCCATCATCAATCACAAAGGTAACGTCAGGGTTTGCCTGGCGAAGATTTTTATCGACAGGAACAACAAGTTCATTACTGTCGGGGATCACTAACTCTTCGTAGTGTTCTTCTTTTTGCATCCAGCCTTTTTTGACGTCACACACCTTGCCTGTGGCCTGGTTGATCAAGTACAGCGCAATACGAACATCATCATGACCTTCTTTAATATTTTGTTTGAGCTTGCCGTGTAATGCACTGTAGCGTAATTCAATATTCTGCGCGGTTGCGGTTTGAGAAATGAATAGCGTTGATGCGCACATACCCGCTAATAGCCAATGACTTACCTTCATCCTTTAACTTGGCTCCATAATCTAATTCAGCCCACACAATACCATTCTTGTAAGGGCTAACAGTGACTTAGCTATAAAAGCGTGATTAAAGCCCTGTAATCCAAACAACAAGCTTATTGCGGGTAGAAAAAAACCTCATGTGTTATGAGGCTTTAATGAGTTGGTATTATTCTTGTGTCGCTTACGCGTTAAACACATCACCTTTAACACTCGGCGGTGTTTGATCATCATCGTTCGTCTTATCTTTCTTCGCGACAGATGTTACTTGCAGCGTTATGCCAAACAAGTTGCGATAGATAATCCCCTTCACATTAAAGAAGAATGGAATTGTCCATAGCAGCCCAAGCCCTGCGGTAGCAAACGAGATCATGAACATAATCATAACTACAAGGTAAATAGCCGTGATTGGCATTAATTTACGCACTGTCGCCATTAATGAATATTGAATCGCTTTAAGTGGTGGCGTACGTTTTTCACATACCAATATTATCGCCATCCCAAATGCCATCGACATGAATAAGCCAATTAATGGGAAAAGCGTGTTGCCTATGCCTTGAATCGACGATGTCAGTAGCATGGTAATGATAGATACAATGGCAAAAGGGAACCCCTTCACTAAATGGCTTGGTTTTGATGGTAAGCCAACCGCATGGTTTAACGCCATCAAGCTCACACCAACATACAAAGGTGCACTTAAAACATCAGACCAAAAATTAGAAATGTAGCCAGCTTGAATTATTTCTGCCGTCATTTCCTGACCATTGGTAAATGTATCAAAGAAAACGGCTGGGCTACCCAGTTGGATTTGAAGGCCAAGCATCAGCAATGCCACTTGCGCTAAAAACAGCCCAATAATAGCAGGCAGAAAAGTAAGAAAATGGCGGGCGGTGATTTTCCATGCTTCTTGGAGCACGCTCACTGCTTGTAAATCAGCCTCCCCTTTTAAGGCTTTCTCTATTGAGCCACCGAGGTGGAAGTTTTTCTTTAATTTATCACTCATAACCGATCACATCTTTCATCAGGGAGCATTATTGTACGCACCCTAAGCGCCTAAAGCACCCAAAGCCCATAAAAAGTTAGTTAACTTCGTTTGTATTGTTCAATTATTCGTCGATAATAACAAGGTTGACAGTTTATGTAACCTGTATTCATTTATTGTACAAAATGGGGGATAAATAGTGATAATTCTCCATCTGGATGGTGTAAATAACTTTTGTTAATCAGACACTTTTAAATGGAAACATTTTTCTCATAAATTTACGCAAAAAACGCTTTAAATTGCTGGGCTGGGGGTCTATTATGCGCCTCCTGAATTTTAGCCTAAATATTAGGGACTTCCCCC
Source organism: Photobacterium kagoshimensis (assembly GCF_050337045.1). NCBI lineage: Bacteria > Pseudomonadati > Pseudomonadota > Gammaproteobacteria > Vibrionales > Vibrionaceae > Photobacterium > Photobacterium kagoshimensis. The sequence goes on along the minus strand of NZ_JAKJSO010000008.1, from coordinate 124,512 downwards.
ATAAGTTCCAAGGTGGAGATAACGTAGAATTGAACGCTGCACACACTTCAAAGAAACCCGTGATTCAACTTAAGAATCTATGTAAGAGTTTCGACGGCAAACAAATCATCGCGGATTTAGACCTGAACGTAAATGATGGTGAATTTCTTACCATCCTTGGACCTTCAGGCTGTGGTAAAACCACGGTACTTCGTTTAATTGCTGGATTTGAGAATGCTGACAATGGTCAGATTATTCTTGCTGATAGTGATGTTACCGCGATCCCAGCCGAACAACGCCATGTCAATACAGTATTCCAAAGTTATGCACTTTTCCCACACATGACAGTGTTTGAAAATGTTGCGTTCGGTTTGCGTATGCAGAAAGTGGCAGAAAGCGATATCGAACCGCGTGTAATGGAAGCATTGCGTATGGTTCAGCTAGACAAGTTTGCACCACGTAAGCCACACCAACTTTCTGGTGGTCAACAGCAACGTGTTGCCATTGCCCGTGCAGTCGTGAACAAACCTAAAGTGCTTCTGTTAGATGAATCTCTTTCAGCTCTTGATTACAAACTGCGTAAGCAGATGCAAATTGAATTGAAACAACTTCAGCGTAAGTTAGGCATCACATTCATTTTTGTAACACATGATCAAGAAGAAGCGCTATCAATGTCTGACCGTATTATCGTTATGCGTGATGGTCACATTGAGCAAGATGGTTCACCACGTGAAATTTACGAAGAACCTAAGAACTTGTTTGTTGCCCGCTTTATTGGCGAAATCAACGTCTTCGATGCCACTGTTATCGAACGTCTTGATGAAAAACGCATTAGAGCGAACGTTGAAGGCCGTGACTCATTAGTTCACTGTGACCTTGATGTTCAAGCTGGTGACAAAGTGAAAGTACTGCTTCGCCCTGAAGATATTCGTATCGAAGAGCTAAACAACGGCGACAAAGCCAACGGCATTATTGGCTATGTACGCGAGCGTACTTACAAGGGTATGACACTTGATTCGGTTCTAGAACTTGAATCTGGTAAGTCAGTTATGGTTAGCGAATTCTTCAACGAAGATGATCCTGATGTAGATCACTCTCTGGATCAAAAAGTCGCTATTACCTGGGTTGAAAGCTGGGAAGTGGTATTGGCTGATGAACAAGAAGCTTAATCTCCAAAATATCATCATTACAGTCATCGTTTCATGGCTGCTATTGTTTGTTTTCATACCAAACTTGATGATTATCGGCACCAGTTTTCTGACTCGTTCCGAAGCAAACCTGATCGAAATGACGTTCACGCTGGATAACTATATCCGCCTGTTCGATCCACTTTACGCAAAAGTAATGTGGCACTCGTTCTACATGGCAATCATTGCAACGCTTCTGTGTTTGCTAATTGGTTACCCGTTTGCTTATGTGATAGCGAAGATGCCTGAAAAATGGCGTCCATTCATGCTGTTTTTGGTGATTGTACCGTTTTGGACCAACTCGTTAATTCGTACTTACGGTTTAAAAATTATGCTGGGTACCCGTGGCGTGTTTAACAACACCCTACTCTACCTAGATATTATTGATAAACCACTACGCATTATGTACACCGAGTATGCCGTAATGGTTGGCCTTGTTTACATTCTGCTGCCATTCATGGTGTTACCGCTTTACTCTGCGATTGAGAAGCTGGATAACACCTATATTGAAGCAGCGCGCGACCTAGGTGCAAGCAAGCTACAAACATTCGTTAAAGTGATTATTCCACTAACCATGCCAGGCGTGATTGCTGGTTGTTTACTTGTGTTGCTACCAGCGCTAGGTATGTTCTACGTATCCGATTTGCTTGGTGGTGCGAAAAACCTACTAATTGGTAACGTTATCAAGAGTCAGGTTCTTAATGCGCGTGATTGGCCGTTTGGCTCCGCGACAAGTATTGCACTTACAACCGCGATGGCAATTATGCTTTATGCCTACTACCGTGCAGGCAAACTGCTGAACCGTAAAGTGGAGCTGGAATAATGGGACGTTCTGTTAAATTCAGTTTTATGACATTGGTATACGCATTTTTGTATATGCCAATCATCATCCTGATTGTTAACTCATTTAATGCCAGCAAATTTGGTATGAAATGGGGCGGCTTTACCACTAAATGGTATGAGCAACTAGTTACGAATGACAGCCTAATGCAGGCCGCTTGGCACTCGATTAACATCGCTGTGTTTTCCGCAACAGCAGCCGCGTTAATTGGTAGCTTAACGGCAGTCGCCCTTTATCGTTACCAGTTCAGAGGCAAAAAGTTTGTTAACGGCATGCTATTCATCGTAATGATGTCGCCAGACATAGTTATGGCAATCTCATTACTTGCGCTATTTTTGCTATTGGGTGCAGAGCTAGGTTTCCTAACCTTGTTACTCGCTCATATTACATTCTGTCTACCCTTCGTTGTGGTAACAGTATATAGCCGCTTGAATGGTTTTGATGTGAAGATGCTGGAAGCTGCGCGTGATTTGGGTGCAAGTGAATGGGTAATTTTAAGCAAAATTATTCTACCGCTAGCAAAACCTGCAATCGCTGGTGGCTGGTTACTGAGCTTCACCCTATCACTCGATGACGTTATTGTGAGTTCATTTGTGACTGGGCCGACTTACGAAATTTTACCATTGAAGATTTACTCAATGGTTAAAGTGGGTATTTCACCAGAAGTCAACGCACTAGCAACCGTGATGCTGATTGTTTCTCTTATCTTAGTGGTCTGCTCTCAGCTACTAGCAAGAGAAAAAGTAAAGTAATTCGTCTACGCTAAAATAACTGTTTTAAATTTGGCATTAGCCAAAAAATGCAAGTGGCTCCATAATTCGTTATGAGCCACTTGTTTTTTATTAACACCTCATTGAGGTTTTGGAGTTGATACAAACATGAAAAAATTGTCCGCTTTTCTAGCCGGCACTGCGTGTGCTGCTGCTTTGTTCTCTAACATGGCAACAGCTGCAGATCAGGAACTTGTCTTTATGAACTGGGGCCCGTATATCTCTACAGAATTACGTGAACAGTTCACTAAAGAAACAGGCATTAAAGTGATTTATTCGACTTATGAGTCGAATGAGACAATGTACGCTAAATTGCGTGCCCACCCACAAGGTTACGATTTAGTTGTACCATCAACTTACTTCGTTGCAAAAATGCGCGACGAAGGCATGTTACAGAAGATCGATAAATCGAAGTTATCTAACTTCCAAGAACTCGATAAAAACTACTTAGATAAGCCTTTTGATCCAAACAACGACTACTCTATCCCGCACGTTATCGCGATGACAGGTTTAGCCGTTAACACAGATATGTACGACCCAGAAGATTTCGATAGCTGGGCAGATCTGTGGAATCCTGAACTAAAAGGTCAGCTAATGTTGATGGATGACACGCGTGAAGTGTTCCACATCGCATTACGTAAACTGGGTTACTCAGGTAACACGACTGACCCGAAACAAATCGATGAAGCGAAAAAAGAGCTTGAGAAACTAATGCCGAACGTATTGGTTTTCAACTCAGATAACCCTGCAGCCCCTTACCTTGCAGGTGAAGTTGGTTTAGGTATGCTTTGGAACGGTTCTGCGGCGGCAGCACAAAAAGAAGGTTTACCAATTAAGTTAATTTGGCCAAAAGAAGGCGGCATCTTCTGGGTTGATAGCCTAGCAATTGCTAAAAACGCGAAAAACGTTGAAGCAGCGCACAAGATGATCGACTTCCTACTACGCCCTGATGTAGCAGCAAAAATCTCTGAAGAAACGGGCTACTTAACCGCAGTAGAGAAATCTAACGCGAAATACAAGAACGACCCTACTCTATTCCCACCGCAAGCAGATCTTGATCGTGGTGAGTGGCAGGATTCTGTTGGCGACATGAATATTCGCTACGAAAACTACTTCTTAGAGCTAAAAGCAGACCAATAATCTTTTTTAGCACTAATTTGAATTTTAGGCTTCCTATATGGAAGCCTTTTTTATGCCTACAGCTCTGATACTGCACTGTTTTTATGTGATTAATCACCTTTTTATCATTACCCTCTGCTATAATTCGCCCGCTTTTCCCTTTATCACGTTTTTACGTATTTTATCTACACTAAGGAGAGACGGTTTCGCCGTCCGAGAACACCTAAAACTGTATAAGTTGGAGTTATATCAATGAAAAAATGGTCTTCCCTCGTCGCAGGTGGCGTATGCGCAATGGCTATGATGGCAAACACTGCTGTTGCTGCTGACGAAGAGCTTTACTTCTACAACTGGTCTGAATACATTCCAAGTGAAGTACTTGAGCAATTCACCAAAGAAACTGGCATTAAAGTGATCTACTCGACTTATGAGTCGAACGAGACAATGTACGCCAAACTAAAAACTCATGGTGAAGGCTATGACCTAGTAGTTCCTTCAACTTATTACGTATCTAAGATGCGTGAAGAAGGTATGCTGCAAAAAATCGACCGTAGTAAACTACCTCACTTTAAAGATTTGGATCCAAACTTCCTAAACAAGCCTTTTGATCCAAGCAACGATTACTCTATCCCATACATCTGGGGTGCGACGGGTATCGGTGTGAATACAGAGATGATGGATAAAGCCGAAGTAAAAGGCTGGGCTGATTTCTGGGATTCTAAGTGGGAAGGCCAGCTAATGATGATGGACGACGCACGTGAGTTCTTCCATATCGCTTTACGCAAGCTTGGTTACTCTGCTAATACACAAGATCCAACAGAGATTAAAGCGGCTTACGAAGAGCTGAAAAAACTGATGCCAAACGTATTGGTTTTCAACTCAGACTACCCTGCTAACCCTTACATGGCGGGTGAAACATCACTAGGCATGCTTTGGAACGGCTCAGCGTACATGGCTCGCCAAGAAGGTGCAGAGATCGATATCGTATGGCCAAAAGAAGGTGCAATCTTCTGGATGGATAGCCTAGCGATCCCAGCGAAAGCGAAGCACACTGAAGCAGCACACAAAATGATCGACTTCTTGCTTCGTCCAGAGAACGCAGCAAAAGTAGCACTTGAAATTGGTTACCCAACTCCAGTTGCAACGGCTAAAGACAAACTGCCAGCAGAATTTGTTAACGATCCAAGCATCTACCCACCACAAGAAGTAATGGACGCTGGTGAGTGGCAAAACAGTGTAGGTTCAGCGAATACGCTTTACGAAGAATACTACCAAAAGCTAAAAGCGGGTCAGTAATCGAATAGCATCAAAATTCGATAGTTCAAACTGATAAAGCCGAGCACGCATTGCTCGGCTTTGTTTTATTCGTTCTTACGTTAACCTTCCAATAACTCAGCGACAAATTGAGGAACAAGTTCTGAAGCTGGCCCATAGCGTTTTTCAGCGAACTCACTTTCAACATCACTCGGTTCTAGATTCAGCTCAACAGTATGTGCACCGTGCATAGCAGCTTCATGAACAAAACCTGCTGCAGGATAAACAGCACCAGAGGTACCAATCGAAATAAATAAATCAGCCTCTAATAGCGCCTCATGGATAGCACCCATCCCAATTGGCATCTCTCCAAACCAAACCACATTAGGCCGCATTGGCGCGGGAATTTGGCAACAGTGGCAGTGATCATCTAGCGTGATATTTCCTGTCCAGTCGATAGACTGCCCGGTTTGGCTACACTGTGCTTTTAATAACTCGCCATGCATATGAATAATATTTTTACTGCCTGCTACTTCATGCAAGTTATCAATGTTCTGAGTAACAATTGTCACCTTACCATCTAGCTTTGCTTCGAGTTCCGCCAATGCGAGATGAGCCGCATTTGGCTCAACGGTGCCACTTTCTAACTGCTGACGTCGTAAGTTATAAAAGTTCTGCACTGTTACAGGGTCACGAAGGTAACCTTCTGGCGTGGCGACATCTTCAATGCGATGATTTTCCCATAGGCCATCTTGGTCACGGAAGGTTCGGATGCCACTTTCAGCTGAAATTCCAGCACCTGTTAGTACAACGATATTTTGATAGGGAAAAAGCATACAGATATCCTTACTCAGCCATGTATTACTTAGTTATACCACTCTTTCAGTGGGGTTATAACCAATTCGTATTAGACAATAGTCTAACAAATCAGGGAGTTGTGATATATCGCGGTAAATAGATTAAATTAAGATGAACAATATAAAGTTATAGTGCATTAGAATGTGATGACTACAAAAGCAAAGAGTGATCTACCACCAAATGCACGACCATGACATCATGATGGTAAATCACAGAATTAAGTAAGCCTTATTCTACTGAGGTCAAGTGATATCGAATAGCTTCATTACTATAGGATCCAAACTCAACGAGGCCTATCCCCTTACAAAGGGTTCTAGTTTTATAGGATGCACCACCATTCATACTGTAATTAACAAGGATACAATCTTTTACTGTTTTGTTTTCGCCGTATTTAAAATCGTATTTAACTAATGGTGTCATCAAATAGATATCTGTCTTATGCTCTTTTGTATCAACCAGCTCAGGTTTACAGGTTGAACTTGCGAATGTAGAAATAAATTTATCAATTCTTGACGTTGTATGCCCTAAATCAACGGGCGCATAAGCATTTGATAGCTCAAATTCATTACGTACTACGTCTGTACAGTCACCGTTAACTGTTGTTACTGTCATGGCACTTTCTGTTCTATCACCCCATGTCATTTTCCAAGAAACAGCACCATTAGTTGCTGCTTCTTCACTAACTTGTTTACCCGCAGCATATACAATCTTGTATGTTTGAAGTTCACCATCAACCATCAATTTCAAATTGATAACAGCATCACCACTTGGCTGATAATCAGCAATATTAATCGTATTGGTTTTGTTTTGAACAAGATTACCAGCACTATCAATAACAGTTTTACCATTCACTTTGATATCACCATGAACATCAAGTGACGCTGCTGTTGCACCTGCTGAAAGTGAGGTTGTAATGGCAAGAGCTAAAAATGACAACATAGACTTTTTCATGAAATGTCCTTATTTAATAATGAGATCGCCTTTAACGGTTAAATCTTTATCGATGGCTAATGTATTGTTATTAGTTGGTAGAGTTACCGTGACTGTTTGATTGGCACCGATAACGCCTTTGGTGAGTATTTCTTGGTTAAACTCTTCCACTGAGGAAATAGAGATTTCACCAGTTGTAGGGTTTGGTGGTGTGTCATCGCCATCGCTATCCGATGAGCCATTACAAGCCGCTAGAAATACAGTCAACGTACATATCGAAAGTGTTCTGAATTTTTTCAATTGCGCCTCCTGACCTATAAATCAATTGGCATTTTAGCCCCAGTCACATTTGCAAAATCCATAGGTGACAGCTATTTGCGAGTCAAATCTCTATTTTACCGTACGCAAATGACCGCGATCTCATTTGCATTTTGATACTTTTATCTATGAGTCATTAGCACCCCAAAACAGTACTACTTTTCTATAGGCATAAAAAAACGCCGCGATATTAATCGCGGCGTTTTCTATTTATAACAGCAGTTTACGATGTTTTTGAACTTGGCTTGCCTTTCGCTTCAGCTTCGGCTTTTTCATCATAACCCGGTTGGTTTTCAGGAAGGTCTTTCACTTCTTCATACCAAAGGTCATGGTGTTCTTTCGCCCAAGTTTCATCAACTTCACCTGTGATCATGCCATCAAGTGCCGCTTCCATACCGAATAAACCGATATAGATGTGGAACACAAAGCCACAGATCAAGATAAGCGCCGAGAACATGTGCACAAGGTTCGACAGCTCCATATCGCGGCGTGTTTGATCAAAGATTGGGAAATCGAGAACAAAACCACTGATCGCTGCAACAATACCGAAGCAGATGAGCAGCCAGTAAATCGCCTTTTCACCACCGTTTGAGAAACCAGCCGATGGGTGCGTACCTTTATGCTTGCCGACCATGCCGCCCATTTTCATGAACCAGCGTACATCAACCATGTTGAAGATACTTTTACGCCACCACTTCACAAGTACTGCAACTAACAATAGGAAGAAAATAGGCCCCATGTAGTTGTGGTATTGTTTAGCCGCGTAAATGATCCAGCCCCATAGTTCAGACGGTAAAATGGGTTTCAAGAAGTGTTTACCATAAACCAAGGTTAAGCCACTAAACGCAAGCGTAAGGAAAGTGAATGCCATACTCCAGTGCAATGCACGGTCGATACGGCTCCAACGTTTAATCTTACGCCCTGTTTTAGGCTTACTCAGTTTTAGCGGGCCAACAACAACATAGGCAAGTGTTACCATTGCTAGGCTACCAAAAATAGCCAATGCACCCAGTGGAGACATCCACTTTTCTTTTAACACATACCATGTTTGCCCCGGCACACTGATCAAGACACCATGCTCTGGTGATTTTGATGTGGTGTAACCTTCTTGACCATCCTTGACCATGCGCCAATAATCAGCACCGGCGAAACCTACCGCTTCTTTTTGAACCGAAGACTCGCCCAAGCGCTCATTATCCGTACTTGTATTCGCTCCTTCGCTGGCAAACGCTGACAAGGTAAACATCAGCATGAATGCGGTTGCTAGCAAAGTGAACCAATGTTGGATTCGCTTAGTCATTAAAACTCCTGACTGTTTCGATAACAGTTGAAAGCGCGCGTATTTATTCGTTTCTATCAGAACAATTGCTCTGTAATAAAAACGCGCTCAGTTTGTTACTGATTTATGGGCACACTCTATAGCGTGCCCAATAAACCATTATGCTTTACGAGCTTTGCCCGCATCGTATGCTAGATCGTCAACATTCACGTTGCTTGCCCAGCCAGCTTCTTTTGCACCACGCGCAACAACACGCTCACGGTAAACATCAGAAATCTTAGCGGCATCACCGGCAAGTAATGCTTTGGTTGAACAAAGTGAAGCACACATAGGTAGCTTGCCTTCAGCAATACGGTTTGAACCGTATTTTTGACGTTCATCTTCAGAACCAGGTTCAACACCAGGGCCACCTGCACAGAAGGTACATTTGTCCATTTTGCCACGTTCAGCAAATGCGCCTTGTTTAGGGAACTGAGGTGCACCAAACGGACAAGCAAATAGACAGTAACCACAACCGATACAAAGATCTTTGTCGTGACGTACGATGCCGTCTTCTGTTTGCTCGAAACAATCAGCAGGACAAACCGCCATACAAGGTGCATCGCTACAGTGCATACACGCTACTGAGATTGAAGTTTCACCGACTTCACCATCGTTAAGCGTTACAACGCGACGGCGTTGGATACCCCACTCTAGTGCATCATCGTTTTCGTTTTTACATGCAGTAACACAGCCGTTGCACTCAATACAACGCTTAGAGTCACAAAGAAATTTCATACGTGCCATTTGATGACTCCTTACGCTTTAGAGATCTTACATAGAGTTACTTTTGTTTCCTGCATTTGAGTAACAGGATCGTAACCGTATGTGGTTGCAATGTTTGCAGATTCGCCCGATACATACGGAACAGTACCTGCTGGGTAGTTGCCGCGTAAGTCTTCACCTTGGAACTTACCGCCAAAGTGGAACGGGATGAAGGCTAAGCCAGGTTTAACACGACGAGTTACCATTGCTTTAACGTGGATGCGCCCTTTCTCTGCACCTTCAACCCAAACCATGTCACCGTCGCGGAAGCCAAGATCGTTAGCATCTTTCGGGTTCACCTCAACAAACATTTCTTGTTGAAGTTCTGCTAGCCAAGGGTTAGAACGCGTTTCATCACCACCACCTTCGTACTCAACCAGACGACCAGATGTCAGGATAATTGGGTAATCCTTAGATACATCTTTCTCTTGGATTGATTTGTACAGTGTTGGCAAGCGGAACATTGCTTCGCTGTCATCCCACGTAGGGTAATCAGTCACCAAATCACGACGAGGCGTGTACAGTGGCTCACGGTGTAGTGGCACAGCATCAGGGAATGTCCAAACAACAGCACGCGCTTTTGCGTTACCGTAAGGGATACAACCATGTTTGATTGCTACGCGTTGGATACCACCAGAAACGTCAGTTTTCCAGTTTTTACCTTCAGCCGCTGCTTTTTCATCAGCCGTTAGTTCATCCCACCAACCCAGTTGTTTTAGCAGTTTGTCGCTAAACTCTGGGAAACCACCTTCAAGTTCACAACCTAATGAGTAGCTATCGTCAGCCAGTAGGCTTTCACCGTTACGTTCTACACCGAAACGAGCACGGAAGTTACCACCACCTTGCGCAACGGTTTTAGATGTATCGTAAAGGATGTGAGTACCTGGGTGTTTCATCTCAGGTGTACCCCAACAAGGCCAAGGTAGACCGTATGTTTCACCGTCAGCTACACCGCCTTCACCTTCAAGCGTTGTTTTATGGAAGGTGTGCCAGTTTTGCTGGTGCGCCTTCAAACGCTCAGGGCTTTGACCTGTGTAACCAATTGTCCACATACCCTTGTTGTATTCACGGGTAACGTCTTCAATAACAGGTTGGTTATTTTCAACTTTAATGTGCTTAAACAGTTGCTCAGATAGGCCAAGTTTCTGCGATAGCAAGTACATGATCTCGTGGTCAGGCTTAGATTCGAACAACGGCTCGATAACCTGATCACGCCACTGGATAGAACGGTTTGTTGCCGTTACTGAACCATGCGTTTCAAACTGTGTAGTTGCTGGTAGTAAGTAAACGTCATCGGTACGACCGTTCATTACAGAAGCGACACCTGGGTACGGATCAACGATAACCATCATGTCCAGTTTACCCATCGCAGTACGCATTTCTGGTCCACGAGTTTGTGAGTTTACTGCGTGACCCCAGTAGAACATGGCACGGATATTATCGTTTTGCTCGATGTTATCTTTGTTTTCAAGTACGCCATCGATCCAACGCGATACAGGAATACCTGCGCTGTTCATTGGTTTCTTGCCACGGTAATCCGCTTGGTCGAAACGACCTTTCAGCCACTCGTAATCAACATCCCAAACGCCAGCCCAGTGTTTCCACGCACCTTCAGAAAGGCCATAGTAACCTGGTAGGTTGTCAGACAGTACGCCAAAGTCAGTTGCACCTTGTACGTTATCGTGACCACGGAAAATGTTTGCACCACCGCCCGCTTTACCCATGTTGCCAAGGGCTAGTTCAAGAATACAGTAAGCACGTGTGTTGTTGTTACCTGTGGTATGTTGCGTACCACCCATACACCAAACAACACAACCCGGACGGTTTTCAGACAGTGTTTTCGCTGTGCGGTACACTTCTTCTTCAGGCACGCCAGTTACACGTTCAACTTCTGCTGGTGTCCACTTCGCCACTTCTTTACGTACATCTTCCATGCCGTAAACACGTTGACGAATGAACTCTTTATCTTCCCAGCCGTTTTTGAAGATGTGGTATAGCACACCCCAAATAAAGGCAACATCAGAGCCTGGGCGTAGTGATACGTACTCATCAGCTTTTGCTGCGGTACGCGTACGACGTGGATCGGCAACAACGATTTTACAGCTGTTCTTCTCTTTCGCGATCAGAATGTGCTGCATTGCAACTGGGTGAGCTTCTGCTGCGTTTGAACCAATGAACAGAATCGACTTACAGTTGTGCATGTCGTTCAGTGAGTTGGTCATCGCGCCGTAGCCCCAAGTGTTCGCAACACCTGCAACCGTGGTTGAGTGACAGATACGCGCTTGGTGATCGACGTTGTTCGTACCCCATAGCGAAACCATTTTACGGAACAAGTACGCTTGTTCGTTGTTGTGTTTCGCAGAGCCTAGCCAGTAAACAGAATCTGGGCCTGACTCTTCACGGATTTTCAGTACTTTCTTACTTACTTCGTCCAGTGCTTGTTCCCAGCTAAGTTTGGTCCACTTACCGTTAACCAACTTCATTGGGTATTTTAGACGACGCTCACCATGACCGTGTTCACGTAGTGCAGCACCTTTCGCACAGTGTCCACCAGCATTAAAAGGGTGGTCAAAAGCGGGTTCTTGGCCAGTCCAGACACCTTCTTGTACTTCAGCGTAAATACCACAACCCACAGAACAGTGTGAACAAATAGTACGTTTAATTTCAGCAGGCGCAGAACGATCTACTTCTTTCGCTTCTGCTTTTTTCATCATGCCTGGAGCAAACATGCTTGCACCCGCAACACCACCAGCCGCAGCTAGCGAAGTGTTACGAAGGAAAGTACGACGAGATACACCTAATTGGTTTTCGTCCTTGCTCACATTATCGGAACGTTTTGTCAGTTTCATTTATAGCTCCGCTTACAAGGTTTCGTAGTAGTCGCGAATGTGTTGCGTTTCGCGATAGCCGTTAGTTTTGGTTTCTTTTGCTTCAGGCTTTTCTACCGTCGCATTTGCAGTAGTTGCAGTACCTGCAACCACTGCACCAGCAGCCACGCTTAGACCAATGTTTTTCAACAATTGGCGGCGGCCTTCATTAGGTTTATTTTGCTCACTCATGGAAGCTTGCTCCTTTATCGTTTTACCCGATTTATCGGACATCGATAGTTTGTTATAGCTATGGTTACGACCGTTAAGTTAAAAAGCGTGAAACAGAGCAAAGCCCCGCTTCAAGAACTTAAACAAATCGTGTCTTTTCTACAGTCAAAAATTGCAAAGCCAATTCGCCAATAGCAGTGTAAAAAACAGCGCTGTCAGCTGACTTCAAATCGGCACAAAAACGTTCAAACCATGTCGCGATATGACGGTTAAAAAACGTTTTTTGCAGATGGTCATCACCCCCTTCCACCAGCATTGCCATTACTTCTAGTAGGGCTGCAATGTGGTCTTCCGGTTCTTTTACATTTTCTTCGCGTTGAAACCCAAGTTGAGCCAAATCACGACGAAGATGCGCAAGCGGCATTTCCATCATAGATCCAGTTAAGTACCAAGAACCAAAAGGTACGATCTCGCCACGACCGATACCAATGAACAGATCCTGATATTCTTCCTGAACACGTATTAGGGTTGTTTTTTCAGCTGCTAATTTCACTAAAGGCCAAGTCGCAGCCATGCCTGAAATATGCGGCTGTGGTGTAGCTACATCTAAACTAGACAGCCAGTTAAGAATATTTTCGTCCGGTGCTTTACGCAGCAGGTGCGCAAGCATGGCGTAAATATCTACACGTAGGGTTGTTTCTTCGTTTTGCATTAATTGCTGTTCCATTCGATTCCGCCTACACCTTTAACTGACTTTCAGGATCGCTTTCCATTTGTGAGAAAATATCGCGAACACGACAATCTTCACACATGGATAAACGACGAATTGCTTCACCTTGAAATTGCGAGTGACCTTGTAACTTTTCAGTCAACATTTTCACCATAGAAGCAGGTGCAAAAGCTTTACCACAACTGGTACAACAGGCCGCTTCTTCTTCATGAACAACTTGTGCTTCAGTGCGCGCTTGTGCATCCCAATTAAAACCAGGTTTCATTGAAATCACTTTCTCAGGACATGCCTTTTCACACATGCCACATTGAATACAATCTTGTTCAACGAATAAAAGGCCTGGGCGATCACCCACTGCATGTAGTGCGCGTGTCGGACAAACAGACACACAACTCATACACAAAGTACAATCTTCTGTTTTGCAATCTACCGAACCGAATGGAGCATTCGCAGGCAATTCAGAATAGTCAGGTTTAGCAGGTGCAACATCAGCAAGTAGCGTTAGTGCTGCAAATAGCTTGTCACGCTTATTACCTTCAAAACGTGCTTGTGCATCAGTAACCAGCGCAACGTCGTAAGCGTTAAATGATTCCACCTGAGCAAAATCAAATAATGTAATACGGTCTGCTTCAAAACCTAGTTCGGTTAAGAAAGCCTGAGCAATCGCAAGTTCATCGGTTAACACACGATCAATCGTTGCAGGAATATAAGCTGTATTCGTTGCAAGTAGGACTTGGTGCGCACCGTATGCCAGTGCACTAAACCAAGTTTCTACCCCTACAGTTGCTAGCTCTTCAAGTGCTACCGGAATAACATTTGACGGGAACAGAGCCAATGAACGAATAACAGCAGCTTCATCACGGTTACCGTAAAACAAAATAGTAGGCGCTGAGCCCCCTTCTGTTTGATAACGTTCTAAAAGGCGATACACAAAATGTTGCGTGTTATCAGGATCAGGTAATGCGTAACTAATCGCTTCCGTCGGACATGCCGTTGCACATGTACCTACACCTTGGCAAAGGTATGGGTTAATTTCGATAGCATGGCCATTACTGGTTAATGCCCCAGCAGGACAAGCATCGACACAACGTTCACAACCACTCACACCACGTGATGAATGTGCACAAAGGTCTGGATTCAAACGAAAGTATTTAGGCTTATCGAATGTCCCTATCATTGCAGGCAATTCTTCTACTAAGTCTGCAACAACAGCACCTTTTGCCGTGGCGTAATAACCCGGCGCAGGAATTTCAATCTTAACGATGCCTTCAGCCGTCATATCTAACACAATATCGAAGCAATCACGGCCAGTTGCCACTTTTGCTAGATTCACATTGGTATCAGATATAGTACCGTCTACACGACATCTCACATCAAATGCACCAAGGTAACCATTAACAGTAACCTCTTTACTGAAATACAAATTCTCTACTTTTTCAGCCTGTGCAGACTTTTCAGTCGCCAGTAGGGTTACTGAGTTTAGTGCAGAAAATTGTTCAGCCAATGCGGTAATTGTTAACTGCTCACCAATGATCAATAAGTTCCCGCGGCTTTCATACGAAACCGTAGGAGGGATCAGATTCGCTAATTCAACCGTACCTGTAATGGCAGAGAATCGAGCGGCTGCATTTTGATCATTGCTTGCTAGTGCTTCTAGTGTACTTTTTAACATTCTTATTCCTGTGTACTCGTCACCGTTTGTCGATGTCGATGAAAGGCCAGATTTAAAATTCTTGAACCTTCATGCTTCTATAGAGCAATAACCGAACCAACTTTTAACGGAATAAAATGACCTATAAGGAACTAAAGTCAGAAAGGGACAGCTTGGTTAACAACACGTGCGACATTTTGTCTCTCGCTATGCATTTAAATGCGCCAAATTGTCCCGCTATTTTTTAAGGGTATTTTCCCCTTTTTGTCTCACTCGTAATTTTTTGCTTAGTAACCACTATTTTCAGCGAGTTACTAGGCTTTTTTATGAGACTCTACTTCGTTGAGCTGACTTGTTATTTCTTCATTCAATGAAAATTGGAGTATGGCATCCGTTGTCTTAGCTTGGTGTAAACCATTCGATTCACCATTGGCAGCAAGATCAGTAGGGATTTCTGTAGGGACAGATGCCTCAACCTCTTCTTCCGTTGATTCTTTACTTAGTTCATCACTGAGTGTTTCATCATCTACCGATTGCTCTGTCTGTGATGTTTCACTATCAAGTGCATCGCTATCGTTGATATTCGTTACTGCCGTTAGCTCATCATGGGCTAAACCTGCATTCACATCTGTTGCATCAGTATCTGTAAGCGCTTCTACTTTCTCTGCAGCCTCGTTAACCCAGCCACGTAGCTGTTTTACAACTGACGTATCAAGTTTAGGTATATTTGAGAAATCTTCCGTATGATCATCCATGTCACTGATATAGTTGAACTCATCAGAATGAAAAAGCTTACTCAGTGCCGCTTTCTTTACCGACTTCTCAACGCCTTCTTTCAAAAATGCAGCTGCGCCCGAATCAAAACTCACACCAGCAACATCAGTTAATGAAGGCAGCGCATCATGTTTATCTTCATCATTAACATCAAGATCAGGTGATGACGTACCATTAGCTTCAACTTTATCCGCTACGTCATGACAAAGACCTGCATCATGATCAGCTTCACCGACGTTTTTTTGTTCTGTAGTCACTGTTGACTGAGAACTCTGTGACTCGGGTAGTGAATCCGCAGTCAAGCTATCTACTTGATTAGACGTTTCATTTTCTTTTTTAACCGCGAGCTTACGGCTAGCCCAGCGCTGAAAAATATTACTTGCCACTTGAACGACCTTTGCCTTTTTTGTTCTTGCACTTCTTACGGCCACCTTCGATCAACTCACCATGTCGACCTATAAATGCTTCCATCCATGCTTGAACCGGTAACGGTGTCGTTATATGAAGTACTTGATAATCACCATCCATATAACTGCTTGCTACTGATTGAGCTGCAGTAATATGGACAGGTTTTAATTGTTCGTTTTCTTCTTCACAAACAATGAATAAGTGAGGATCACGTGAACTTAAATTAAAGCGATAATCAGATCGTTCATCGCGAAATAGTTCTAGCGGTAACACATGGCTTTCTGTTGTACGTTGCTCTTCATGCAGTGCAACGTCTTCAATCGACCAAGACAGTGTTGACCAGCGTCCAACCTGCTTTTCTTCTGATACTAGTCGAAAGCCAATCGGCCAAATCGATTCATTCTTATAGAGCTCAGGCACGCTTACTCCTTTCTTCTTGAAAACATTACTCACACAATAGTCGCGAATGAAAATCAGCCGCATTTCTAGTGAGTATGCAACATGCTATTTGCTGCAAACCATTAAATACATGCGATTCTCCTAGCTACAAAGCAATTATCAGACCAACTTATACTCTTACCGAAAATAAGGAATATAATGATTACATTATAAGGTTGGAACAATCCTTGCAAAGGACTCACAAACAGCCAGAAAAGATAGCGACTGCACATTTTTAGCTGATTATCGTTACATTCAATGCCAACGGTTCTCTTTATATATCAATAAGTAATCATTATCGCTTGAACAATAACCACATGGATGAGTAAGCGCTTAATGTATTAACGCTAAATAACTAGAGAATAGTCGGGATAGATAGAATTGCAGCACTATCGCTAAGACAAAACAGAATAAGCACTTTGTTTTATAGTTAGCGCCTAAGCTTGCTATTAGATAACGATAACAAACCGTCATTTTTAGACAGACAATCATTGCTACAGGACTTTTATGAATCCACTGCCAAAAATTATTAAAACCAACGCCTCAGTGAAGCAAACCATGACTGTCGATATCATGGATGAATACGGCGATATGATGACCAAAGAAATCGCTTGTGAGCACCCTCTTACGGTTTATCTTAATTGGGTTGAAGTTGTTACCTTAATGACCTTGGGTGAACGCCCATCAGCGCTTGTGCTGGGTTATCTGAAAAACCAAGGCTTCATTTCAGATCTAGATAGCATTGAATCGGTTATCATCGATTGGGATACCAACTCAGCGGCGGTAATTACTAAAGAAGACACTGGTAACTTAGCGCAGAAGCTTGAAAAGAAAACCGTCACCTCAGGCTGTGGGCAAGGTACCATGTTCGGTAATGTGATGAAGAAACTGGAAGGCGTCACCCTACCCCAGCCTCAACTTCCCCAATCTCAGCTCTATGGTTTGCTTGAATCGCTTACCCATCATAATGAAACCTATAAAGCCGCAGGTGCTGTTCATGGCTGTGCTGTCTGTAAAGGCACAGAAATAGTGTCATTTGTGGAAGATGTAGGCCGCCATAATGCTGTGGATACCTTAGCGGGTGAGCTATGGCTTGCAGGTCAAACAGGTGAAGATAAGATCTTCTACACCACAGGCCGTTTAACGTCAGAGATGGTGATAAAAGTGGCGCAAATGGGCATTCCTATTTTGCTTTCACGCTCTGGGGCAACACAGATGGGCTATGAGCTTGCCCAAAAGCTTGGCATTACTATGATTGCCCGTGCCAAAGGCCATCGCTTCCAAGTGTATAACGGCATGCAGAATCTGATTCTGGATATTAAAGGCAATCTCGACGAGCAAGCCAAAAGCTTTAAGCTGAAAGATTCAAAACGTGCTAGTGATAAAGGGAATGATAAGAGCGGTGATAACCAATGAGCACCGACTTCCCTGAGTTCATGAACGCCAAACAAGTTGCTGAATATTTAGATTTAAACGAAAAGAAAGTTTACGCGCTAGCCAATGAAGGCTTGCTGCCTTGTACCAAAATTACCGGTAAATGGCTGTTCCCCAAGGCAATGCTAGATAAGTGGCTACTTGAATCCTGCAATAACGGGGTTCAGAACGACCGCTTGTTAATTGCAGGCTCTGACGATCCACTACTACAAATGATTGTTGGCAAAATGGCCAATCAACTCGGCAGTACTGCGCTTGTGGGTTACACATCGACAGGCACTCGACAAGGGCTTGCGATGCTAAGCAAAGGCCATGTTGATATGTGCGCCATTCATTGGGGTAATGCGGAAGAATCCGGTTTGCGACACCCTGCGTTACTACAACAGTATCCAGGACATAAAAACTGGGTACTTGTTCATGCCTTTGAACGCCAACAAGGTTTAGTGGTGAATCCTGAAGTCGCGCAGCAATTTGGGGATCGTGAATTAAAACCACAAGATTTACTCGCCCCTCGTTGGCGCTGGGCGCTGCGTCAAGAAGGAGCTGGTAGCATGCGGGCTTTAGATGAGTGGCTACACAACCATGCGTTTAATCTAAGTATGTTAACCAAGGTCGACACCTGTAATTCTGAACGTGAACTGGCATCTGCAATTGCTCGAGGCCAAGCTGATGTGGGTTGTGCAAGCCAAAGCACCGCGGGGGAATTCGGTTTAGGTTTTATTCCATTGTGCCGAGAAGCGTTTGAATTGGTGATCCCAAAAAACATTTATTTTCGAACCTTACAACAGCAGTTATTACATCAACTTGAAGACATGGAAGTACAAGTCCGCGGTGACCAACTCGGCGGTTATAACTTCCAACGTACAGGCAAACAAATGTGGAGTGCTAGTTAGCATAGAGTTAAGGCTCATAACATATACTAAGATAACCAGTTACGAGCAATAAGGCGCGCTCGTAGCTTGGTTGCTTATTGCAAGCTTCCCCCTTATTCCGACATTTTTAACACCCAGTTCAATAATTACGAAGCAAGGCTTTTTCTGAATGTAACCTGTGCTTTCTATCCCATATTTACCCTAATTTTACCGCTCACGACGTAGCATCATTATTGCCGCTTCCGTTGCTTTTTTTCCACAAGAGCTACTTTATAAATTCTTACTTACCGCAAGACCATGGCAGTCTCATACGGAAGCAAGCGTTGAGACTCGGCATATAGCAAACGAGCAAAACCAAGTTTCTACAGCACGCAAGCCATGAGCTAAGAACACCGATAGCCGTCATTTTAAGTAACGCTTCTTTAATGGAGCACATGTGGCACGATGCACCACCAGCCTGCCAGAAGCCGTTAGATCGTATTAACCGTGCAGGGCTAACCATGAGCCATTTAACAGAAACCCTACTCTGGTTAACTCGTAATAAAGACTATCAACCCAAAATTGAAACCTTCAACCTCAGCCAATTAACAGAAGAGTTAGTAGAAGAACACCAATACTTGCTGGGTGGCAAAGATGTGACCGTAGAATTAGCGCTATCGTCTGTCACGCAATCACTCCCTAAGGTGATGATACGTATCATCATCGCAAACTTGATCCGCAACGCCATGCAACACACAGATACTGGACATATAGCGATTCAACTAGATGACAACAAACTTACCATCATCAATTGGGGTGAACTACTCAAAGGCGAAAAGAGTGATGGTTTTGGTTTAGGGATTAAGCTGGTTCGCCAAGTTTGTGATAACCAACAATGGCATTACGAACAAAATGTCACCGACACCTCATGTACCGTAGAGGTAGTATTTGGTGTAAACAGTGAACCCACCCGCCACTCTTGATTGCTTGCACTTTTCGCTCAGATGACAAAAACCCAACACGTGTCAATAAACCACGCGTTGGGTTTTATTCGTAAAGGCTATTCAGAACAGTGATTACCCTACTTTAATGAGCGCGCAATAGCGTCCATCATAGCCCAGTCTTTCATTCCTCTCTCAACATCCGCTGAAACAGGATATGACGAGAACTTAACAATAACGACATTCGTCGCGGGGTTAATCCATAAATGCTGACCGTTAACGCCTACGCCAAAAAATGAGCCTTGATCGTCCTTCGTCACATACCACTGATTACGATAAAAACCATCAGGCCAAATCTTTGAATACTTTGTTGGTTGCCAAGCAGAATTTTGGCCATTCTCTCGAATGTCTTCCACCCATTTTGAAGGAATAATTTGCTGCCCGTTATATTGCCCATTATCTAAAATCATTTGACCAAAACGAGCCAAATCACGAGTAGTTATAACAAAGCCACCATTCGCTACAGGTGAACCCAAGAAGTCGACACTTAACTGTGCATCCCGCTCAGCCCCCAATTTGGTCCAGACCGTCTCACTCGTATAATCAACGAAACGCTGACCTGACACACGTTCAATCAACCAACCCAAGATATCTGTATTAATCGAGGCATAATGAAATACTTCACCATGTGCACGTTCAACCTTCTTGGTTTCTTGAGCAAAAGCGAACAAGCCAAGGTTTGCAACTTCGGTACGCCCACGCCAACCTGTTGCCTCCTCATGTTTTACAACCTCAGCCTTGGGATCTGCATAATCTTCACTAAAACGGAGTGCTGTGGTCATATCAAGCACTTGCTGAACAGTTACATCTTTAAAGCCGGAGCTACTCTTTAATTCTGGAATATATTCAATAACTTTTTTATTTGGGTCTAATTTCCCATCTTCAACTAAATTACCAATTATCGCACCCGTTAACGATTTTGATACAGACATCAACAAATGCCGCGTCTCTGGTGTCATACCGTTATAATATTTCTCAAAAACCAGTTCACCATTTTTAAGCACAATAAAACTATCGGTGTAATTGGCTTGAAGGTTCTCTTCGACTGTTAATTGCTTGCCATCTTGCGTTTTAAAAGTCAGTTTAGCAATGCTGTCAATGGGCGCACTACGTAATATCGTTGGCGCCCCCATTCCACGGCTTATAATGGCGGTAGGAACTATTTCTCCCATATGCTGAAAAGCCCAACGGTTGTAAGGACCTTTATCCCACTGAGAAATATCAATAATTTTCTCAGGTGGCGAACCTTGCATTAGTCCCATTTCATCCGCTGTTTGGGGAATTTGGGATGCATACGTTTTGGCAATGATGCTAGATAATGCAACAAAACCAATCAGGCAATGCACAAAAAGGGAATTCATAGCTAATTTCTCCTACGAAATGAGAATGCAATGAATTTTAGCGTAGTTTGCTTAAGCTCAGTGGTCTAGTTTTTTGCTATGTCGCAACATTAAAAAGATGCCACAGAACAAAACATAAAAACCAATAATCCTGCGATGATTGCAGCTAGCAAATATTCGATTTCTAGTTGATTGATTCTGCAAGTAATGAAACCTTAGCTGATATGTTTATCACTCACAAGATGAAATGAATTGATAAAAAATCACCTACTTTTGACAAAACATCCGTACTGACAACCTAAAAAAGGCTTCCCTACAGAAACCTTTTGCTATCATTTTTAAGAGTTGCTGTTTGTACCCACCAGAATGAAAGCCATCTTAATGAATGAAAGAATAGTGCCAACAGAACAAATGCTATCTATATTTATTCTTTGAGCACTGTGGCTAATCTCCGTCCCGATAACGTTTTTCGGCTTCATCTTGCGGTTCAAATTCATCACAGACAATTGGTGTGACTTCGTCGGTACTGAATTTGATCATCGCAGGGGGATACAAATCATCGAATTACAGTGCAACACCATTAACTGATAGTTTTACATCGATATTGCCTTTCACTGCATTTGAATACGGACAAACTTGATGTGCAGTTTTTACTAATTGCTGTGCTTGCTGTTCTTCTAAATCGAGTACAACAGCAAGCGCAACTGTCAAAGCAAAACCACCCGCATTATTTGGCCCTATCCCTACTTCAGCCGTCACTGGTGCTTGCGTTAATTTGATTTTCATCTCACGAGCAACATGAATAATCGCATTTGAAAAACACGCAGAATAACCCGCAGCAAACAATTGTTCTGGATTAGTTGCTTCACCTGTTCCACCCATTTCTTTCGGGTAGCTGAGAGCGAGATCTAGCATGTTGTCTTCTGTAGTTACTTGACCGTTACGCCCTGATGATGCCGTTGCTTTCGTTGTGTACAGTGTCGTCATGATGATGTCCTTTAAATTACATACGATAATAAACGATTTAGATTGCCAGCAATTAGATTGCGCACAATTCTTTTACAGCAAGTATAAGTCGATTAAAAGGTAAAACACAAGTATATTGTGCACAATCTATTTTCAGTATGGAGTTTGATATGGCGAATTTAACTGATAATCATAGTCTAAATGAAGTGGAGTCAACTCAATTATTACTTAAAAATCAAGTATGTTTCTCTCTTTATAGCGCATCAAATGCAATGATCAGAGCCTATCGTCCATTACTAAATGAACTTGATCTCACTTATTCTCAATACCTAACAATGATGGTTATTTGGGAAAAGAGTGGCATTAACGTAAAAGATCTTGGGCATGATCTTCATCTAGATTCAGGAACTCTTACGCCTTTACTTAAACGATTAGAGGCAAAAGGTTTCATTACAAGACAACGCAGCAGTGAAGATGAACGTATTCGTTTGGTTTTCTTAACCAACCAAGGAGCAGAACTCAAAAACAAAGCACTTTCTGTACCTAATAGTATGTTCTGTAAAAGCAAACTTGAAATTGAAGAGCTGCAACAACTCAAAGCCAGTTGTGACAAATTACTAGCAAACTTACAAAGCTAACTCACAAGCACACTATCTATTAATCGTGTGCCTCTCCTTCCCTTAATCTGGTCGACATTAATGCAAGGTTTTGATTGGCCATAGGGATTTATAGGAAATTACCATCTTACCTATATGATGCGTGTAAAAGATAAAAAGCCACCTGTGCCTAGCAGGTGGCTTTTCCGCTTTCTCTGGAGCATGACACCATATCATTACAAGAAAGTATTCCCTCTCCACGAGTTGCTTGTGAAGTATATCGTCAAGCGTGATATTACTATGCAGCACCACACTTAAAGTATGGTGAATTATATTGTTCGAAATCAAACCTGTTTGTGTTGTGCATCACAAAATATCAAACCTAGGTTTAAGCTTCAGCCATGTAACAAAAATAGAACAAAGACTCTATTTCATTTAATTGTGAGCCGTAGCTACAAACGAACGAATACGCAAAAGGAATATTGATCAATAGCTGATTTTTCAGTCTTTCCCTTTGAATTCAAATGCTGCTAGTTGCACAATGATTTTAGTTGTCAGACCAGTTATTAGAAGTAAAAGGAAAGAAAATGGAAATTTCAGTTACTCACGATTATCAAATTGACTTGGACTCGCTACTTCGCTTTTTTAGTGAAGAGGAACTCATTACTGAAAAGTATCATCAACTTACCGCGAAAAATGTCAAAGTGCTGGCGATAAAAGAAACCGAGGATGGGTTCAGTGTCGCAACTCAACGTGATGTACCGGCCAATGTTCCCGCAGTGCTGAAAAGTATTCTGGGTAGTTTTAATACCATTAATCAAACCGAAACTTGGCATTGGCAAGATGATGAGTCCCTACTTTGCAAAATGACCGTTGAGATTGTTGGTGTACCAGCCAAAATTACAGGCACCATGCTGTTTAGTGAACCAACAAAATCAGGTGGCGATGTAGCAACTCGAAATCAAGTTAAGGTTTCAGTCAGCAGTGCAATGCCACTCATTGGCAGTACCTTGGTCAAGTTCATTAGCGAAGACATTAAGCAACAAATGCAAAATGAATACGCGTTTTTACTCCATGCTGCTCCGGAACTCGCAAGCTAAACACCGCTATTGTGATAAAACTGCATGTTGTTAAACACAGTCAAGACAAGGAATAACCATGAAAACCCGTGATCGGATTCTCGCTGTTAGTCTCGACCTATTCAATCGAAAAGGCGTGGCTAATGTTAGTACACTAATCATTGCAACCGAGATGGGAATAAGTCCAGGTAATCTGTATTACCATTTTCGCGGCAAAGACGAGATCATCGCAACACTCGTGGAAGAACTGCACAACTCGCTCACCCGTATTAGTCATGAATATAAAGACCAAGTAACAGATTTTGATGACTATTGGCCTTTTTTACATACTATTATGGCTCTGTTTACCCATTATCGATTCTTATTCCGTAATCTCGATAATCTCAACAGCCAAAGCCCTCAAATCAAACGTAAAATACGCACATTGGTATTAAAGCTACGTACATTAAGCAGCGATATGCTCGCCCATTTGGCCGATTTAGGCATGCTAAACTGCGATGCGACCAATCAGCCGTTAATTGCCGATAACTTATTGCTTGTGAGCTTAAACTGGTTGAATTATCAAACCCTGCTGCACGACAAATTAAGTGAAGATGAATTAATTCGTGCAGGTGTATTACGTTTAATTTCGATGGTGGAGCCTTATCTATCAGAAAATGCCAAATCGCCCTTCTACACTCACCAAGATTTGGTTGATGAGCTTGTTCAATAACTAATCAGATATGGATTCATTTCAATATAATCCATTCAATATCATGAGGCAGCCATTAATAACGGCTGCCTTTATTGTTTTGATTAGATAATGCTGTAATTACCACTCATGTGATCCCTCGCCCACATAGCAATGTAACCGCTTTATTTGGTGGCGCAGATAAGTAATATTAAGTTACAAAGGTATGAAGTTGTATATATAAGTAAAAATGACACGACGAGACAACAGCTTTGTACATTTTGCAGCTTTAAAAGGAATTTATTATGACTGCAACCAAGAATATTGATAAAACAATTACTTCTACTAGCTACATCCCCAAATTAGCGGCACATACTGCTACATTTATGGCTGCACGCAGTAAAGAGCGCACTTTTCTACCAGCAACGGGATCGCACTGGTGGCTCGTTTCTTTCTCTAATCCTATTTCAACCGAAAAGTTTTTAGCTCATCTATTTTCAATTGGATTCTATGGCGATATTGATGTTCGAGGTAACGAGGTTGAATTACAAACAAAACACCAAGCTGAAGCTACAATGATCAACGCATATTGTTCACCAGAAGCCTTCCCTATTACGATTACTAATTTAGCAGCTGAATCAATTTATGTGGCAAACGATAGCCATGCATTACTTTGTAATCAACGTAATAATGGGGCTTTAAGTTATGCTGGCGAGCGCTTAGTGCACATGCAATTTAGTGTTACCCCTTCAAGCTGGGCGATGCTTAATGTACTTTCTCAGGTAATTAGCATTCACGCTATTGTTCATTTTGATCCTAACGGATACATGGTATTAAAAGCCTCAAAAGATGAGGAACAAAGAATCATTCATCACCTTGAATCTTACTTATAGCCCTATATAACTTCACTTAATCATTAATAAAAAACCTCGGTGATAACATCAACGAGGTTTTTATTACTGCCTAGCCAAATTTTCAGGTTAGACAGATCTGGGTAAGCAAGTGTTAAGCTAGATTAGTACTAGTTTGTTACTAACTCGGCCTCATGCTCTTCATCTTCAGCAGACATCATACGCGTCAACATTGGTGAAGCCAGCGCCATAACAACTGCAACGGCAAGCGTTACTAAACCGATATTTTGAAACACCTCGGTATACAATGGCAAGGTTTGTAGCGGATCTGTTACGTTTTCAGGTGCCGCACTAAAGGTTGCTACATAGCCACCAATAATGAACGAAGCGGCTTGTGTCAGGAACCAAGCGCCCATGGTAAAGCCCATCAAACGTTGCGGTACTAAGCTTGCTACCATCGCAAGACCAAGACCACTGATTAATAGCTCACCCAAACTTTGGAATAAGTAAACCAGTACCATCCAGCCAACAGAGACCATACCCGTTTGGTCTGCAAACCATAGGCCCGCAGCAGCAACAGATAAGAAGCCAAATGCACACATAAACATACCCACTGTGAATTTACCCGGCATAGATAAATCACGACCGCGGCTTCCGTAGTAAGTGTATAGGTAAGCAAGAATTGGGCTACATAGTACAACCCAGAATGGGTTCAATGCTTGCAGGCTCACGGGGTTAATGTTGAAACCAAAGAACTCAGTACGCACGTTATAAATAGCGAAGAAGTTCAGCGACGTTGGCATTTGTGCATAAAGAACGTAGAACACGATCGCTTGTAGCATGAGTACAAATGCAACAATCATTTTCTTACGCGCCGCACCTGTCAGTTTGAACGTCTCTTTCATGAAGATGCTAACAACACCCACACCAATAAGACCTAGTACTAGGTTCGCCATGAAAATATTTTGCAGTAACCATGCACAAATGAAGATTGAAACAAGCGTACCTGCCGCAACCATGCCTAAATGCTTAACATTCATAGGCGCTGAATCTGGCTCAGAACCTATACCATTCACCGTTTTGCGAAGAACAACATAACTCAACAAGCTTGCGATTAAGCCAAAACCACAAATAACAAATGCCGTTGCATAACCGTAGCTTGCTGCAATCACTGGGCTCAGAGAAAGTGAAACTAATGAGCCAATATTAATCGACATATAGTAAAGAGTGAATGCGCCATCTAAACGACTATCGCCCTCTTCATAACACTTAGCAAGTAGGCTTGATGGGTTCGCTTTGAATAAACCATTACCTACCGCAATTGCGCCAAGAGCGTAATAAATAAATGTAGGTTCAAGAATAGAGAACCCCATTAAGAAATAACCCACAGCAAGGACTATGGCACCAAACACCATAGTACGTTTTGTGCCAAGTATATGGTCACCAACGTACCCGCCGACAGAAACTAAACCATAGACTAACGCAGCAAACGCACCAAAAGTGACAAATGAATCTTGTTGTGTGAAACCAAGTTGCTCTACAAAATAAACAGCAAGAATGCCTTGCAAACCGTAATAACCAAAACGCTCCCATAGCTCGATAAAAAATATCATCTTAAATGGCTTTGGTTGGTCAAAAATACTAACTTTATTAGACATTGCAGCCTTAACCTCTAGTCTACTATGATATGAGCGAGCATTAGACCTGCAAATTAAAAGTAATAAAGTGATTCATGTTGATGTTTCAAATTGTTACCAGTGATCTGGATCACATCCATACAAATAAGATTGCATAATGGCAAAATAGTAAACAATCTTTGTATGCTAGTAAAAAAGTTAATTAAATCAATGTAATGAAAACGATAACTTTAGCTAATGACTGAGTTTGTCGTTTGCTTCTATGCAAAGCTGTATCCCTAGACATATGGGCTTTTCTATCACAAGCCTAGCATTTACTGCTGTACCAATGAGATCCATACGATATAGTGACAACAAAGAATGAAGTCGCAACGCAAGTTATAAGGGAATATATGCAAGCAAGAGGTATAAAACGTAGAGAGCAACTTAAAGCAGCAACTCGTGAATTGCTTGTCGAAATGGATATTTCTAATGTGACATTTGCAGATATTGCGTCACGTGCGAATGTACCAAAAAGCTCTGCCTACCATTTTTACGCTAATATTGATGATATATACGCAGACGTCGCCCAGGACTACGGTGAAGAGCTACTCAATATATTATCGGTATTGCCCGCATATGGTGACATAGAGCAATGGCAAGATATTGTCGATATTCTTATCGAACGGTCGATTGTTTTCTATGAACATGAAAAGGCAGCAAGACAGCTGATTATCTCTGGGAAAACCTCGCCTGCAATAAAACAAAAAGATCGAAATAACGATCTGATCATTTCTGCAAAAATTTATTTTATCCTAGATAGTTTTTTTGAATTGCCACAAATTGATAACCATTCCGACATTTTCCATATCTGGGTTGAAATAGTAGATGTTATTTTCACTCTATCACAAATGAAGTATGGCTTTATTACCACAAGCATGGCTAATGAAGCCAAACGAGCAGCTAAGGCCTATCTAGGCACTTATCTAACCACCCCACTGATAAAAAAGCCAAAACCCTTATTAACACCAGTGTTAAATGAAATAACAAACTGAGGCGCCCAGATCGTGCATCGCAGTTAGTCATATCACGGTATTTCACACTAGACGCCTAGAGCAAATGCTCATCGGACATACAATAGGCGTCTAGTCTTAACAAGCTTAAACTACCTCTACGTTTATACTGCCAGCATGCTCTGAACCCACAGTATTACCACAAGGCCGACACTCACCCGTTTTAGGGCTCGTCACATTCACATCATCATCACATTGGTAATAACGGCACGGGCCGTACCCCATGTCATGCAAGCATACTTTTGAGGGTTTATTTTTCTTTGCTTTGTATAAAGCATTATCAGCAAGGGAGATAACACTGTCTAGCTCTCCCTGTACCTCAGCAAAACCGACACTTACAGTGTAACTTGCTTTTTTTCCATTAAAATGAACCTGTGACTGGCTTAACGCTCGCCGCAATACTTGTAATTTACTGTCCGCAGCAATACTCGATTCTGCCATAAACATAATCGAAAACTCATCACCACCATAACGGGCAATAATTGCCTGATCCGGCATAACCTCTTTTAACTTTTCTCCAACAGATAAGATAACTTGATCACCAAATAAGTGCCCCAAGCCATCATTAATCATTTTAAAATCATCAATATCTAACATCGCCAAATAATAACCAGTTTGATTTTTCATTAGCACTTGTTGAATATGAGAGCGTAAATAGTTTTTATTCATCAAGTTAGTCATTTGATCTTTATCTTTAATTCGCTGCCTTAGTAGCACATGGTTTAAGGCACCCTGAGCATAGATACGGTAAATATTAACAAACCAAGGTAACACTGCTGGTGTGCCTAACAAATACACTATGCCTTGTAACTGCTCATTAATGATGAGAGGCACTCGAAATACTGCACGAGTTGGCGATATATGCCGTGCAATGAGGTCATTTCTATTCGAAACGGAAACACGCATACTTTGACGTTTATCTAGAGTCAGGAATCGCTCAACAATTTCCTGAGAAAAAGTATACCTTCTGTGCACATCCACATATTCTTGGTGATCTTCATTGTAGGTAAACAAAATAACACTTTCACAAGGGACAAGATCTTTAATCATGGCATTTAACCTTTGGTCTAATGCCACCAGCCCATCGACTTCTGTTAATAATCGACCATTATTATGTACACGCTTAGAAATTAAATTAATAAGCACCATGATACCGATAACACAAAACAATGTAATGCTAACTGCACCTAAGTTAAACGCTTGTGAAGTTATATCTTGCGTAATAGTGCCCGATAATAAAATCCAACCAAATGCATTATCTGCGTCGTAAACACTAAATTTCCACCGCATCTTGTACATATAGCCATCTATTTCCCCTTGTGTTTCCCCCTTCTGAATACTCTGAAGCAGTTCAGGCTCGACGCTAACGGATAAGCTACCAATACGAGAATGGTCTGGATGCATAATAATTTGACGGCTATTCCCATCGACAACATATACATAGCCATTTTTCATGGTCTTAAGCAATGCCAATTGTTTATATAATTCAGTAACATCTGTTTCTAATAATATATAAGCCAATTGCTTATTTGCCATTTCTATAACTTTTACAACTGTTACGCTCCATTTATCCGTTGTACGACTCATATAAATAGGTGATATATAACTTTCACCTACCTTACTATTTGGATTATACCAAGGCCGATTTTCCATTTTACTTGCAACATTATGTGCTTCAACACCATGTGTGCCGTAATAGCTTCCTTGAGAATACAGCCCAACTTCGGATAGCTTTTTTTGATTAGCTATAAGCGCATCACCCATAGCAATATATTCATCAATTGCAATATCACGAACTAATATTTGGCCTAATAAATACAAGTGATTTTCAACGGAATTAAAGTGAATTTTCAAATATTCATTAGCGAATGAGACATTATCTTTTGCTTGTTGGTAGGCCGCAGCTCGGCTCACTCTAAGATCAGAATATCCGACATAAGACAACGATAAGAACACGACAACAATCAGTGGAATGATTGTTTGTATTAAATGCTTCGGTTTTATATCCATCAATAAAAACTCTTGGCGGTCATTAACCACCTATTTTGAATAGGTAAACACGGATTACCTCTCAATTGTATATCACCATACTTAATAGCACGCAGTTGAATATTAACTTTATTGACATAGCGCACATTATAGTGCGTTGCAAAGCTACAGGCAGTCAAACGGCACTCTATACCCATAGTGCATTTATTGCACATATTTATCATATGATGTCGTTTTATCAGCACTTTTCTGCGAAAATTTATGTTGTAAATATCTTTTTAATGATAAAAACATTCACATGAAGGATAGAGAATGCAAAGCACAAGACGCTGGCTTAAATCAGTATTTTTTTCTGTGTTACTACTACCATGCATAGCAGTAGCAGAAACAACTGTCACTTTTAAGGCTGAAGATGGCACTATTCCGAGTGATTTATTAACAGAGATAAAACAAGTTTCGAACGAAATAGCGGCGTTTTTTAACTGGCTAGCACCGATTAACGGTGACTTAAAGATAGTGTGGGCAAATAAAATTGATGGGCCATTATTCGACCCTGAAATAAATACAATCCAAATGCCCTATGAATTTGCCACCGAGCTCTATACCCTTTTTAGTGAAGATAATTACGAGAAAACAGGTAGAAGCGTAGATCAAGCAACACTGGATGCGCTTCAATTCATTTTATTCCATGAATATGGGCATGCTTATTTAAACCACTACCAGATTGTCGTTTTGGGCAAAGAGGAAGATGCTGTCGATAACCTGGCTACCCTTCTCTTACTTTATTTCAACGACAATGGCGAAGACATAGTGTTAAATGCCGCAGATTGGTTTGCGATCAGTGATGAAAAAACAGAAGTATTCGAAGATGGTCATTTTTGGGATGAACACAGCCTAGATGCTCAGCGTTACTACAATATCCAATGCCTCGTTTTTGGCTTCAATCCAGAAAAGTATAAAAATGAATATACAGATGAACAAATAGAGCAAGGCCATGACGAATACTGTGAGTCCGAACATCAACGTCAGCTCTTTAAATGGCTAGATGTGATAGCTAAACACAGCCATGAGATTACCAGTGAAGAGCTGCTTGAACGCATCCAGCAAGGACAACCGCTTCCGGCAGAGAAGAAATAGCCTCTTTTATCTTTAGTTTCACCCTCAATGCCCAGCCTAATAGACTGGACATTTTTACATCAAACCTCTATACACCAAGCGCATAATTTGCCAGCGCTGCTGTTATTACTCTTATCACTAACCTTTTCACGCCTGTTTATACCGCTAGAAGCAGCTACAATCGACCAAGCTTTATCCCTCTAATTAATAGCGAACATTGCCATGAACTCGTTGACAGGAGTCGACTCTAACTTGGCTTGGTCACTGCATAATTCGAAAATAGATTGGCAAGTTGATGCGGGAAAGCGTGTTTGTAAATTTCGGATAAATTTACGTTCCAATACGGGAATACCTTCTTGACGACGACGGCGATGCCCTATTGGATATTCAACGGCGACTTTCTCGGTAGAGCTTCCATCCGTAAAAAAGACTTGGATCGCATTAGCAATCGAGCGTTTATCGTCTTCAAGGTATTCTGCGCTGTAGCGCTTGTCTTCCTTCACCTGCATTTTTCCACGCAACATATCAATGCGGGGATCATCGCGATGAAAATCATCTTCATAATGTTCAGCCATTAAATCGCCATGAATCAATGGGACTGCAATCATGTATTGCAGACAGTGGTCACGATCGGCGGGATTGGCCAAGTCACCGACTTTGGAAATAATACGAATAGCAGATTCATGCGTAGTAATTTCTATTCGTTCAATATCATCAAGGCGATCTTTCACTTGTTGATGTAGTATCACCGCGCACTCAACCGCCGTTTGTGCATGAAACTCAGCAGGGAAAGAAATCTTAAACAACACGTTTTCCATTACATAGCTATCAAACGGCTGATTAACTTTAAATTGCTCACCTTTAAACTGAACATCGTAAAAGCCCCACTGCGGTGCGCTTAATACCGACGGTAGACCCATCTCGCCTTTCATGGTGATCATGGCAAGTCGAACAGCGCGTGAAGTTGCATCACCTGCCGCCCATGATTTACGTGACCCCGCATTAGGCGCATGGCGATAGGTACGCAGTGAGCATCCATCGACCCAAGCTTGCGAAACAGCATCGATAATTTGATCACGACTTCCACCGAGCATTTTCGTGACAACCGCCGTAGAGGCAACACGTACTAATAACACATGATCCAGCCCCACGCGGTTATAGCTGTTCTCTAATGCCAGCACTCCTTGAATTTCATGGGCTTTGATCATAGCAGTAAGTACATCGCGCATAGTAAGTGGCGCTTTACCCTCTGCAACTGCCACGCGGCTCAAGTAATCGGCAGTCGCAAGGATCCCTCCAAGATTATCTGAAGGGTGCCCCCACTCTGCGGCTAACCATGTATCGTTATAGTCTAGCCAGCGGATAATACAGCCGATATTAAATGCCGCCATTACTGGGTCAAGTTCATGTGAGGTTCCCGGCACACGCGCACCATGGCGGACAGTAGTGCCCGGTACAATTGGGCCTAAATGTTTAGTACATTCGGGAAAGCGCAACGCTAATAAGCCACAACCTAAGGTATCCATCAGGCAGTTACGTGCTGTGTTGTACGCCTCGCTAGAGTGGATCTCACTGTTCGCTACATAATCCGCAATTTTCACCAACAGTGCATCAGGTGCGGGGCGTTCGTTTATATCTACATTCATGCTCATGCTAAGTCCTGTCTAATCCTTTAGTTTTGCCAAATTGCTCTATTGCGTTTAATCACGCTCTTCAATGGGTAACCAATCTTGATGCTCTGGACCAACGTAATCCGCACTTGGGCGAATGATTCGGTTATGCTCTCGTTGTTCAAAGATATGCGCAGCCCAGCCAGTGACTCGGCTCATGACAAAAATCGGCGTAAACAACTTAGTGGGGATCCCCATGAAATGGTAAGCAGAAGCATGGAAAAAGTCGGCGTTGGCGAACAAGTCTTTTTCACGCTTTAGCACTTCTTCAACGCGTACAGAAATATCGAATAACTGCGGATCTTTCGCATCTTTCGCTAGCTTGCGTGACCATTCTTTAATGAGTGCATTACGTGGGTCGGATTCGCGGTAAATTGCATGTCCAAACCCCATGACTTTATCTTTTCCATCAAGCAAAAACATGATGCCTTGTTCGGCTTCATCTGGAGTGCGCCATTGTTGAATCATTGCCATTGCCGCTTCATTGGCACCACCATGTAATGGGCCACGTAAGGTACCAATGGCTGCTGTCACACATGAATGAAGATCGGATAAAGTCGAGGCACAAACACGCCCTGCAAATGTTGATGCATTAAATTCGTGTTCAGCATACAAAACAAGCGAGCAATGCATCACTTGTTTGTGCATTGCCAGCGGTTTTTTATCTGTCAACATTTCAAGAAAATACCCACCAATACAGGGCTCTTTCGCTGATGCCGTGTCTATGCGAACACCATCATGACTGAAGCGATACCAATAACAAATAATGGCAGGAAGCATCGCCAACAAGGTCTCTGTTTTATCTTGCTGTTGACTAAAGTCGGTTTCTTGGTCCAAGTTACCTAACATAGAACAGCCCGTACGCATCACATCCATAGGGTGTGCCGTGGCGGGTATGGCCTCTAAGACTAACTTGAGCGCATCTGGTAAGCCACGCTTGGCAATCAACGTCTGCTTATACTCATCCAGCTCTTGCTGATTCGGTAATTTCCCTTTCAATAATAAATACGCGACTTCTTCAAATTCAGCGTGGTGTGCAAGATCCGTAATATCGTAACCACGATATGTCAGGCCAGTTCCCGTCTTACCCACTGTACATAATGATGTTGTTCCCGCACTTTGACCACGCAGTCCTGCACCACTAACGTGACTACTGTCCTTTTCTATATCAGCTACGGCGAGCGTTGGCATAGCAAACTCCTTTTGTCGATTACGTTATGAATACATAAATTTCACTGCACAAATGAAATTAAAGAACGAATTAATGACTGACTTTCAGCCCTTTTTTCTAGGCTATTTTTTTGAGAATAACTTATCGAGCGTTTCTTCATACTGGTGATAACCTAAGAATTGATAGAGCGCTTCTCGGGTTTGCATTGCATCAACAACCTGACGCTGATGACCGTCATCTTTTAGATGCTGATAGACATTAAGTGCGGCTTGGTTCATGGCACGAAACGCACTAAGCGGGTACAACACCATGTCAACGCCACTTTCTGCCAATTCTTCAGCTGAGAATAATGGCGTCTGACCAAACTCGGTAATATTGGCCAAAATTGGCACATCAATGGCCGAGGAAAACTGTTTATATTGATCTAACGTGTTTATCGCTTCAGGGAAAATCATGTCTGCTCCCGCTTCAACACAGGCTACAGCGCGTTCAATGGCAGCATCCATCCCTTCAACTGCTAAGGCATCTGTTCGTGCCATTACAACAAAATCACTGTCTGTTTTTGCGTCGACACAAGCTTTGATCCTATCGACCATCTCTTGCTGGCTCACAATGGCTTTATTAGGCCGATGACCGCAGCGTTTTTGCGCCACTTGGTCTTCAATATGTACCGCTGCCGCCCCTGCTTTTTCAACTTCTCGAATAGTACGTGCAATATTAAAAGCCCCACCAAACCCCGTATCTATATCGACTAACAGCGGCAATGACGAGGCAGCCGTCACCCTACGCACATCTTCAAGCACATCATTCAAGGTGGTGATCCCCAAATCAGGCAAGCCGTAGGACGCATTAGCAATGCCACCACCCGACAGGTAAATAACGTGATGCCCCACTTGTTCTGCCATCATGGCGCAATACGGATTGATTGCCCCTACAATTTGAAGCGGATGATGAGTCGCTACTGCCTGTCGAAATCGCTTTCCGGGTGTCATGATGCTATCTCCTTGTCATCACATAGTTTCTAATTGTTGCTCTATCAACTGTCGACTTCGCATAATGTGGCGGCGCATTAACATTTCGGCTAGTTCGCCATCGCGTTCTTTGATTGCAGCGAGGATCTGAGCATGCTCACTCAGGGCTTGGCTAGGACGTGAATGTGCGCGTGGCGATTGGTAGCGGTACATGCGCAATAAATGATAAAGCTCATCGCACAGCAGGCTTATCAGCTTGGAATTTTTGCTGGCTTTTATAATGCGATAATGAAAATCGAAATCACCCTGCTGGTGGAAATAAGATGCGCCTTCAACCTTTTCAATATACTGGTGGTGGGTATTTAAGAGATGTTGCAGCCCCTCAATTTCTTGATCAGAAATATGTACACAGGCTAAGCTTGCTGCCATCCCTTCTAATGCTTCACGTACTGCATAAATTTCAATAAGCTTTTCTTGGCTGAGTTCAACAATGCGAGCCCCTACGTGCGGAGCACGCTCAATCAGCCTTAATGCCTCAACTCGCATTAAGGCTTCTCGTAATGGTCCTCGGCTTACCCCAAAGGTATTGGCCAAATCAGACTCCGCAATTTTACTGCCTGCTGGGTAGCTACCATTCACAATGGCTTCTATCAAGCGCTCTGTCAGATCCTCTGACTTAGTTAGCTCTTTTACTATGTCCATTGCAGCTGCAGTCCTTATTACAAATACAACTTAGGCTTAATCACACGTCGAGTAAGAAAAGGGATATTGTCGACAATTTATCTTCTACAAAACAAAAATAGTCACACAATTGGTATAAAACAAATAAATTGTAAACAAAAGGCTAAATCTAGCTAATATTCGTCAACGATATAGACGGAACTGCGCATCTATGCATCAACAATATCTAGTGCGGTCAGAACTATTCAATGGTGAGCATAATCATCTTTGTTCGAGAGGATCAAAAACACCGAGACATAATGAGCTCGGTGTTTGGCTGTTTGGCTGTTTGGCTGTTTGGCTGTTTGGCGAAGTATTCTGCTACTTGGTACTCAAGATTGAGATATCAATAATAGAATCAATATTCTCGCTGCATAATGGCTTCCATTCCAAACTGTTTATTGCTGAGTGTTAGCGTATTATCTGCACCAAGTTCGTACTGACTTTCATGTTGTCCATCTTCATAAAGCAGGACGATATTATTGTCTTCTATGTAGTAAATACCACGGTGCTCTTTCATCTTGCCATCAGTACCTTTTACTTCAACCGAGAATAAAAAGTCAGGGCGCAATAAAATTGATAATCCCGTGATATGTTCATCCACATCACTGCCTGAGATACGAGAAGCATGCCACTGCCCCGGTAAATTCTCTGGCGCTAATTTAGTGAACCTAGCACCATCGAGCACAAATTGATTATAACTGAGCATATACGAATGCAGTTGCTCAGGTTGATCGCTTGAACGAAATGTTATGTTTGTTTCGTCTACATCGTATTGACCTTTCCACTGATCAACCGAGCCATCAGCGCGCAGTAAGCGAACCACAAAATCATAGTTAGACGTAAATTTAATATTCATGGCGGTATAGTTTTCGCCTTCACTTTCTATACCTTCATCATTTGTGCTAAACCAGTACCAATCACCGAGCAATAATGGGTAGTCGAACTCAGTTAGCTTTTCCGCCGTTGCTTGGAAACTCCAAGAACTGATGAATAATGCTAAAGTGACCAGTAATGTTTTCATAGCACGACCTCACGAAATGAACGCCTATTAAAACCCTAGTCCTGATTGTTAGAACCAACATGAAATTTCGAGATAAATCACACTTTAGTTTAGGTTATCTCATCACTGATACAAATTTGCGCGGCTGAATAAGCATAAAAAAACGGCCCTGATATTGCTATCAAGGCCGCCTTATTATTTAAAAAGATAACGTTAGCTTTGCGTATTGGTTAAATCCACTGTAATCGCCACAGCTTCATCTAAGTACGCATCGGGTGCTTCGTAATCTTTTGGCACATCATCCAGTGAAGCAAAAGGCTTTTTACCCATTACTTTCTGGCGTTCATTCAAACGCGCCAAACGATCATGATCATCTTTATCTTGCTCGGCAATACGCGCCTTTTCATTCAGCGAGATTGTCTTAATGTCTTTCTCGGCTTGATACTTCGAAATGTCATCAAGGATGAAACCAAATTCCATATCTTTCTGAATACGGGCTTCATGCTTAGTCGCTAAAGACGGTAATACCGCGGAGAAATTATCAACTTTCTGGTAACCCGCTGGCTTAATGCTATCCCATGGTAATGCGTTATCTTCGACACTCTCACCTGTATCAGCAGGATCGATCGCCGTAGGGAAACTAATATCAGGAACAACACCTAAATTTTGCGTACTACCACCGTTAATACGGTAGAACTTCTGGATCGTGTACTGAACATGGCCAAGTGGCTTATCAAACAAATCATAAATATGGTTCAGTGAACGGTGCTGTTGCACTGTACCTTTACCAAATGATTGTTCACCCAGCACCACGGCACGACCATAGTCTTGCATTGCCGCAGCAAAA
The DNA here is from genome assembly GCF_050337045.1 of Photobacterium kagoshimensis. Lineage (NCBI taxonomy): Bacteria > Pseudomonadati > Pseudomonadota > Gammaproteobacteria > Vibrionales > Vibrionaceae > Photobacterium > Photobacterium kagoshimensis. The sequence goes on along the minus strand of NZ_JAKJSO010000008.1, from coordinate 87,170 downwards.
ATCTCGGATGCTGACGCACTGTAGCGATTCACTAATACCGTTAATGGGCCATCGAAATAAACGCGATCGTCTGAATCACCATTAACTTTAACACGACCGTAACTGTCACGAACCTGTACAACAGGGCCACTATTAATAAACAAACCTGTTAGAGCAGTTGCCTCTGTTAGCGCACCACCACCGTTGTTTCGTAAATCAATAACAACACCGTCAACTTGCTGTTGGTTGAGTGACGCAAGCTCTTTCTTAGTATCTTCAGACAAGCCAACGTAGAAACTTGGTACTTCAATCACACCAATTTTCTTACCGCCTTTGACTTTAACTTCTGATTTAACCGCACGATCTTCTAAACGAATTTTGTCACGAGTGATAGTCACGTCATAACTTTTCGCATTCTTACTTTCAGGCAAGATTTCCAGAATAACCTTACTGCCCTTCGGCCCTTTGATTAACTGAACAACGTCATCAAGACGCCAGCCGATAACATCGACAATATCTTTACCTTCCTGACCAACACCTATGATGCGATCACCAGCAGTAAGCTGCTTAGATGAAGAAGCAGGGCCACCAGCAACCAATGAACGGATCACAGTATAGTCATCCACAACTTGCAATACCGCACCGATACCCTCTAGAGAAAGGTTCATTTCAGATTGGAATTGTTCAGCATTACGTGGTGATAAATAGCTAGTATGTGGATCAACCTCACGGGCAAAAGCATTCATGTAGATCTGAAACACATCTTCGCTATGCGATTGTGTTAGACGCTTAAGGGCGTTGTTATAACGCTTTCCTAATGTCTCTTTGATCTCTTTCCACTCTTTACCTGCAAGTTTTAGATTCAATGCATCGTATTTAACACGCTTACGCCAAATTTCGTTCAGCTCATTACGATCTTTTGCCCACGCTAATTCAGAACGATCAATTACGATGCTTTCATCTGCATCAAAAGTGATTTCTTTATCTAGCAAAGACAACGCGTATTGATAACGATCGAATCGACGTTGAAGTGTTTTATTGAAAATATCGAAAGCAGCTGATGAGTCGCCCGACTTGAGTTGGTCATCAAATTGATCTTCCCATTTATCAAACGAATGAATGTCTGATTGAGTTAGGAAACTGCGGTTGAAGTCCAACATTTTGACATAGCGGTCAAACATGCTAGCTGAGAATTGGTCATCAAGTGCAAATTGCTTATAGTGCGAGCGTGTAAAACGCGATGCAATACGCTTACTAGCTGTTGCATGTTGTTTTTCAGCAGTTAACTGCGGCAAGTCACTTAATGAGTATTTAGCCTCTAGGGCTTGCGCTGATGCTGCCAGCATCATGCCGGCAGCGATCAGTGAGAAACGGAATCGACATTTCATACGTCGAGCATTCTCCTTTACGAACGCAGGTGCTCCGCTTTAACAGCCATAGTTAGACCATTACTCAAACGTACACGCACATCGTCCTTATTGATTTCAACGATAGTTGCCGGCATGTTGCCGGTACCCATGTTCACATTTACATCTTTGCCAACTTTAACTTCGTCAGCGTTTAGAGCACGGGTTGTTTCAACAGGCTTTTTATCTAGCTTAGTCGTTTTTTGCTTAGCGTTCTTTGGTTTAGCTGAATTAGTGCGATTTTTTTTCGCTTTAGCTTCACCTTCTTTAGCTGCAGCTGCTTTCGCTACTGCTTGCTCTTTACGACGAGCACGTACTTTTGCTTTGCTTTCTTCTAGCGCTTTTTGTGCATGGTCAATATGCTCTTGCTCTAGCTCACCGCATGCGTTGCCATCTAGGTCTACGCGGTTTGCGCCAGCTTTTGCACCATGAAGGTAACGCCAGGAAGAAGTGTATTGACGAAGTGCTGTACGTAATAATGTTTTACTTACTTTAGGGTCGTCACTTAGACGCGCAGCTAAATCTTGAAAGATACCAATCTTAAGTGGCTTAGCTTCACCTTCAACAGAGAAACATTTTGGGAAACGCTCAGCAATGTATGCAATTACTTCTTTACTGTTCGTTAACTTTTCAGAGTTTTCCATGGATTTTCCTGACATAAAGCGAGACCATCTCGCTGTTAGTGCTTTGTTCAAAAAGAAATAGTTTGCGCTATTATAGTTACCTAGCGTTGAAAAACCACCGAAAGCATGAAATTAGAGGTGTTTTTGTAGCGCTTTAATGAAAGAAATAAGACCCTCTTCATCAAATTGGTCAAATCTTGACAAGCTTGGGCTATCAATATCGAGCACGCCGTACAATTCGCCACCAATTCGGAATGGGATCACAATTTCAGAATTACTCGCTGCATCACATGCAATATGCCCTTCAAACTGATGTACATCTTCAATTCGCTGAACACTATCTTCTAAAATAGCTGTACCACACACACCTCGGCCTACAGGTATACGTACACACGCAACTTTACCTTGAAAGGGGCCTAATACTAACTGCTCACCTTTTAACAAATAAAAGCCTACCCAATTAATATCCTCTAACTCCATGTTGAGTAACGCACTAATATTAGAAAGGTTAGCGATAACATCTGTCTCATCTTCGATGATAGCGACAGCTTGTTTTGTTAAACGATTATAAAACGCGAGTTTATTTTCCATGGCTTACTCCCTCTTTAGCCGCTAGAATGTGAACCTTGTTAATAATAGGAATCATTATCACCGTGAAAGATTCTGCAAATCAAATGATTAACTGGTCTTGGCTCTTAAAGCAAGCAAAACGTCATCGACCTCGATTAATTGCAGCAAACATTATCGCCATTATTGCGACGCTTGTTAGTGTCCCTATCCCACTGCTTATGCCACTTATGGTGGATGAAGTTCTTCTGGATAAACCAGCCAGTGGCGTTGCCTTCTTAAACACTTTATTACCTGAACCTCTTCAAGATGCGACGGCTTATATTATTTTAGTGCTGCTCATGGTTATTGTGATGCGCATCATTAGCCAAGCCTTAAACATTCTCCAAAGTCGCCAATTTACTCTCGTCGCAAAAGACATCACCTATCTGCTTCGTCAGCGTTTAATTGATAAGCTAGGCCGTATTAGCATGCGTCAGTATGAAGAGCGCGGCAGCGGTGGTATCACTTCGCACCTTATTACTGACATTGAAACCATCGACAAATTTGTGGGTGATACACTTAGCCGATTCTTAGTGAGTTTGCTAACCGTGATAGGTACAGCGAGCATCCTACTTTGGTTAAATTGGCAGCTCGGACTCTTCATCTTGTTGATGAACCCTCTTGTTGTTTACGCATCTCGCTTAATGGGCAGCCGTGTAAAAAACTTAAAGAAACTCGAAAACCAAGCCTTTGAGAAATTCCAACAGCGGTTAGTCGAAACTCTTGATGGGCTTTATCAACTCCGTGCGGCAAACCGTGAAAAGGAGTTTCTGACACAGCTAAAGTCAAACGCCGACGATATTCGTAGCAATGCCGATAAATACGCATGGCAGTCTGAAGCTGCGGGTCGTGTTTCGTTCCTACTCTTCTTAGTCGGGTTTGAACTCTTCCGCGCGGCAGCGATGTTGATGGTACTTTTCAGCGATTTAAGTATCGGTCAAATGTTCGCGGTATTTGGTTACTTATGGTTTATGCTCAGCCCAGTTCAAGAGCTACTCGGTATTCAGTTTGCGTGGTATAGCGCTTCAGCTGCAATGCAACGTCTTAACGGCTTAATGACACTAGAAGAAGAAGTTCGCCCTGTGGCGACAGTAAATCCATTCACTGACAACAAGTGCCTGTCTATCGACGTTCGCGATATACGTTTTTCTTATGATGAAGATAAAGAAGTGTTACGGGGGCTTAACCTTAGCATCCCAGCAGGCAAACGCGTTGCTTTAGTTGGCGCTTCAGGTGGCGGGAAATCGACCCTGATCCAATTGTTATTAGGTATCTACCAAAAAGATTCAGGCGACCTTTTGATTAATGGGGAGCGCATTGAAGATGTCAGTTATGAAGCATTGCGAGAAAAAATGGCGGTTGTTTTACAGCAGCCCGTTCTATTTAATGACACACTAAGGCATAATCTAACATTAGGAGCGGCCTTTAGTGATGAACAATTATGGCAAGCACTTGAAATTTCACAATTAACCGATGTAACTAAGCGCCTTACTCATGGCTTAGATACCGAAATTGGCCGTCAAGGTATTCGCCTTTCAGGTGGGCAACGTCAACGTCTCGCCATTGCCAGAATGGTATTGGCAGACCCTGATTTTGTCATTCTTGATGAAGCAACATCTGCACTAGATACAGCGACGGAAGCAGCACTACATACAGCGCTAAACCAATTCTTGCGAGATAGGACAACACTTATTGTCGCGCACCGTTTATCTGCAGTTAAGCAAGCCGATATAATATATGTACTTGAAGACGGAAAGCTAAGCCAAGCAGGTACACATGATGAGCTGGTTCAAAAAGAAGGCTTATATCAAACCTTATACGGTTCAATACAGTCCTCAAATCAGGACAAGAATGAAGATAATCAGCCTCTCACTATAGCCAGCGCCAACGTAAAATAATATAGTGTTCTTTTAAACCGCTGCTTATGCAGCGGTTATTCCATTCTGGATAAGAACAATTTCAGAAAGACTTAAAGGATTAACCAACCCATGTCGACGGCTCGCCTGTGTCCAGGCTGTGACTTGCCAGTGATGCCTAACGTCGCCCTTCGTGGTCAGAGTGCTTACTGCCCTCGCTGTAATACGCGTTTATATAGAGGTGATTCTATTCGGTTTACCGGTGAATTCGCCATTGCACTAGCTTGTTTAATTCTTTTTTTACCAGCACATATCTATCCAATGATCACCATTCGATTATTTGGTCAGATGATCCCTGCGACTTTACCTGCAGGTACCTTTACCCTAGCGCCAGAATTCCCTGCCGTTGCTTTTTTAATCTTCTTTTGTAGCACTATTGCGCCGCTGTTGGTCAGCCTTGCCGTTATGACAGCTCAAATAGGTATAAAACTTCAGCACTTTACACTGTTTAGATCCTCTATGTGGATCATTCAGCACTTAAAGCACTGGGCAATGTATGAAGTATTCCTCGTTAGCCTTGGTATCTCTTGCTTTAAAGTTCAAGACTATGCAGATATTTATATTGGCCCAGGGCTGATCAGTCTAGTTATTCTCCAAATACTGATGCTACTACTGTTGACTCGAATTAGCCCAACTCGCTATTGGGAAGCGTGGCAGCCAGAAACAAATCACAATACCAATGAGCTTGTGCTCCATTGCCATTCTTGCCATCTAAGCCAAGCGGCAAATAGTCATTGCACCCGTTGCCATAGCCCGTTGCATTCGCGCCTACCCCATTCGATTCAAAAAACATGGGCATATTTAATTTCAGCCACTATTTTTATTTTTCCAGCGAACTTGTTCGCTATTTCGATCTTTTTAAATAATGGTAAACGCGCTGAAGATACCATCTTCTCAGGTGTTGCTCATCTAGTGAAAACGGGGATGCCCGGTATCGCCGCCATTATTTTTATCGCAAGTATTGTCGTGCCCGTCGCCAAAATTTTGGGACTGGCCTACATCCTATTGTGTATTCAATTTAAACGTCGTATTCACCATCGATTTCGGATGCGCCTATTTAGGATCATTCAGTGGATTGGTAAATGGTCAATGATGGATTTGTTCGTTATTTCTATCATGGTGACATTGATCGATCGTGGACAAATACTCGATTTCACACCGGGCCCGGGCGCTGTATCGTTCGGGATTGTGGTTGTACTTACTATGTTTGCAGCAGAAAGTTTAGATTCGCGCTTAATATGGGATAACTATGAACAACGGAAATAACAATCAACCAGAGCCTGTAGATATTCGCCGTGATCGGTCTATATCTCCCCTTTGGTTACTTCCTATTTTAGCTTTTGCCCTTGCAGGATGGCTGGTATTTAAAGCCGTTAATGATGCAGGCCAACGCATTCAAATTCATTTTAACGATGCTGCGGGTCTGATCGCAGGGCGCACTACCATTCGTTATCAAGGGCTTGAAGTAGGTATCGTGCGCGATGTAACGCTATCGGATGATCTCGAAAGCATTTATGTTGAAGCGGATATCTATCCAGAGGCGGTACAGACTCTTAATACTGGTACGCGTTTTTGGTTAGTTAAACCTAAAGCTTCTATCACAGGTATTTCAGGGTTAGATGCCTTAGTTTCTGGTAACTATATCGCGCTGCAACCGGGTGAAGGTGAAGCAACGCAAAAATTTACCGCGCTCGATAGCCAACCCTCTGACACCCCTATTGGGGCGGGTTTATCTATTCAGCTTCGTGCGCCAGACTTAGGCTCAATTAGCATTGGCTCACAAGTTTTCTACAAAAAGATCCCTGTCGGTGAAGTGTATAACTACACCCTGAGCAACAATAATAAGCGCGTGTTAATTGATGTCTTAATTCAACCGCAATATGCCGAGCTTGTCACCAATAAAAGCCGATTCTGGAACGTCAGTGGTATGAGCGCCAACATCAACTTTAATGGTGTCGATGTTCAATTTGAAAGCTTATCTGCCATGATTGCAGGTGCGATTGCATTTGACTCACCCGATGAAGGTCGAGCCATTGAAGATAACCACCTTTTCCGTTTATACCCAGACCTCAATACCGCAGGCCGTGGGATTGCGATTAAGGTTGAGTTACCAGAAAACAGTAATATCAACGCCAGTGGCGCGCCTATTGTTTATCGCGGCCTACAAATTGGCCAGATATCAGATGTAAAGTTAGATGAAGCGCGTAGCAAAGTGATTGCCCACGCCGCGATTGAACCTAGCATGAGCGATCTGCTCAATAGTGGTTCAAGCATCTTGCTTGAAGAAGCTGAAGTCTCACTAACAGGCGTTAAAAACATTGGTAATTTAATTCGTGGCAACTTCCTCACCCTTATCCCAGGTGAAGGCGAGCCTAGCCGTTTATTTACCGCTATTACCAAAGACGAGCTGCAAGAAAAGCAACATGGCGTGGCCACTTTCGATTTATATGCCGACAGTAGCCATGGTATCAAGCGAGGCACTAAGATCCTGCACCGAGGCATCGCTGTGGGTCGCGTTACCCATGTAAGGTTGGATAAAAACAAAGTCCGCTTTAGCGTCATTATTAATGCTGAATACACCTCGCTGATTGGCTCTGCGAGTCGCTTCTATATCGATGGTGGTATTAAAGCTAACCTAAGCAGCAAAGGGCTAGATGTTAGCTTGCCGCCAGCAGAGCAACTGATCAGCAACGGCATTAGTTTCACCAGCGGTGGCAGCAAGAAGATTGCCAAAAACTACACGCTTTACCAAAGTGAACGTTTGGCTACGCTGGCAGCAGAAACAGCAAAAGGCTTTGCTCGATTTACCTTGGTGGCTGATGAGTTGCCACCTGTATCTGAAGGTAGCCCTGTGCTCTACCGCAACATGCAAGTAGGTGAAGTCACAAGCTACGCACTAACGGCATCAGGTGTAACCTTGTCGCTGAATATTGAAAATAAATACCGCCATTTAGTAACTCAAAAAACCGTTTTCTGGAATCGTTCAGGTGTCGAAGTAGAAGCAGGACTAAGCGGTGTTAAAATCACAGCCTCTCCTGTTGCGACCTTAATTAAAGGCGGCGTTGCTTTTGATGATATTGACGGTGTGAGCAACAAACAAAATGGTCGTTTCAAACTTTACTCAAGTTTGAAAGATGCGCGTAATTTTGGTCAAGAAATCAAATTAACCGCAAGCGATGCGCGGGCACTTGCTGTCGGAACTGAAATTCGCTATCAAGGTATTGCGATTGGTAAAATTACAGCCATTACGCCGAATTTCGACAAAGGCAACGTGAACATCAGTGCTCGCCTTTTCCCTCAGTTTGCCGATGTCATTGCACGCGCAGGAAGCTACTTCTGGATAGTCAAACCTAAGCTAAGCCTGACTGAAACGAAGAACTTAGACAGCTTATTAAGCTCTTATATTTCAGTAGACCCAGGTAAAGGTATTAAGCAGCAAACCTTTAACCTTGGTAGTGCTGAGTTATTAAACTCAGGTTTAACTGTGGTGTTGGAAAGTGAGAAACGTAATTCCATCAGTGAAGGTACACCGCTGCTTTACCGTGATATTCAAGTTGGCCAAGTGGTAAAAGTGAGCCTAGGTGATCTAGCGGATCGCGTTATGATTGAAGCACAAATCGAGCAAAAGTATCGCCACTTAGTCCGTAAAGACAGCGTGTTCTGGAACGTGTCAGGCGTCGATGTATCGATCGGTATCACAGGCGCGACGATCAATAGCGGTACAGTCGATAGTTTAATCCGTGGTGGTATTGCCTTTGCAACACCAGAAGCGCACCCGCTGGCACCAATTGCTAAAGCCGACTCACACTTCCTACTGCATAAGCACGCGAAGTCTGAATGGAAAGACTGGCGCACAGCAATTCCTCGCGATTAACCACAATTGTTAATGGGAAATCCATAAAAGGAGCATTTCGATGCTCCTTTTTTATGCCATCAGCATTATTTACACCAAACAGCCTATTGCTGTAGATCGCTTAAGTTCGTGATTTGATATACACTCTCGCCCATCAATGCCTGTTATCGAGAAACTCCCTTGCATTCTAAAATCTATATCCCTGAAGACTTCATCGAACTTATTCGTCAAACCATGCCAGAAAACCTCAATATGGATGATTTTCTTGCCTGCTGTAAGACCCCACTTCGACGTAGTATTCGTGTTAATACCTTAAAAATCAGTGTGGAAGACTTCTTAGCCCGTGTTGCGGATAAAGACTGGACATTAACCCCTGTACCTTGGTGTGATACTGGATTTTGGATTGAGCGAGAAGATGAAAATACGGTCTCCTTAGGTAACACCGCAGAACACTTAGCAGGGCTTTTTTACATTCAAGAAGCCAGCTCTATGATGCCCGTAACCGCGCTATTAAAAGACAATGACCAATTGGATTGCGTGCTCGATATGGCATCAGCTCCAGGTTCAAAAACCACACAAATTGCTTGTGCGATGCAAAACAAAGGCGCATTAGTTGCCAATGAGCTGGCAGCAAGTCGTATCAAAGTGTTGCACTCAAACCTGCAACGTTGCGGTGTGTATAACGCCTCGCTGACCCACTTTGATGGTTGTGTTTTTGGTGGCTGGGCACCTGAAGCATTTGATTCTATTTTACTGGATGCGCCTTGCTCTGGTGAAGGTGCAATCCGTAAAGACGAAGATGCGATGGCTAACTGGTCACTGTCTTCTATCGATAGTATTGCTGAAATTCAACGCAACCTGATTGTGAGTGCTTTCCAAGCCCTAAAACCGGGCGGTGTCATGGTGTACTCCACCTGTACCCTTAACCAAACTGAAAATCAGCAGGTATGCCACTTCCTAAAAGAGACCTTTGGTGACGCTGTTGAGTTTGAATCCTTGAATGATCTGTTTGAAGGGGCAGCTCAGTCGATTACTGAAGAAGGCTTCTTACATGTTTACCCGCAGATTTTTGATAGCGAAGGCTTCTTTGTAGCACGCATCCGTAAACACGCTTCAGTGGAATCACCTGTCGTCAAAAAGCGTATGGGCAAATTCCCCTTCTCTATCCTTGCTGAAAAAGACAAGCAAGATGTTACAGCAAGCCTGAAAGCAACGTTGGACATTACCCTCCCGCACGAAAGTGATGTTTGGGTACGTGACAAGGAATTGTGGTTGTTCCCTAAAAACCTAAAACCCTTACTGACTGAAATCCGCTTCCAGCGCATGGGGATTAAGTTGGCTGAACAACACAAAAAAGGCTACCGCTGGCAACATGAAGCTATCATGGCACTGGCATCAGGCCAAGAAAGCGTGTCGGTTGACCTGACAGCGGAGCAAGCTAAAGAATGGTTTATGGGGCGTGATATTCGCCCAGAAGACCTTTCAGGCAAAGGCGAAGTCATTGTGAACTACCGAGATTATCCAATTGGTATCGGCAAGTGGGTCGGCAACCGTATCAAGAATGGGTTGCCACGAGAAATGGTTCGAGACACCAATTTATTCGACATCTAATCGACTGTATTTAGGTTGATTCCAATTCTCATTGCTAAAACTGGTAAATTGTACTGCGTGAACTAACATTGATAGTGTAATTGATCTCCATTTACTAACCAGTTAGCGCAAGGCTCTCACGAGAGCCATTCCCCTAAGCCCGAGACAGGAGTCGTTTCGGGCTATTTTTTGCCAATTGCTTACCGCTAGGTACCTTTCTTCATCGTGAGTAATACCAATTTTTCGAGCTTTCTTCAGTTTTTCTAACAAGTTGACCAAGCTTTACGCTGTTTCTCCCTCACAAAAAAAACGAGACTTTAAGCCTCGTTTTTCCATCATGCGTTATCGCAGTCGAGCTATTTTTTCTTTTCCATCATCGCTTTTAAATCTGCGAATGGATTGAAAGTAGCGGCTTCATGATCATTTTCACCTGCTTTTACTACACTGCCAGATTGCTGCGCGTGTTCAGTGTATTTTTCATGCTCGTGGTCATGACAGAACAGACACAACAGTTCCCAGTTACTACCATCTGCTGGGTTATTGGTGTGATCATGATCAACATGGTGAACAGTCAGTTCACGAAGGTTCGAATATACAAACTCGCGTGAACAGCGGCCACATACCCAAGGGTATAGTTTCAGTGCTTTCTCACGGTAGCCTTGCTCTTGACGTGCATAGGCAGCACTAGTGCCGTAATAATCTGATGACATAAGTAAACCTGATAATATGTAAATCTAACACAGAGAATTTACCGCAATTTACCACCTAATTAATAGCATTAGGCAAATAAAATGTGGTGTATACATCATCACGCCTAGCCACCTACATACTAACTCGCCTTTTTAGTGACGTTGTCACTCCGCTTTAGCGCGTCATTCATAAAGCTAGATATCAATTTAATCGCATCTTTCGCTTCACTCAGCTGATAAAATAACGGATACACATGCGGTACGCCTTTAATCACATTCAGTGTCACATCCCCACCCGCTTCACCCATTTTTTCAGCTAAACGGATAGCATCATCCATCAAAAGCTCTTCTGTGCCAGCAGTCACAAAGCAAGGAGGCAAGCCGTGCAGATCAGCATAAAAAGGTGATATATCCGGATCACAAGGGTTGTTATTGCCTAAGTAGTTATTTCGCATTAAGAGCAAACTACTCAGATCAAAAAATGGGTCGTCTTTACTTTTTACGAATGCTGATTCACCTGTTACGGCCATATCGGTGACTGGCGATAACAGCACAATACCCGCAGGCATACGAATATTCATATCACGTAAACGCAGTAAAGTCGCAAGCGCTAAATTTCCACCAGCAGAATCCCCTGCAAAGAGAATGTTTTGTGGAAGGTAGCCTTTCACTAATAATGCCTGATAAACGGCGTAACACTCATCCAGCGCCGCAGGATAAGGCTTTTCTGGTGCTAGGCTGTAATTTATCATCAAGCCTCGCGATTTGGTCTGCTGCGCTAATCGCCCGACAAATGCATTGTGAATATTGGGGCTATAAAAACAGAAGCCACCACCGTGAAAATACAAAATGATCTTGTTACCACTACTTTTGGGCATATCGACCCAATCACAAGCAACATTAGCAAATTTTGTCGGTGTAACCTCGATGCCCTTTGGAGTTGAAATTAAAGCACCATAATTATCAATACTTAAGATCAGCTCGCGCATTTCCAATGTTGAGTTACAACGTGCAAGGCGTTGTCGCATTACACGATAGAGCAATTTATTGAATGCACGATTACGCCAACTATCCATAACCACCACCTTTAGTTCATTTTCAGCTGGCTCTATAAAAACTCAACCTTATATATAAACGTAGAAGCTCACAGCTTAGTTGGTCAATGACATCTACGAGACTTATGGCAAAATGAATCATTTTTATGTCATAAATACGTTACATGACCCGCTTTTATTTTTGTACACCGTGGCACTTTTATGTCTGTTACATGCGAAATGCAAAAAAGGGGCACATGCATGGCTCACGTGCCCCTGAACCCCAACGTCGCTGTAACGCTAGGAAAAGACTACAGCGTCTAGGCTGGCATTATCCGTTGTAGTCTTAACTGACAATTATTGAACTTCTGCCAGTTTTTCGACAGCTTCAGTTAGCTTGTCGATTTTATCATCCATACGCTCAAGCTTTTCACGGTCAACACCGCTTAGACGGTAGAATAAGTCATTCATGCCTGCTTCTACTTCGTCAGTCGCTTTTTCTGCGTTTTTACCGATGCACTCTTTAGCTTCAATCTCAACTTCTTTACCGCGCTCTACAAGCTCGTCAAAAGCCGTTGTTGTTTTTTCATTGATTTGCTGTGCTTCTTCAAGGGTGCGACTGTATAAACCTAGGCCCGCAAGCCAAATGTTACGTGCAACACCTTCACCACTTTCTACGACATTTTTCGCCGCTTTCACTACTGTTTTATCGATCATTTTGCTATCCCCCTGCGTCAAACGCTGGTTCTATGATTAATCAATACCAAAGCAAGCTGCCACTGCTTTAGAGTTGTAAGTTACACTGGTTTTGCTGCTTCTTTCTGAGCTTCAACAGGTTTGACTGCTGGTTTCTCAGGTGTTGTTTGAACCACTGGGCGCGCCGCTATTGCAGGCTTCACATCCGTTACTGGCTTTTCAACCACTTTAGGTTCTACTGGTTTTGCATCTACAGCTTTTGGCTCTGCTGTTTTTGCTGGCTTACGGCGTGCAACACTTGGTTTACGCGTCGCCGCTTTAGCTGTGGACTTTTTTGCTTCCACCTTCTTAGCAGGTGCTTTTTTCGCTGCTTCTTGCTGACGAGCCAAAAGTTTCTCTATGGTGTCAGTTAGCTGATCAATTTTGTCATCAACTTGATCAAGGCGATCGTTATCTAAACCCACTAGCTTTTGAACAACTTGATGTACACGTTCTTCAATCGCTACGGTCGTTTGGCTGCGTGCCGTATGTACGCGTTCTTTCGTTGTTGATTCAACTTCACGACCGCGTTCAATGAGTTCATCAAAAAGGCTTTTGCCTTTATTTGAAATTTGATTAACTTCATCTGCACTTTTTGCATAAGCGCCTAATCCTGCTAACCAAATGTTGTAGACCATGGCGTCACGCATTGGGCTGTTCGCCACCTTGCTTGATTCGTCCGATGCTCGTTTAAAGATGCCCATGAGTGTGCTCTCCTTACATGAATTACAACTGTTGTCAGCCAGTTGTTATCCCTGACTGCTTGATTACAGAATACGAATTTCAATTAGAGTGTTCTTACTAAATAAGAAATTTATTGTGGGCAAGATCAAATATTTTACAGGTAGCTATTTTTAGCTCGATTTAATGAAAGAATGTATGTTTGCTTATAACCAATAAATACAAAAACGGCATACTTATAAGACTAAGTATGCCGCGCAGATAGAACCAGTGAGTGTCGCTGTTATTATCAGAAATCAGGCGTTAGAAGTTGATCTAAGCGCTGGACAATATTTTGCTCTATAGATGAAGAAAATAAACTCGCAGCAAACCCCAAGCGTAGTTCTATCGTTATTTTTCCGTCTTCCGCTAACATAAAACCACGAGCTGAAGAGTGGCGAATTTCTAACTTCTCATTATTCCACCCCCAACGAATGCCATACTCCTGCGCTAATTCTTCTGCGATACTCTCAGATAAAGCGGCAATATGATCAAATTGGTGGTCATGTTCTCGTTCAATAAAAATTGTCACAGTTGCTTCCATTCCGTCGTGTAATTACCAATAGCCAAACTAACAAAACACTTACCCCGTAAGTATATTACGTAGGTAAGGTTATCTACTTTACAAATTAGTTTAATGGTTTTCTGTGTTACAGGTCGGATCTCTTTACATTTCTACGACTGAAAGCCCCTTTGGTTATCGCACTTATCCACATAGCCCCCCCAGCCGCAATCACGGCCCCTTTCATTGCTCTATGGTAGGGGCTTTTTTCTGACGGCGATAAAAAACTACCCGCTAATATTCCAAGTCCGGCTATTTTAATAAAACGATTTTGTTCACCCACCACTAAATAACCACCTAATGCAACGACCATTAATCGTTGAAATTGGGTGCATTCAACAGGTAAGCCATGGACTTGTCGAACAAATTGCTCACAATTTTGAGTAAAGATATTGTAAGGTGTACCAATAAATTTTTTAGCGTGGCAGAATGCCAACTCTGGGTTATCACTTGTGATTGAACTCACAATAACCTCACGCCCTTCAGCAAACTCATCGATTGTGTCGAATTGTACTTGGCGACGTTTTTTAGAATTATGTATTACTCCCCCTCGACCATCTGACATTCCATAATGCCAATACGATGTACAACGGATTTTTAAAACAGTTCCGATGGGATACGCTCTAGATTCCATGATTTGCCTTTAAACTCACTATCACGTAAAAAGTTTAGCTGTAAATTTTCACTTCCACACCTGTTCCCAATGCCACCCTTAAATTGTCTCAATGTTGGGAATTTAATAAATCACAAATTTATTAGATAGCAGCACAAAAATTTATTGTTAATACTTTAACAACAGGTAAAAAAGTGCGTTTATTTTGTATGAGTTTATTGGCGGTATATGATGTTAATCAAACAAATGCAGCAAGCCTCAATCACTTTGGTAATAACAATTTTGATGCTTAACGGCTGTCAAACTGTCCCTTCTGAGGCCGATCAAGCCGCGTTAAAAGCAGAGCAAGAGCTCATCGCGTTGAACCTTGCTATTCCGGCGAGTGATTACGCTAATACTTGCAAAATATCGCACCACCAGTTTGATGGTAGCTATATTGCAACAGGCAGTGTCCCGCATTACCTTTACAGCTCACCACTCCATCACAATGCGACTTCCGTCATTCAAAAAGATGCCGCTCGCCTACAATACGATATGTGGGACAAACTGGCAGCAAATATGGACATGCCGATTCCGAATAATCGACGTGTTCGCTATTATCGTAAATGGTTTATCGATAAACCCGAGCACATTGACACAGTGACTGAACGAGCTCAGCCCTTTCTGTTTTATATTTATGAGCAAGTCGAAGCCCGTAATTTACCCATTGAGATCGTCTTACTCCCTTTTATTGAAAGTTCGTTCGATCAATATGCTTATTCTAGCCAAGGGGCATCTGGACTATGGCAAATCACACGTCCAACAGGCAAAACATTCGGCCTAAAGTATTGGCAAGGTTATGATGGTAGAAGAGATATAGTGGCGTCGACAGATGCAGCTCTCGATCTGTTAGAGTACCTACACGATAAATTTAAGGGCAATTGGTTACACGCTATCGCTGCCTATAACACGGGTGAAGGGCGAGTCAGAAATGCGATTAAGAAGAATAAGGCTGCAGGTAAGCCGACAGACTTTTGGTCATTACAGCTGCCAAAAGAGACCCGTTTATATGTACCTAAACTATTGGCAATGTCATCTATTATTCAGCACAAAAACCATTATGGCTTAGCTCTCAATTCCATTCAGCCGCAACCTGTCATCGCAGAGATCGTCGTTAATCGTCGCGTTAAATTAAAAACTATCGCCAAAGATGCCAATATGAGTAGCCGTGATTTATTCGCGCTCAATCCTGGCTATACAGGTGGCTACACAGTGAAAGGTAGAGATAATAAACTATTATTACCCAAAAGTGCGTTGCCTTCATTTTATAGCAGTAACAGCCAACGCTATACTAAGTACCATTTTCAGATCCACCAAATAAAAGCAGGCGATTCTTTAAATGAAATTGCGCAGCTAAATAATACAACGGTCTCTTCGCTTAGGCAGCTCAATGATCTGACCGGCTCTTTTATTACCGCAGGCCAACAAATTATTGTTCCACCCAAATAAAGAACAGACTTAAACGTGACGTTTTATCGCTTCCTAATGTAGCCATAGGCTGCAAGATGATTAGATTCCTCCCTTTGCTAGCTATTTCGCTGTAATTTTCGAGTAGGCAATTTTATCAAAATAAGCGCTGATTTCCGTTAGTGATATTTCATCATCACTATAAGCCTGCGCTGTTGCTTCCATTTGATGCAGTAACTGCACATCCACTTCATTATGAGATAATGACAAACCAATCATAATCCCTGCCATTAAACAAGCTGGTGCAATTAGGCTACGTACGCCAACTAAAGTACAAAGACCAAATGCTGATAACATGGTCGCTAGGTACACACTCCAACTACTCTCTATAAAGAAAGCCACATATAGTGCTAAGCATTGCAGTAATGCCCCGAATATAAGAAAAAGTAACTTCATTTATTTATGCCCTTCCCTGTGGCTAATAAAGCAAGTATAGCCACAAAAAATTACAGCTTTACCAAAAATATCCATAAAAATTGTTCTAATTATCAATTAGGTGTCTATGGTTAAAGTAGAATAACAAACAATAATGGAGTGAAACTATGCATCATGATGAGCTGATAGACCCTACCGATCTTGGCCTAATCGAAAAAGTAGCCTTTGTTGCTTCTGCCTTCCTTATCGCAGGATTATTTCTGATGTAGCTTTTGTTGCATTCATTTCTCGTATCAGAACAAACTGCTGCCAAAAATGACAACGAAAAAAACAGCACTATCAATCAATGCCCATAAAAAAAAGCATGGCTTAAACCATGCTTTTTTATTTAGTGCGGTATCTCGACCTACATCAAGCTAATATGCTATTAGGTCTGCGACTCAATCAAGTTTTCATCCATCGCATCAGGACCATTTAGGGCCTTCATCGGTAGATACACGGAGAATGTTGTTCCCACGCCCAGCTTAGATTCAACCGTTATCTCACCACCACTTTGGCTAACGATACCTTGACTGACCGATAGACCTAACCCGGTTCCACTGCGACGGGTGGTATAGAATGGGTCGAAAATTCGGTCTAAGTTTTCTTCCGCGATACCACAACCATGATCGGTAATATGTACAACCGCACCTATAGGTTGCAGATCATCATCAAGCCAATCTTCAGTCGCTATACGCAGTAAACCTTTATCATCCATCGCAT
Organism: Photobacterium kagoshimensis; assembly: GCF_050337045.1. Lineage (NCBI taxonomy): Bacteria > Pseudomonadati > Pseudomonadota > Gammaproteobacteria > Vibrionales > Vibrionaceae > Photobacterium > Photobacterium kagoshimensis. The sequence goes on along the minus strand of NZ_JAKJSO010000008.1, from coordinate 70,198 downwards.
GCACGGCATTCATCTGCAGATTTACCAGCACTTGCAATAATTGATGGCGATTTACTTCAACTCGGCAACGCGCATTTAGCTCTTTTTCAATAAAAAGGTCCTGCTTTTTCGTTCCAGTTCGTACTAAAGTTAAGCTTTCTTCTACCAATGGATTCAAATGATGCCAAGTTACTTCGTCTTGCACGCCCCCTTGGCGACTATATTGCAGTAAGCTTCGCGTAATATTACGTATACGATCTATTTGCTCGTGAATGGCTTCAAGCTCTTCTTTAACACGCTCAGCATCCCCTTCTAGTTCAAATTGTAATAGCTCTACGTTACCTAAAATGACAGCCGTCGGGTTATTAATTTCATGGGCAATACCAGCGGTCAGCTCACCCAGCGCCGCTAGCTTTTCACTCGTCACCAGTCGACTGCGCGCCTGATTAAGCAATTTAATATGTTGCTCAAGTTCTTCCGTTTTTTCATGCAAGCTTTGTGTTCGTTTTGCTACCTTATCTTCTAGTTCTATAGAGGCTTGCTGGATCTCTTCATTACGGTTGGTAAGCTGATCAAGCATAGAGTCAAACTGCTCACCAAGTATTTGCAATTCGTGGTCTTTACTCAACCCTAAATCACCAATACGGCGTTCAAGTCCAAACTGCACCGCTTTGGCTACTTGGTGAATTTTTTCGATGGGTAGAAAAAGATCTTTCGAGCCTCGATATACAATAAGGCCTGATAGGAAAAGTACGATAACAATACCAATACCTAGTTCGACAATATTGGTCAGGTAAACTTTTATCATCGGCCATTCGAGGTAACCTGTGTAAAGCATACCAATCACATTATTATTGTGATCATGCAGCGGCTCATAAGCCGATACATACCAATCATCATAAACGTATGCTCGGTTAACCCAGTTTTGTCCTTGCTTTAACACTGCAAGTTTCACTTCATCAGAGACGCGCGTACCAATAGCACGACCATTCAAGCTCTCACTATCTAATGGGACATTGGTACTCACACGTAGATCGTCCATGAATAAGGTCACAGTACCAATACTGCCATCAGGCAAGGTATTAGATGCGTAAACCAAATCTCGCATACGATCCACTAATAACGTACTGTTATTGAGTAACATCCCGCCATCCACTATCCATTGCAGATCACCTTGCTTATTAAATATTGGCAACAAACTTCGGCTAACAAGGCCTCGAGTTTCAATACCATTTTCATTCAGTAAAGGGATATGGGCATATACCGGTAAGTCACGATTTAATCTTTCAAGCGCAGAGCGATCCAGCACTTGAAAGAAAGTTTGCTCTTCACCTTTCAGTAGTAAATGTCGATTCGATTTCGAGAACTCACCCAGCGCAGAAGCGGGATGAAGAACAACAAAATCTAACCCGTAGGAGGCAGACTGAGTGTTCACCCAGTCACTTAAACTGGCTTCGTTGGTACGAAGCCGATGCTGGAAATCATAAGAAGAAGCCAATGACACCAACTGCATTCGTTGTTCACGCTGTAGAAGCTCCATACTATGATGCGCAACAGCTAAATCAGCACGTACATTTTTAAGTGCATTTTGCCAGGTGTACATCACCGTCCAATACATGGTCAGGGCAATAAGCGCCAACAAAGTAATAAAGATAGGAATGGACGTTAGAACCAATAGTCGATAACGCACCATGGTACGAAAACGACGTACCCACATGACAATAAACTGTTTTATATTCATTCGATTATTCCGACTGGTCGCTCATTAAAGTACACCTTCATCGGCCCAATCTTTGAATTTTCGCTCTAGTGTTTTACGAGCAACCCCTAGTTGCCTAGCAGCGGCTGACTTATTGCCACTATGAGAGTCAACCACTTGTAAAATATGAGCTTTTTCGACGTCTTTAAGGGTCCAATCGGTTGGATAACAAAACTGTTCAACATCATTTTCATCATGACAGCGACATGGGCGATTTTCACTAGTGCTTGAAACTTGTGCTTCGCTCGCTTGCGCCATACGCGGCAGCGGAATCGCATCACCTTGAAGTTCACGCCAATACTCTGCGGGTGGCTTTCCTAATAAGATGCAACGTTCCATCATATTACGAAGTTCACGAATATTACCCGGCCAATCATAACTCTGCATGGCTTGAATATCTTCATGTGTCCAATTCATGGCTTGCATCCCCAATTCTTTTGCTAACATTTGGGTGAAATGGTGTGCCAGTGTTGGGATATCGTCCAAGCGATCGCGTAATGCAGGCAATTCAACCGTAAGTACATTTAAGCGATAATACAAATCACGACGGAATCGTCCTTCTTCAATTTCTTGTTTCAAATTGCGGTTTGTTGCAGCAACAATACGAACATCAACTTGCACTTCCCGCTCAGCCCCTACTGGGCGAATGGCTTTTTGCTCTAAAGCACGTAATAACGAAGATTGCATAGAAAGAGGCATCTCACCAATTTCATCGAGGAACAAGGTACCGTTGTTCGCTACGCGGAAAAGACCCTCACGACCTTTTTTGGCCCCTGTGAACGCTCCCGATACATGACCAAATAATTCGCTTTCCAGCAAATCAGGGGCAATGGCGCCACAGTTAAGCGGGACAAAAGGCCCTGTTCGTTTACTTAATTGATGAAGTGCACGAGCAACCAATTCTTTACCCGTCCCCGACTCACCTTCCACTAATACCGCAGCTTGTGACGGTGCAACCTGCGCAATCACATTTTTCATTTTCTGCGTGGAAGGAGCATCACCAATAATATCAACAGGATGGCTTCGCTCGACATCGCGTTGCAGTGCGAAGTTTTGCCTTTCAACTAATCGGCGCTCAATACACCGACTCACGGATTGCATCATTTGTTCAAGATTAAAAGGCTTTAGAATAAAGTCAGATGCGCCCGCTCGAAGGGCTTGAATCGCGGTATCAAGATCGGCATAGCCTGTCATAAAAATAACATCGCTACGGCGCGTAGAAGGGTCAAACGCTTCATGCCACTCAATACCAGAGCGGCCAGGAAGATTAATATCGACGATCAGTAAATCAAAATGACAGCGTTTACGAAGTGTTTCTGCTTCTTCGATACTCCCCGCAACGTCAACTTGGGCAAATTTCTTGCTAAGTGCTTTTTTTAAGATGGCACGCATGCCGGGTTCATCATCGACTACTAGCACTGAAACGGCAGTCCAAAGTGACGTGGACGGAAAATCTGACATAATTTCTTATTCGAGTAATTTTGGGGTGAGACATTTTGTCTCACTCGGTTATCCTTTGTCAAAAAAGTTTACAAAACCATTTATCACTTAAAAGTTTAAATATGATTATATTGTTTAAAATCATTAGTTTAATTAAATTTATTGCGATAATATAACGTTGAGCTGTTAAGTTGGCATCGCTATTGCTTATAGTGCTTCCATAGGGCGACGCTATCTTTATAGCAGCGCTAAGCATTCAACCAATGACAGATTTGTCAGGAAGACCTATGAAACTATTACAAACAACCCTTGTTATTCTTTCTCTTACCACTGCAGCCGCTGCTCATGCTGCCGATGAGATGAAGATCCGTCTTGCAACAACAACCAGTACTTACCACTCTGGTTTGCTTGACTATCTTCTTCCTGAATTTAAGAAAGATACAGGTTACACCGTTGAAGTATTAGCGGCGGGTACAGGTAAATCGCTGCGTATGGGCCAAAATGGTGATGTTGATCTTGTGATGACACATGCGCCAAAGGCAGAAGCTAAATTTGTCGATGAAGGCTACGGTGTACTTCCTCGCAAATTAATGCACAACGATTTCGTTGTTGTTGGTCCAAATAACGACCCAGCAAAAATCGAAGGCATGACAGACGTAACGAAAGCGCTAAAGAACATTGTGAGCTACAAAGCGACATTCGTTTCTCGTGGTGATGATTCCGGTACGCACAAGAAAGAGCTAAACTTGTGGAAACAAACTCAAATTGAGCCAAACTTTGGTGGCTACAAAGCTGTGGGTCAAGGCATGGGTCCAACATTGAATATGGCTTCTGAACTTCAAGCTTACACAATGACAGACCGTGGTACTTGGCTGGCTTACCAAAACAAATTGGATCTATCAATCATGGTGCAAGGTGATAAACGCCTATTCAACCCTTACCAAGTTATTCTAGTTAACCCAAGCCGTTACCCAGACATTAACTACCAAGGTGCTAAAGCATTCAGCGATTGGCTTGTTAATCCAAAGGCACAAGCAATGATCAACGGTTATCAACGTCATGGAGAGCAACTATTCGTTGCTGATGCTATCACTCAATAATGAATCTTTGGTTAACAACCCAAGAAGCTGTACAACTGCTCCTCAGTGGTGACACTGCCCTGTGGAGCATTGTTGGTGTTTCTTTTTCAGTTTCTTTGCTGGCAATAGCGATCGTGCTATTGCCATCTTTGCTTATTGGTTTTGCTTTAGCGTATGGGAAATTTCCAGGGCGCTGGGTCATTTTGTCTCTAGTTAATACTTTTCAATCTATCCCAACCGTTGTTATCGGCTTATTGTTGTACATGTTGCTATCACGCGCAGGTCCTTTGGGTGATTGGAAATTACTGTTTACTCAGCAAGCGATGATCTTGGGGCAAATTTTTATTTGTTTCCCCATTTTAGTCTCAATGATGCACGCAGCTTTTCAAAACAGTGATAAACGCGCATGGGAAACTGCCCTAACCTTAGGAGCAAGCCTCCCCCGCGCTTTTTTAAGTTTAATGTGGGAAAGTCGATTTCCACTTTTAGCAGCGATAATTGCTGCGTTTAGCCGTATAATCACAGAAGTGGGTTGTTCCATGATGGTCGGTGGCAATATTTTGAATGCTACCCGAAACATTCCAACAGCCATTGCACTAGAAAGTTCTAAAGGCGCATTTGCGCAAGGTGTCGCGCTAGGGATTGTGTTACTCCTGTTAGCTCTCGGGCTAAACTTCTTTTTATCTGTTGCTCGTGGCAAAGCCCACCTGCGCACAAATTAAGTCGAGGAGCAGGTAATGTCTCAAATTTCGATTCAAGCACACGATCTTTCTATGCGTTATAAAGATCGCCTGCTTTTTCATGTTCCTCAGCTGAACATTGGCCCCCAAGAAGCCATTTATTTAAGCGGTGATAACGGTGTTGGTAAAACCACGCTATTAAAAATTCTATCTGGATTGCAAAAACCGACCACAGGTCATGTCAACTTGCAAAATCAGTCATGGACCTCTCGGTTATTCAAAAGTCAGCGCTGTGGTGGCGTTATTTACATGCATCAAACTCCCTACATGTTTGATGGTAGTGTCTTTGATAACGTATGCTACGGTTTAAAATATCAGCTCAGTGATCGCCACTCACGACGTAATGAAGTGATCAACGCGTTGCGATTAGTCGGGCTTGAAACTTTGGCTAATGAACATATTTCTGTATTATCTGGTGGAGAGCGCCAGCGTGTTGCCATGGCTCGTGCATGGGTTTTGAAACCCAGCGTGCTATTAATGGATGAATCAAGTGCTAGTCTTGATGCTGAATCTATTGAACGCCAAGTGCTCCTGGCTGAAGACTTATTAGAACGTGGTGCCAGCCTTGTTATTACAAGCCACCAGCAGAATGCACTGACTAAACTATGCCGACGACACTGGACAATTTCACACAACAAATTAGTAGAACGAGCCGACTTACAACTCGTCAATGAGGACAAAAACAACTATGCCTTTGCCTGAACAGACAAGCTGGGTAATTTTGGCTGGCGGACAAGCCAGCCGCATGGGAGGCAACGATAAAGGATTAGTCTCTCTTAATAACCGTACAATGATTGAGCATGTGATCGACATTCTCTCTGCGCAAACACCCCACATCACCATTAATGCCAACCGTAATCACGACAAATACCAAGCCTTTGGTACTGTGTTTGGCGATCAAATCAAAGACTACCCAGGGCCATTAGGTGGCATGCACGCTGCACTTCATACCCTAGACAGTGAATGGGTTGGTTTTGTACCTTGTGATTGCCCGCAACTACCGTCCGATCTTGTGGAGCGTATGGCTAACGCTTGTGATGGTTCGACAGACATTGCTGTTGCCCACGATGGTGAACATATTCAACCTGTCGTCACCCTACTCCACCGCCGTATTCTCCCTAAGCTGGAAGCTTTTTTAGCCAATGGCGATCGTAAAATCATACTGCTGTATCGCCAATGTAATATGATTACTGTTGACTTTAGCGATCAACCAACTGCGTTCGTAAACCTTAATACGCCAGAAGAACTTCAACAATTTGGGAACCAACATGAGTCAAATTAGCGCTTCTTTACCCTTACTGGGCTTTGCTGCTTTCAGCGGAACAGGTAAAACAACGTTATTAGAAGCTATGCTGCCAAAACTGGTTGAGCGTGGCATTCGTATTGCTGTTATTAAGCATGCTCACCATAACTTCGATATCGATCAAGAAGGCAAAGATAGCTACCGTTTACGTAAAGCCGGCGCCTCACAAATGTTGATTTCTTCACGTTACCGCCGTGCTTTGGTGACAGAAACACCCGAGGAAGAAGCTAACCTACCCCACCTTATTGCACAGTTAGATCAAACAGCGCTAGATTTGATCTTGGTTGAAGGGTTTAAAAAACTCGATTTCCCTAAAATCGAACTGCACCGTGAAGAAGTCGGTAAACCGTGGTTACACCCAGACGATAACAATATTATTGCTGTTGCCGCGAACATTCCAGCAAACACGCATCTGCCGCAAATGGACATCAACAATTTAGATCAGATCACTGATTTTGTTGTCGACTTTGCTCAGGGTAAGTTAGAGAAACCTAGCCTAGATTGCAGCGATTTAACCAATAGCGGTATGCTATCTGTTGATGAAGGCCGCGCGAAAATTCTCGCGCAAATCACAACATCAACTTGTACTGAAACTGTGTCACTAGAAAAAGCACTTGGTCAAATTGTCGCACAAGATGTTTTATCACCCGTTAATGTACCTCAGCACACCAATTCAGCGATGGATGGCTACGCAATCCGTGGCGAAGACAGCGAACAAGAGACTTTCACTGTCGTAGGTCAGGTGATGGCAGGTCACAGCTATGACAAACCACTTAAAGCAGGTCAAGCTGTTCGTATTATGACTGGAGCTCCTGTTCCTCAAGGGGCAGACACCGTGATAATGCGTGAACAAGCCGAGCAAACAGACGATCTTGTGCGCTTTGATACCACCCAATTTGGTATTAAAAAAGGACAAAACGTTCGTCAAGCGGGTGAAGATTTAGCATTCGGTCAAGTTGCAATCGCAGCTGGCAGCACAATCACAGCGCCTGAACTTGGCATGATTGCATCATTGGGACTCGACAAGCTCACCATTACACAACCGCTAAAAGTGGCAATTTTCTCAACGGGTGATGAAGTTCAACAACCCGGTGAAGCGCAAAAAGAAAACTGTATTTACGACTCTAACCGCTTCACCTTGCAAGCCATGCTGTCAAAGGTCGGTTGTGAGGTGATTGATTTCGGTATTATTGAAGATAACGAAGCATCGCTGCAAAAAACACTGACAGCAGCAAGCACACAAGCAGACATGATTTTATCATCTGGTGGTGTCTCGGTAGGCGATGCAGATTACATCAAAACAGTACTTGATGCATTAGGTCAAATAAACTTCTGGCGTATCAACATGCGTCCAGGCCGACCACTGGCATTTGGTCAAATTCAAGACACCCCATTTTTCGGCTTACCGGGTAACCCTGTTGCAGTTATGGTGGCATTCTTGCAATTTGTAGAGCCAGCACTACGTAAAATGCAAGGTAGCGACTGGCAACCAACCTGCTACACCGCAATTGCGACAGAAAAGCTACGTTCGCGCCCAGGCCGCACTGAATATACGCGTGGTATTTATCAATTCGATGCCAATGGGCGACTCACTGTACGATCAACAGGTCAACAAGGTTCAGGAATTTTACGTTCGATGAGTGAAGCAAATTGTTTAATTGAAATTTTGCCAGAACAGCCAAATGCCGAAATTGGTGACAAAGTAAGAGTCATCCCCCTAACGGGCCGAATTTAGGTTAACGCTTTTCGATATAATACGCATTATTCTCAGGGCTGGAGGTCTTGCTGCTAGTCCTGAATAGAATAATGGATGATAAGTTGAAGTGATATATTTGCGCTCAACAAGTAGCATTTACTACTTGTTGAGCGCTTTTTTATTTGTAGCTTCCTTGCTACTTTATTTTTCCTTTGGCTTCTACACGTCTAGAAGAAGGTTATTATCGTCTGCCTTATTTTATTTATTAGAGCAGCTCATAACCTAGCCAATATGTTTAAGTGTATGTTTTCGTTATGGTGATATAATACATAATTATTCCACTCGTTGCACTTAATAAATCAACCCGCACTTTATAAATTAGATTTAGCTATAGTATAGGACCATTAATGTGCAATTTACTCAATTAAGTTCAAAATATCACCACGACCTATTATTCCCTTGTGCTGCTTTTGACACATTTGCACCAGATATACCAATAGAGCAAGAGTTAATAACAGAAGCGTCAATAATACTGCTTATCTTTAATACAAGTATTCCTTTCCCCCCAAATGAAACTAATACATCTAATTAGTATGCCTAACGCTATTCAATATAAAAACTAATACCAAGCCTAAAAAAGCGTACTTTTATTCAATATAGCCATATAAAAATCATGGTTAATAAGCAACACGACTAGTGCAACAACAAACCATTTTGCATCTTTATGCAAAGCGCTGTCTACGTTTCTAGACAGATAGAAGTAAAACCGAACTCAAGTGGCTAGACCATTACTGAGAACAAACTCATGTACAATAGGCGACAGTTAGATGAACGAAGGTATTCATAAGTTAAACATGTTTTTAAATTCGTACTTTTCAGAGCAAAATGGTGAGTTTTCTTTCTCACGCCAGCAAGCAAGTCACTTCGCTAAACGTGTAGCCGGTGATTTCAACCCAATTCATGATGAAGACAACAAGCGCTTTTGTGTGCCTGGCGATCTTCTATTCTCTGTAGTACTTGCTAAAGCAGGTCTTAGCCAAAAAATGCGCTTTGATTTTGCTGGCATGATTAATGATGGTGTTGCATTAAGCATAGATAAAAAATCTGATACTGATCAGTCTATGATTGACGGTAACGGCAAAGAGTACCTTCACATTTCACGCAGTGGCGATACCACGCACAGCCAAGCGTTAATTGAACAAGTAACAAAAAGCTACGTTCAATTCTCTGGTATGAACTTCCCGCATATCATGGTTCCTTTGATGGAATCAAAACAAATCATGATCAACCCTGCTCGCCCTTTGGTTATTTACGAGAGCATGGAGCTAGATTTTACTCGTTTAGACCTTGTCAACCCAAGCGTCGAGCTGACTGAGTCATGTATTGATGTTGAAGGTAAGCGTGGTAGTGTGACCTTAAATTTCTGCTTCAAAGAAGACGGAGAAGTAGTTGGTACGGGCCGTAAGCGTATGGTTATGAGCGGCCTAAAACCTTACTGCCAAGATGATATCGATGATCTTGTAAATCGATTCAATGGCCGCAAAGAACACTTCAATGCGATTGCTGCGTAGCGTATAAAGCAACAAGTATGTAAAGACCAAAAAGCCGATAGGTATAATACCCATCGGCTTTTTATCCATTCAAGTTCGTATAAGTCGCGCCAGGCATTAGCAGTCCAGAGCCTCAATTAAAATAAAGCCTCGCTCTTAGACCCGGGTTATTATCTCTCAATACCAGTTCACCACCGTGCCGCTTCATTACCGCGTCCACTAAGCTCAACCCTAAGCCAGACCCTGATTGCGTTCTGCTCTTATCCGCCCGGTACATTGCCTCACAAACACGCGGTTTATCAAGATCAGAGATACCTTCACCATTATCAATCACCACGATCCCAAACGGATCTACCACAACCGTGATCCTCCCCTTTTCGGGGGTATATTTGATGGCATTCTCAATCAAGTTAATTACAGCACGAAAAAGTAAATTGGGCTCCCCTTCAAGTTGATATGCTGCATCTTGGCGAAGAAAGAGCTGTTGCTGTTTTTCTTCTGCTAGTGGTTGTAAAAAATCCACGGCGTCTTGAGCAACAGTGGTTAAATCAACTCGCTGCTTGTTAATAAGCTGCTTGCCGCTATTAAGGTTCGCAATCTCTAGCAAGCCATTAAACATACTCAATAAAAGCTCCAAGTCATCGTGGCAATCTTCTAACACCTTATGGTGTTGTGGATTGGTGTTTTCATCTAGCAAGCTTTCTATCCGCAATTTCATTCGCGACATGGGCGTTCGTAAATCATGCGCAATTCCCACGCTAAGCGCCTTTAATGAGGCTTCTTTTTTCTCGATTTGCTCTATCATAAAGTTCAGGTGAATTGACAGTATGTCAAATTCATCATCATTGCGGCTTACTGCCAACTTGACGTTCTTCTCGCCGCAAAGCACACGGTTCATCGCCAGGTTTACCCGTTGTAGCTTCTGGATAATATTAACGGCAAACCATACTGCTCCTGCTATCATCACGATGACAGGCAATGCCACCCCAGAGATCATCATCGGCGCGAGTTCATCGCGGTATTTTTGCAGTAGGTCGCGGTTTATTTCTATGCGTAAAAACGTGCCGTCCCCCAGCAACAAACTACTGCCGGATTTTACCTCAGACAACTCAAAGTAAGGCTGATTTCCTGTTAATGCCGCAGGGTAACTCAAACTAGACGTTTGCGGACTAATAGGTTGAATATGGTAGCTAAAAGGGCTGGTAAGACTTTGTTTTTCTGCAATAAGCGTTTGAATAGCATCGAGATTGCCTTGCATTGCTAGTGCGGTAAAAATTTCTGTTTCTTGCGACAACTCACGATCAAGTTGTTTACGGTGGAAGGCATCTGAACTCAAATACACCTGATGGACGAAAATCGTGTAAATCAGTCCAATACAGGCCAAAAAATACAGCAGAAGTTTGAATGTTGAAGAGCGTGATAGTAACTCACGATTGTCGGAGAACATATCCCGCCCCTCTGATGGTATGAATTAAGCTCTCACTACCCTCAACCTCCAGTTTTTTCCTTAAATTAGCAATATGAACATCAATGACATTTGTTTTTGGGTCGAAATGATAGCTCCATACCGACTCAAAAAGATGCATGCGAGAAACGACTTGCTCTGCATGCTCGATTAAATATTGTAATAAAAGAAACTCTTTTTGCTGCAAAGGGATAAGTTCTCCCCCGCGCCATACTCTGTGTGACTTGAGATCTAGCTTTAAATCAGCATATTCATATTGGGCGATCTCTTTTTGCACAACAGACGAACGTCGAAGGAGTAACTGAACGCGCGCCAACAGCTCAGCTAAGGCAAACGGCTTGATTAAATAATCATCACTGCCTGCATTTAAACCAGCCACGCGAGCCTCTATTGAATCCATGGCGCTTAAAATGAGTACAGGCGTGGTATTTTCTGTCGCACGTAGCGCAGCCAATACTTTCATCCCATCCATTATTGGTAACATACGATCTAGGATAATAAGCTGATAGTGACAACTCGTTGCCATGACGAGACCTTGATGCCCATCACTCGCTTCATCAACAACAAATTGCTGCTCTCGTAAGCCTTTCGCGACAAACTCTCTCGTTGTCGTATCGTCTTCAATAATCAATATTTTCACATCAACATTCCTTTTCTCGGTATCCTTGATACAAGATCGTCAAACCATAAATTACATAGTCGTATATCGATTTGATTTAACCCAAATTAACCATTAAAAACTGAATAAGATTAGAACGAGTTAGCTATTTTGTGATGATACAAAAAAGCGGCCAACATAGCTGCAAGCCGCTTGTGGTTTAGGGGGATAAACCACTTATTTTTTATTTAGTTACAGCAATTTCATTTCTGTTGCTATTGTTTCCGCCTGAGGCCCAAGTACTACCTGTACGTTCTTCTCTCCAACATTCACAATCCCTTTAGCCCCTAATGCTTTTACCTTGGCATCATCAACCTTACTACGATCAACAACGGTTAAACGTAAGCGTGTAATACAGGCATCTATATCGGAAAGGTTACTTTTACCGCCTAAAGCAGCAAGATAAGCATTTGCTAACTCACCAGAGTGAACCTCAACCTCTGGCATATCACTAGCCTCCTCTTCGTCTTCTCGTCCTGGGGTCTTTAAATCAAACGTTTTAATGGCGAACGTGAAGGTCACGAAATACAGCACCGCAAAAACTAAACCGAGTGGTATCAACTTCCATGCATTCAGTGCCGCTGGCGCGTTAAAGTTCAATACATAATCAATCAGCCCCGCAGAGAAACTAAACACTAAATGCACATCGAGTAGAGAGGCGATAACCAAGCTTATGCCCATGAAAACGGCATGTACCACGTACAAAGCAGGTGCTAAGAACATAAACAAGAATTCAAGCGGCTCGGTGATCCCAGTTAAAAATGCCGTAAACGCCACACTCGCTAGCATGCCGCCGATCCGAGCTTTATTTTCTGCTTTAGCACAATAGTAAAAAGCAGCTGCCGCAGCAGGTAAACCAAACATCATAATAGGGAAGAAACCCGCTAGCATTAAGCCAGCTTGAGGGTCTTCAGCCCAAAAACGTGATATTTCGCCAGTGACACCGTTATATTCACCAAAGACAAACCACACCATGGTGTTCAATATGTGATGTAGCCCGAAAGGAATAAGAAGGCGATTAGCAAACCCGTAGGTGAAAGTGCCTGCAACGCCGCTGCCTAGCATCCACTCACCTAGCATATTGATTGCACTTTGGATCGGTGGCCATATCAGGCTAAATGAAATCGCCAGCCCTAGCGAAACAAGACCAGTGATGATTGGTACAAAACGTTTTCCAGCAAAGAAACCCAAAAAGTCAGGTAACGTAATGGTATAAAAACGATTGTATAGGTGCCCCGCTGTAATGCCGGCAATTATCCCACCTGCTACACCAGGGTCGATATCGGCATTCATTGTCCCCAGCGCAGCCAACATCACTGTATGGCCAACAACGGCTGCGATAGCCGCTGCCGCGGATCCATCTTTTGATAAACCCGCAGCAACACCCATAGCGAAAAGTAAGGCGATGTTATCGAAAATAGCCTGACCGGCTTGCGCCATAAATGCCACATCAAGTAAATCAGGTTGACCAAATCGCAGCAGCAAACCTGCGACAGGTAGCACGGCGATAGGCAACATTAATGCCTTACCGAGTTTTTGAAAGTAGCCCAGTATGTTCATATCTCACTCCATAAAATATCACTCTATTGCGAGATACCTTACTTGAGCGGCTTTAAAGCAGACCTTTTCGGAAGATTAACAATACTTAATCTTTTTAATTTTTCGCTAAATATACTCACAAATAAAATGACGCTTTTTTTACACTCAATGATCATAGGTTTGCTATAGTTGGCCTCTTTTTTTGCACAACGAAAGCGATAGTCATGTTACGCACCCACCTAAAACGTAAATTACCTAGCTATAAGGTGCTTGGTTTGTTCGCGCTATTACTGCTCGCGGTATTAGCAGTATTCCCTTCACCATCTTTAATTGCTCCAGCCAGCGACAGCACTGGCCTGCTTTTTACTTTACTATCGAATTCAGCAGGTAACCCATGGTTCCTCTTGGCTGTCGCATTGTTATGCCTATTGCCATTAATCTATAAAAAAGACAAAAAAGCGTGTTTAACATTATGGTGCCAATTCGCTTTTATTTTGATACTGAGTTTTGCGGCCAAGTCAATAATGAAGCATATTACGGAAGTGCCTCGCCCTTATACGCATGAACTTGCGGCGCTTAAATTAGTGGATTCAGCCCCAGATTTTTATCAATTAACAACCGAACAAAAAGAGGTTGTTATTGAGCACGCAAAAGTCAACGTCAGTGAATGGCGTATTCAGCATTGGGAAGGTGAAACCAATTATTCACTGCCTTCTGGTCACACAATTTTTGTTGCTGTCTGTATCGTATTTTGGGGTGGTTTTTTACTGCGCAATAAACGCTATATTCCCATCGCTATATTGTTAGGCTGGGGCTTAGGGGTTGCAATGAGTCGAATTTGGCTTGGTATGCACTGGCCTAGCGATCTCATCGCTTCTACATGCTGTGCGGCATTACTTTACCTGCTGGTGCCTGAGCCAACAGAATAGAAATAACGCTAACAGCTATAACGTTTGTCTTCACATACAAAAATGCCAACCGATTCGGTTGGCATTTTTTTGTTATTCATAAGCATTAAGCTTGGCGAGCTTCTCTACATAAGTGCTAACCTAGATAGCTAGTACTAATCATAAAGCGATGGTTCACCTTCTGGGCGTGTTTTAAAACGGCGATGCAACCACATATATTGATCGGGCGCTTCCATTATTAATCGCTCGACCGTTTTATTCATGTAAATTGCAGCCGCTTCAGGGTCATTATGAGGAAACTCTGTCAACGGCTCGAATACTTTAACCGTGTACTTACCTGTCTCACCGTGTCGCACCATCGCAAATGGTACAACTGCACATTCTGAAGAGTCGACTAATAAACTCGTACCTGTAGTAGTGCAAGCTTTTTCAACGGCAAAAAGTGGCGCAAACGCAGAGCGACGAAGGCCATAATCATGATCAGGGGCATACCAAACACGTGCACCATTTCGAAGTGCCTTCAGCATGCCCTTAACATCTTTGCGATCAATCAAGCTACGATTAGAGCGCGTGCGTCCATGGTACTGAAAATAATCAAAGCATGGATTATCATTTGGACGGTATACGCCAGTACCTGAAATTCGGATCCCCATTGCGCGTGCACCTAGCTCTAAGTTGAGCGAATGTACCGCAACAAGTAGCGCCCCTTTCCCTTCGCTTTCTAACTTTTGAAGGATCTCTACACCTTCACAATCAACATGTCGAGTAACCCGTAAATCAGGCCAAAACCACGCCATACCGGTTTCAAACAATGCAAGACCTGTGCTGTCGATGTTCTTCTTAATTAATGCTTCACGATCTTGATCCGACATATCAGGGAAACATAATTCTAGATTTCGTTTCATCGTTGAACGACGCTTCTTCATTAGCTTAATCGCTAAGCGCCCAATGCCTTGCCCCATACGAAATTGAATGAAATAAGGAAGCCAACTGATCAGGTACATTACACCAATCAAAATTAACGTTGGCCAGTAACGCGGATGTAGCAACGATTTCGTAAAGCGTGGCGGGGTAAACTTACTCATATTGTACAATATGTCCCTTTTTATCATGATCGTAGGATGCGACCATTCAGGTATTTGACTCCGTATTTTATGATTTGAAGCGGGCTATAGCAAGAAAGCATCAAATAGACATTATTTACCGATGGTGTTTTAACCGATTGATCTCATTAAATGAAACGGCAGGCAAAGAAAAGCCACCATAATTGGTGGCTAGTAAGGTATTACGATCTCAACATTAGCGCACTAGCGCTTATCCCCCTAAGCCCGTGCTATCTCAATCGCCTACCTCTAAATAAGAAAAATCTTTGAACTAGGACTCACTGGTTTAATGCATAAGTGTTGCCAACTTTTATAATCATATAAATTCAAAGGGTTAATAAAGGATACGTTTTTCTCTGACCAACAGCTGTAAAAAAAGCTGACAAATAAAGTGCTTAAATCATCCCAAGCCCATTATATGATAAGCTTGGAAAATCAAGGATTAATCACATGGACACCCCGCTAACATGAACATTAGCAAAACCAAATCTAGTTTTTATCGCCGCCTTTATATTGCCCATCTCATCGAAACGGGTATATCAAGCGTGCCTGCCATCATTGAATTCAGTGGTATGCCCCGACGGACAGCCCAAGACACCATCAAAAGTCTTGCTGAACTCGACATTGTTTGTGAATTTGAACAGACGCAAGGCGAACGCAATCATAGTGGCCATTATGTGATTAAAGACTGGGGTGCCGTTAATAAAACATGGGTAAAAGAGCATATCGCTGAGATCAGAGGATCGTTGAATTACCCTTAATAGCAATGAATATCACACTGCGGATGCTGCATTAGAGCTAATACCGTAATAAATAGGAAAAAATGTCCTATCATAATCATCAGAACACTATGACAACGCAATGTCAGCGTATTGATTGGTTGTAAAATACACGAAGACCCCGATTCTTCTTGCAATTCGGCTAAAAAATGCTGTCAGCCTAGGTGTAATGGGGCTTTGTTATGGTAGTATTCTGGCTAAATTATTCATAGTGAATCGATTTTTCACTGCAAAGAGTAGACGAATATGGCTTTTGATTTTTCTAAAATGACTGTTGATCTATCGGCGATGCCGACAACTATCGATATGGGACACGCTTGGTTAGGTGGTTTAGTGTTAGTACTGCTAGTGCTTTACATCGCTAAAAAAGGCAAACCAGTTGAAGTTGAAAAAATCGTTGAGAAACAAGTCGAAGTAGAAAAAATCGTCGAGGTTGAAAAACCTGTCGAAAAAATCGTTGAAGTAGAGAAGATTGTTGAAATTCCTGTCGAGAAAATCGTCGAAGTCGAAAAAATCGTCGAAAAAATTGTTGAAGTTGAACCTAAGCTGAAAACATCAACACCTGACGCTGCCCTTCAACTACTATCTTTGCTACAACAAGAAGCGCGTTTTATCGATTTCATGCAAGAAGACCTTAAAGGTTTTGCTGACGCAGATATCGGTGCAGCTGCTCGTGTGATTCACGAAGGCGGCCAAAAAGTGCTGAACGAATACTTTAGCTTTGCGCCTGTTCGTTCTGAAGAAGAAGAAACACGCGTAACGCTACCAGCAGGCTTTAATGCCTCTGAAGTTCGTCTAACAGGTAATGTTATTGGCGAAGCACCATTTACTGGAACACTGATCCATCGCGGTTGGAAAGTAACTGATATCAAGCTGCCAAAAATGGCAGAAGGACACGATGCTCAGATTATTGCCGCCGCTGAGGTAGAACTGTAATGCAAGAGACACAAGAACACCGTTATAGCGTTGGTATCGACTTAGGTACGACTCACTGCGTATTGTCGTATGTAGACCTTCAAGATGAAGAAGCCAGCGTTAAAGTTATGCCAATTTCTCAACTGACCACACCTGGTCACGTTGAAGAAAAAGACCAATTGCCTTCATTCATGTACCAAGCACATGAATCTGAGCTTGCACCAGGTGATACCGCTTTACCTTGGAACACGCAACCAAAAGCAATTGTAGGTGCAATGGCCCGTAACCTAGGCAGCAAAACCCCTATTCGTTTAATCGCAAGTGCTAAAAGCTGGTTATGCCACGGTGGTGTGAACCGTCGTGACGCTTTTCTTCCGCTAAATAGCCCAGAAGAAGTCGTTAAAGCATCACCACTAGAAGCAACGCGCTGCTACCTAGAGCATCTTGTTGATGCATGGAACCACAATAACCCTGAAACGCCGCTGTGTGATCAAGATGTAACTATCACCGTACCTGCATCTTTTGACCCAGCAGCACGTGACCTAACAGCAGAAGCGGCGCGTCACGTTGGCTTTAAACACCTTACCCTGCTTGAAGAACCACAAGCTGCGGTTTACAGCTGGATCAAGAATAACGATGACACATGGCGTGACCAAGTTTCTGTTGGTGACATCGTGCTGGTTGTCGATATCGGTGGTGGTACTACCGACCTTTCTTTAGTTGCTGTGACGGAAGAAGAAGGTAACCTAACGCTAAATCGTGTCGCAGTTGGCGATCACATCCTTCTGGGTGGTGACAACATGGATTTAGCCCTTGCCTACCGCTTGAAAATGAAACTAGCGCAAGAAGGTAAGCAACTGCAACCTTGGCAGATCCAAGCAATTACTCACGCCTGCCGTGATGCTAAAGAAGCACTGCTAAGCGATGCTGAGCTACAAGCTGTCCCTATTGTTGTACCAAGCCGTGGTTCTAAACTGCTTGGTGGTACACTTCAAACTGAGCTAACGCAAGAAGAAGTGCAACAAACACTGGTTGAAGGTTTCTTCCCTCGCACAGGTATTGAAGAACACCCTGTACAAACCGCACGTGGCGCACTGACTCAAATGGGCTTACCGTACGCACAAGATGCCGCAGTTAGCCGCCATGTTGCAAGCTTCTTAAGCCGTCAAGCTTCCGCTGTTGATGAACTGTTTGAGAAGTTCGAACAAATTCACGAAGATTTCATCCGCCCTACCGCTATTTTGTTTAACGGTGGCGTACTGAAATCTCAGCTTATCTCTGATCGCTTGTTGGCTATTATCAATAGCTGGTTAACAACAGCAGGTTCAGAAGAAGCTAAATTACTTGAAGGCTTAGACCTCGACCTTGCCGTGGCAAGTGGTGCGTCTTACTACGGCTCAGTGCGCAAAGGTAAAGGCGTTCGTATCCGTGGTGGTATCGCAAGTAGCTATTATGTCGGTATCGAAAGTGCAATGCCTGCCATCCCAGGTATGGAACCACCACTAGAAGCACTGTGTGTGGCACCATTTGGTATGGAAGAAGGTTCTCACGCTGACGTCCCTAGCCAAGAGTTCGGCCTAGTAATTGGTCAACCGGTACAGTTCCAATTCTTTGGTTCAACGGTTCGCCGTGACGATGCCGCAGGTACACACCTTGATTGGTGGCAGCCAGAAGAAATGGAAGAACTACCAACTATTCAGGTAACACTGCCTGTTTCTGAAGGCCGTACCGCAGGTGAAGTTGTTCCGGTTCGTCTTGCATCTCGCGTTACTGAGCTAGGTACACTCTGCCTAGAAGCTATCCCTACCGATGGCGGTCAGAAGTGGCAAGTTGAATTCGATGTACGTGAAAAGTAATCATAGTTAACACCCAAACGGCGCATCCTCGATGCGCCGTTTGTTTTCGTATCGGACATTACCTTATTTATTAACTGGTACCCCGCAAACGCTGTACGAACAATTCAAACAATTATTATTGCGGCTACCACTTCGCTACCAATCAGCATTCACATTGGTATAACTATCTGGAGTGATAAATGGCTTCCCCTCGCTTTCTTGTCGGTATTGATTTAGGTACAACCCACACCGTTGTCGCTTATACCGAAATTACAGATAATCTTGAAAACAGCCCGACCCATATTTTTGATATCGATCAGCTCATCGCCCCGGGTGAAGTTGCGCGTAAACCGCTACTCCCCTCTTTTCGGTACCACCCTGCCGCCAGCGAAATTAATGCATCTGAATTAATCTTGCCGTGGCAGCCTGCCTTAGTGGACGGTGATATTCCACTGGTTATTGTTGGCGAGTATGCGCGTGAACTCGGCGCTAAAGTTGAAGGTCGACAAGTTGTTAGTGCGAAAAGCTGGTTATCACACCCCAATGTTGATCGTAATGAAGCGATTCTACCTTGGTCATCGAGCCAAGGGGTTGAGAAAGTATCACCAGTGGTTGCCAGTGCGAGTTATCTAAACCATGTTCGTCAAGCATGGAACTACCACAACCAAGAGAACAAACTTGAACACCAAGAAGTCGTGATCACAGTTCCCGCATCATTTGATGAAGCCGCTCGTGCATTAACACTAGAAGCAGCCAAACTGGCTGGACTACCGAAAGTTTTACTGCTTGAAGAGCCTCAAGCTGTTTGCTACGACTGGTATGCGCAAAACAAAGACAATGCAGACTCTTTACTCCAAGACATACCATTACTTATGGTATGTGATGTCGGCGGTGGTACAACCGATCTAAGTTTAATAAAAGTAAGTTCAGATCAAGGGCAACTCCAACTTGATCGCATCGGCGTCGGTGATCACCTAATGTTAGGTGGCGATAACCTTGACCTTGCTCTCGCCCATCAAGCAGAACTTCGCCTTCATGGCGGCAATAAAAAACTAACCGCAGCAGGCTTATCAAAGCTTATTCAGCAAACGCGCAAAGTTAAAGAGCAATTACTATCAGGCAATGCACCAGACACAGCCAAAGTCACACTACTTGGCAGCGGCTCTCGTTTAATTGGCGGCGCTAAAAGCGTTGAACTCACCAAAGATGAAGTACATACCATCGCACTAGATGGTTTTTTCCCGCTGACTGAATTTTCAGATCAACCTAACCAACGCCAAGCAGCAGTGGTTGAGTTTGGCCTACCCTACGCTGCAGATCCTGCCATCAGTAAACACCTTGCACAATTTATTGAGTTGCACGATGAAGTTTGTCGCGATGCGCTAAACCAAAATGGTGAAACGGAACTCAGGGATATACCACCGATTCCAACCGCTGTGTTACTAAATGGTGGCGTATTCAACAGCCCACTTTTGAGCAACCGAACGCTTGATATCTTCAAGAAATGGAAGGGTGACAGTGTCACTCAGTTAGTGAACCCACATCCCGATTTATCAGTCGCGTATGGCGCAGTCGCTTACGCAAAAGCACGTCATGGTGCCCAATTGAAAATTGGTGGTGGCTCAGCCCGTTCTTACTTCTTAACCATTGAAGATAAGAAATCCGCAAAACAAGGTTTATGCCTATTGCCCAAAGGTACAGATGAAGGGAACGATATTCACCTTGAAGATCGTTACTTTGCGCTAACCCTTGGCGAACCCGTTCGCTTTAATTTGGTTTCATCAACCGATGATACTCACGCTGAAGTCGGTCAGATTGTTGATATCGATAATGACAGCTTTGTCAGTTTACCACCGTTTATCGCCACATTAGACAGTGATACTGATCGCTCTTCTCTGGCGGCAAACCAAAAAGAACGTGAGGTTGTCACCCTTGCCTGTCAGCTGACCGAGGTTGGCACACTGCAAGTTGAATGTGTATCAGCAACAGATAAATCTAAACGTTGGAAGGTAGAATTTACTGTTCGTAAAGATTTGGCTAAATTACATCGCAACAAAGACAAAGATGCGACACAAGCTAAATCTATCTTACCAGCACGCATAGACGAGGCAATCGCAGCCATCAAGTTAGTCTATGGCGGAAGCGCGAAAGTAACCGATAACAAAACACTAAAAACACTACAAAAAGATCTCGAGAAAATGCTAGGCAAGCGTGATTCATGGGAAACGCCTTGCTTACGTGAACTTGCGTCCGCACTAGTTGATAGTAAAAAACGCCGTCGTCGTTCAGATCTTCATGAAAGAACTTGGCTAAAGTTGGCAGGTTTTACGCTACGCCCTGGTTTTGGCTACCCTTCCGATGAATGGCGTATGGAGCAAGTTTGGCAGCTATACCAACAAGGCATTCAATTTGAATCTAATGTTCAAACATGGAGTGATTGGTGGACATTTTGGCGCCGCGTAGCTGGCGGACTGACTCAAGAACAGCAACTTGTTATTTATAAAGATATCGCAAAATACATTAACCCAAGTGCCACCCGTAACAGCAAGCTGAATAAAGAACTTCAAGAACGTAGTTATCAAGACATGGTGCGTTTAGCGGCATCGCTTGAGCACCTTCCATTTGAAAATAAGCTTCAACTTATCGAATGGTTGTTTGGTCGTTTGCAGAAAAATCAGTTTTCTCAAGCACACTGGTGGGCCATTGGTCGTATTGGCACACGTAGTCCCTTTTACGGTAGCGCCCATAACCTATTAACTGCACAACATATTTCATATTGCTTACCAGAACTCATGGAGTTGGATTGGCGAACTGACCCAAATATAGGTTTTGCCGCAGTCATGATGTGTCGAATGACAGGTGACCGTACACTAGATATTGATGATACAGCTCGTGCAGAAGTGATAGAAAAACTAAAATCGAGCAAAGCACCTGCAAGCTGGATCCAAATGGTCACTGAGGTGAAAGTCTTAACAGAAGAAGAAACTAAACGTGCATTTGGCGATGCTTTACCCGCTGGATTACAGCTAATTAAGCACTAATCTCACTAAAAAAGTGTCAAATTGCCCTGCGTAACATTTACAAACATATTGTTACTGTTAGTAGCGGCATTTTGACACTAGCCATTAAGCTACCGTTAGGGTTTAAGTAGGTATTATAGAATTATTCAATAACAAGGCATGCATGAAAGACATCTTTCATGTTCACTAAGAATAATTTGTGAGTATTTCTATGAACCGTAATCAATTTCAATTCATTGCACAGCGCATTTTCAAATCTCAAAACCAACGTATCGCAGTAGAAGCTGTTATCTTTGATGGCCTATCTAGCTATGAAGCAGAGAAACGTTTCGATGTGCCAAAAGGTACGCTTTCTCGCAATGTTCGTAAGTACAAGAACGAAGCAGATTACATCTCTTCTGTAGCAGCTGCATAATCAAATGTGGCCAACTATATTCAACCTGTATGGCGTACTACTTCAAGTCCAACTTGCTTACAAATGCCTATTGATGCATTGAATACCATACACTCTTCATCAGAATATGGTTTGCAATAAAAAAGGAGAGCTTATGCTCTCCTTTTGATTAACGGTGACTCAATCTAGCCCAAAAATCATCAGTTTGCCGCATCTTAACCGTTAATATCAAACAGATCACGCTTACTGCAACTAATCCAAACCACGAGAAGAGACTAACTGAAAACAAGGTACCGATTGGATTATCGCTAAATAAAACCGTAACAGGTAACTGATAAAGCGCTTTTATTGAATCCCCTAATGCTGTAGAACTAAAAACTAATGATGTTGTTATATTTAACAGCAAAACAGCCACTAAAAGCACAACTAATGGTGCTCGTGTCACTTGTGATAGCAGGAAAATAACACTCACA
The DNA here is from genome assembly GCF_050337045.1 of Photobacterium kagoshimensis. Taxonomy (NCBI): domain Bacteria; kingdom Pseudomonadati; phylum Pseudomonadota; class Gammaproteobacteria; order Vibrionales; family Vibrionaceae; genus Photobacterium; species Photobacterium kagoshimensis. The sequence goes on along the minus strand of NZ_JAKJSO010000008.1, from coordinate 47,563 downwards.
AATGGAACTAACACGATACTCACTGCTGCCATTCGACCAATAAATGCAAGCCAGTGCAGTAAAAGTGCCCATAGCGTAACCGATGACTGTATATCAAGTGACTGTGTTGTCCATAACGATGACAGTAGCCACACAATTAAATCAGAAAAAGCGAGAACCGTTGAAGCCAGAACTGGCAACACAACCAATGTGAACAACATTTTCACCCACACGGTTTCCCAGTCCGACACTGGCATCGATCGCCAAAACATCAAACTACCTTCTTCTCTTTCTTTACTTAATGCCTTCGGGGTATATACCAAAAATAATATAACAGCCACAATACTGGCGACCCAGACATTAAAGTTACCTAAGACACCCGCAAAACCTAAAAAGTCCCCGATATCTGGGATCACACTGCTTCCATTAACTTGCCAGGTTACCGACACATCATTCCCAGACATAAACATGGCAAGAGCCAGCAATACGACACAAGCAATCACAAGCGGAAAGCGATATATAAATGGATACTCTATCCATTCTTTTCTAATTAAGCATAAAATGCGATTCATGCGCTAAGCCCCAATTGTTTTGCTAAGAAAAGATCTGACAGTCGGGTTTGGAATACCTGCCCAAGACCAAAAAGTGCTTCGCTTGATTCATCATTAAACAGCATTACCGCCTGTCCTTTATCTTCTTTGATATATATAGGGCTGTACTGTTCGGCCTTTTCTCGATTTTCATGTGGAATACGAATACTGGTGTACTGTGCATATAGAGAATCGAGTGAACCTTGTAAAACAACTTCACCAGATTTAAGAACCAGCACATCTGTTATCAAATGTTCAATTTCGCTGACTTCATGGCTAGCAATTATCATCGCGCGATGATTTTGCTGCACCCAAAGTTTAATATCACGATAAAATCTTTCCCGATAAATTAAATCCAAACCAAGTGTTGGTTCATCTAATATCAAGACTTGAGCATCTGTGGCCATCACTAAAGCTAAATGCAATTGAACCTTCATCCCTTTTGAAAGCTGAGCAATTTTCATTCTCAGTTTAAGTTCAGTGTCCAATAAATATGATTTTGCTTTATCCGCATCAAATTGTGGGTGAACGCCTTTCATGTAATTAATAATTTGCTTAATAGTCATCCAGCTAGGTAAAGCACTAACATCCGAAATATACGCAACCTTCTCCATAACCTTAGCTCTATGTTTTTCAGGAGCTAACCCTAAAAGTGATACATTGCCTTCATAATGTAGCGTTCCTAGCAGTGTATTAATTAATGTCGACTTGCCAGCCCCGTTATGACCAAGTAATCCTAAAACTTGCCCGCAAGAAAGCGTAAAGCTAATATCAGTAATGGCGGTATGATCATTAAAAGCTTTAGACAGGCGGGATACTTCAACTAAATTTTCCAAGTTCGTACTCTACACTTGTTGAAAATGCACTTTACGCTGTGCAATTTGTTTAACGAATAGACCTAGTTTTATAGGCAACAAAGCGATCAAATAGTTCCGTGATTTTAATCCAAATTACAGGTACGGCAAAAAGGCACTTAGAAATAAGCACCTTTTAAAAAACATTTTGAACGACATACTCTATATTAGGCCAACGGCATATAACTACCTACCAATGCACATTACCAACAATGTCAGTCTAGTAGCAAAAGTAGTTCAGATTACCAGAAGCAGAACCCTATAGGCTAATATGAGCAGAATAGAATGTTATTCTTTCTCAATTAAATCTTCAGGGTGTACGCCGTCTTTTTCCATCATAGCTAAAATTTCAACCATACGAGTATGTTTAGCTTCATCACGAAACTCATGTAATACTGCAATAAGGTTATTAATTTTATCAATAGGGATGCGTTTAATTACTGCTTTTTGACGACCTGGTACTTCATCAGCAAAATCAATTAATGTTTGACGATAGTCTGTACGTTCGACTTTTTTGTTACCGTCTGCATCTACGCTTTTCAGCATTGCACTTAATGCTTTTTCTGCAGCAGCAAAATTATCCATGTATTACCTCTTAACTCATATGAGGGATGCTCCAATCATGGCATTAGGAGATCCCTTTAGTAATCACGTTCTATAAATAACTATTAAATATAGGAAAGTATTAACTGTCTTAATTATATATGGCTCAAAACCTCAGATAAGAGGCTTTGCTACTCTAGCAACTAACAGAATGATCCAAGTTGGTCATTAAATTATTATATAAGTGAGAAGGTGGCATGTCTCTCAAGTAGCAACAAAGGCAATATACTCTCACTTTTCACATAAGTGAATCAATTTCTCTTGTTTCAAACGTCTTTAGTATAACTTGTTCTACTAGATACACACTTAATGATAGCTTATTGATGGAAACAAAGTGTAAATATTTAAAATTCAGCTGAATTAGCACTATTGATTACTACATTTTCTCTATTTACAGCTAACAACAAGTGTAGCGATAACCACCACAATCATTGATGGAAGATCGCTGGCTTGCTCTCTTCATCTCCCCCTCTTGGGCTATAGCATTGCTAAAAATATGGCTGACTACCCTCACTAGAGCACCAAACATAGGCGCAATATAGAAACAAGCTTCATTTCAGTTGTTCGACAATAATTTAGGTGGACTTCATAGTTTAAACAACCACATGTCATTGTTAACACCATGATATGTATAATTCATCAAGCCACTCACACAGAGATATCCCATGGAAACTATTTATACTTGTGTTCGCTGTCACCAAAGTGATGAATTCCTTATTAGTGAATCAGGCACCTATACCTGTATTTGCGGTTACCAATTTGTGGTTGAACAGCACGAAGAAACACATCAACAAAAGAAAAACTCTACACAGCAGATACACGCTGTCCATTAGGCTCGCACCTTCATTATTATAGTTGTTGATTTATGTTTCTATTTCCTTGCATAAAGATGAACCCCTCTGCATATCATGTTAATAAATTACTTCTATAAAAATTCTCATTAAACGGTAAAATGCACATTATTGTTCAATTGGACAGCGTTTCACCCCAAAATAAACCGCACGCACATACCGTAAGCAAGCCATTGAATTATTGGCAGTTTAGCTCAAGCACCCACTTAAAGCCTCTCAATTTGCAGTCAATACATGACAAAATGTGATCTGTGTCGTGTAGATTTTCTCGTATTTCATGCTACCTTGCAGCGCCTTTATAAAGGCTGATCTGCGGTTTCATGTTTCAATAATGTTAAATTACGGATGATTAAATCCGCATAAAACAGACGAAACCAGAACAAAATATAGTTGAAACCGTTGTGACAAACTGTCACTAAATGGATGTTCCAGTTCGCTCGATTATTTTTACGATTGAGCCCTTGTTACAGGAAAACAAAATGAATGTTGCTAACGAATCTTGGTTAGATGCTCTAAACAACGTGCTGATGTCTATCATTGGTACTATTAATGGACTTCTTTGGGGCCAAGTTCTTATATACCTTCTTGTTGGTGTTGGTATCTACTTCACACTTCGTTTAGGTTTTATTCAAATCCGCCAGTTTAGACACGCAATAGACGTGCTAAAGAGCGGTAAAAATATCGAAAACGGCTTAAGCTCTTACCAAGTATTTTGCACCTCTATGGCTGCTCGAGTAGGTACTGGTAATATGGCCGGTGTTGCCGTAGCTCTCGCTGCTGGTGGCCCAGGTGCTATCTTTTGGATGTGGTTGATTGCCCTATTTGGTATGTCTACAGCTTTTGTTGAATCAACCCTTGCTCAAGTATACAAAGTAAAAGACGTTGACGGTCAGTACCGTGGTGGCCCAGCTTACTACATGGAAAAAGGCCTTGGACAACGTTGGATGGGCTCACTATTCTCAGTGTTCCTAATCATTGCCTTTGGTCTAGTATTTAACGCCGTTCAAGCAAACACAATTACTGATGCTCTAAACCACTCATTCGGTTTCGATGAAACAATTATGGGTGTTATTATTGTTGCCGCTTCTGCGTTTTTCATCATGGGTGGCCTACGTAAGGTTGCTCAAGCGTCAGCAAGCATTGTTCCGATTATGGCTATTAGCTACCTAGCAATTGCAATGGTAGTAGTCGTATTGAATATTTCTGAACTACCCGCAGCACTAGCATTAATTGTTAAAAGCGCATTTGGCTGGCAAGAAGCTGCGGCAGGTGGTGTTGCTTACACTATCGCACAGGCAATGCAAAGTGGTATTGCTCGTGGTTTGTTCTCAAACGAAGCGGGTATGGGTTCTGCAGCTAACGTTGCTGCATCTGCTACACCCAACCCAAACCACCCTGCATCACAAGGTTTTGTTCAAATGCTAGGTGTATTTGCGGATACTATTGTTATTTGTACTGCTTCTGCTGCAATGATTATGCTTTCTGGTGTTATGGATCAACCTGATGCTGCTTCTGGTATTGGTTTGCTACAACAAGCCCTAACAAACGAGCTAGGTAGCTGGACAGCTTACTTTATGGCGGCTGCAATCTTGCTATTCTGCTTTACGTCAATTATTGCTAACTACAGCTATGCTGAAACAAACATCATGTTCTTGAATGGTAATACCAAGAAAGGCCTATTTGCTTTCCGTCTACTTGTTCTTGCCATGGTTATGTTTGGTTCTGTCACCTCTCTTCCTGTTGTCTGGAACCTTGCAGATGCTTCAATGGGTATGATGGCGCTGATTAATATTGTTGCTCTACTATTGTTGTCTAAACTTGCAATTAAAGTCATCAAAGACTACGAAGTGCAAATCAAAGCAGGCAAAACACCAGTATTTGACCGTTCTAAGTTCCCTGAACTTGAAGAGCTAGATGGCGCTTGGCACCCTAAAGAGCCAGAAACAGTTAAAGCTAACAGCTAACAGCTAACAGCTAACAGCTAACAGCTAACAGCTAACAGCTAACAGCTAACTATATAGCCAGCTCATCGAGCTGGCTTTTTCTTTATGACTCACCCGCTTTATCTCAAATCTACCCTTTTATCATTCGCCACAATCTCAGCGCTGGTATCCACCCCGGTTCTTTTTCTAATCTAAGTTTTTGATCGCGTTTTACGATTTAATTGCCTACTTAACTAGACCTCTGATGACTCTTTTCGGTAAAGTAATAAAACGCAATTCAATTTATTATTAGAAGAGTCAATATGGACATTATCGAACTATTACCAAACCTGTTTAATGGCTGGATATTCCTTGCCATTTTTATCATCATTTTCATTCGCTCATCCGTCAAATTTGTACCACAAAACTCCGCATTTATTGTCGAGCGTTTTGGTAAGTACAACAAAACAATGGAAGCAGGTTTAAACTTCATCATTCCTTTTATCGATCGCATTGCTTATACGCGCTCGTTAAAGGAGCAGGCATACGATGTTCCGCAACAATCCGCCATTACTAAAGACAATATCTCACTTGTTGTTGATGGTGTGCTGTACTTAAAAGTACTTGATCCTGCAAAAGCCTGCTACGGGGTTGATGACTATGTATTCTCAGTGACCCAGCTAGCGCAAACAACCATGCGTAGTGAAGTCGGTAAGCTTGAACTCGATAAAACCTTCGAGGAACGCGAAAACCTCAATACTGCGATTGTATCCTCTATCAACGAAGCCTCTGAACCTTGGGGTGTACAGGTACTACGTTATGAGATTAAAGATATTGAGCCACCACGCTCGGTACTTGATGCAATGGAACGCCAAATGAAGGCCGAACGTGAAAAACGTGCGGTTATTTTAGAGTCTGAAGGTCAACGTCAATCAGACATCAATATTGCCGAAGGTGAAAAGCAAGCCCGCGTATTAGCCGCAGAAGCAGAGCGTTCAGAGCAAGTATTAAAAGCTGAAGGTGAAGCACAAGCCATTCTAGCCGTTGCTCAAGCGCAAGCAGAGGCGATTGAAGTCGTAGGTCGTACCGCATCCACAGAGGAAGGCCAAAAAGCGATACAGCTAGAGCTCGCAGGCAAAGCAATTGAAGCAAAACTGGCTATCGCTAAAGAATCGTCGGTGGTTCTGCTTCCCGACAGCCAATCGAATGCGTCGACAATGGTTGCTGAAGCAATGACAATCATTAATAAGCTTAACCAAAGTAAGTAATTAAAGGTAAATGGTATGGATGTTTTTGGTATTAGCCCTGCACAGTTAACCATTATTGTTGGCTTGATATTGCTCTCTGTTGAGACGTTAATATTAGGTCTATCAACCATAGTGCTATTAGCTGTCGGTGTTGCAGCGGTTATCGTGGGAAGTCTTGCATGGGCGGGCATACTGCCAGAGACATTTTTAAGCCTTGTCAGTGCAACCGGTATTAGCGCAGGTCTTATCACTGTCTTACTATGGAAACCTCTTAAGCGATTACAGCAAAGTAAAGTGGAAAGTAGTAATGTTCACAGTGACTTTATGGGTCTGACTTTCACTCTGAATTCGGCATTAAGTGCGCAGGATAACCCAGTATACGTTAAACACTCGGGCGTCCAATGGCAGCTATTGCTAGATCCAACATCCACTGAACAAGAGCTTCCAGCAGGAAGTACCGTCAAAGTTGTCAGCGTTGCTGTCGGCAAATTCACCGTTAAGGCATGCTAAGTCATACCAATTAAGCCTTGCTGCTTTCGGCGGTGTTAGCTTTTTAACACCGCCTCGTTATTTAGACTCTTCTTTCTTTTCTCTCCCGCACGATAGAGCTTTGCTAAACTCACAGCAGTTCACGCAATAAAGGCCTTGATTATGATTGCAGATCATACTGTGCATGTTCTACGGGTAGCTTCTCCGCGTTTTTTATCCATTCAACACAATCAGCTGTGCCAATTTTTGAGGCTGGCTATGCTCGCTAGTTTACGCTTATTCCTGTTATTGCTACCCTCCCTCTCTTTTTCAACGCTCGCCGATAAGATCTCTTACGCTGAGCTGAAAAATGGTGACGTAATAACCGTGACGCTCGACCAACTGCTACCGACCCAAGCAGTGATGAGTTACGACAAAGAGTATGCGCTGCTTTACCACTACAAGAAGAACGAAAAGAATGTTTTTGGCGCGCTTTGCAAATTGAATGGTGGAGGCAAACTAAAAAAATGGGATGAGAACTCTTCACCTACTGATCTTGAAAGCTACACTTGCTCTAAAAAACTCGGTTCACAAACGAAAGATTTAGCCAGTGTCGTGGTTGGCCCTGAAGAAGGGTTACTCTACCTCACAACCCAGCATCACCTACTCTCTAGTTTTTGGGATATGCCTAACGGCGGAACCAGTGTACCTATTAACCTTAAAGTCACTTTCAATTTACTGGGCTCTGGTGATGATTTCTGGCCTGAGATGAGTAACGATAATGAGGTCTGGCTATTTGATAATAAAGGAAAAAAACTATCTCCATCTGACTTACCTGACTTCATTGGATCCAAGCAACTAAAAGAAGATAAATACTTGTCGCTCGCCTATTTCCTGCAAGGAATTAGCTATGATTTACCACAGAAAAAAACTGATCCAAACACCAAAGAACCTTATCCGCGTGTTCCCTATCTTGCATTACAGTGGTCTCTCACTTTGCGTAAAAAAATGAATGCCGATGAGTATAACTTTAACAATCGTGATGAATTTGCCGCCGCATTAACAGAAGCTGCCACTGTTATGGTCGATCTAGCCAGCGATGAAAAAATTGGGAAAACAGAGCTACCCGCGACTGCGATGGGAAAATTTATGGACGTTGACTCAAAAGCATTAGAAACAATGTTAACAAGCAAGAAGTCTGAGTGGTACGCTGCAACCGAATACCGAATTGCCAAGAAGAAAAAAGCCACGCCAAAAAAACTATTAGAAGAACAGGAAAAAGCAGCGAAAGAAGCCTCTGCTAATAAAGAGGATAACAAAGACAAGAAAGAGAAAGAGAAAGAGAAAGAGAAAGAATAATTCAGCAAAATAACGAGCTTATTATAAGCCCGTTAAAACAAGAAGGAATGCTACTTTTTAAAGTTTTTCGCTACAAATGTATCTAATTTATTTGCGAAATTTTGACGGTCAGACTGGCTTAATGGTGGAGGCCCACCCGTTTGTACGCCTGAACTCCGCATTGTATCCATGAAATCACGCATCTGCAGGCGCTGCTTTATCGTTTCTTTGGTATATAGCTCACCACGTGGATTAAGGGCATGCCCATCTTTAGTGATAACTTCATCGGCTAGTGGTATATCAGCAGTGATAACAAGATCACCCGCTTCGACCTGCTGCACAATAAAATCATCCGCAACATCAAAGCCACTTTCGACTTGTAGCGAACGAATATGCGGTGACGGTGGTACGCGTACATGGTGATTTGCCACCAGCGTTACAGATACACCGACACGGTTAGCCACTCGAAATAAAATTTCTTTAATTACATTTGGACACGCATCTGCATCTACCCAAATTTTCATCTTATTCTCCAAAGCGTTGCAATTGGTATGAATATAATCACAATTAAACCATAGACAGAAAAAAGCCGCCTAAATTGGCGGCTCTTATTCAGCAAACAGCTATTAGCCTGTTAGGCCTTGTTTACGTAAATATTCATCGTAAGAACCGTGGAAATCTTCAACACCGTTCTTAGTAATTTCAATGATACGTGTCGCAACCGATGATACAAACTGACGATCATGAGATACAAACATCAATGTACCTTTGAAGTTTTCAAGCGCTAAGTTAAGTGCTTCGATTGACTCCATGTCCATGTGGTTTGTTGGTTCGTCCATTAGTAGGATGTTTGGTCGTTGCATAATAAGCTTACCAAACAACATACGACCTTGCTCACCACCAGAAATTACTTTTACAGATTTCTTAATGTCATTTTGTGAGAACAGCATACGACCTAGGATACCGCGAACAACTTGCTCGTCATCACCTTCTTTTTTCCACTGACCCATCCAGTCAAGTAGTGTCATATCTTGTTCAAAATCAGCGCTGTGATCCTGAGCATAGAAACCAATGTTATGGTTTTCAGACCACTTAACCATGCCTTCCATTGGTTCCATTACACCCGCTAGCGTGTTTAGGAATGTTGATTTACCGATACCATTCTCACCGATGATAGCGATACGCTCACCCACTTCAACCATTAGGTTTACACCATTGATCAAAATGTTTTCGCCGTAGCCTTGTTTTAGGCCTTCAACTTCTAATGCATTACGGAAAAGTGGCTTTTCCTGATCAAAACGAATGAACGGAGACTGACGGCTTGATGCCTTCACTTCGCTCAATTGAATTTTATCAAGTTGCTTCTGACGAGAAGTTGCTTGCTTCGCTTTAGATGCGTTAGCAGAGAAACGGCTTACGAACGTTTGTAGTTCAGCAATCTGTGCTTTCTTCTTCGCATTATCAGCGTGAAGCTGTTCACGTGCCTGCTCAGCAGCCATCATGTATTCGTCATAGTTACCAGGGAATAGGCGAAGTTCACCGTAATCCAAGTCAGCCATGTGTGTACAAACACTGTTTAGGAAGTGACGGTCGTGCGAGATGATGATCATTGTACAGTTACGTGCCAACAGGATCTCTTCTAACCAGCTAATTGTGTGAATGTCCAAGTTGTTCGTTGGTTCGTCAAGAAGCATTACTTCAGGGTCTGCGAATAAAACTTGCGCCAAAAGTACACGAACTTTAAGGCCAGGAGCAACTTCGCTCATTAAGCCAAAGTGTTGCTCTTCTGGAATACCAAGACCAAGAAGTAACTCACCTGCACGTGCTTCTGCAGAGTAACCGTCCATTTCCGCGAATTCAGTTTCAAGATCGCCAACACGCATACCATCTTCATCAGACATTTCTGGTAGAGAGTAAATGTGATCACGTTCTTCTTTTACTTTCCAAAGCTCTTTGTGACCCATAATAACGGTATCAACAACTGAGTACTCTTCGAAAGCAAACTGATCCTGACCTAACTTAGCCATACGCTCGTTAGGATCGAGTGAAACAGTACCGCCTGATTGCTCTAATTCGCCGCCAAGGATTTTCATGAACGTTGACTTACCGCAGCCATTCGCACCGATAAGGCCGTAGCGGTTACCGCCACCGAATTTAACTGAAATGTTTTCAAACAATGGCTTATCGCCAAACTGCATTGTAATGTTAGCTGTAGAAATCAATGTACTGTTCCAAATTGATTGATGTATCAAGCATTAAAAAAGCCGCCATGATGGTGGCAGCTTCAATTTGTATGTTCATCTAAGTACGCAGAACTAAGATAATTCTCATTACTTAGAGAGTGTTCTTGCCATGACTTAGAGATAATGGAGCGCATTATAACAGAAATCGTGAGCTGCATCACCCCTAATTCGAACGATAAACTAAAACCGCGACACAAGTGCAGCGGTTTATATAAATCAAACAAAGTTGTTAATATTTAGAAGGCTGTCGTTTGATTATGCTTGGTTTTTACGACGACGAGAGAAACCTAACCCCATTAAACCTAAACCAAATAGTGCCATTGATGCAGGCTCTGGCACATCGGTAATAACGCGAATCCAGTCACCAGGCTGTGTCACTCGCATAGAAACGGTTAGCTTATCACCATTAATTGTATAGCTATCGCTCCCTTCCATACCACGAGCACCAAATGCACCAGGGTAAATCGTTCCTACTGCGCCAAATAGGCTATTACTTGCAGCTTCTAAGTTACCACCCGAATCTGACATAACGCCTAAAATATTGCCATCAAACGTCCACTCAACACCCAGATGGGACAACACACCTTTCACATTTGTTGCTTTATTTAGGAAAATCATGTGACTTGCGACATTAGTACCCTGGGCAATCGTTCCGCCATCAACAGCTAAATCAGCCGCCAACGAAACAAGTTGCTGCTCATTGAACCCCTGCTGAGCCTGATTTGTGACGGCAGTATCGGTCACTAGTGCAGGAGGCGGTGTAATTTGACCAGAAAAACCAGCAGAAGAAGTACCAGAACTTACTGAAATAATCGTAGCACTTGCATTAGCGGCAAAAAAAGATGATGTAACTAGAGCTGCAATAGTTAACTTTTTCATGATAATCCCTCAAATATTATTAAGAAGTTGCACATTAGAGTAAGCAAAAGAGATACCACTTTTTTTAAATCTTCTTTTTCAATAAGTTGAAATATAATGACGCGACAATAGGCTGCAATGTGTAAAATAAACTGACGTTTTCTACGTCCCTAACAGGTATCAAACAATGACTGAAAAATACATAGGCCTCATGTCTGGCACCAGTATGGATGGTGTAGATGCGGTTATAGTAGAAATAGATTCCACGAAAACGCATTTAATCGAATCAATCAGCTTTCCAATAGGGGAAAACCTCAAGCGTTCATTATTGGAAGTCTGCCTTGGCCAGCCAACGAATCTGCAAACCATCGGCGAACTCGATCATCGTTTAGGCCACTTATTTGCCGATGCTGTTAACGCTCTGCTAGCTAAAGCACAGATACAGCCTGAAGAAGTCTGTGCAATTGGTAGTCATGGACAAACTGTATTTCATGCCCCGGAATGCGAATACGCATTTACGATGCAACTCGGCGATGCCAATATCATTTCAGCAAAAACAGGAATTTGCACCGTCGCTGACTTTAGACGCAAAGATATGGCCTTTGGTGGGCAAGGCGCCCCGTTAGTGCCCGCTTTTCACCAACAGTTATTTAGCAGCCCAGATACTTCGCGTGTTATTTTAAACATCGGCGGCATTTCAAATATTACGGTACTGCAGCCAGATCAGCACGTTGTTGGTTACGATACAGGTCCAGGGAATATGCTGATGGACGCTTGGATAGCACAGCATCATGATCAAGCGTTTGACAAAGATGCAGCATGGGCACTAACAGGCGCTATCAACACTAAACTTTTAACACGCCTGCTTACTGAGCCATTCCTTGCGTTATCAGCCCCCAAAAGCACTGGGCGTGAACTCTTTAATCTTCCTTGGTTGCAGAAGCATCTCGATGATCTACTCACTGAGGAGCAGCGCCTTATCTCGCCACAAGATGTACAAGCTACATTGGTAGAATTTACGGCCCAAACCATCGCTAACGATGTACGTACTTTTACACACCCAACTCTCCCTAATGAACTGCTCGTGTGCGGTGGTGGTGTGCATAACCCACTCTTGATCACTCGACTTCAAGCAGCGTTGCCACAGTGGCAGATCTTGAGTACGTCAGAGCGCGGGGTCGATAGCGATAACCTGGAAGCGATGGCCTTTGCATGGTTGGCTTATCGAACTTTGCATCATTTACCGGGTAACCTACCTGATGTTACAGGTGCAACTCATGCGATTACTTTAGGCGCTATATATCCAGCTTAGTAAAATTGAAACCATCACTGTAATGAACTCAATCACCAGTAAGGCTATCTCATTATCGCTAGCCTTACTTTCATGTTAGCTAAACCTCGCATCTGCCTTTCTGAACAAGCGCCAAGCCTTTATATCGTTAGTTTTATCAGCTAAGTCTGTAGCATCTTTTATTTTGCGTTTTTATTACAAGCAGCAACTTGATGAAATATAAGACTTTCCCTTAAATGCATAGTGAAAAATAAGTCTCTTGTTACAGCACAATAAAGACGTCCTACAAAAATAAATTGCGAGTTTGATCACGCGACAAAACAGCCTAAGATCACAATTATAACTGCTTAATTTTACTAGGTTAAAAACGACGCAAACGTTACACTTTCTGCCATAAAAACAACATAGCTTCATGCAGGTTCCCGCCTGCTTCATTCCCCCAAAAACGTGAAAGGTCCTAGTAAAGATGAGTCCGGAAAAATACCTTCTTGATTGGCAAACTAGCCAAACGAATTCAGAATCCATCTCACCACTTCTTGGTCAACTGTACCGACAGAAAGGTGTCGAAATCTTACTGTTTGGTCGTCAATTGGTTAACGCTTCAACTGTCGATATTATCAAAGCGCACCGTGTGGCACGTAAGTACACAGGTGAGGCTTTATCACCAGCTCAAACGCTTCCACTGATTCAGCAAATGACTGAGTTAGATTTATCACCTTGTCGAATCGATGTCGGTCAACTTGCTTACGAATATTGGAAGAATCAAGATGATGAAAACGGTCTAAAAGACTTTCTTCAAACCGCACTAGCTGAATCACTAAGCAGCACCCAATCACTGGAATCTCGTGATGTTGTACTTTACGGCTTTGGTCGTATTGGGCGCCTTTTAGCGCGACTGCTTATTGAAAAAAGTGGCGCGGGTTACCCACTTCGCCTAAAAGCAATCGTTGTTCGTGGCGGTAAGCACGGTGATTTAGAGAAACGTGCGAGCTTACTTCGTCGTGATTCGGTACATGGTCCATTCAACGGTAGCATTACGGTTGATGAAGAACGCAAAGCCATCATTGTCAATGGTAACTTCATTCAAGTGATTTATGCGAATAGCCCTGCTGATGTTGATTACACCCAATATGGCATCAACAATGCGCTTGTTGTTGATAACACAGGTATTTGGCGTGATAGTGAAGGCTTAGGCAATCACCTAGCATGTCCTGGTACAAGTAAAGTACTACTCACGGCACCGGGTAAAGGTGACATCAAAAATATCGTATTTGGTGTTAATGAATCCGTTATTCAGCCTGAAGACACCATCATCTCAGCAGCGAGCTGTACAACGAACGCCATTACACCTGTACTTAAAGCAGTAAACGATAAGTATGGTGTCGTGTCTGGCCACATTGAAACCGTACACTCATACACCAATGATCAGAACTTAATCGATAATTTCCACTCAGGTGATAGACGCGGTCGTTCTGCATCTTTAAATATGGTGCTAACTTCAACGGGCGCTGCTAAAGCCGTTGCTAAAGCGCTACCTGAACTTGCAGGCAAGCTATCTGGGAACTCAATTCGCGTTCCAACACCCAATGTCTCAATGGCAGTTGCTAACCTGAACCTTAACGAGAATGTCACTGCAGAAGAAATGAACCATTATCTTCGTGAAATGGCACTTAACTCGCCGCTTTCTGGCCAAATTGATTTCACAGATTCGACCGAAGTTGTGTCTAGCGATATTGTGGGTTCACGTGTTGCAGGCGTTGTCGATGGTGTTGCGACCATAGCGCAAGATAATCGTTGTGTACTCTACATTTGGTACGATAACGAGTTCGGTTATAGCTGCCAAGTTGTTCACTGTATGGAACAAATGATGGGTGTACGCTACAAAACCTATCCCGCTAAGTAAAACACTGTACTTATAATAATAACTAAACCTCTTGCCTATTTACCGCTCTGAATATTCAGGGCGGTTTTTCGTTATAGCTTTGGCTGAACGCTCGAATAGATTTCTTTCAACGTACTGTACTCATTTTTGGTGCAGCAACGTACAAGTGATACCCATTGGTCACCAGTTTCATCACACCCTCGAAACTCCGCACGCAATTCGTATTTCTTAAATGATAGCAGTGCGATAAACAACGAAACTATGAGTGCCAAAAAGCCAAATTGAGGTACAAAAGCCCACGTTGCAGCAGACAAGGCAAATACAATTGACGCTAACCGAACGAGATTATCTTTTACACTTAACTTACGTATTTGCAGCTGTTTTATCTTACTTAACTTATAGCTATCACCTCTAACAACCAGATCGCGTGAAGTAATATCAAAATCGGCATCACTGTAAACATGGCGAAATAGCACCACATCGATCCAACGTTTTCCTTCTGATTTTGCCTTAACCACCTTCTTTTCTCCATGTTATTAAAGGTTTGAAAAAATTAATATAATCATGAAGTAAGTCATCGGTTACCTCTTTATATGCCAAGTCGTAATTAAGATCAACTTTCTGCATGTAAATCTGTATGAGAAAAAATATCATTGATGGGGTTAATATTGATATAAAAAAACCCGCATCGCTGCGGGTTTTATTGTTAGTAGATTATCGGCTAATTAAACATCTTTCTTACCGAGGTGTAGCCATGTTTCAACAACGGTATCTGGGTTTAGCGATACAGAGTCAATCCCCTGCTCCATCAACCAGTCCGCTAAATCTTCATGGTCTGAAGGGCCCTGACCACAAATACCCACGTATTTCCCTGCCTTGTTTGCAGCTTTGATCGCCATAGAAAGCATAGCTTTTACTGCGTCATTACGTTCATCAAACATGTGGGCGATTTCACCAGAATCTCGATCAAGACCAAGTGTAAGCTGCGTCATATCGTTCGAGCCAATCGAGAAGCCATCAAAGTACTTCAAGAAGTCTTCCGCCAAGATAGCGTTAGAAGGTAGCTCACACATCATGATGACTTTAAGGCCTTCTTCACCACGGCGTAAGTCAAATTTCGCAAGCAGATCAATGACCGAAGCGGCTTCGCTAACCGTGCGAACAAATGGGATCATAATCTCGACATTTTTCAGCCCCATTTTATTACGTACACGCTTAATGGCTTCACACTCTAGTGCAAAACAATCTTGGAATTGTTCAGACACGTAGCGTGATGCACCGCGGAAACCAAGCATTGGGTTTTCTTCTGTAGGTTCGAAGTTAACCCCACCCACCAAGTTACGGTATTCGTTTGACTTAAAGTCAGACATACGAACGATAACGCGTTTTGGCCAGAATGCCGACGCAAGCGTTGAAATACCTTCTGTTAGTTTTTGAATGTAAAACTCAACAGGGCTTTCATAACCCGCGATACGGTGGTCAATTTCTGCTTTTAACTCATCAGATTGTTGATCGTAGTTCAGTAATGCTTTCGGGTGAATACCGATCATCTTATTGATGATGAACTCTAAACGAGCAAGACCAACACCTTCGTTTGGAATACAAGCGAAATCAAATGCACGGTCTGGGTTACCCACGTTCATCATAACTTTCAAAGGCAGTTCAGGCAGTGAATCAACTTCTGAACGGCGAATTTCAAAGTCTAACTCACCTTCATAAATAAAGCCGGTTTCACCTTGCGCACAAGAAACAGTGACCTGCTGACCATCTACTAACTGCTCAGTCGCTTTACCACACCCCACAACAGCAGGAATACCAAGTTCACGTGCAATAATCGCAGCATGACAGGTACGGCCACCACGGTTAGTGACGATAGCAGAGGCTTTTTTCATCACAGGTTCCCAATCTGGGTCTGTCATGTCAGCGACTAATACGTCACCGTCTTTTACTTGATCCATTTGATCAAGACTGGTGACAACACGAACAACGCCCGTACCAATACGCTGGCCAATCGCTCGACCCTCAATAATGGCTTGTGCTTGCGCATTTAAATGGAAACGCTCCATCACATTTTGATCATCACGCGAACGTACTGTTTCAGGGCGGGCTTGAACAATCAAGAGTTCGCCAGTTACGCCATCTTTCGCCCACTCGATGTCCATCGGACGGCCGTAGTGTTTTTCAATGATCAGCGCTTGTTTCGCCAACTCTTCAATTTCAGCATCAGTTAAAGAGAACTGGGTACGTTCTTCTACCGATGTCTCAATTGTTTCAACTTGCGTACCTAGCTCTTCACCGCCAGCGTACACCATTTTGATCATTTTCGATCCAATCGTACGACGCACAACTGCTGAGTTACCAGCAGCTAAGGTTGGCTTATGTACATAAAACTCATCAGGGTTAACTGCGCCCTGAACAACCATTTCACCCAAGCCCCAAGAAGATGTAATAAATACAACTTGGTCAAAGCCAGACTCAGTATCCAGAGTGAACATCACGCCTGACGATGCTATGTCAGAACGAACCATACGTTGAATACCCGCAGACAATGCAACACCCTGGTGTTCAAAGCCTTGGTGCACACGGTATGAGATTGCACGGTCATTAAACAAAGATGCAAAAACATGCTTAACCGCTTCAATAACAGAATCAATGCCACGTACGTTTAGGAAGGTTTCTTGTTGACCTGCAAATGAAGCATCGGGTAAATCTTCTGCTGTCGCAGATGAGCGCACCGCAACAGATAACATTTCGTCACCTTCACCAAGTTCAGCGTAGCAACGACGAATATCTTCCTCTAAATCGGCAGGGAAAGGCGCTTCATGAACCCAGCCACGAATGGTTTCACCAGCCGCTTTCAGCGCGTTTACATCTTCAACATCCAACTTATCAAGTAGCTGATAGATACGATCATTCAACCCATCAGCTTCTAAAAAAGCATTAAAAGCAAACGATGTTGTTGCATAACCATTGGGTACCTTCACACCAGCGTTCGCCAAATTCGCGACCATTTCGCCGAGTGATGCGTTCTTTCCACCTACTTTGTCAACGTCATTCATTGATAAAGCGTCATACCAAACAACATTCTGTTGCACGGGGAAGTCTCCTTGTATTGGATACAGCAGTAATTAAGAATATAGCCACCAAGGCAAACGTTTGCATTAAGTCACAAAAAAATACACACGTTGCAGGGTTGATCTGGAGGATATTCCTTTTTAGGTTATTGTAATAACTCTGATACCTCACACGATTACAAAATAATTTTAAGGATTCAACTTTTTATGCAGCGCAAAACTCAATTTCGTGACGTATTTTACGTTTCTGACGGTACTGCAATCACATCTGAGACGCTTGGACACGCTGTTTTAGGCCAATTTCCTTTAGAAACTAAGCAAATGACATTGCCTTTTGTTGAAACAACAGAGCGGGCAAAATACGTAAAAAACCTTATAGAACAAGCAGGTATAAATTCAGGCGTGCAACCTATTGTCTTTTACTCTGTGGTTGTTCCTGAGGTAAAGTTAATTTTAGAACAAAGCAACGCTTTACTTTATGATGTTTTGAATGTCCTTGTTGAACCACTGCGTCAAGACCTAAACCTTGAGCCAGCGCCCAAATTACAGCGCTCGCATAGCATAAATAAAGATGCTGCAAGCTACATGGATCGTATTGCAGCTATCGAATATACCCTTGCCCACGACGATGGTATCTCACTGAATAATCTTGATCAGGCTGATATTATCCTACTTGGGGTCTCTCGATGTGGTAAAACCCCAACAAGTTTATATCTAGCAATGCAATTTGGCATTAGAGCTGTTAATTACCCTTTTATCGCAGAAGACATGAAGCGCTTAAAGCTTCCACAAGCTATTGAACCATATAGATATAAGACCTTTGGTCTAACGATTGATCCTGAGCGCCTGCACACGATTCGGCATGAACGCATGGCCGACAGCGAATACGCGAGCCAACATCAATGTGAAACTGAATTGGGTAAGGTCGAAAGCATGTTCCGACGCGAAGCCATTCCCTACTTGAATACCAGCTCACTCTCTGTGGAAGAAATTTCGACAAGGCTACTTGAATTAAGCGGTTTAAAGCGCCGTATGTGCTGATATTTCTCGGCGAGAATTAACTGGCACGTCTTTTCCCTCACTCAGCTAAGAAGTGGTCAATTTTGCCACTTCTTTATCCAACTTATTTCTCATACCTATCACCTTTTTAGTATTCTCATGAATGAGAGGCTGATTTTTAACTTTATTTCAATTAGTTAAATACAAGTTCAATTTATCCATCAGAATTCATCAAATAGGAGTGGGATCTTGCAATATGCTTACATTAGATTCATAAAATAATTACAAAAGAGGTTCTAACATGTTTAGGACAGTGCTATTAACCGCATTACCAATTGTGCTATTGGGTTGTGGTGGTTCAGGGGATGGAGACAGTGATATTGACGCAATCAGTAATGCTGTTGATGGCATAGCTCGCACACGTCAAGCCGATTTACACTTCGTAAATTCAACCAGTGAGGCTGTTGACTACCATATCCGTAACACTTTGAGTGAAAGTTCACTTTTTGCCAGCACAAACAAAGCCACGGAAAACATGGATAAAGATGTCACACCCTATATGTATCGTTGGAATGTAAGTGACAACGTCACTGTTCAATTGGGCATCCAAGACGCCAACACTAAGAGCATTACAGCCAAAATAGAGAATATGCTAATTCGTGAAAATGCCGATTTATGGGTTGTCGCTTGGTTAGATGATGCTAAAAGCAAACTCTTTAAGCTCAGTGCATTAAAACGGTCACGTTCAGATATGGCTGGTAAGTATCGCGTTCGTGTATTTAGCCAAAAAGATGCGCAAATTATTACTACTGCGTCGGTCTCAATTAATGAAGCCAAACAAGGTGTTGTCACCCCTTACATAACCGTCGATAACTGTAGTGGCGATTTATATTTTGGACCTGAGAACATTGATATATGTCAGCTTGAAATTGGCAAATCTTACCTGTTAATTACTGACGGTGAAGAGTTGTTGATGGCAGCAGAAGAGTAATAGTATTTAAGAATTACAATAATAAAGTAGTAAACATTTGGGATAATAATAACTAATGCGCTTTAGCAGTAATGCTTTTTTGAATACGCAAGGAGAGCCTACGAACATTCGCTGTATTGATTAACCCTATTCTTGATGTGCTTTGCAACTCTGTTGCGCTTGGGGAAATAAAAGAATAGCGTTTAGTGAATACAGAACAATATAAAGTAGGCAGCGGTGGCAAAAAATAGCCCCGATATCGTAGCAATATCGGGGCTTCTTTTATTTCAAATAAACAAGTTAGTGGCTAAATATCACTATGTTTATCGTTTAGGCCGTTGCTGTTTGTGTTTCATCAGCACGCTTTAAGAATGCGTAAGTCACACCCGTTACTAAAGTACCAGCCGCAATCGCAACTAAGTACATAAAGACTGGTGTGATTGCATTTGGAATAAACAGCACAAATAAGCCGCCGTGTGGTGCCATCAGTTTCGCACCAAATAGCATAGACAATGCGCCAGTTAATGCGCCACCTGCCATACAACTTGGAATCACGCGCATTGGATCGCGTGCCGCAAATGGAATTGCACCTTCAGAAATAAAACATAAGCCCAGCACAAACGATGCTTTACCCGCTTCTGATTCACTGTTCGTGAATTTACGTTTTGCAAGGAAAGTCGCTAAGCCCATACCCAATGCTGGTACCATACCCGCAGCCATAACCGCAGCCATTGGCGCATAAGTTTGTGATGCAAGTAAGCCAACACCAAAAGTATACGCCGCTTTATTTACAGGGCCACCAAGGTCGAAACACATCATACAGCCAAGAATAATACCCAAGAGCACAGCGTTTGCAGAGCCCATGTTATTGAGGAAATCCGTCAGGCCTGTCATCGCGGCAGATACAGGGCCGCCAACCACATAAATCATGATCAGGCCAGTGATTAAACTCGCGGCAAGCGGAATGATCAAAATAGGTTTAAGCGCTTCCATCGATTGTGGCAGCTTAACATTATCGGCAACCATTTTAGCGCTATAGCCCGCTAAGAAACCAGCAACGATACCACCAAGGAAACCCGCCCCTGTTGAGCTTGCTAACATACCACCAATTAAACCAGGAGCAAGACCAGGGCGATCAGCAATAGAAAATGCAATAAAGCCCGCCAGTACTGGTACCATCAAAGCAAATGCAGAACCACCACCTATGGTCATTAAAGCAGCGGCTAATGTGCCTTCCTCTTTAAATGCTTCGATGCCGAATACAAACGACAAGGCAATCGACAAGCCACCAGCTACAACAAGCGGTAACATGTGAGAAACACCCGTCATTAAGTGTTTGTATGCACCTGTTTTTTCAGTTGAAGCGCTAGCATTGCTTGATGAGCTAGCATCGTGTTGATAGGTTGTCCCTTTCGCAAAGGCATTTTCAAATTCTTGTTTCGTTTTCTTCAGTGCAAGCCCAGTACTGGTTTTGTACACCTTTTTGCCTGAAAAACGCGCCATGTCGATTTCGATATCAGCCGCAATAATCACCAGATCGGCATCGGCAATTTCGTCTTCAGTCAGTTGATTCTTCGCACCAACAGATCCACGGGTTTCAACCTTAATCTGGTGACCAAGACGCTGACCTTCTTCTTCAAGTGCTTCAGCCGCCATAAAGGTATGTGCAACACCTGTTGGACAAGCAGTGATTGCCACAATTTTCTTTGCTGCGTTTGCTCCACTTTGGCTTTCTTCAGCTTGTGGAATAACAGTCAAGGTTTCAGCTTGGTTAATCGCATTTTCTAAGTATGTTTTTGGCGATACTAAACAAGCGGCAATATCAGACTGATATACTTTTTTCGATTTAAAACGGCTCAGGTCAATTGCACGGCTAGTGGCAACAATGACATAGTCTGCTGCATCTATTTGGTCAGCCGTTAATGTATCACCACTAACTACACTCGACTGACACTCAATATTGGCTGTCCACTTTAATTCTGCTACTGCTTTTTCAAGCAAACCTGCAGCAATGACGCTATTTGCAATGCCGCTAGGGCAAGCTGTCACTATGGCTACTTTCATTATCAAAACCCTCTGATTCTTTTATTTTTTACGTAATTACATTTACGTTACTGGATAAATATATGTTGGTGTAAAGCTAACTAACGCCCTACGCGAGCTGTACTTGTTCCATACATTGCTCGACTTGCTCTAGGTTATTAACGCCCACACCCACTTGTGCCACAGCTAACGCCGATAAAGCCGTCGCAAACGTTAATGTTTGTTCTTTATTCCACTGATTTAAATGGCCCCAACACATACCAGCGACAAGCGTGTCGCCCGCACCTACTGTGCTCACGACATTCATTTTTGGTGGTTGAGCACTTAGCCAGCCATTTTGATCAAGCCACATAACACCCTGTTCACCGCGTGATACAACCACATTACTGATGCCTTGCTGTGATAGTTGCTCAGCAACTTCAGTTATTGAATCGATTGTCGTTAACGGTTTTCCAGCCCAATCAGCCAGTTCATCATCATTCGGTTTAATCAGCCAAGGCGTTGCTTCAAGCCCTTCGGTTAACGCCGCTTTTGAGCTATCAAACAGCACTTGCTTACCTTGATCTTGTAACAAACGGATCCACTGGGCGCATTTTTGTGGTGATACGCCCTGCGGTAAACTTCCTGCAAGAACAAACACATCATGGGTTTGTGCCAATGTCACCAGTGTTTGCTCGAAACGAGCGATATCTGTTTCCGTGACATTCACGCCAGGAAAATTTAGATCGGTTACTTGTCCAGACTCTTCAACAACTTTGACATTGATACGCGTCGCTCCTGCAACACGCACAAAAGCATCGTTCAAACCTAGCGATTCAAACAGCTGGCAAAACGGTTCTTGGTTATCTGCACCTAATAGGCCTGTCACCGTGACATCTGCGCCAAGTTCCGCCAGCACTTTGGCTACATTCACCCCTTTGCCAGCAGGGTGTAATGACCCTTGCTTAATTAAGTTCACACTACCTGCATTTAAGCTTGCAAGTGATCCCGTTAAATCGAGTGCAGGGTTTAAAGTAACAGTGACAACTTTAAGATTAATGGCAGACATTACTTGCCCTCCCCTAAACCATTTGCAATAGCCTCACCAATGGCTGCAAGTGCAGCATCTGCATCTGGGCCTTGTGCAACAAAATGTAATTTGTGGCTATGTTTAACGCCTAACGCGATGACTTTCATTAAACTTTTCGCATTCACCGACTTACCTTCGCCGTCTAGGTTGGCAACAAGAATATTCGATTCAAATCCTTTTGCAGTGCTTACTAACATAGCGCCAGGGCGTGCATGTAAACCGTGAGGGTTGCGGATCTGGAATGTCGCTTCAGAACCCTCTAACGTTTCTTCCGTTAGAAGTGAAACAACCTTATCGTTATCAGCCGTTAGTAGTTTATTGACTTGCTGGTTATAAAGCAGACTGGTTAAATGCTTTAGATTTTGTACGTGAGCGCTGTTACATGCCGCAACCGCTAGCAATGCATTAACCGGCTGACCATAGTGTTCAAACGGCTGTGACGGTTTAACAAAAGACAAGGTCGTACGCGTTACGGCGGTATCTGTTTTAGCCACCCATAACCCCTGACCTAAATACGTTGGCTCTGCAGCGACCATGCTTGCAACACCCTCTGTGCCCAGCGCTTGCTTATTTTTAATCATGCCCGCCGCGACAGCAGTCAATTGCAATAAATCGGTCGCAGGAAAATCAAGCTGCACTAACTGAGTATCAAAATCAGCATCGATTTGATCCTCACCGTTTAAAATGGCAATAACCCCTTCAGCGCTCTTACTCTCTTTCAGTTTTTGTTCAACCCCATCAGCAGAAAGAACCTTCGTCAGTTGTTTTAAGATCCCTAAATGTTCGTCAGATTTAGCGGCAATACCAATAGCAAGATAAACAGTCTTTCCATCTCCCCAGTTCACGCCTTGCGGAAAATGATGAATTTTGACACCCGTTTGATTTACTAGACCTCGTGTGTCTGTCGTGCCGTGTGGAATGGCAATACCATTACCTAGAAAGGTAGAGTTTTGTGCTTCACGCGCTAGCATGCCATTCACATACCCAGTCGCAACTAGGCCACTTTGCTCTAATGCACTCGCCAGTGCCTTAATTGCTTGTTCTTTATTGCCGGCAGATTGCTCTAGCTGAATATCGTTTATCGAAAGCGATAACATGTGTTCATCCTCTTACGTTTTAGTACTGCACTTAATCAAAGTCAGTCACTACACGTTGTAATACTGATAATAGTGAAACGTTCCTCTAACCTTGCATGCTCCAATTGAACCCTCGATTGAAAGCAACTTCTCGTCGCTGACACACAAGCTGAAACGATTCAGCAAAATGGTAAATTAAAAGTTTCAGCACAAAATGAGCTAGCTCTTAGTTCTGCTGAAACCTTTCAGCTGACATGCTGAATGGATTCAGCTATGATTGCAAACACTAGTAGGGTGATCAGTTATCAAATTTTGATCAACCGCACAATTATTCCTGTTAGAGATAAAAAATGACGCTAGATGAAATTGCAAAACTTGCGGGGGTGTCACGAACAACAGCAAGTTATGTTATCAATGGGAAGGCCAGTAAATACCGCATCAGTGAAAAAACACAGCTTAAAGTTATGGCGGTGGTTAATGAGCATAATTTCAGGCCAGATCATGCCGCCACTTCTTTACGCGCTGGTAGCAGTCGCTCTTTTGGCTTGATCATCCCTGATCTTGAAAACAGCAGTTATGCAAAATTAGCTAAATTACTCGAGCGCGATGCTAGAAAAGCAGGTTATCAGCTCATTATTTCATGTTCAGATGACGATGCAGATACTGAAATGAAAGTTGCGGATACCCTACTGAGTCGACGCATTGATGCGCTGATTGTGGCGAGTGCCCTACCACCCGACAATGATTTCTATAAAAAAATCCAAACTGGTGGTGTCCCTGTCATCGCGATTGACCGTGCGTTAGATGATGAAGTCTTTGCCAGCGTGATCAGTGAAGATCTAGAAGGTGCTTTTGAGCTCACTCAATCTCTACTACGCAAACCGCTTACAAGTATTGGTATTATAGGCGCCGTTAAAGATCTTGGCGTTTCAGTTGAACGTGAACAAGGATTCTTTTCTGCCCTGCGTGCGAATGCTGATGAAATCAAAGTGATAACCGCTTACGGCGATCATTTCAGCCAACAAGAAGGATTTCGCATCATCAAAGAGTGGATTGCACAAGGCACTATGCCAGATGCTATTTTGGCAACGTCTTACACGCTATTTGAAGGGATACTCGATGGATTGCTCACCCAGCCAGAGCTGCTAACCAAAACACAGCTGGCCACCTTTGGTGATAATCGATTGTTAGACTTTCTCCCCAATAAAATTCAATCTCTCCCCCAGCAATTTGAGTTGATTGCAGAAAATGCCTTAGAGCTAGCATTGAATGCAGTTGCTGGTAGGTATAGAGCGGGTGTAGAGGTTGTATCGAGGAAAATAAAAAGACGCTAATACACAGTTTTAGCAATTAACGTCTCTTTACCGCTATCAATAGGCGTAATAACTTATATTACGCCTTGTCAGTTATGCGAGTTCTGCTAACTTCTCATTCGCTTTAAGAAGTAAAGGTTCTTTCTTAGTCACACAGTAAGCGACGAATTTCTCTTTAGGCAACATCATTCGAACTGGTGCAGGAAGAAACTCGTAGCCGTTCTCGAAAAATGAATCGATATAGCCAGGTTGATTGAGTTTATCACCTGCAACAGCGACTAACTTCTCAACAAGAATAGCTTCAACTTTTGGCCAATGCGCCTGCATGATCTCATCAATATTGCTACCGCCAACTTTATCTGCTGCTAACTGAGTTGCTTTTTCTTTTAATTTACCGAACATTAGTATCACCTCTTTTTTGACGGCGGCAATATTAAATGAGTCATAATTAAAGTGTAAAATATCAATAATGTGTTTTCGTGTTAGTTAACATTAAAAGAAAATATACCTTTACAATAATAAAACACCATTTATATCAACATCCAAGGGGTAAATAAATCAACAGGCAAACATTGATTGCTCAAATGTTTTTTTATTACACCCTAACAGAACGCCTGAACTGCGATGGTGTAAGCTGATAATGCTTCTTAAATAAATTAGAAAAATAAGCCAAATTATCAAAGCCTGATTTATTAGCAACTTGAGTGATGCTCAAGTCTGAGTATGTTAAATAATCTCTTGCCTTTTTCAATTTAACATCATTGATCAGTTTCGAAAAATCAATGTCTTCTTCTTTTAATTTACGTTGTAACTTAGAGTTAGACATATTGAGTGAGCCCGCTAAATCAGCAAGCTTCCACTTACGTGATAAATCTTGGCAAATTTTATCAACGATATAATCAACAATACATTTATCACTTAATGTTCGTGTAAGTAATTGTGGTGCATAAATTGAAAGCAATTTGTATATAATTGACTGAGATAACGATGTCATCACTGTCGATTTATGAGATTCAAGTAAATGACTAACAGCGATTAAACTATCAAATTCTTCATCAAACTCATCGTCGTATCGAAAGTACATTTGTGATGCATTCGAAAATTGCTCGTACACGATGAAAGGCTTCAAGCCCTGTATTATTTGTAAAAAGTGCTCCTTTTTGAACGACAATACATCCAGTTCTGCTCGCTTATTATCTAGCGGTTTTACAGAACAAGCCACATTTGTATGGCAAGGAATGTAAATAAGCCCTTTACCGTCAATTTCATTTATTACTCCTTTCATCGATACGAAGCCAACCGCATTTTTAATTCTAATTAATTTATAATCGATGGAGTAAAAATTAGTGAGTGATGAGTCATTACACAGGGAGTGTTGCTTCACCTGCATACTCAATTCGTTGGCTTCTTTCATTATGTAATGCTTTCCAAGGCGTAAATTTCATTTTTTGTATCACTTCGTTGATGCATCTTGGGTAAGAGAAATAGTAACCTTGAGCAAATGTTTTCTCTCTACAGATTAATCGTCGTTGTAACTCCGTTTCTACCCCTTCAAATATAACCCCTTTTTTCACGTAACTTTGTAATACTGATGTTAGTGACTGCAATAGCGACTCTTCTTCCGTATTAAAGTAAAGGTATGATTTATCAACTTTTATGATATCCCATTCTATATACCCCAGAGTTAAATTTGCAACTCTTGACTGATGTAGATAGTCATCTAGCCATAGTTGATGACCATTTTTTTGAATTTTAGCTAAATTATCCATGATTTTTCTTGATTTTAAATTAACGTTTAAATCCGTAAACTCAAGGGCAATTTTCTGCGTGCAAGTGGCAAGCAACTTTTCAACAAAGCAGTCATCCTCCATGCAGCAAAGCGGCAAATTATAAGAAATTAAAGCGCGTCTTTTGGTATAAACTGTTTTTTTAAAGGAATTGATTTGCGCAATAACTAAGCTTTTTAATAGCTCAGTACCTGCAAGTTCAAAGAAATCTTCGTTATTAAGCTGATCACCAGATTGTGAAATGACTTTAGACAATGCTTCAAAAGCAACAATTTCACCACTATTCGGTATTACTATGGGTTGCAACAGAAAAGTAAGCTCAGCATATAAGCTAGGATTAAGTAATGATTCAACTCTAACGGTATTGGGCACTTCCGAAGTAATCATCTTGTGCATATTTAATACATCTTGTCGTAAATTGTTAAAGCAATTCTATTTCGCCACCTTTAAAACACCAGCAAAAACGCCCTAAAGAAAAAACATTGCGGTAATATTAATAATCTTTATTCTTTTGTCATGTTTTTGGCGCGATTTTTTTATAGCACCCAGCGAATATTATTAATTTATAGCGATCTTATAAAACATTAGCGATACCCTGCTTCAAAAAATCAATGTAACAAAATGCAACAGAACAATAAACAACCTACTCGAGCTCTATAGCTACAGAGTAGGCCATTGATTTAAACTTCTTTAGTAATTAACTGAATGAGATTTAAGTACAATTTTACCGCTGGTAACATACGTGTTTCATCAATATCAAAGTCGCCATTATGGTGGCCCGCAGTCAAATCTGATCCAACTAAGCAATAGACGGCCTGGCCACCACACTGCTGGACACGATCAACTAAATAGCCTGCATCTTCACTGGCGCCAAAATCTTTTTTCTTAATCACGCTAGTAAAACCACTTTCGCTACCAACCTGATAAAGTAAATCCACCAGCGCACTGTCATTTTTCAAGCCTATCGCTTCACCTTGCGCTTTTATATCGACATTGACCCCGTGCATCATTGCTGAAGCGTGAGCGATTTGTTCAACATGCTGATACATATAAGAGTTGAGTTCACGGTTTTCGCCTCGCGTCTCGCCTTTGAGTACTGCTTTCTCTGGAATAACATTACGCCCTTCACCCGACATAAGTTGCCCAACATTAACGCGGGTCATACCATCTCGATGGCGCGGTATTGCCAGCATCTGATTGACAGCGGTACAAGCCGCAGCGAGGGCATTGCGTCCTACATTCGGTTCAATCCCGGCATGGGCAGGTTTGCCCGTGAAATGTAAATCAAACTTCGAACTGCACAAGAAATGCTGCGGGTTACACACCAGTGTGCCACTGGGCACATTCATTCCTATATGTGCGGCAAATAAGTAATCGACATCATCTAACCAGCCGCTTTCGGCAATGGCTTTACCTGCACGGCAACCTTCCTCTGCTGGTTGAAAAAGTAATTTGAATTTACCTGTTAACTGTTCGCGATTTTCAGCCAACACTTCGGCCAACCCAAGCCCAATCGCGACATGTGCATCATGCCCACACGCATGGGCAACACCGTCAGATAGCGAGGAAAAGCCTAAAAAATGCGGACGATGGGAGTCATCATGACTCTCCATGACTTCAACAGCATCCATATCAAAGCGGAAAGCAAACACGGGGCCTGGTTTTCCTGTATCGAGAACGGCACCCACTCCTGTCACGCCATTCATTAATTCTAAGCTTTGATTATCCGCCCCCCAACGTAATGCTCGCTCTTGGGCTTTGGGAATTTGTGCTTGATCACGCCCCATAATGGCATCACGATGAATGATTTCATCTGAATAGGCGAGTTGATAATTGAGATGTGCAAGATGCGCTGCAATTCGGCTAGTGGTAAAAAATTCACACCATGCCGCTTCTGGATAACGGTGAAGTTCACGGCGATAATTCATTAAACGCTGTGATAAAGATTGCTCATCAAATTGAATTGTTGCCACGTTACTTTCCTACTGTCCTTATAGGTACACAGTGTATTGCCTGTACATTCGAACAATACACCCCGTGTGCTAATACCCTGTTAATTCCATAAAACCACGACCATTGTGACTACCATTAACAAATATTGGTCCCTCCCAGTATGGGAAGCTAAAAGGTAGCCATCGCTGTTTTCTTTCGACCCCAACAGATAGTTTGATATCTTGTGATGGAATATCGATACGCCATTTGAGCGGTAATACTTTTCCATCTATGGTCGAGTAACTGATCGGGGTTAAATATATTTCACTACTGCTTAACGCTGTTACACGTCCATCAGGCCAACTGCGCGAGCCAAATGAATAATTTTTTTTATCTTCTGAACGAATTTGAGCTGCCATCAAAGCACTGCCATCATCTAAATGGATAGAAAACCAATCCCAACCCTGCTGTTCAGTTGACAGCATACTGCTGCTCCATTCGCGATCATACCAGCCTTGTCCAGTAACCTTTACCGTTTTTCCATTGAGCATCAGTGTGCCTTGAAGCTGCAAAAAAGGTGCACTGAAATAATACGATGCGCGATCTTCTGCTGGATGCTTTTTGCTATAGCCTTTATCACCATGTAGCACTAGCTCGCCGTTGTTAACGATAGATAATTCGCCAAGCATGCCATTATCTTCAAAAGTCAGCACGCCAGGAAATGGACTATCTGTTGCTGACTGCCACGTCCAGTTATCTAACCACGCGCGATAAGGTGATGCTTGTATACCCGCTTGACCAATACCACCTCGAGCAAAACGCTCTGCATGCTGCGTTCCCTGATTGCTGCTAATAACAACATGCGCCATATAAACCTGTGGAGTCCCCCACCCGCTTTGATCATGGCTGCCCGTCGCAATACGAAACTGCGTCCATTGGACACCATACCGCTCACCATTTTCAGCCGTTAGGTTAGCCGTTAAATACCACCATTCGGTTTTAAAAGTTGGGTGCTCGCCATGATCTTCAGGGAAATGTAGCCTGTTATTCGGCGTTACTTTTTCAAAACTATCAGTAGAGGACTGGGTTAGCACCCCGACCGTTGGTGATTTTATTTCAGGCTTATCGCACCCCATTAGTAAGAAACTTAAACCAAAGGCCCACAGGAGATATTTTAAAGACATTAGAACGACTCCCGTAATGATGTAATAGCTGAACGCTTAACTAAACGCCACACAGGCCAAGCACCAGCAGCAAGTAAGACTACTAAGGCCATTCCCAGTGAAAACAGGTATTGCGTTGGGAAGAAATACAGTTCCATCGTCCAGCCAAAAGAGTACTTTAATATTACGTCAATCAGTAATTGCGCTAACACTAAGCCCATAGGCAAGGCAATTAATGCTGTCATTAGCCCAATAATAAATAACTGACCACCGCCTAATAGTGCGAGCTCACGCCCTGTCATTCCCATACAGCGCAGTAAAGCAAACTGACGCTGTCGTGACACCTCTCCCGCGACAGTGGCAACAAATAACCCACAAACTGAAATAAAGAGCGTGAGCTTACCCAATGTCGATGTCACCACAAAGGTACGGTCGAACACCCGCATTGCCTGATTCATTAATTCAGCATTGTTTCGGACGCGTTCTGGTTGTAATCGAAAGCGTTCACCCATTCGTGCCATAAGCGGCTCAGGCTTAACACCTTCGCCAAGGTGGATTGCAAAACTGACTGCGCCTTTTTTCCGCCATACCTTTTGCCAATAAGTCTGTGACAACATCAATTGCCCATAAGGGTTGCCATAATCATAATAAACAGCACTTATTAGCCAGTTTTTACCTAGTGGTGCAGGTAAATCAACAATTTGACCAGGCTTCCAATTTTCACGCAGTGCCATAGATTCACTCACCATAACAGCACGCTTATTGTGGGTTGTTGCCCAATATTCAGGAACAGCGACTTTTACAGTAAGCGCTTCTTTTTCACCTTGTGACGCCCCCATGCTACGCACTTCCACA
The DNA here is from genome assembly GCF_050337045.1 of Photobacterium kagoshimensis. Taxonomy (NCBI): domain Bacteria; kingdom Pseudomonadati; phylum Pseudomonadota; class Gammaproteobacteria; order Vibrionales; family Vibrionaceae; genus Photobacterium; species Photobacterium kagoshimensis. The sequence continues at coordinate 17,156 of NZ_JAKJSO010000008.1, read as the reverse complement.
ATGCCTTTATGAGTATCCAGTTCTTTACGCCAACGACGCCAAACTTGATCCACTTCGGGCTGTTCTTCAAGCCAAGTTTCAAGACGTGAGGCGACATTCAGTGGTGGACGGACATAAATATCTGCGGCTAAGCGCTGTCCTAGCCAATTTTCAGTGGTGTAACGGAAGCTCCCCACCATAGTCTCCATCCCAATATTAGCTGCAAGTGCTAACATGAATGCCATAGCAGCAACACCACGATAACTTAAGCTTGCAGCAGCATCAGAGAAGAACCAGCGTAACCTTGCCGCCTTAACGACCTTGGCGCTCAAACGGAAAAGCTGCCATAAAATGAAAGGCATCATCAGACCGCTTGCGATCAAAATGAATGCGATCAGCACAAAGCCCGCCGTTTGTCCGTGCGGTAATTGATAGACAGCAAAAGCCGCACCAATAAAGAAACAAGAGATAATCGCTTGTAAGCCAAACTCTCGCCCACTGATGCGAATAAGTGACATGTGTGTCGCAAGGCGTGATGGCTGTGTATTGATCAAACGTAAAGCAGGCCAGCCGCAAGCCAGCACAGAGCCAAATACCGCAATGGCTAAACTCGCGAGCCCCCACTGCCAATGCCACTCGACGGCGAGTGATACATTTGCGCCATATAAATCACTTAAAGTCGCAGCCACAGAAGGCAATAGTTGTTGGGCCAGTAATAAACCAAGCGCATTACCACCAAGCAGTCCAAGGACCACCCACAGCATAATTTCGATAATCAAGGCACGAGCGAGTTGGAAACCTGACACGCCCAACTGCCTTAGCACGCCAACTAAAGGCTGTCGTTGTGATAACGACAAAGACATTGCTTGATAAAAAATGAATAAACCGACCACAAATGACAACATCCCCATCGCTAACAGGTTCATGTGAAAAGCGTTGGTCAGAGGTTCAAGTGTCGCACTTTGATTTTTTTCAAGCGTGACACCTGATGGTAAGGCTTGCTCTAAATCGTCTTGACGTTTTGTGGAAAGATCACGGCAAATAACCGCAGTAAAACCAGAACTCTTATTTAGTTGGCGCAATAATGCCATATCGGCAATCATGCGCGGGCCACCAATACGTTCGTCTTCTACCAGCATCAATGGGCCAATTTTATTACCATTATCAAGTGTGATCATCTCACCACTTTCAATGCCAATATAACGCGCTAACTGCTCGCCAATTAAAATAGGATATGGAGGACTAATCAGATCAAACAGCTGAGATTGTGCAGGACCCGTTTGTTTCAGCGTTGAATACATCGCAATAGGATCAACCCCAAGCAGCTCAAAATCACGCTGTTGATCAGTCGTAATACGGTATTCATCAATCGGGACGCATTCTTTAAAGCCAGCACGACGCAGATCGATATATAAACCCTGTGGGACTTTCATACCCGATTGCAGTGAGCGAATACGGTAAGGAAACGGGTTATCGAACAGCTGTTCGCCTTGACGATAACTTTCACGAGCTTGCTGGTTAATTGCCATTACACCAATAAGTAACGCGATACCTAATGTTAGGCCTAACCAGACCAGCAAAATTTGGAACGGGTGGCGACGATAATGCCCCCAGAGCGCCTTAGCGACTGGATTGGACATGCAGTTGCCCTCCTTGCAAGCGAATACAACCTTGCATATGGGAAGCAACTTGCTCACTGTGCGTTACAAGCAATAATGTACAATCAAGTTTACTCGCCAATTGGGTCAACAACCGAATCACGGCACTGGCATTGCGCTCATCTAAGCTGCCTGTTGGCTCATCTGCCAGCAAAATATCGGGTTCCATGTATAAAGCACGCGCAATTGCAGCACGCTGCTGCTGGCCGCCTGACATTTCTTCGGGATAACGTTCTAATAATGGACGGAGATCAAGTGCGGATACAATTTGACGCCAGAGTGCTTGATCGTCGTCAAGCCCTTTTAGCTGTCGACAAAAACGGATGTTATCTTCCGTTGATAAGGTTGGCAGCAAATTAAATTGTTGAAAGACAAGGCCGATATTATTTCGACGAAAAGCAGTCCGCTCACGCTCAGAGATAGCATGCAAAGCGGTCTCACCCACCCACACTTCACCGCTATCGACAGAATCAAGGCCAGCAATTAAGTTAAGTAACGTACTTTTACCTGAACCACTCTCTCCCATTAAAGCCAGTTGCTCACCCTGCTTTAACGATAACTCTGCCCCTTGAAGGACGGAGTGATACTCGTTGCCATCTTTGTACCCTTTACAGAGTCCTGCAAGCCGTAACATCTATGTCCTCGAAATTTAAACGCCAGTAGAACACCCAATAGAAGACTAGGTGCCATACTCACTTCAACAAAATACTGTCAATATATGTAGGCAGTGAATTTACCGTAAACCTAGACAACGAGGAAGCACTTTGAGAGTTTGGTCGCGATTAAAATGCAAGGTTTTACAAACCTCCTACAAAAAAACCATCCGCCTTACAGCACACTAACATCTTAGGGCATATTGGCTTTTTTTGCCTCAGCCCTTTATGACTGAACCCATTTATGCGACTAGATTATTCATCCAAGCCTTAGAGCGAACTCGGAAAAAACACCCGACCCATTTCACTAACTCTTCAATCACCAACGCGGCATAAATCCATTCTAACGGTAATTTAAACACCAGTGCCATCATCGCGGTAATAGGGATCCCTATTAACCACTGCGCAGCAAGATCTTGGTAAAAACAGAATCGAATATCGCCACCAGCACGTAATACCCCCACAATCATGGTCATTGGAATACTGCGTATAATCACCATTACAGCTAAGATCGAGAAAAAGTTCTCTGTTAGTGCGCGCGTCTCTGGCGACAGCGCTGAGAACAAATCTAAAACGGTATTTTTAGTCAGCAGCATAATTACAGCAATCACGACACCACAAGCGACATTGAAAATAGATACCGCCCATGCTTGTTGGTAAGCCTCATCCATTTTATTGGCACCAAGCTGATTACCTATCATTACAGCAGCTGCATTTGACACCCCAATCAGCATAGCCAAAGCAAAAGACTCAATCGGTGTGATCACCGACAAAGCCGCTAAACCTTGCACACTCACTTGACCAATAATGGCATGGTAAACAAAAATACCCATAGACCAAGCCAAGTGATTAAACGTGGTTGGCAGCGACAAGGTCAAAAAGCGTTTAACCAAAGGCCACTGGCAAGCCTCTTTTAATAAAGAAAGATCAAATGCCAATAAATGCTTCTTACCGTACAGATACGTAAATAACAGGCCGACTTCAACTAATCCACTGATCAAGGTGGCCCATGCCGCCCCTGCAATACCCATTGCCGGGAAGCCCCAATGACCAAAAATAAGCAGCCAGTTTAAAAGCATGTTTAAAGCAATGCCGATAGCACTAAAAAACGTACTAATCCCTGGCTGGTGCATGGCACGTAAACCAACAGCCATGCTGCTACCCCACGCCACTGCAAATAAGCTGCCTGAAGTAATCGCTAAATACTCAGCGCCTAAGTGAATTACTTCGGGTGAGTCTGTCGCTAAGCCAACAACAAATTCAGGTGCAAATAAGAAAAGACCACCGCTAATACTTGCAGTAATGGTCGTCATTACCACAGTGAGTGCCGTACTTTTTTGTACACCAGAGCGATTGCCCGCTCCCCAGTACTGCGCAGTTAATAAAGCACCACCTGTTGTGACACCAAATAACATGATAGTCGCAACAAAAAGTGCTTTCCCCGCAATACCAATAGCGGCAACTTCTAGCTCACCTAGTTGGCCTAGCATTAATATATCGACCAAACTTCGGCTCGAAAACAGCATGGTTTGTAACGCAATAGGCAGAGCAATAAGCAGTAAGCGACGCAGAAAATCGCCACATAACTGCTGAATAACCAGATGACGCATTAGTCGCCTCACATACAGCTTGAATGGTTGAAAAGTTAAGGAGGACCCCTTAAGGAAAGACAGGTCGAATTTTATCCACTACAGTTGTAATAACAACCTATTTTACAAGGTTTAGTAAGATATAATTCATCAGTTGGTTAATTGTTTAGGATGGCTAAGGATAGCATCGGATAAACACACTATTTGGGGCTTTTGGGGCCGCGCATGGAGCATGATGTAATGATAAAAACCGTTCTTGTTGTCGGTGCTTCGGGTTACATTGGGAGTCACCTTGTACCTGAATTAGCCAATAGCGGATATCAGGTAAAAGCCACAGGACGAAGCTTGCCACTCATGCAAAAACGAGGATGGGGAAATATTCAAAATATCGAACTTATTGAGCTCGATTTAAGCCTTAAAACCGACCTTACCCCAGTACTCGAAGACGTAGATGCAGTGTTCTTTTTAGTTCATGGTATGGCACATGGCCACGACTTTATCGAATATGAACTCGATGTTGCGCGTCACTTCAGCCAAGCTCTTAAACAAAGTCAAGTACAACGCGTGATCTACCTCGGCGCACTACAGCCCGATAAAGGACAGTCTAAACACCTGGCTGCACGTAAAGCGACAGGGGAAGTTTTACGCGGATCAGGCAAAATTATCACCGAGCTTCGCTCTGGCATTATTATTGGCCCGGGCTCTGCCGCTTTTGAAGTCATGCGCGACTTTGTCTATCACTTACCTATTATGCTCACACCTAAATGGGTCCGTTCACGCAACTCGCCAATTGCACTTAGAAACTTGCTTTATTACTTAACTGAATTACTCCACTTCATGCCTAGCCGCCACCAGATATTGGATGTGTCAGGCCCTGAACCGCTGACCTATTCACAGCAAATGAAACAACTTGGCAAGCTAATGGGCAAGAATATCCACATAGTACCGCTGCCATTTTTATCACCACAATTAGCCGCGCAATGGCTCCGCGTGATTACCTCTGTTCCTACCGACATAGCTAAAGCCTTAATCGGTGGCTTACAGCATGATCTAACGGCTCACGGTGAAGCAATACAAGCATTAATTCCGCAATATTTATTAACTTATGATGAAGCCGTTGAAGAGGCGTTGGCACATGAAGAAGAAGTGGTACGAAGTGAAATTTGGGGCTTCGACCCAGATGCTCTTGCTCGCTGGAATAAAGGCTTTGGCTATTACCCAAAACATGCTGGCTATACATTAAAAACAGATGCCTGTGCTGAAGATTTATGGCATGCCGTCACGCAGCTAGGTGGCAAACATGGCTATTTCTATGCCAATGGATTGTGGCGAATTAGAGAATGGCTAGATGCGCTGGTCGGTGGCAATGCTTTAAAACGTACCGCCCGAATTGAAGGAAACCTCAAATTAGGTGATTACATTGATTCTTGGAAAGTGATCCAAATCCGTAAGAACCATTTTTTATCCCTGCTCTTCGGCATGAAAGCGCCGGGGCTAGGTCGGCTCGAATTTACGATAGAAGATCATGGCGATCATCGCACGATCGATATTCGTGCTTGGTGGCACCCAGCAGGTTTTATGGGGTTACTCTACTGGTTTGCCATGATGCCAGCGCACCTGTTCATATTCAGAGGAATGACCTTCGCGCTGGTTAAAGCCTGTAAAGCACAGGCTAAAGACGGTAAAACAATAACGCAGTAACACTAGATCGCCCAAATTCTCCAAATTGCAGGCATTAAAAAAGCGGGATAAGCCCGCTTTTAACATACATGGTTAATCATTACTGACGCGTCGGTAACTCAGGTAAATGATTACCATTGTTGTCAGGGTGAATAATGTACTCACCGTGATACTTTACAATTGATTTATAGTCAGTCACTTTATAGAGCAACAGACCATTAGCAAATGCGGCATCAATCAACGCCTGTGTATTGCCACGAATGAAAATAGACAGCGGCTTCATTAAGCGCTTCTCAGTTTGCCCTTCAATCACATCAAAGGCTTCGTCTAACTTCTTACAACAAACCACCAAAGATGCTTGTCCATCTGTGTGGTGTTTCACCTTACGGTTAATTTCATATTCAGTCGTAACTTGCCAATCTTGCTGTTCAAGCTGCTGATAAAAAGCCTGAAAATTGCTATCTGTAATGGTGTGAGCAACTTGCTGATCATCCATAACCCCAGCGTAAGTCTCTGCAAGATTTTCAAACAACAAGCGTAATTGTGCATGTTGGCCCATGCTTCGTGCTTGTTGTTGCCAGTGCATCAAGGTTTTAGCCATACAGTGGTCAAAACGATGTTGCTTTATAGCTTTTGTTACCCATGCGCTAATGTAATGCGCTTCGCTAACGGGGTTAACAGGGGTTTTTCCTGCATCTTGAGAGGCTTGCAATTCAGCTAAGCCCTCAGTCACTAATTTGTATAATTCTTGATAAAACAGCGTCATTTTCTTCACTTACGCATCACGAGATAAAAAGATGTAAAAACCTGCAGATAATACTGCACAAGCCGCCATACTCAATGCCATTGGCCACACTGTTGCATCAGGCATTAGAGCCACCGCGCCACCAACAAGTGTACCAGTACCAAAGCGCATTGTTCCTGCTAAAGAGGAAGCCGTTCCCGCCATATGGGGGTATTTAGACAGTAGACAAGCCATGGTGTTACTACCAATAATAGAGATAGTACCAACAAAAAGCATGACAGGCACAACTACACCCCACAAGCCTAAACCAAACAACTGACCAATAATTAAGCCAAATCCTGCTACTAACTGAACAGTCAAGCCAAAGCGCAGCATCCAATGCGAACCTTTTTGCTTAACCATTCGACCATTAATGCTGGTCATCAAGATAAGGCAAACAACGTTAAGGCCAAATAAGTAGCCGAAGTTTTGAGTGCTGACATGATAGAGATCGATATATACAAACGAACCAACCGTCAAAAAAGTAAACATGCCCGCAAACGAAAAGCCACTACAAAAAATAAGCCCTACCGCAGTTTTATTCGTTAATAATCGGGCGTAATTTCGTAATGTTGAGCCGAGGTGAAAAGGTAACCGCTTTTCTTTCGGTAGCGTTTCAGGAATTTTAGAAACAACGGCAAGCAATACTACCACCGCAAAAATAGCCAACACCCAAAAAATGGCACGCCAACCAAACCAAACGGCAATGTGACCACCTATCATAGGTGCCGCTAGAGGTGCGACAGTCATCACCAAGGTGATAAAAGACATGGTACGGGCAAACTCTTCACGCTCGAACATATCACGAACTAGCGCCTGTACAATCACAGCGGCAGATGCGCCAGCAAAACCTTGCGCAGCACGGATCCAAGTCAATTCCACAATATTCTGACTTAATGCACTAAATACCGCGGCAATACCAAATAAAATAGTACCGATAATAATGATTGGTTTGCGTCCATAGCTATCGGCCAATGGACCATGTAGTAACTGACCAATAGCAAAGCCTGCGGTATACGCCGTTAATGTGCTCTGGACTAGGCTAGGTGACACAGCCAAATCGCGGGCAATTGTAGGCATGGCAGGAAGATACATATCTATCGCCAATGGCGTTAAGGCAGAAATTGCGCCTAAGATAAGTATCAGCATAAAGCTAAGCTTTTGAGTTTCTTCTTTGGTCATACCGTCTCTTTCAATGCATAAATATCAGCGAACTCTCTATTGTACGATATATTTACAGGATTACTCTTTCTTTATAAGAAAGAGTACATTTCTTATTTTAGGCTAAGTAAAAAACAGCTCGATATAAAAAAGCCCCCACCCATCAATAAAGATGGATGAAGGCTTAACGCATTATACGAATTATGTACTCAATTAATGCGAGATTTATTTGTTGAATGACTCGATTTCTTCAGCTGTCAGCTTACGGTATTCACCAGGCTCTAGATCTTCATCCAGTTCAACTGCACCAATGCGATCACGGTGCAGCGCTTCAACCTTATTACCAATCGCAGCAAACATGCGTTTCACTTGGTGGTACTTACCTTCAGTAATCGTAATGAACGCTTCACGCTCACCAACAATCTCCAGCTTCGCTGGACGTGTAAGGTCTTTCTCACCGCGTAATTCAACACCGTTTGCAAATAACTCAATGGCAGACTCTTCAAGTGGATCTGCAACTTCGACGTAATATGTTTTCTCACACACACGTCGCGGTGACGTAATACGATGTGACCATTGACCATCGTCAGTCAACAGCACAAGGCCAGTGGTATCACCATCTAAACGCCCCGCAACATGCAGTTTCTCGGGGCTTACAATATCTAACAGTACAAACACAGTTGGGTTGTGATCATCAACATGTGAACACACAAAACCTTCTGGTTTGTTAAGCATGTAGTACTGAGGACCCGTTAACGCCAATGAGCGACCATTAAACTCCACATCGCAATCGTCGGTAATTTGCATCGAAGCACTCTTAACGACAGCGCCGTTCACTTCAATCATTTTATCTCTAAGTAGTTTACCGGCTTCTCGACGTGTAATACCTAATGTCGTACCAAGAAATTTATCCAGCCTCATTGGTGGCTCCGCGTGTTACAAAATGGGCTGCCATTATAGAAAGCTGGACTATAACTTGCATCAAAAACTTATCGATATCGGCATCTGTTTCAGTGTGAACTCACTCGATATACGCTACGTTTGATATAAGCAAGAATATTCTTAGCTTTGATATACACATCAAAAAATAGAACATTCATGACATTTATTGGTCATAAAAGAGTAACCTTTACCTTAATAATTCGCGTATAACTACAAGCAGAACGCCTAACAATGAAGGTCAGACTATGAACATCTCTCTTGTTGCGCCAAACACGTCATCTATTGATAAACTACTGAATTTAGTAGAGGAATTATTTGATTATGAAGCTCTTCCTCAAAAAGTAGAGCAAACTCAACAAGCTATACAACAGCTACTTACCACACCCGAACTCGGTCAAGCTTGGTGTATTGAAGCTGACGAAGCTGGTAACAAAATGCTGGTCGGTCATATCATTATTAGTTACAGCTTTAGCCTTGAACATGGCGGACGAGTTGGCTTAATCGATCAATTTTATTTGAAGCCAGAATGGCGCCAACAAGGAATTGGCACACAATTGCTTCCTCAAATAGAACAACATCTTTCGCAAAATGGTGTTAAAGCCCTATCGCTAGAAGTGAATATCGGCAATGCAGGCGCACGCAGCTTCTATGAAAAGCAAGGATTTATCCCACGTCGCCAATTCTGCATGATGACGAAATCTATCAAGCAAGAAGAAATCTCTTTGCATATTGCATCGTAAATCATCTTAGGTTCACTGTTCATCTATACAGTGGACCTATGTTACACTCGCTGCGTTTCTTCATACTGGCAGCCATTCCACATGTACACCCTTCGCCCCTACCAGCAAGACAGTGTCAAAGCGACCATCCATTACTTTCGCAAACACTCAACACCCGCAGTGCTCACTTTACCTACAGGCGCAGGTAAAAGCCTTGTGGTTGCTGAACTTGCACGTATCGCTCGTGGACGTGTATTAGTGCTTACCCACGTAAAAGAATTAGTAGAACAAAACCATGCTAAGTATGAAAGCTATGGTCTTAAAGCCTCTATCTTTTCAGCGGGCCTTGGTCGAAAAGAGACCGATCAGCAAGTTGTCTTTGCCTCTGTGCAATCAATGGCAAATAGCTTAGATGCGTTTAAAAATGAATTTTCACTGCTTGTTATCGATGAATGTCATCGCGTGCCTGAAGATGAAAACAGCGCATACCGAAAAGCCATTAGCCACCTTCAAAACATTAACCCAGGGATTAAGATCCTTGGGTTAACGGCAACACCTTATCGACTCGGCATGGGCTGGATTTACAAATACCATACTCGTGGTCAAGTCCGTACCGAGCAAGACCGCTTTTTCCGCGACTGTATCTTTGAACTGCCTATTCGTTACCTACTCGATGAAGGCTTCTTAACCGAACCTAAGATGATGGATATGGCTGTAATGGGCTATGACTTTTCAAGTCTAACACCTTCCGCGAACGGCCATTACAAAGAAGCCGACCTCGATAGCGTTATTGAGAAATCAGCACGTGCTACCCCGATGATCATAGATCAAGTTATTGAATATGCTAAAGATCGTCGCGGTATCATGATCTTCGCATCAACGGTTAATCATGCCAAAGAGATCATGGGTTACCTTGCCAATGAAAACGCAGCGCTGGTTGTGGGTGATACCCCCATCGAAGAACGCGACCGTATTATCACGGCTTTTAAACAACAAGAAATAAAGTATCTTGTAAATGTGTCTGTACTGACAACAGGGTTCGATGCACCACATGTCGACTTAATCGCTATTTTGCGGCCAACCGAGTCAATTAGCTTGTATCAACAAATTGTCGGGCGTGGTCTTCGCTTATTTGAAGGAAAAAAGGAATGCCTCGTTTTAGAGTACGCTGGCAACTGCTACGACTTATTTCAACCTGATGTTGGTGATCCCAAGCCAAACAGTGATAGTGAAGTCATCATGGTTCCCTGCCCTGCCTGCGGTTTTAAAAACAGCTTTTGGGGTAAGCTAGACCCTGCTGGTTTTTTGATTGAACACTATGGCCGTCGCTGCCAAGGCTATTTTGAAGACGACGAAACAGGCGAGCGCGAAGAATGTGGCTACCGCTTCCGCGCCAAATACTGTGAAGAATGTGGTGCAGATAATGATATTGCTGCAAGGCGTTGCCACCTTTGCGATGCGGTTATGGTAGATCCTGATAAAAAACTGCGTGATGCATTAAAACTTAAAGATGCCATGATCATGAAATGCCATGATTTGCGCTTAGAGCCAGGAAAGAATAAGTTCGGTAAACCCCAGCTTAAAGTTATTTATATTGGCGATGAAGGGTCTGAGATCAGTGAAATTTGGACACTTTCAAATAAAGGCCAAAAAGAAACTTTTTTGAAAAAATTCATTAATCCACATTTAGTCGATAGGCACCGCCCTTTTACTGATACAGCACCAACAAAAGTCGCGAGTAATGAACACAGATTGCGCCCACCTGAAATCATTATCGCCAGGAAGAGCGGTCGTTTCTGGGCAATCCGCGATAAGCTATTTGATGTGGACCAATATAATAAAAGCTAAATAAACAATAGATCTAAACAATATCACCATGGAAGGTGATTATTGATATCTATACTATAGAACTTCAATTATTTTAATTACCTTTCTTGTTAATTACACATTTCAAAAATTTGCGATATAAATCCATAAAATAATCTTATTATTAAAAATCCCTCACTGCAAAATTGTTAGCCCTCCATTAGATTGATAAAATTTTATAATTGTTTAAATCGTTATTATTTAATGAAAGAGGCTTACTTTGGGTAAACCCGCCGCATTTATTGGCTGTTATCATACATGCCCTGATCGTACTGGGAAAATCCCTCACGTCGGTGGGCCCGTAGCTGTGGGTTCACCAAACGTATTTATAGGTGGAATGCCAGCTGCACGTAAAGGTGACAAACTTGTATGTATCGGTCCACCAGATAGCATTTCATCAGGATCATCAGGTGTATTCATTAATGGTAAACCAGCCGCACGCATGGGCGATTCAACCTCACACGGTGGTAAAATTATTGCAGGTAATGGAACTGTGCTCATCGGTGAACAATGTAGCGGCCCAGCTGGAGGTAATAATAACGGTTATGGCGAAACAAGTGACCCGCAAGCTCTAGCCACCATACCTACTCCCGAAATGACTGCTCACCTTGAAGCTATAGCCGCAAATGATATTCCACTTACGGAGATATGTCAGAAGAAAAATGACGGTAGTTGTCCTAATAAAGAATGTAAGTGTAAATAAATGAAACAGGCTAATTATTATTTAATAATCGACTCCATTAGAATAGGGAATATTGAGCCTATTCTTGAGAAATATAACTATGAGTATGGTTCCCTTTATTCTGGCACAGAATGGGCTTCACAAATAACATTAAGTCCACTTTGGATAAAAGTTACACCAGATTGCTATATATGGGAAAAATGGAACCACAATGAAACTTGGGGTAATAGCGGAATAATCTATCAATATGTAGATACCCCCCATCAGGAAGTAATTGAACAATTTAAGAATAACATTACTACTTACAGTAATGATGGCAAATTATATTTAGTCAGATACTATTCACCTAAAGCATTATATAAAGCGCTAAGCAAATTGACTGAAGATATAATAACTCACTTTACTTGCTACGCAAACCGTATTTATATATCGAAAAACGCTTCAAACAAAATCAATAAAAACCTTATATTTAAAATAGATATAACAAACTCAAATACAAGAAATTGCTTTAGCCCAGAAATGATCAAGGAGCTGATATTTTGAAAAACACTTACATAATTCAAAAAGGAGATACACTTAGTGAACTTGCTCTAAAATTCAATACTTCAGTCAGTAATCTTCAATCATTGAACAGCCAGCAAATAAAAAACATTGATTCTATTTTTGATGGAAATACAATCGTAACATCAAAACTACCCGATCATAAAGTGGATAAAAGAGACGCATCTCCAGAGCTTAATGACAAATACCTATCATCCGCTTTATGTGAAGCAAAGGAAAAACTAATTGTTGATGCGCTTTACATTCCAGAACACCCTAATAGCGGAAAATCCGAATATTTACTTCTTACAGAAGAAGGTAAAAAATGTGTACTTCAAGAAAGCAAATTATGTAGAGATGCCAATATTGGTGATAAAGAAACAAGGTTGAAAAATTTTTCCAAGCTTGGAATTTTAGATAAATATAATAGCGTTGTTCACGAAAGATTCCTAGAGCGCGGAGACAAGATAAATTACAAGAGAGCTCTTTTAAAAGAAAAATGGCTTGAAATGGTAATCTATCAAGAGCTACTAGATATTCCATTTAATGATGAATCTATAGGCATAATTGATGCCAACGAAAATACAAAAAGCATAAATGCAAAACACAAAATAGATTTATCAAAGATTGAGCAAGAGTTTGGAGATAAAGACACCAAATTTGTAGCAACATATAATGGCGCAATAATAGCGAATAAAAGAGAACAAATTTTAAGAGCAAACACAAAAAATAAAAATAAAATCATAAACCTTCAACAAATAATAAAAAGACAGATTGCTGAAAAAATTAAAGAATTTGAAAACAAAGCAAAAACAAATGCAACTAAAATTTTCATAGGGAATAGTGATGACACCTATCAATTTTCTAGTGCTGGAGGCTATTACACATCCAAACGACAACTTAATGTAGAAAAAAGCCTCAGTAAGTTACTAAAATATAAAAACAAAGTTGGATTGAATATTGAATTAGATGAAAGTGGATTAAACCATGAGTCAAAAATAATTGATTTATATAAAGCAAATAAATTTTATAGCAAATGGAAAGATCGTATTCATCCAAATGCAACAAGTCTTTTAAGTAAAAACGTTGGAATTAGATTTACTCTATTACTTAAAAGTAGCGGTATTAAAAGTCATGAAGCAAAATTCATCGAATGCTTAAAGAACATAAACAGTAATGGCTTYGTGCTTTTAGAACAAATACTTAATGAAAAAGAATTATTTTCCGGTCATAAAGAAGTTGAACAATTCAGGGATATAGCACTCAAAGAAAACTCAACCATCAGCATTTTACTTGAGTTTCTGGAAAAAATGGTCCATTCAAATGAAATCCAATTAGGGTATTATTCTATTTATGCTCTAAGACTTATTATATTAAAGACCATCGTTATTAGAATTAAAGAATTCAGCACCATAATTGAAAAAAATCAAGACTACATTCAGCATATAAGGAAAATATTTTTATATGTATCAATTCTTGATGAAGACATAAAAAATATAAAAAAAACAATTGAACTAAAAAAAGAATCGCCACTGTTAGAGTATGCAATTCATAATTACTCACCTTCATACAATGGTGTTATTCAACAAAAACTTCCTAACAATGTTATTCTAAATCTAAAATCATGGCTACCGATAAACCTAAACAATAACATATTACCTGATTCAGGTAATAATGATATATCTATAGTCGAATGTTCCCTTGCATCTGACTGTTTATCAAGGCTATTTATTAGAAGTAATTGCCCTATACTAAGTGATAACAAATCGAAAAACAAAGGTTGCAGCAAAAAGTATGAAGTGCCATCAGCAGGTGGTGCAACTGGAGATGGCAGAATTGCTAGTGACTCAGCTCAATTAGTAAATAAAATTAAAAATAACAACGAAGTTAAATATTATGAATTCAAATTTGCTGAAAATAGCGCATACATAGGGCCAGATAACATCCCAGAAAACACTCTTTTTCCTTGGACAAAAGATGAGTTCGATCTTTTTGGTGTAAAAGGTCAATATGAAACGAATGGTGGCGCACAATTTTTTCGTTTTGTTTCAGAAGGGTCAGTAGCAGCAGATAATGATTTATTTGGGCCGAGTACTGCCTCTTTAAGAGTCAAAGCGGATTACAAAACAGGGGTAAATTTAGCGACAGCTACACAAGAATTAAAGCTTACTTTTCCAGATAAAGAAAAAAGTGAGTTTATGGTTCCATACTTAAAAAGAAAGCCAGACGGAAGTTTTGAAAAAGCAGAAGTTTCACTTGGTCTATTTACATTTGTCTTTACTGGCAAAATATATGGCGCTATCGCAGCCAGTGTACACCTCAGCTCAGAGCTCACAATAAATGACAGGCGAGATGGTAAACTTGGTGTACGTGGAAGCGACAGCATTGATACCAGTTTCACCGAAGTTATAGCTCGAAATCAGACAATGAATAGAAAGGAACTAAGATCCGGTTTTGCAACTCATACGAAGACTTTTGCTGGTATTGAAGTTGGTGGATGTTTAGAAGCAGCCTTTAATTGGCAGAAAGATGAAAATACAGCCGCTACTAACATAATAAAAGCTGGTGCTGGTGTAAGAGCGACCATGGGTGTCGGTTGCGAGTTATTTTTTAAAATCGCAGTTCATAATAGAAAATTGATTTTTATATTTAATCTAGGCTTAACTAAAGGTGTTGGACTTGGTGGTAAGATTTCAACTGAAGTTAATTTCGATGCTATAGATGATCTTTTCATTGCGCTAATGGAATTGATGAGCAGAGATGACTTTCACCGTTTCGCCTTCTTTGATGAAGAAGAAGTAGATGGTATCAGTTCATTTAGCTTATTTAACACAATTATAGCAATATCTATTTCGTTTGGGTTCACTTTTGCAGAAGTCGCAAAAATGCCATATAACATGCTTTTAGAATTAGATAGAGAATCTATGAGAGAAAGGAATTCACATCTTATTGCTGAATTCATAAACAAAGAGGAATATAAGAAGAATAAGGCATGGATAAAAAACATGCCAGCAGAAACATTATCTAAGCTATTAACTTCGCTTATAGTATATCAAGAGCCTAACATGTGGAAACTAGGTAAAAGAGATATTGAAGAAGTGAGAATATCTGCTGATAAAAACAACTCACAACGAAATGCAATTCTATTAATACTGAGAGAAATACTGCATGGAAAAAGAGAATCTGGAATAAGGAAATTTGAAAATGCAGTGCAACGCATGAACAGCAATAAAAATTTAGATAGTAATGAAAAGTGGACATTTTACAAAATAAATTTAATCGAACTTCACCTTTTTTTCTTAAGAGGAAAAGAAGAGAACTATAATTCATTCGATAATCCAAATGAACGTGACTTATATTTAAGGCAAGCTAAAAGTTGCTTCGGTAGATTTTTATCACTCTTAGAAATAGGTACAACTAAAATGACCCTATTCTATATTCCATCACGAACGAGAGGATATTCCAAACAGTCCATCATTGATTACGTCACATTAAACAGAGAAGACTACATAAAAGTATCACATGCTTATAAACTAGGTTACAAAGAAATTGATTGGGGGACACATGACCTACTCCTTTAAATATTTAGCATTTATAACTACATTTTATTCTCTTTCAGCTGGAGCAAATACTTTGAGCGATGGTATTGAACTATTCAATCAGAGAGAATATAAGCAAGCAATGCCTATTTTTGAGTCTCTATCTAACAGTGGCGATATAGAAGCAACATATTGGCTTGGCGCATCACAGTATCGAACAGATAAAATGTTTGAAGCTGGTCATACATTCTTAAAAGCAGCGAAAAAGGGGAATCCTTGGGCAATGGATAGACTTGTGCCTAGAGATGGCAGTCCGTGTAGCTATTTAAGCTGGCCTTGTGATCAGGCATGGGAAGATAAGGCCATATCAATTTGGAATAAACAAGCAGCGAATGGAAGCGGTAAAGCCATGAGTATGTTATTACTCAGAGAGTCACCTTTATGGCAAATAATTCCATTCTATAATCAGTATAGATACAATAAGCTATTTGAAAAAGCAATACCTTTAGGTGGATACACATTGACAAGAACAATAAGCTTGTTAAGTTCTAAAGAAACAAGATATAAACACTTATTAACAGCAGCTAATCATGGATATGCACCAGCTATGACAAGCTTATTTTATTATAAGAACATATTAAGCTTAGATGAGAGATTAGAATGGTGTTTTAAAGCAATTAACTTAGGTTATTCACGAGCAGCTGCTACATTATCTATAGCATACACTGATGGATCACAAGGTGTTATTAAAGATAAAACCAAAGCTATATATTATATGTTTATTGAAGAAAACCTCAACAAAAACCATGATGAATTTATTCTTAAATCAAACATAGAATATATAATTAGCGATGAAATAAATATTCAAACAGACAATAAAAAAATAGATTACAACATAGATAACATTAAAGCGAGAGCAGATAAATTTACAGAAAACATAAAGTCAAATATGTTTCTTGATGAATCATCATTCGAAATGCGCAATTAAAAATGGCAACAAAAAAATAGACTGCATATACGGCAGTCTATTTATTAGCAATAAATTCAACCCACTTTAACTTTTTGCCATAATAACCCTAGAAGGGTTAACACGGTATTGAGATTAATTACCTAATGCTATTAACGCATCTGGTGCGTTAACCTTTGCATTCACTGGGAATTAAAACGGAGTTATTAAAATCAGGACCAACGACATTAATATAGCAACTATTTTTTAGATGAGCATGACGTATATGAACAAACTGGCGTTGACGAATATGAGTATACTGTTGATCAAGCAATAGCTTCGCAGTTATTACAGAATTAACCAGATTGTAATGCAACTACTAGAGCCTTACCCATTAAATATAATCCCAATAAAAAAC